>NZ_LSJY01000178.1 GCF_001556865.1 Sphingobium sp. CCH11-B1 | reverse complement strand
GCCCTGCTCCGCCCGCCCTGCCCGGCCCGCCCTATTCCGCGTCGGGCTGCTGCGCCGGGGCCGCCGCGATGAAGGCGGGCAGGCGCGCACAGGCCGCGTCGATCGCCTCGATCCGGGGAAAGTCGGTCCGCGCGCCGAACCGGCGGGCATTGCCCAGCTGCGGGATCAGGCAGATGTCGGCCAGCGTCACCGTCGCGCCGAAACAATAGGGGCCGTCCTCCTGCGCGATCAGCGCGGCGCACGCCTCCAGCCCGGTCTCGATCACCTCGCGCGCCCAGCCGTCCACGGCCTCCTGGTCCATGCCGCGCGCCCGCAACATGCGCAGCACCTTGAGGTTCTGCAGCGGATGGATGTCGCACGCCACCGCCTGGGCGAAGGCGCGCACCCGCGCCCGCGCCAGTGGATCGGCGGGCAGCAGCGGCGGGTCGGGATACAGCTCGTCCAGATATTCGCAGATGGCCAGGCTCTGGGTCAGCACCCCGCCCGCCGTCTCCAGCGCCGGCACCAGCCCCTGCGGGTTGATCGCCAGATAGTCGGCGGACCGCTGCGCATCGTGCCGCAGGTGCCAGGCGCGGTCCGCATGATCGATCCCCTTCAACCCCATCGCGATCCGCACCCGCCAGCTTGCCGACGACCGCCAATAGCCATGCAGCACGACCGGCTCGGTCACGGGCGGCGGCGGATCAGGCAGGATGGACACGGACAAGGCTCCCGATGGATGGCCAGCTTAGCGCGAAAAGACCGGCTTGCCACCCGCTTCGTCAATCGGACCGCCCGTTCACGCCGCCCTTTCAGGCCGAACCCGGCTTCACCTTCCAATAGGTGGCATAGCGTTCATGCGCGATGCGGTGATAGGGGATCAGCCGCACCGGCGCGCCATCGTCCGCCGCGATGCTGAATTCCAGCGGCCCTGTCCCCCGCTTCACCTGCTGCGCCAGCCGTTCGGGATCGCCCGCGATGGTCGGCACGGTGACGTCGCTCTTGTTATATTCGCCATATTTGCGCTCGTTGACGATGATGTCCGCGCCCGGCGCCAGCCCCTCCCGGCCCAGCGCGCCCGCCAGCACGATCGGCCCGTAGGTGAAGGCCACGATGTCGGGCGCGGCCGGCGCGCGCTCGACCGCCGGCTCCATCGCCAGCCGCAATTCGACCCGGTCGCCATCCTTCCATGTCCGCGCGACCTCGACATAGCTGCCGGGCGTCGCCGATCGTGCCGCTTCCTGCCCGTTGATCAGCACCACCGCCGTCCGGCTCCAGCGCGGATGGCGCAGCTTCAGCGCGATCTCGGCCGGCGCGCGCAGTTTCCATTGCAGGCTCGTCGTCGGCGCGTCGGGGAAGGTCGTACGCTGCACCAGCTCCGCCCCCTTCTCCTTCCACGCGACGGCGGACGGCACGAACAGGTTCACGTACAGCGCCCGGTCGTCATGGAAATAGATGGAATCGCGATATTTGACGTGGTTCTCCATCCCCGTGCCGGTACAGCACCAGAAACTGTCCTCGGGCGTATGGTACAGCTTCATGTAGCCGGGCCGTGCCCCCTGGAAATAGGTCGCCATGCCGCTGTCCGGGTCTTGCGAGGCCAGGATGCCGTTATAGAGCGTGCGCTCATAATAGTCGGCATAGTCGGCCTGCGGATCAGCCATGAACAGCATCCGGGCAAGCTTGAGCATATTGTGCTGGCAGCATGTCTCGGACCCCTTGGCCGAAAAGACATGTTTGTCGAAATCGGCCATGGCGAAGAAATGCTCATTGTCGCCATGCCCGCCCGTTGCGAAGGACCGGGTGTGCGCCACCGTGCGGAAGAAGAAGCTGGCGGCCTGCGCGTAGGACTCGTCGCCCGTCACTTCATAGACGCGCTGGAACCCGACGATCTTGGGCACCTGCGTATTGGCGTGCATCCCGTCCAGCAGGTCGCGCCCCTTCACCAGCGGCTCCATCACCGCCTTGTGCGAAAAACGCTGCGACAGGGCGCGATACTCCTCCTTGCCGGTCATGGCGTAGAGGTCGGCATAGATTTCGTTCATGCCGCCATGTTCGGTCGCCAGCATCGCCTCGAACTGCGCGTCGGTCAGCGGCCGCGTGGCAACGACGCCCCAGTCCGCCAGCCGCATCAGCACGTCGCGCGACGTCCCGCTATCCGCCAGCAGCGCGCCGTCGCGCAGCCCGGCATAGACCTTGTGCAGCGTGTACCAGGGAACGCCGGTGATCCTCTCGCCGCGGATATGCGCGGCCACCAGCGCAGGCCCGTCGGGAAAGGCGCAGACCAGTCCCGATCCCGCCGCTTCCTGGCAGGCGGCCAGTTCGCCCGCGATATAGTCCACGCGGGCCTTGAACCGCTTGTCCCCCGTCGACCGGTAGGCAAGCGCGCAGGCGGACAGATAATGGCCCAGCGTATGGCCGTGGCAGTTGATCTCGGCCCAGGTCGGCTCGGACTCCCAGCCGCCATAGACCGCCGCCTTGGGCTTCAACCCTGCATTGACGCGGAAATTGTGCAGCATCCGGTCGGGCTGGAGCCGCAGCAGATAGGCCTGGGTCATGCGCTGCGCATGCAGGAACGGCCCTTCCGCCAGGGTTACGTCCGCCATGTCGAACGGCTGGAGCCGCGCGGGCTTCCCCACCGCGCCGGCTGCGGGCTGCGCCGCGATTGCCGTGGCGGGCAGCACCGGCCCTAGGCCCGCCGTCACGGCGGCGACGCCTGCGCTGGCGAGCAGGTCCCGGCGCGACGGGCCGGTGCATGGGGGCAGGTTGGGCACGGTATCTCTCCTGTGGCGGCGCGGCGCGCTGACTTGCCGGGATGTTACCGTTCTACTCCGACAAAATGCAACCATTCCTGTCGGGAAATCGCCGGGCGATCCGGCTTTTCATGTCGAAAAGGGAGCCGGGCGAACCCGGCGCCAGAAAGGGGGAGAGGAAGCGGGCAAGGCGACGGGAGGATGGTATCGCGATTGCCGCCGTTTCAGGGGAAATCCGTTCCAGTCCTCTCCCCAGTATCGTGGTTCCGCGCCGGGGCAGGCACCTGTGGCCCGCCCCGGCGCGGTTCTTGGGTCACAGCTTGAAGCGGACGCCCGCCCGGTAGGTCCGGCCCAGCGCGTCATAGAGCGCGGGGTTGGAGAAGATGTGGACGATCGCCGGGTCGCGGTTGAACAGATTGTC
Organism: Sphingobium sp. CCH11-B1; assembly: GCF_001556865.1. Taxonomy (GTDB): domain Bacteria; phylum Pseudomonadota; class Alphaproteobacteria; order Sphingomonadales; family Sphingomonadaceae; genus Sphingobium. Next base: position 36,622 of record NZ_LSJY01000178.1, on the reverse strand, counting down.
CACCTTGAAATAGGCGGTGATCTGCGGCGTCAGATTATAGGTGCCGCCAACATCCATGTAGAAGGCGCCGGGGATCTGGTTGTCCTGCGGGCTGATCGTCTGGTTGTTGCCGGTCGACACCGGGCAGCTGCCGGGTTCGCACTCGACATAATTGTTGCTGATGACGCCGTCGCTGAACCAGCGTTCCTGCAGGAAGAAGGAGAACTGGTCGTTGGAATAGCTCTGCTGCGCCATCCATTTCCAATCCGGCGTGGCGCCCAGATTCTGGCCCGCCTGATCGTTGGGGATGGTGCCGGGCAGGCCGGTGTCGCTGATATATTTGGCGACATGGGTGGCCAGCGCGCGCAGCGTCAGCGTGCCCGGCAGGCCCATCGGATTGCGCCACTGATAGCTCGCCTCGATGTCGAAGCCCTCGGTCTTGATCGACGCGAAGTTGAACGACTGGACGTTGATGAAGTTCGGTCCGTTGGGGTTGTTGAGGTTGAACGAGTTGCAGGTCTGCGGAAGGATGCCGGTGAAACAGTAGTTAACGATATCACCCGCGCCCAGGCTGCCGATCACGTCGTCGATCTTGATCTTGTACCAGTCGAACGACGCGCTGAAGCCCGGCAGCCAGGACGGGTTGGACAGCGCGATGCCGGCGGTGGTGTTGCGCGCGATCTCCGGCGTCAGCGCGGGATTGCCGACCGTATATTGCAGCGCCAGCACGTTGCGGTTGTTGAACGGATCGAAGAAGTTCGGCAGCGTCGTGGTGACGGGAGCCGCGAACAGTTCGGACAGGTTGGGCGCGCGGATGTCGCGCGACGTCACGCCGCGCAGGCGGAACCCGTCGATCGGCAGTTCCCAGGTGCCGCCGACCTTCCACGTCCACACCGTGCCCGATGTCGAATAGTTGGTGACGCGCGCTGCGGCGTTGATGTTGGCGCGGCCCGCTGCGTCGGAATTGATGACCGGCACGTCGACTTCGACATAGCCTTCCTTCACATTATAGACGCCCCGGCCGTTGCGGTAATTGCCCGCATACCAGTTGACGCCATCCGCCAGCAGCACGGGATCGGCGGGATAGTCCTCGTTGAACGGCGTGTTGGTGCCGCCCGCGCCATAGGGGTCGGCGCTCACGCGGTAGAATTCGCGGCGATATTCGCCACCGAACGCCACCGACACCGGCCCGGCCCAGGATTCGAAGGGCTGGCCCGAAAAGTTGATGCTGACCACGTCCTGCGTCTGCTTGGTGCGCTGATAGGGTCCGTTTGCGGGCTGGACGTAGCGCAGCGCCGCTTCCGACGGGGTGCCGCCGATGATGTTGAGCGGCTGGCATCCGTTGGCGCGCGCGACGGGATCGCGGCACACGATCACGCCGTTCAGGCTGATCGCGTCGATCGCCCGGTCGAACCGGCGCGACAGCAGGATATTTTCGACATCGATGTCGGTGTAGTTGATGCCATGCTCATAATAGGCGTCGTAGTTCCAGTCGGTGCCCAGCACCGGAAACTCGCCCTTGGCGCCCGCGACGAAGCGATACTGGCGGCGATTGGTATAGACCTGCGTGTTGCCGAGCGCCGCGTTGCTGGTGCCGTAGCGGAAGCTGGTGATGCCGGCCGCGGCGCACTGGTCGCGCACGATCTGCGGCACGAACGGATTTTCGCACTGGATCGTCAGGTTGGGCCGGTTCTGGCCGTTGATCGGCTGGTTGTGGGTCTTCACCTGGCCGACATTGACCGTGACATAGACTTCGTTGTTGGGCGCGAAGTCGTAGCCGAGGCGGCTGTAGATGTTGAACCGCTCGATGGCCGACTTGATCGACCGGCCCGAATCGACGTTGCCCGACACGTCGCCGCCCTGGCAGAAGCCGAAGTCGCAGCCGATCACCGTGCCCGCCGCGTTGCGCGCCGGCACGCCGTTCGATCCGTACTGGAACTGGAAGGGCCGGCCGGACTGGTCGAACGCCGTGCCCTGGAGCGGCCCGGCGGTGATCAGGCCATATTTGGTGAAGCCGATCGACTGGGCATAGTCGCGCAGCACCAGTTGCGGGTTGCCGTCATTGGTGATGTTGCGGTTGACCAGCGTCCGCTGGATGAACCAGTCGCGCCCGCCGGCCAGGCCGATGCCGAACGGACCGGGGCCGACGCCCGCCTCGTCGCTATATTCGCCGCTGACGATCAGGTGGACCGTGTTGTCGGCGAAGCTCTTGCCGCCGGCGAGCTGGACCAGCACGGTCTCGTCATCGCCATAGTCGGTGATGCTGCCCTGGATATTGCCCTTCAGGCCCTTGAACCGGGTGTCGGTGATGAAGTTCACCACGCCGCCGACCGCGTCCGACCCGTAGGACGAGGACGCGCCGCCATTCACCACGTCGACGCGCTGGATGAGGAGCTGGGGGAAGAGGCTGATGTCGGGCGTGCCGGTCACGTTCGCGCCCACGACGCGCTGGCCGTCCAGCAGGGTCAGGGTGCGGATCGCGCCCAGGCCGCGCAGCGAGAAGCTGCTGAGGCCCTGCTGGCCGCTCGACGTGCTGAAGGTGTTGGTCTGCGTGCCGGTCGATCCCTGGAGGGACGGCAGCTGCGCGATGGTGGTGAAGATGTTCGGCTGCGCATTCGCCTGGATCAGCGTTTCATCGACCACCGTTGTCGGCGTCGGCGCGGTGTAGCCGCTCGCCTTGATGCGCGATCCGGTGACGATGATGTCGGCGTTGGCGCCGCGCGCGTTGCTGTCCTGGGGCGCGGCGGTCTGGCTCGTCGCGGCCTGGTCTGCGGCCTGGGCGAAAGCAGGCGCATAGGCCAGGCTGGCGGACAGGGCCGCCACGCTTGCCATCGCGCAGCCCGCGCGCATCAAACCACGTTGAAACTGGAAACCTGACATCCTGCTCTCCCCAAAATAGTGATGCTTTGCATCGATTGCGGGGCGATGAGCCCCGTTGTTACGCCATTCCCGCCTAGCCCGTAACAAAGACTCGACAGATTTGTAGTTAGCGCTAACAATAGCCTACTAAATGGAAGATCATTGTTGTCAATACTCTGACAAGAGTTATTGAGAGGGGATGTTGCTTTTGAACCACACACGCCTGCAATCCGGCGCGACCCGGACCCGGCCAAGCCACGCCGCGCCGCTCGGAATGACCGGCCAAGTCACCGACTCGTCTGACGTGCGCGCGCCATGCTGAAACTCGTCGGCAAGTTTCGCTGGACCATCATCGGCCTGTTCGTGGGCGCGATGGTCATCAACTATCTGTCGCGTTCGGTGCTCGGCGTCGCCGCGCCGGTGATTCTGGAAGAACAGAGGATCAGCAGCGTCGAATATGGCTGGATCACCGGCGCGTTCCAGCTCGGCGTGATGCTCCAGCCGCTCGCCGGCTATTTCCTGGACAGCGTTGGGCTGCGCATCGGCTTCACCCTCTGCGTCGCGGTCTGGTCGGTCGTCACCATGGCGCATGGCCTGGTCAACGGCTGGTTCGGCTTCGCCGCGCTGCGCGGGCTGCTCGGCCTTGCCGAAGGATCGGCCCAGCCCGCCGGGCAGAAACTGGTCGCCGAATGGTTCCCGTCCAAGGAACGCGGGGTCGCGGGCGGCATCTACAATATCGGCGCGTCCTTCGGCGCCGTCTTCGCCCCGCCGCTCGTCGCCTGGGCGGTGATGGTGCACAGCTGGCGGCTGGCCTTCGTCGTCGCGGGCGGCATCGGCCTTGTCTGGGCGATCTTCTGGTATCTCCATTATAACAGCCCGATGCGGCACCCGCGCCTCAGCGCGGAGGAACGCGACTATATCCTCAGCAACCAGGAACTGCGCCTCGCGGCGAAGGCGGCCAAGCCCTCCGTCCTGGCCCTCGCCCGCCGCCGCGACCTGTGGGGCATCGCCCTGCCCCGCCTGCTGGCCGATCCGGTCTGGGGCATGTTGTCCTTCTGGATGCCGCTCTACCTTGCGCGCGTGCGCGGATTCGACCTGGGCCAGATCGCCCTGTTCGCCTGGCTGCCCTTCCTCGCCGCCGATCTTGGCTGCCTGTTCGGCCCGGCCATCGTCACCTTCCTTCAGCGCCGGGGGATCGACCTCATCGACGCGCGCCGCTCTGCCTTCACGCTCGGCGCGGTGCTGATGACCGGCATGGCCTTTGTCGGCCTTGCGACCAATCCCTATGCCGCGATCGCGCTGCTGTGCCTTGGCGGCTTCGCGCACCAGACGCTGTCCGTCACCGTCATCACCATGGCGTCCGACCTGTTCGCGAAAAATGAGGTCGCGACCGCCGCGGGCATGGCGGGGCTGGCGGGCAATCTGGGCGTGCTGATCTTTTCCCTTTCCCTCGGGCAAATGGTCGACCAGGTCGGCTACGAACCCTTCTTCATCCTGCTCGGCGTGCTCGACCTGCTCGGCGCCGCCCTTTTGTGGACGCTGGTGCGCAAGCCTCAATGACGAACATCTCCAATCCCATCCTGCGGGGCTTCAATCCGGACCCGTCGATCCTGCGCGTGGGCGATGATTTCTACATCGCGACCTCGACCTTCGAATGGTATCCGGGCGTCCAGATCCACCACAGCCGCGACCTTGTGCATTGGCGGCTGGCCGCCCGGCCGCTCGCCCGGCCGGGGCAGCTCGACATGCGCGGCGATCCCGACAGCTGCGGCGTGTGGGCGCCCGACCTCAGCTATGCCGACGGCAAATTCTGGCTGATCTACACCGACGTCAAACGCTATGGCGCGACGACGGTGCAGGGGGCGAAGGGCATGTCGCTGCGCGACTTCCCCAACTATGTTGTCACCTGCGACCGGATCGACGGCGACTGGTCGGACGCCGTCCACCTCAACAGCAGCGGCTTCGACCCGGCCCTGTTCCACGACGATGACGGGCGCAGCTGGATGCTCAACATGCTGTGGGATCATCGCCCCGGCCATGGCCGCTTCGCCGGCATCCAGGCGCAGGAACTGGACCGCAGGGCCATGACGCTGGTGGGCGAACCCACGCTGATCTTCAAGGGCACGGAGCGGGGCTTTACCGAAGGGCCGCATATGTACAAGCGCGGCGGCTTCTACCACCTGCTCGTGGCGGAAGGAGGCACCGGCTGGGATCATGCCGTGGTCATGGCCCGCTCGCCCGACCTGCTCGGCCCCTATGAGGTCCATCCCGACGGCGCGGTCCTCACCAGCGCGGGGCGCAAGGACATGGCGATCACCCGCGCCGGCCATGGCGACCTGGTGGAGCTGGCGGACGGCACGACATGGCTCGCCTATCTGTGCGGCCGTCCACTGCCGGGGCGCGAGCGCTGCGTCATGGGCCGCGAGACATCGATCCAGCCGATGACATGGGGCGAGGATGGATGGCTGCGCACCATCGCCGGCGATGCCCGGCCCGACCCGACGCCGCCCGCGCCGGACCTGCGGCCCGCGCCATGGGACATCGCGCCATGGGACGGCCGCTTCGATGCGCCCGACCTGCCGCTTGACCTGCAATGGCTGCGCAGTCCCCATGCCGACCGGCTGTTCAGCCTGACGGAGCGCCCCGGCTTCCTGCGCCTTCATGGCCGCGAAACGGTGGGCAGCCTGTTCGAACAGGCGCTGGTGGCGCGGCGGCAGACCGCGTTCCGCTTCAGCGCGACGACATCCCTCTCCTTCGCGCCCCGCTGCTTCCAGCAGGCGGCCGGCCTCATCTACTATTACAACAGCACCAAATATTATTATCTCTGCGTCAGCGCGGAGGAAGGGCGCCGCCAGCTTCAGTTGCTCACCGCCTCGCCCGAAAATCCTGAAGGCAACAGCTTCGACATATTGGTCGACGACTTGCCCGACGGCATGATCGACCTGCGCGCCGATGTCGACGGCGACCGCCTGACCTTCGCTTGGGCGGCAGAAGGCGATGCTGACTGGCGCGTCCTGCCGGACATCCACGATGCCAGCATCCTGTCGGACGAAGTCACCCTGCCCCGCCTGCCCAACTTCACCGGCGCGTTCGTCGGCATGGCGTGCCAGGATCTGTCGGGCGCCGGCACGCCCGCCGACTTCGCCAGCTTCGTCTATCGCGAAGAGGGTTTCAGCGCCCCGGTGGACTGACGCTCGACGATCCGGTGCTCCAGTATCTTTTCGCGCGGCACCCGCGAATGGCGGCCGTTCTGGCCGATCTCCGCGACCAGCAGGCCCAGCGCTTCGGCCGCCAGTTCGCGCACCGGCTGGTGCACGGTCGTCAGCGGCGGCCACAGCGTCAGCGCGGCGGTGGTGTCGTCGAAACCGACGACGGTCAGTTCGACCGGCACGTCGAGATGGCGGCGGTGCGCGACGGACACGACGGCCGCCGCCATATCGTCATTGCTGGCGAAGATGGCGGTCGGCGGGTCGCCCGCGCCCAGCAGCCGCTCGGCGGCGGCCAGCCCGGACACATAGGTGAAGTCGCCCTGCGCCACCTGCACCTCCACCCCGCCCCGTTCGCGCACGGCGGCGTAGAATCCCGCCATGCGCTCGGCGCTGGCCGCCTGGTCGGGATTGCCCAGCACGAAGCCCAGCCGGCGATGCCCCAGGTCCAGCAGCAGCCGTGTCATCTGATAGGATGCCGCCCGGTCGTCGATCCGCACGCAGATCGTGTCGGGCGACTGATAGGCGCCCACCGCCGCCATGATGCACCCTGCGGCGCGCAGCACGCGCAGCACTTCGGGGGCCTCGCCCAGCGGCGGGGCAAGCAGCACGCCGCTCACCCCGGATTCGATCAGATCCTCGACCGCTGCGGTCGGCGGCGGGCGTCCGCCTTCGCCCTTCACCAGGATCAGCCGCGCGCTGCGGGCGGATGCCTCCTCGAACACGCCGGTCAGAAATTCGCTCATGAAGGCGGCGCTGGGATTGGAATAGATCACCCCGATGCGCAGTTCGCTGGATGTCACCAGGCTGCGCGCGGCGACATTGGGCGTGTAGGCCAGCGCCTTGATCGCCTCTTCCACCGCGGCCCGCGTCTCGGCGCTCACCCCCGACCGCCCGTTGATGACCCGCGACACCGTCATGGAAGAAACGCCCGCGCGCGCCGCCACATCGACGATCGTCGCGCCCCGCGCCGGACGATCCGGTCTCGCCATGCCCACCCCCTTTGCCTTCAACAAAGCCAAAGCGCCGATCTAGTCCAGCCGCCGCCGCTGGCAAAGAGGGCAAAAGGGCGTAGGTTGGCGGCGCGCCTTGGCCGCCCGCCCCGCCGGATGGGGTGTCCGGCTGGGCTGCGATCAAGGCGCGCATCATCCTCTCCCCAAATGTACGACTAAGCCATCAGCGCGACCCCGCTGGTCCGCGCCCCGCCTGCGTCATTTGCCTCATGTCATGCGGGATGGCATAGGGCGAAGCCAGCCTGACAAGGCTGAACCGCAAAATATTTGTGGGAGTTATTGACCCGCCCCCTGGATCGTATAGGATTTCGCCGCTGACCGCCCGACATGCGGGAAGGATGTCGGCGCGATAATCGACAAGGGGATGCTGGATGACCGGACGGGCCATGCTTTTCGATCGACGTCAGGCGCTGTTGGCGTCGTCTCTGGGCGGCGCGGCCGCGCTCCTGCCCGGCGAAGCGGCCGCCGCCGCGCGGCCGGCGCGCTCGTCCGGCGGCACGGGCACCTGCACCACGCCGCGCAGCGCCATTGCCCGGACCCGCTATGGCCTGGTGCGCGGCTATGTCGCGGGCGACGTGTTCACCTTCAAGGGCATTCCCTATGGCGACGACACCGGCGGCGAAAATCGCTGGCTGCCGGCCAAGCCGCCCAGGCCCTGGACGGATCCCTATCCCGCGCTCGCCTATGGCGCCAACTGCCCGCAGACGCTGCACAGCTTCCGCGCGAAGGAACATACGTTCCTCCAGCAATGGACGGACGGGTTCCTGGGCGAGGATATGCTCAAGCTCAACGTCTGGACGCCCTCGCTCTCGGGCAACCGCCCGGTCATGGTCTATTTCCACGGCGGCGGCTTCGCCTTCGGCTCCTCCTACGAACTCGCCTCGCATGACGGCGCGCAGATGGCGCGGCATCATGACGTCGTGCAGGTGTCGATCAACCACCGCCTGAACGTGCTCGGCTTCCTCGACCTCGTCGAGATGGGCGGCGACGCCTATGCCGAATCCGTCAATGTCAGCATGACCGACTGCATCGCTGCGCTGCGCTGGGTGCGGGAAAATATCGCGGCTTTCGGCGGCAATCCCGACCGCATCATGATCTACGGCCAGTCGGGCGGCGCGTCGAAGGTGACGACGCTCATGGGCATGTCCTCGGGCAAGGGCATCATCCACCGAGCGGCGGCGCAGTCGGGCGGCGGCGGCAACATCCCCAGCCTTGAACAGTCGCGCGATTTCTCCCGCCGGGTCATCAGGGAACTGGGCGTCCGCCCGCGCGACATGGCCGCGCTCCAGAAAATGGACTGGGCCACGCTCTTTGCCGCGGGGAACAAGGTGGCGGAGCAGATCAACGGGCCGCGCAATGCCGGCGGCCCCTCCACCACGCCGCGCGTCGGCTGGAACCCGACGATGGACGGCCGGGTCATCACCGTCCGCTCCTTCTTCGACGCCGCGCCCGACATGTCGCGCGACGTGCCCCTGCTGATCGGCAACACCAGCGAGGAAGGGATGCGCTTCAGCTCCAACCCGACCGAGGCGGAATGGCGCGCAGAGCTTGCCGGCCAATATGGCGCGCAAAAGGCTGACGCCCTCATCGCCCGGATGAAGCGCGACCACCCCGAAAAGGCGATCCGCACCCTTTCCTACGGCGTCTCCTCGCTCGCCTATCGCAACCGCATCCAGTCGATGGTCGCGCTGCGCGACAAGCAGGCGGGGGCCGCGCCCACCTATCAATATCTCTTCCAGTGGCAATCGCCCCAGTTAGACGGCGTCGCGGGCGCGTGGCACACCGCCGACCTCGCCTTCGTGTTCGACAATACAGCGCTCTGCGATCAGGGCACCGGCAACACGCCGGAGGCGCAGAAGCTCGCCCGCACGATGGCGACGGCCTGGGCCAATTTCGCCCGCACCGGCAACCCCAGCCAGCCGGGCCTCAACTGGACGCCCACCAACGCCACCCGTTGCCAGACGATGATCTTCGACAATCAATGCCGCATGGTCGACGATCCCGAAGGCACGGCGCGCCGCATCATCCTCACCTGATTTTCACAAGGAACATATCATCCATGCGCCGGTCGTTATTGTCGTTCCTCGCCCTTGCCACCCTGGCCGCCCCGGCCCTTTCGCAGGACGCAGCGCCCGGCGCCAATCCGATCATCCGCGACAAGTTCACCGCCGATCCTGCCCCGATGGTCGATGGCGACCGCCTCTACCTCTATGTCGGCCATGACGAGGCGCAGCGCGACGAGATGTTCAACATGAAGGAATGGCTGGTCTATTCCACCGCCGACATGCGCCACTGGACCGATCACGGCCCGATCATGAATGTGTCCGGCTTCAAATGGGCGAAGAAGGACGCCTGGGCGTCCCAGACCATCAAAAAGAACGGGAAATACTGGTTCTATGCCGCCGTGGAGCATGACAATAGCCATCCGGGCAAGGCGATCGCCGTCGCCGTTTCCGACACGCCGACCGGCCCCTTCACGGACGCGAAGGGCTCTGCCCTCATCACCAACCAGATGACGCCCAAGGGCACGCATAGCTGGGAGGATATCGACCCCACCGTCTTCACCGACGACGATGGCACGACCTGGATCGCCTGGGGCAATCGCCAGGCCTATATCGCGAAATTGAAGCCCAACATGATCGAGCTGGACGGCCCGATCCGCGAGATCACCCCGCCCCATTTCGAGGAAGGCCCCTGGCTGCACAAGCGCGGCAAGCTCTATTATCTGACCTATGCCTCGCTGGACCGCGCCACCCATCGCGACGAGCGCATTTCCTACGCCACCGCCACCTCGCTCGCTGGCCCCTGGACCTACCGGGGCGAACTCACCGGATCGGGCAAATACAGCTTCACCATCCATCCCGGCATCGTCGAATATAAGGGGCAATGGTATATCTTCCTGCACAATGCCGCGCTCGCAATCGGCGATCTGAACGGCGCGATCGGGCGGCGTGCCGTCACCGTGGAGCGGCTCCATTACAATGCCGACGGCACGATGAAGCCGGTGGTGCAGACCGACACGGGCGTGACCGCACCCGCGCGATAGACTCAGACAATTGATAGCGCTATCAGATCGGCAGCCGCAGTCACAGCGCGGCGCCTGGAGGAGAGATTGACCTTGCCGTACCGGACCCTGCCCTTCGCTGCCCTGCCCCTCGCGCTGCTGTCCACATCGCTGTCCGCCCAGGCGGCGCCCGCGCGCTTCGACAGCTTCAGCTACAAGGGTCAGTCGATCGAAAAGGTGGCGGTAAAGCCCGGCGAATATCGCAATCCCATCCTCACCGGCTATTATCCCGACCCTTCGATACTGCGGGTGGGCGACGACTATTATCTCGTCAACTCCTCCTTCGCCCATTATCCGGGCCTGCCGATCTTCAGGTCGAAGGATCTGGTCAACTGGACCCAGATCGGCAACGCCATCGACCGGCCGGAGCAACTGGACTTCACCGGCCGCCGCATCTCGCAGGCGGTGTTCGCCCCGGCGATCAGCTTCCACGACGGCACCTTCTACATCGTCAACACCTGCGTCGAATGCCGGGGCAATTTCATCATCACGGCGAAAGACCCTGCCGGCCCCTGGTCCAACCCCATCTGGCTGCCGTTCGAAGGGATCGACCCCTCCATCTACTGGGAAGGGGACAGGGCCTGGATCGTCAACAACCGCGCCCCCAACGAACCGCCCCGCTATGACGGCCACCGCGCCATCTGGATTCAGGAATATGACTGGCGCGCCGGCAAGATGGTGGGGGAAAGCACGCAGCTCATCAACGGCGGCGTCGACATTTCCAAAAAGCCCGTCTGGATCGAAGGGCCGCACATCTTCAGGAAGGACGGCTATTATTATCTGACCGCTGCCGAAGGCGGCACCAGCGTCAACCACTCGCAGGTCGTGTTCCGCTCGAAGGAACTGCGTGGTCCTTTCATCCCCTATGAAGGCAACCCCATCCTCACCCAGCGCGATCTCGACCCCGCCCGGTCGAACTTCATCGGCTCGGCGGGCCATGCGCAGCTGGTCGAAACGCAGAAGGGCGACTGGTGGGCGACCTTCCTCGCTGTCCGCCCCTATGACGGCGACGACCATTATAATATCGGCCGCGAAACCTTCCTCCTGCCTGTCACATGGAAGGACGGCTGGCCCGTCATCCTGCCGCGCGGGCAGGCGATCCCCCATGCGCTCAGGGTGCCCGACCTGCCGCCGCAGCCAAAGCCGCCCATCCCCACCAGCGGCGACTTTTCCTATGTGGAATCGTTCGACGGCCGGGCGCTGCCGATGCAGTGGATCGGCATCCGCACGCCCAAAAAGCCCTTCTACAGCCTGAAGGGCGGCGCGCTGGAGCTAGAGAGCGGCGCGCCCATCGGGGACTTGAACGGCGTTCCCGCCTTCATCGGCCGCCGCCAGCAGCACGCCAACGCCACCTTCTCCACCACGCTGCGCTACGCGCCGGAAAGGGACGGCGACCGCGCCGGCCTCGCCGCCGTGCAGAGCGACCGCAGCAACCTCTTTTTCGGCCTCACCCGCATCGCGGACAAGCCCATGGTCGCCCTCTACACCCGCGACGCCGCAGACAGCGACACGCTGGTCGCCTCGGCCCCCGTCGCTACATCCGGCCCGATCACCCTAACCATCCGCATCACCGGCGGCACGATGGCGTTCGATTATGGCGCGGGCGGCAAGACCCGCACGCTCAAGGCCGGTCTCGACGCCACCCTGCTCAGCACGAAGAAGGCCGGCGGCTTCGTCGGCACGGTGGTCGGCCCCTATCATTACACGCCGGCGCCATGATCCGCGCGGCCGCCCTCCCCCTCTCGCTCCTCCTCGCCATAGCCGCGCCCGCGCAAGTGTGGCGCTCGGATCAGGGCGACGGCACCTATCGCAATCCCGTGCTGTTCGCGGATTATCCCGATCCCGACATCATCCGCGTGGGCGAGGATTTCTATTTCGTCTCGACCACCTTCACCAATTCGCCCGGCGTCACCATCCTCCATTCCAGGGACATGGTGAACTGGCGCATCGTCTCCCATGTGGTCGACCGGCTGGACGGCGACCCGCGCTATGACCTCAAACAGGGCGGCGACTATCGCCACGGCTTCTACGCCGCCAGCCTCCGCCGCCACAAAGGCATGTTCTACCTTGCGGTGACGCCGGTCGGGCACAGGACGCGCATCTACCGCTCGGCGACGATCACCGGACCCTGGACCTACAAGGAACTGGACCGCGAAGCCTTCGATCCCGCGCTCTTCATCGACACGGACGGCACGGCCTATCTCGGCACCTCCATCGGGTCGGACGGCACGGTGACGCTCCTGACCCTCAATGACGATCTTTCCGCCGTCACGGCCGCGAAGGTCACCTATTACAACAAGGGCGCGGAAGGATCGAAGATCGTCCGCCATGATGGCTTTTACTATCTCTTCAACGCCATTCCCGGCAAGCTGGCGATGACCGTCTCGCGCTCGCGCAGCCTGTGGGGACCATGGGAAACAAAGCCCTCGATCGACGACAAGACCGGCGGGCATCAGGGCGCGATCGTCGATATGCCCGACGGCAGCTGGTACGGCTTCGTCATGGTGGACGCAGGCGCGATCGGCCGCATGACCAATATCAGCCCGATTTTCTGGAAGGACGGCTGGCCCTGGTGGGGGGCGCCCGACCGGCCCGATTTCGTCCCCGAACGTTCGGTGAAGCCCATCAAGGGCCACCCCTTCGCGCAGCCGCCCAGCTCGGACGATTTCGCGTCGCCAAAGCTCGGCCTGCAATGGCAATGGAACCATAATCCGGACGACAGCAAATGGTCGCTGAAGGAGCGGCCCGGTTTCCTCCGCCTCCACGCCACCCAGGCGGACGGCATCTGGACCGCGCGCAACACGCTCACGCAAAAGGCGCAGGGGCCAAAGATGCGCGCCATCGCCAAACTCGACACCGCCGGCATCAGGCCGGGCGATGTCTGCGGCTTCGGCAGCTTCGGCAAATATAATGCCCAGCTTTCGGTCGTCGGCGGCGCGAAGGGCACGAAGGCGCTGCGGATGATGCTGACCGAAAGCACCCAGTCAGGCCCGAAGACGGCCATCCGCATTCCTTCCATTCCCATCAAGGGCCGCGCCCTCTGGCTGCGCGCCGACATGGATTTCGATACGAAGGCCGGTCGCGTCGCCTACAGCCTCGACAACATCGAATGGCGCCCGGCCGGCGGCAGCTTCCCGCTCGCCTTCGACTGGCGCACCGGCACTTTCCAGGGGCAGCAGATCGCGCTTTCCTGCTACAATCCCGCGCCGACCGGCGGCTATCTCGATGTCGACAGCTTCACGCTCCAGCCCCTGCCGGCCGGGGTGCGGCCATGACCCTCAGCCGCCGCGAGACCATGGCCGCGATGGCGGCGGGCACCGCCGCGCTCGCCGCCGTCCGCCCTGCGCAGGCAGCGCCCGCCGCGCCGCATCCTCTGACCCTCTGGTATCGCCAGCCCGCCGCGAAATGGACGGAGGCGCTTCCCATCGGCAATGGCCGCCTCGGCGCGATGGTGTTCGGCGGCACGGCACAGGAAAAGCTGCAACTCAACGAAAGCACGCTCTGGGCAGGGCAGCCCTATGATCCCGTCAACCCGGACGCGAAAGCGAACCTGCCCAAAGTGCGCGACCTCATCTTCGCCGGCCGGATCGAGGAAGCCGAAGCGCTCGCCAACAAGACCTTGATGGCAAAGCCGCTCACGCAAATGCCCTATCAGACGCTGGGCGACCTCATCCTCGACTTCCCCGGCCTCGGGCAAGCCACCGCCTATCATCGCGAACTCGATCTCGTCGACGCGATGGCGACCACGCGCTTTGCCGCCAATGGCGCGACCCATGTCCGCCGGGTTATCGCTTCGCCCGCCGACAATCTCCTCGCCATCCACCTTTCCTCGACCGGCAAGCTGGATGTGGACATCGCCCTGCGTTCGCCCCAGCGCGACGTTCAGGTCGCGGCGGACGGCTCTGCCGGCCTGCTGCTCACCGGCCGCAACGGCGCGTCCAAAGGGGTGGAGGGCAATCTCCGCTTCGCCGCCCGCCTGATCGCCAGCGTCGAAGGCGGCCGTGTCACCCAAAGCCCGGATGGTCGCCTCAGCATCCGGGGCGCCAAATCCGTCACCCTGCGCCTCGCCGTGGCGACCAGCGTCAAAAGCGTGGAGGACATAAGCGGCGATCCCCTCGCCACCACCGCCGCGACGCTCGCCAAGGCAACGGGCCGTCCCTTCGCCCGCATCGCCGCCGACACCGCCGCCGCGCACCAGCGCCTGTTCCGCCGCGTCGCGCTCGACCTTGGCGCCACGCCCGCGGCGCAGCTCCCCACCGACCAGCGCATCGCCGCCTCCCAGACCAGCGACGATCCCGCGCTCGCCGCCCTCTATTTCCACTATGCCCGCTATCTGTTGATCTGCTCGTCCCGCCCCGGCGGCCAGCCCGCCAATCTTCAGGGGCTCTGGAACGACAGCCTCAATCCGCCATGGGGCTCCAAATATACGATCAACATCAATACCGAGATGAACTACTGGCCGGCCGAGCCGGTGGCGCTGGGCGAATGTGTCGAGCCGCTGGTTCAGATGGTGCGCGAACTCGCCGTGACGGGCGAACGCACCGCGCGGACCATGTATGGCGCGCGCGGCTGGGTGGCGCATCACAACACCGACCTCTGGCGCGCGACCGCGCCCATCGACGGCGCGCAGTTCGGCCTGTGGCCCACCGGCGGCGCGTGGCTGTGCACCCATCTCTGGGACCATTATGATTACAGCCGCGACCGCGCCTATCTCGCCTCCATCTACCCGCTGCTTGCCGGGGCGGCGCGCTTCTTCCTCGACACGCTCCAGCGCGATCCGACCACCGGCTTCCTCGTCACCAATCCATCGATGAGTCCCGAAAATCCGCACGGCCATGGCGGCACCATCTGCGCCGGGCCGACGATGGACATGGGCATCCTGCGCGACCTTTTCACCCAGACGGTGCAGGCCGCCGCGATCCTGGGCATCGACGCGCCGCTGGTCGCGGAGATGCGCGCCGCCCGCGACCGGCTAGCCCCCTACAAGGTCGGCGCTCAGGGCCAGCTTCAGGAATGGCAGCAGGATTGGGATGCGGACGCGCCCGAACAGAATCACCGCCACGTCTCCCACCTCTACGGCCTGCACCCGTCGCGCCAGATCACGCCGGACGGCACCCCCGCGCTCGCCGCCGCTGCCCGCCGCACGCTGGAGATACGCGGCGACCGCGCCACCGGCTGGGCCACCGCCTGGCGCATCAACCTCTGGGCGCGCCTGCGCGAGGGCGATCATGCGCATGAGATATTGCGCTTCCTGCTCGGCCCCGAACGCACCTATCCCAACATGTTCGACGCGCATCCGCCCTTCCAGATCGACGGCAATTTCGGCGGCGCGGCGGGCATCGTCGAAATGCTGATGGACAGCCATGGGGATGTCATCGACCTGCTGCCCGCGCTGCCGAAGGCATGGCCCGCCGGCCGCGTCACCGGCCTGCGCGCACGCGGCCGCTGCGGCGTCGACCTGCACTGGCGGGCCGGCCGGCTCGACCGCGCCATCCTGCGCCCCGAACTGGATGGCCCCCGCACCGTCCGCCTCGGCGGCAAGGCCCGCACCCTGACGCTCAGGGCCGGAACGCCGATCACGCTCAGCCTCAAGGATTTCGCATGACCCCGCGCCAGTTCCTCCTGCCCCTCCTCGCGCTCGCCGCCGCCACCAGCCTGTCGGCCCAGACTCCCTCGCCCCAGCCGGCCGCGCCCGCCGACCCGCTTGCGCCCACCGGCCGATGGACCGCCTATGCGGCGGGCAGCGCGCAACTCCCCCCGATGGGCTGGAACAGCTGGAACGCCTTCTACACCGAAGTCGACGAGGAAAAGCTGATGGGTTCGGCCCAGCGCATCCTCGACACCGGCCTCGCCAGGAAGGGCTATCGCTATATCAACATCGACGATGGCTGGGCCCTGAAACGCCGCACCCGCGACGATCGGCTGATCCTCCGGGCGGACAAATTCCCCTCCGCGCGCACGGGCAAGGCCGGGGGCACGCCCTCCTTCCGCCCCCTCACCGACCGCCTCCACGCCATGGGGTTCAAGGCGGGCATCTATTCCGACCTTGGCCGCAACACCTGCTCCCAGGCCTATTCGGATGGCCCAG
Organism: Sphingobium sp. CCH11-B1; assembly: GCF_001556865.1. Taxonomy (GTDB): domain Bacteria; phylum Pseudomonadota; class Alphaproteobacteria; order Sphingomonadales; family Sphingomonadaceae; genus Sphingobium. Next base: position 20,413 of record NZ_LSJY01000178.1, on the reverse strand, counting down.
CCCAGTTGCCCGAAGGCACCGTGGCCGAACGGGAAGTGGGCCTCTACGGCCATACCGACAAGGACATCCGCCTGTTCTTCGCCGACTGGGGTTTCGACGCGATCAAGGTGGACGGCTGCGGCATCCGCGCCTTCGCGCCGGACGCGCCGCGCGTCCGCAACGGCCAGTTCCGCGCGCTTGCCCCCATCATCGACCAGCACAGCATCACCCGGTCCGACATTCCGGCAGTCAAGGCATTGTTCGCGGAGATCAACCAGTCGCTCGCCCGCTACAATCCCGATGGCGACTATATGCTCTCGCTCTGCATCTGGGGCAGCGCCAATGTGCGCGGCTGGGGCAAGGATGTCGGCAACATTTCCCGCACCAGCGACGACATCTCGGCCGACTGGGACCGGATGCTCACCAATTATGACAGCGCCGCCCGCCGCGCCTTCTACGCGCATCCGGGCTCGTGGAACGACCCCGACATGCTGTTCATCGGGAAGGGCGATTTCGATGCGGATCATCTGACGGAGGCGCGCTCGCATTTCGCGCTCTGGGCGATGCTGAACGCGCCGCTGCTGATCGGCGCGGACCTGCGTTCCACGCCGCAGCCGCTGATCGACATTTTCGGCAATGCCGACCTCATCGCCCTCAATCAGGATCCCGCCGGCAACCAGGCGATCATGGCCTTCGACGCGGACGGGTTCCAGATCCTCGTCAAGACGCTCGCCAATGGCGACAAGGCGGTCGCGCTGTTCAACCGCGGCCTCGCCCCCGTCGACGCCGTGCTCACTGCCGATCATCTCAAGTTCCGCGCCGACCGCCCGATCGCGCTCGCCAATCTCTGGACCGGCGCAAAGAGCGATTTCACCAAGGAAATGAAGCTGCGAGTCGCGCCGCGCGAAACCGTGGTCTTCCGCGCGAAGGGCGACCGCGTGCTGGCGGACGGCCTCTATCTTTCCGAACAGCCCGGCATGGTGAACCCGGCCGCCGATGGCGTCGTCCAGCCCGAACCCGATCCCACCATCTACCGCTCCATCCCCAATTGGCGCGGCACGCGCGGCATCGGCGAACGGCCGCTCTATGCCGGCTGGGGCGGCGCGATGGCGGACTTCACCCCCTATAACCAGCCGCTGACCGTCGCGGGCAGGACCTTCGGCTCGGGCGTCGGCATCCTCGCCAACAGCCGGCTCGAAGTGCGCAACGCGGGCTTCGGCCGCTTCTCGGCTCAGGTCGGCGTCGACGACAGCGCACTGGATGGCGACCAGCCGGTGCGCTTCTTCCTGTTTGGCGACGGCAAGCCGCTCGCCAGCACCCCGCCGCTGCGCCGTGGCCAGCCTGCGCAAGCCATCGCCGCCGACGTGAAGGGCGTGAAGCTGCTGGAACTCGTCGCCCGCGCCGATGGGGTCAAGGGCAACGCCGTGCCCGTCACCTGGGGGGACGCCGCGCTGCTGCGCTGACGTCCCGGCCATGCCTCATCGCGTGATCGGCAGCTCGAACGATCCGACCGGCAACGGCGTTTCGTCATACAGGTTGACCACCGGCGACTCCGCCCAGGCGTAGCGCACCCGCGTCGCCGGGCGGCCATCGCCCGCCAGCAGGACGCGCGTCCCTTCCATGCGGCCGGGCACGAAGCGGCAGCTTCCCGCTTCCGCCCCGCACAATTCAAAGCCGATGGCCTGCGCGGCGCTGCGCGTGTGCAGCCCGCCGGTCAGGCCCGTAAAGTCGACCGCCGCGCCGCCGTCGGTGGTCGCGGTCGCCCGCGCGCCTTGCGGCCCGGTGCGCGACACCGGGTCGCCATAGGCCAGCGCGCGCATCGCCCGCGCCAGCCGGCGGCCGACCTCCTGCTTCTCGCCCGGATGGATGTCGAACGGATCGCCGATGTCGATGGCCGTCGCCAGCCCGCCATGCGGGTCCGCCGCCATCGCCTGATATTGCGTCTGGCGCATCGCCGCCCATCCGCTCTCGCCCGGCTGCGTCACCGGCGCGCCATAGGCGGCGAGCTGCACCGCGACGAAGGGCAGGTCCGGCGATCCGAACTGCCGCCGCCAATCGGCCATCATCGCCTGCATCCGCTCGGCATAGCCTGGAATGTCGACATCGGATTCGCCCTGATACCAGGCCACGCCCTTCAGCCCGATGCCCCCCAGCGGCGCGATCATGCCGTTGTAGAGCGTGCCGACGCCGGTCGTGTCGCCCCATGGCACGCGCGGCGCGCCATCGGGCGTCCGCGCGGGCACGGCATAGCGCCACCCCTCGCCCAGCGGCACGTCGCCCGCCGCGCCCAGCGACAGTTTCAGCACGTCCGCCGGTCCCGACAGCCCGCCATTGGCATAAGTGTCGAGCACATTGACCACCAGGATGTTGCGCCCGGCCTTCAGCACGCCGGGCGGCACGTCGAAGCTGCTCGGCTGCCAGCTGCGCGCGTTCATGCCGACCGGCTTGCCGTTGATCCACACCCGCCCGACATCGTCCAGCAGGCCCAGCGACAGACGGGCGTTCGCCGCCTGCGCCTGCGCCGCCGTCAGGTCGATCTCGCGGCGGAACCAGACCATGCCGTTATAGGCGGCGAGCGCCGGCACGCCCCACTTCTCCCACGGCCCGATATTGGGCACCGGAGCCCATTGCAGCGCCGCGCCCGGTTGCCACGGCTCCTTGCCGGCGGCGTCGCCCGTCGCCTTGCGCCACCACGCCTCCCATTCGCGGCTGGCCGCACGCTCGGCGGCGACAGGATCGCGGCCGTGCAGCGCCACAAGGTCCGACTGCGCGGCCTGCCCCACCGCCGCCTGCGCCCGCGCACCCATCCATGGGCTGATGCGCGATCCGCCCCAACTGCTCGCGATCGCGCCGATGGGAACCTTCGCCGTCTTGCGCAACTCGCGCGCCATATAGAAACAGGCGGCGGAAAAATCGCCCACGCTGTCCGGCCCTGCCGCGCGCCACGCCGGCGCCTGCGGGAAGTCGCGCAGCGGATTGTCCGCCACCGCCCTGGGCACCAGCATCAGGCGCAGCTGGTCGTCGGCCGATCCCGCCATCTGCCCCCGCGCATCCTGCGCGAAACGGACTTCCAGCTCCATGTTGGACTGGCCGGAACAAAGGAACACGTCGCCCACCACTACATCGCGCGCGGTCGCGGTGCCGGACGGCGCGCGCGCTTCCAGCGTCACCGGGCCGGGCGTCGCGACGGGGTCGAACCGCGCCTCGAACCGCCCGTCGCCGTCGGCCTGCACCGCGCGCGTCTGCCCGGCGAAGGACAGCGACACCGTTTCTCCCGCTTCCCCATGCCCGCTGATGGTCACGGGATGGTCGCGCTGGATCACGGCATGGTCGCTGAACACCGGATCGAACCGGGGCGCGGCCGCCGCCGTCGTGGCAAGGGCTGCGGCGGACAGCGCGACCAGGCTCGCCGCCCGCTCCAGCGCCCGGCGCGGCTGATAGGAAAATGGTCCCGGCATGATAGTCTCCTCCCATCGGGCCGCTTTGACGCTCTGCCCTCGAATCACTTTTGTTAACGCTAACATAGTCATGCAGCCCAAGCGGCGCGCATGTCTATTTCGCTGTCCCGAAATCCAGATGCTGCGAAAAGAAGGGTATCACCTTGTCCTGGAACCGTTGTGTGACCCGGTTGCCATGATCGCCCTCGTAAATCTCGAAGCTGTTGGCGATGTGATAGCGGTCGAGCAGATCGTGCAGGCTCTGCGCATCCTCCTTCAACCCGTCCTTGTCGCCGACATCGATCGCGATCGCCTTGTAGCGGCGCAGGTTGCCGGCATATTGGTCGACAAAGGCGAGCGGCGCATTGGCCGCCCATTTCGCCAGCACGTTCGGCTGGGCCACCCCTTCCTTGACCGGCAGGTCGAGGTAGAGCGGCGGATTTGCCGGATTGGGCGACCATGCCGAAGCCGTCGCCAGCTGAGCCCGCTGCCCGAAGGACAAGCCGGCCGAATCGGCGGGCGACTTGAGCGCTTCCAACATCTTCATGCCCGCCGCGTCCACCGGCGCCAGCGTCCGCACCGACAGGCAGCAGGGACTCATGATGTAGAGCGCGCTGAACATGTCGGGATATTTCATCCCGATCCGGCTGGTCCCGTACCCGCCCATCGAATGCCCCGCAAGGCCCCGGCTCTCGCGCCGCACCAGGGTCCGGTAGTGCCCGTCCATATAGGCGACCAGGTCGCGGGCGATGAAGGTCTCGAAATCGCCAGTGGTTTCCGACCGCGAATACATCGACCCGTTATGCACCGTCTTGGAATCGGGCAGCACCAGGATCATCTCGCGCCCGCCCTGCGCCAGCGCAGCCTGCGCCGTGTGCGGCAGGTTCAGGTAGCCCCGCCAATCCTCCGCGCTCAGCGTATAGCCGTGCAGCGTATAGACGACGGGATAGCGCCGCTCCGGGTGCGTCCTGTAGCTTGGCGGCAGCACCACCAGCACGTCGCGGTCGGCGGCATTCCCCTCCAGATTGCCGGCGATCGAGGGCGCACGGACCTTGATCCGTTCGATCGTGAACGATCCCGCCTCCGCGACGGCCGGCGGCCTTTGGGCGCCTGCCTGCGCGGCGGCGGGCTGGGCTGTCGCGGCAAGGGCGGCGATCGCGAGCGCCGCTTTGACGGTCCTGGTCATGGTCTCTCCCTGTTGATCCTGCCTCACGCCCCGCGCAGCAGCCGCATCACCAATGTGCGGAGGCGCCCGTAATTCCCCGCCGCCAGCGGCCCCAGCACGCCGTGCTTCTCTTCGGGCATGTGCGCCAGCGGGTGGCCGTCGGGGCGAAAGACATAATGGTCGAAGAAGGCGCGCCACGCCGCCCGCTCGGGCGCGGGCCGCTCCGCCACCGCGATCATCGCCAGCAGCATCGCGGTATGCGGCGAATCCGGCCCGGCCCGGAACGCGTCCCACCAGTAATTGACCAGGATATTGACCCGCCCCAGCGCCTCGACCTCGTGCCACCAGAGCTTTGGCATGTAGAGTGCGTCGCCCGGCTCCAGCAGCACGCGCACCGCCCGTTCCCGCGCCCGTGCAAAGCGCGGATAGGCGGGATTGTCGGGATCGGCCGCCGCCATCGACACCGGCTGGCCAGACAGAGTGTGGTCGATCGGCCCGACATAAAGGTCACCGATGGCATCGGGCGGATAGAGGGTGAAGCGCCGCCGTCCCGCCACCACGCAGGCGATATTGTCATAGATGTCGTAATGGCAGGCGACGGTGGACCGGTTGCCCAGCCACAGCCGGGGCCGCACCTCCGGCCCCAGCAAGGGACAGCCATTTTCCTGCGCGAAACCGGGGAAATAGGTCTCCTCCGGCAGAGACCCCATATAGCCGGTGCCCTCGCCCGCCGCGTTGGCGGCGATCCGTTCGAGCGCATCGGCGACGCTCAGGGGTTCGCGCACGAAGTTGAAGCCCCCCGGCCCGTCGCCATAATGATAGCGTCCGGCGAGTGCTGCATCCCCGGAGAAATATTCGGCGGTCAGGCCCGCGTCGAATCGCCCGACATAGGCAAGCGCCGCGGCATCGCCTTCGCGCGCGGCGACCACCGCCGGCCAGCCATCGCCCAGCCCCCGGATCGCCACCGGCTGCCCGGCCTCGGCCAGGGCGCGCAATCCTTCCCGGCCCGGCACATCGCGGGCGGCGATCTCCTGCACGGCGGCGGCGGTCGCGGACATGGCCCGGTCCCCGGCTTCAGGCCGGCACGGCCAGGCGAGCGTTGCGGCGGCGCGCCATTAGCGGGATATGCTGCAACGACGCCGCCATCATATAGGCGAACTGCAAATGCCCGGCCCGGAACAGCGACAGCGCCGCCGCGTCGTCCAGGTCGCCCAGCGCATCCAGGCTGACCGTGTAAAGCCCCTCCAGCCGCAGCCGCTCGCCATCGTCGAAATTGAGCGCGATATCGATCGGCTCGATCAGGCGACGGGCCAGCAGCGCGGCGATGAAGGCGTCGGTCGCCGGCCCGTCCGTCATCAACCGGCCCAGCGCCTGCTGTACCGCCTTCAGCGCCGCGGTCGGCTGTCCCTGCGCGTCGAACAGCGATTCGCCGTCCGCTGCCGCAAAGCGCGCATGGGCAGGGTCCAGTGCGATATTCTCGCCCGTGGCGAAGAAGCCTTCCCGTGCCGCCTCCAGCGGCTGGAACGCCGGTCGCTCGTCGGGGGACAGCGTCAGGTCCTCGCCTTCCGCAAAGCCCATCAGCGCGCCGGCATAGAAGGCGCCGGTTTCGGCATGTTTGGAAAACAGCAGCGGGCAGGCGGCCGACGCGGCGGCGAATTCGCCCAGCACGACCCGGACGAATGCGCTCGCCCCCCTGTGCGCGGGCCGCATCCGCACTGTGGCATGCGCGCCACTATTCACCAGTTCCAGCGTCTCCATACCCTCTCCATTCCTGTCCCGCGCCTCTTGGTTCACGGCGCGAATCCCAGCATTTCCTAGAGGCGTAACTGCTTTTCCGCCTCGCCACCATATCCTATATAATTTCGCTTGATCGCCTGTTTCGATAGCGCTAACATTTCTCTCAGAAAAAAAGAAGAGCCGGGAGGATGATGAAATCTGCCTGCATAGGCGGAAGCAACTCCCCCCTGTTCGAACAAGAGGTTCACCGCAGCAATGGTGCGGCGGTGTCCATGCGAGACGCAAGTGACCAAGGGGAGGATCATGAGTTACAGTCCCATAGACATTTCCGCCGGACGCCGCCGCGTCGCGCTCGCAGCCACGGCCAGCCTGATGGCGCTCGTCGCCGCCACGCCCGCCTTCGCGCAGGGGTCGGCCGCAGCCGAAGCCAGCGACGCCGACATCGTCGTCACCGGCATCCGCGGATCGCTCCAGCGCAACCTCGACATCAAGCGCGAATCCTCCGGCGTCGTCGATGTCATCTCGGCCGAAGACATCGGCAAGTTCCCGGACTCGAACGTCGCCGCCTCGCTGCAGCGCCTGCCGGGCGTCTCGATCCAGCGTAACGGCTCGCGCGGCGAACCACAGGGCATCTCCGTCCGTGGCTTCGGCGGCGACTTCAACGAAACGCTGGTCGACGGCCGCCGCATCTCGACCGCCTCGGGCGGCCGCTCGGTCGACTTCACCACGGTCGGCGCGGACTTCGTGGGGCAGCTCGCGGTCTACAAGACGCCGGAACTGTCGCTGTCCAGCAGCTCGATCGGCGCCACGCTCAACATCTCCTATCCCAAGCCCTTCGACAAGCCGGGCACCCGCGTCGCCATGAGCGCGTCGGGTTCGGTCCAGGATGAATCGGGCAAGGTCGTGCCGACCGTGGGTGGCCTGTTCAGCACCACCTTCGCCGACGACACGATGGGCATCCTGGTGGACGCCATCTACACCCGCCGCGACACGCAGACGAACCGCGTCTATGTTTCGGGTTGGCAGGGCGGCCGGTTCGCGCCGTGTCAGCTGGCCGGTGCCGCGCCGGGCCCTTGCGCTCCCACCGATTCCGCGACGGCTGCCGCATCGCAGCGCCGCTCCGTGGTCGGCTGGTATCAGCAGCAATATGGCGCCGACCAGCGCTATACCAAGGATGAACGCATCGACGGCCGTATCGCCTTCCAGTGGCAGCCGTCCGACGACATCCTGCTGACGATCGACGACAATTATTCGCGTCAGAAGGTCACGACCGACATCGACGGCTTCGGCGTCTGGTTCAACCAGGGCGACATGCGCAACGTCACGCTGGACAGCAACGGCACGACGACCGACTTCCTGCAGGCCGGCACGCCGACCGACTTCACCGCCGGCACCGACAAGAACATCCTGGAAACGAACCAGGTTGGCCTGAACCTGAAGTGGGATGCCACCGAAAACCTCACTTTCGACGCCGACGCCAGCTATTCGAAGAGCCGCCTGAACCCCGACGGTCAGGTCAGCAGCGAAGGCGCTGACATCGGTTATGGTGGCCTGCTCGGCACCAACCTGGGCGTGCGCGTGACCGGCGACAGCAAGAACGCTTTCCCCGAGTTCACGACCTACGGCCCCGCCGGCAATCAGGCCCGCTGGACCGACCAGTCGATCATCGGATCGCACGTCACCGTCCGTACCGCGCAGAAGAACAGCGACGAAATCAAGCAGTTCCGCCTGGGCGCGACCTGGAAGCAGGACGACCTCACCATCAAGGTCGGCGGCCGTTACATGGAGGATGAATTCTCCCTCCAGAACCGCAACACCTTCGCCAACAATTATTGGCAGGCTTATGCGGGCTACGGAGCTCCGTCGGGCCGCACCACCGGCGTTCCGATCCCGGCCAGCCTGATCCAGGGCACGATCAGCACGAAGGGCTGGATTCCAGGCTTCAGCGGCTCGCTGCCTCCGGTGCTGCTGAACTATGACGCTCGCGCCTACTCGTCCTATCTGGAAAGCCTGTGGGTCGGCCCGAACACGCCGGGCTACAATGCGGGCTGCTGCACGGGCTTCAACGGCACGATCGACCTCGCCCTTGACCCCGGCAGCGTCCAGAACATCCTGGAAAAGAGCTGGTCGGCCTGGATCAGCGCCAGCTTCAACACCGAAATCGCCGGCATGCCCTTCAAGGTGAACGCCGGTGGCCGCGAGGAAAGCACGAAGATCATCTCGGCGGGCATCGGTCGCCTGCCGACGTCGATCGTGGGCAGCACGGCGGACCCGACGCTGCTGACCATCGCCTTCACGCCCGAACAGCCGGTGTCGACCAGCAGCAGCTATTCCTACTTCCTGCCGGCCATCGACATGAAGCTGGAAATCACGGACAATTTCCACGTCCGCTTTGACGCCTCGCGTACGTTGACGCGTCCGGGCCTCAACACCCTGACCCCGGTCCTCAACGTGGGCAGCGGCCAGCGCGTGGGCGCCCTCACCGCCACCGGCGGCAACCCGGCGCTCAAGCCCTATCTCGCGGAGAATTTCGACTTCGGGGCGGAATGGTATTACCAGCGCAACAGCTACGCGTCGGTGAACTTCTTCATCAAGAATGTGTCGAACTTCATCGTGGCGGGCACGGAACGGGCGACCATCAACGGCGTCATCGACCCGTCGACCGGTCAGCCGGCCCAGTTCACCGTCTCGCGGCGCGTCAACGGTCCCGACGCGACCGTCCGCGGCGTGGAACTGGCCTGGCAGCATGTGTTCGGCGACAGCGGCTTCGGCTTCAACGCCAACGCCACCTTCGTCGAAACCAACAAGCCCTATGACGAAACCGACCTGTCGACCAGCGGCTTTGCCGTGACGGGTCTCGCCAACTCCGCGAACCTCGTGGCCTTCTACGACAAGAACGGTTTCGAATTCCGGACGGCGCTCAACTGGCGCGACAAATATCTGTCGCAGTTCGGCCAGGCGCAGAACAACTCGGCGTTCGGCGCGGAACCGACCTTCGTCAATTCGGCGCTTCAGATCGACCTCAGCACGAACATCCGTCTGACCGATCAGTTCAGCGTCTTTGGCGAAGCGCTCAACGTCACCAATGAGACGCAGAGCACCCATGGCCGGTTCTCGAACCAGCTGCTGGATGTCTATGCCTATGGTCGCCGCTTCACCGCGGGCGTGCGCTACCGCTTCTAACCGTGTCTCGCCCTGGAGGGGGTGTCGCTTGACACCTCCTCCCTTTTCGGGGGTATCCTCATCCCATGGTCAATCCGGTCCGCAACATCGTCATCGTCGGCGGCGGAACCGCTGGATGGCTGACCGCCGGCGTCATCGCCGCCCGCCACCAGGGACGCGCCGACTTCACGGTCACCCTGGTCGAATCCCCCAACGTGCCGATCATCGGCGTTGGCGAAGGGACATGGCCCACGCTGCGCACCACCCTGTCGCGCATGGGCGTGTCCGAAACGGACTTCTTCCGCGAATGCGACGCCGCCTTCAAGCAGGGCGCCCGCTTCGCCCGCTGGACCACCGGCGCGCCGCATGACGGCTATTATCATCCGCTGATGCTGCCCCAGAGCTTCGGCCAGGTGAACCTCGCCCCGCACTGGCTCGCCGCCGACGGCGACGACAGCTTCTGCGACAGCGTCTGTTCCCAGGGGCGCATCTGCGACGATGGCCTCGCGCCCAAGACGATCGCGACCGCCGAATATGATGCGCTCGCCAACTATGCCTATCATCTCGATGCCGGCAAGTTCGCGCCCTTCCTGCAACGGCATTGCTGCGAAAAGCTCGGCGTGCGCCACGTCCTCGCCGATGTGGAGCAGGTGCTGATGCGCGACAATGGCGACATCCGCGCCATCCGCACCACCCAGGCCGGCGAGGTCGAAGGCGACCTGTTCGTCGACTGCACGGGTTTCAGGGCGCTGCTGATCGAAGGGGCGATGGGCGTCCCCTTCCGCGACTGCAACGACATCCTCTTCTGCGACACGGCGCTCGCCATACAGGTGCCCTATGACGCGCCCGACAGCCCGATCGCCTCGCACACCATCTCCACGGCCCAGAGCGCGGGCTGGATCTGGGACATCGGCGTCCAGTCGCGGCGCGGCACGGGCCATGTCTATTCCAGCAGCCATATTTCGGACGAAGAGGCGGAGCGCGAACTGCGCGCCTATATCGGGCCAGCCGCCGATGGCCTGTCCGCGCGCAAGATCAAGATCCGCTCGGGCCACCGCGAAACCTTCTGGAAGGGCAATTGCGTCGCGGTCGGGCTCGCCGCCGGCTTCCTGGAGCCGCTGGAGGCGTCGGCCATCGTCCTCATCGAACTGTCGGCCAAGATCATCGCCGAACAGATGCCCGCCAATCGCGAGGTGATGGACATCGTCGCCCGGCGCTTCAACGCGACCACGGATTATCGCTGGGGCCGCATCGTCGACTTTCTGAAGCTCCATTATGTGCTGACCCAGCGCACCGACAGCGATTTCTGGCGCGACAATGTGCGCGCGCAGTCCATTCCCGACCGGCTGCAGGACTTGCTGCTGCTGTGGAAATACCAGCCGCCCGGCTTCCACGAGGAATTCGACCGGGTGGAGGAAGTCTTTCCCGTCGCCAGCTATCAATATGTGCTCTACGGCATGGGCTTCCGAACGGAGGTGGATCGCGGCGCGCTGACCCGCGACGCGGCGCTCGCCAGCCGGGCGATGCGCGAAAACGCCGCCCTCACCGCCAAATTGCGCGCGGGCCTGCCGCGCCACCGCGACCTCATCGACAAGATCGTGAGCCACGGATTGCAGCCGGTCTGACCGGCGACAATCCAGCCGCTGCCATCGCGGCCAGCGGTTGAGACCTGAATGATTGCGCTATCATTTTTTCCGAATGGAGTTTCGTTCGATATTGCAAAGCATCACCCTTCGACCTGACCCATTATAACGAAGATTGCGCTCATTTCATGATAGCGCTATCTCTCTGATCAGAGCACCGTCAGGCCACTGCTGACAAGTTTGAGAGGATCACCATGCCCAAGCCCTCGCGCGCCCTTGGCGCCGCCCCCCTCCTCACCGCCCTGCTGTCCACGGCCGCGCTCCTGTCCGCATGCCAGCAGTCCGCGACCAACGAGGCTGCCCCGAACGCCGCGGCCGGCACCGAAGCGAAGCGCGACGCGTCCGAATATCTGTCGCAGCCGCTGGTGAAGGACATCTACACCGCCGATCCCTCGGCCCATGTCTGGGACGGCAAGATCTATGTCTATCCCAGCCACGACATTGATGGTCCGACGCCCGAGGACGATCTGGGCGCGCATTTCGAGATGCGCGACTATCGCGTGCTCCGCATGGACAAGATCGGCGGCCCGGTGACGGTCGGCCCCGTCGCGCTCGACGTCAAGGACGTGCCCTGGGCCGACAAGCAGATGTGGGCGCCCGACGCCGCGAAGAAGGGCGACACCTATTATCTCTACTTCCCGGCCAAGGACAAGGAAGGCGCCTTCCGCATCGGCGTTGCCACGTCCAGGGACCCGATGGGCCCGTTCAAGGCGCAGCCGCAACCGATCAAGGGCAGCTTCTCGATCGATCCGGCCGTGTTCACCGACGCGGACGGGCAAAGCTACATGTATTTCGGCGGCATCTGGGGCGGCCAGCTTCAGCGCAACCTCGGCGGCAAATATGACGCCAACGGGTCGAAGACCGACCTGGAGCAGGATGACAAGCCCGCCATCGCCCCGCGCGTCGCCAGGATGTCCGGCGACATGCTGGAATTTGCCGAAACCCCGCGCGAAATCCGGATCGTCGACGACAAGGGCAAGCCGCTGCTGGGCGGCGACCATGACCGCCGCTTCTTCGAAGCGTCCTGGATGCACAAATATAAGGGCAAATATTATTTCAGCTATTCGACCGGAGATACCCATTATCTGGTCTATGGCATAGGCGACAGCCCCTATGGCCCCTTCACCTACAAGGGCCGCATCCTGGAGCCGGTGGAAGGCTGGACCACCCATCATTCGATCGTCGAATGGGGCGGCAAATGGTGGCTCTTCTATGCCGACAGCCAACTGTCCGGCCAGACCCGCCTGCGCAACGTCAAGGTGACCGAACTCAAATATAATCCGGACGGCACCATCCAGACCATCAACCCCTTCGTGCCGAAAGGCGCGAAGACCGGCGCTGCCGACTGAGCGCGCCCGGACGCGGGGGAAGTGCCCTCCCCCGCGTCCTTTTTTTGGAGACGCACGGGGCGGGCGCACGGCTCACCCCGCCGGAATGACGACGCCGGCCAGCGGCGCATGACCCTTGGGGAGACTGACATGAAGACCGCATTCCTGTTGCGCGCGGCCGGCGCGATGCTGTGCGTTTCGACCGCCGCCCTTGCCCATGCGCAGGCGACCGCCGCGCCTGCGGGCGATGTCTGGACGGAGGCCGAAGCCAAGGCCCGCGCCATCGTCGGCCAGCTGACTTTGGACGAGAAGGTCGATCAGCTTCTCAACACCGCGCCGGCCATTCCCCGCCTCAACATCCCGGCCTATAACTGGTGGACGGAATCGCTGCACGGCGCGATCGGCGCGGTGCCCACCACCAACTTCCCCGAACCCATTGGCCTTGCCGCCACCTTCGACGCGCCCCTCGTCAGTAATGTGGCCGAAGCGATCAGCACCGAAGTCCAGGCGCTGCACACGCTCGGCCGCCAGACCGGACATCTTGGCCGCATCGGCACCGGGCTCGACACATGGTCGCCCAACATCAACATCTTCCGCGATCCGCGCTGGGGCCGGGGGCAGGAAACCTATGGCGAGGATCCCTTCCTCACCGCCCATATCGGCGTCGCCTTCGTGCAAGGCATGCAGGGCGACAATCCCGACCTGCCCAACGTCGTCGCCACGCCCAAACATTATGCGGTCCATTCCGGCCCGGAGCCGAGCCGCCACACCGACAATATCTTCGCCAGCAAGCGCGACCTGGAGGACACCTACCTCCCCGCCTTCCGCGCCGCCATCGTGGAGGGCAAGGCCGGCTCCATCATGTGCGCCTATAACCGCGTCGATGGCGAACCCGCCTGCGGCAGCCCCATGCTGCTCACCGACTATCTGCGCGACGCCTGGGGCTTCAAGGGCTATGTCGTGTCCGACTGCGATGCCGTGGTCGACATCTACGATCATCACAAATATGCCCCCGACGCCGCGACCGGCGTGTCCGTCGCGCTGCGCCGGGGCGTCGACAGCGAATGCAACAATGCGACGCTCGGCGGCAAGCAGGGCCTGGGCGACCGGTACAAGGACGCCCTGGCGAAAAACCATATCAGCATGGAGGATATCGACACCGCGCTCGTCCGCCTCTTCTCCGCGCGTCTGCGCAACGGCGACCTGCCCGGCCTTTCATCCCGGCGGCCCAACGCCATGCCGGTCAAGGCCATCGGCACGGCGGCGCATCAGGCCCTCGCCCTTGAAACGGCGGAAAAGAGCCTCGTCCTCCTCAAGAATGACGGCATCCTGCCGCTGAAGCCCGGCACCAGAATCGCGCTCGCCGGCCCGCTGGCGGACGCGACCCGCGTGCTGCGCGGCAATTACAGCTCGGCCAAGAGCGCCCCGCCCGTCTCCGTCTCGGACGGCCTCAGACAGGCGATGCCCGGTGCGGCCGTCACGCTGATCCCGTTCAGCCCGTCGATCACCGATGGCGATCTCGTCCCCGGCACCGCGCTGCGCACGCCCGATGGCAAGCCCGGCATCCGCGCCGAATATTATAACGCGACCACCAAGGACCAGTATGAGGCCAAGCCCGTGCTGGTCCGCACCGAAGACAGCCTCGTGTCCCGCGCCGCCGAATTCAGGCAGGTCGCAAACGAGCATAAGGTCGTCTGGACCGGTTTTCTGATCGCGCCCGAAACCGGCCTCTACCGCCTCGCGCTGACCGGCGTGAAGGGCGAGGTTTCGCTGAACGGCAAGCCGGTCGTCTCCGCGACCGACTATAGCCGCTGGGCCGAACCGCTCAAGCTCGTCAACGTCCCCATGACCAAGGGTCAGCGCTACGCCGTCCGCCTCCAGGGGCAGAGCGGCATCCCCGCCGCCCCGGCGATCTTCTGGAAACGGATCACCGACGATCTCGATCGCGATCTTGCCGCCGGCGCGAAGGACGCCGATGTGATCGTCGCGGTCGTCGGCCTCACCTCCGACCTTGAAGGCGAGGAGATGCCGGTCAAGGTCGATGGCTTCTCGGGCGGCGACAAGACCAGCCTCGACCTGCCCGCCGACCAGCGCGCCTTCCTCGAAAAGGCGAAGGCCACGGGCAAGCCGCTGGTCATCGTCGCCATGAACGGCAGCGCCATCGATTTGAGCTGGGCGAAGGACAATGCCTCGGCCATATTGGAGTCCTGGTATCCCGGCCAGTCGGGCGGCCTTGCGGTGGGCAATGTCCTTTCCGGCAAGACCGATCCGGGCGGCCGCCTGCCGCTCACTTTCTACAAGAGCGTCGCGGACCTGCCGCCCTTCACCGACTATGGGATGAACGGCCGCACCTACCGCTATTTCAAGGGCACGCCGGTCTATCGCTTTGGCGACGGGCTCAGCTACACCCGCTTCACCTACACCGCGCCTGTGGTCGATCCGGTGGGCGGCGGAACCGAAAACGGCATCACCGTGCGCACCCGCATCACCAACAGCGGCGCGCGCGCGGGCGACGACGTGGCCCAGCTCTACATCACCCCGCCCGGCTTCGAAGGCGCGCCCCGCATCGCCCTGCGCGGCTTCCAGCGCGTGTCCTTGAAGCCCGGCGAAAGCCGCGACCTCATCTTCACCCTTTCCCCCCGCGACTTGAGCTTCGTCACCATGGCGGGCGAACGCGCGCTCATCCCCGGCGACTATGGCCTGAGCATCGGCAGCGGCCAGCCCGGCGAAGGCGTGCAGACGCAACAGGCGCGCTACAGCATCACCAAGACAGTGCCCCTGCCCAAATAAACCGCATTAGAGGAGGATTTTCAGGATGACATATAAGTCCCTCACCCGGCGCGTCGCCCTTGGCCTGGCCGCCTGCGCGCTGATGGCCCCGGCCTTCGCCCACGCGCAGGACGACAAGGACAAGATGACGCCGATGGCGATCCCGGCGCAGCCCGACGCGATCGACCTCGGCACCGGCCCGCTGCCCGGTGCGACGGCGACCGAAAGCTGGCACCGCCAATATGGCAGCCGCTTCGCCCGCAACGTCACCGTGGCGACGCTCACCCCCTTCCTGCCCGATCCCGGCAAGGCGTCGGGCGCGGCGATCATCGTCGCGCCGGGCGGCGGCTTCCGCACGCTGTCGATGGACAATGAAGGCTATGACGTCGCCAGGGCGCTGGCCGCGAAGGGCATCGCCGCCTTCGTCATCAAATATCGCCTGAACCAGACGCCGGCCGACATGGCGGGCTTTGAAAAGTCGATGGCGGAAATGTTCGCCGGCGCCGCGCGCAATCCGCTGCCCGCCGCCAACCGGGCCGCGATGAACCTCGCGCCGCAACTGGAAGACAGCAAGGCCGCCTTCCGCCTGATCCGCAGCCGCGCGGCGCAATGGCATGTCGATCCCGACCGGATCGGCATGATCGGCTTTTCGGCGGGCGCGATGCTGACCATGGCGACCGCGCTGTCGACCGATGCGAAGCCCGCCTTCGTCGGCAACATCTATGGCCCGCTCGGCAGCATGACCGTGCCCGCCGACGCGCCGCCGATGTTCGCCGGCATCGCCGCGGACGACCCGCTGTTCGGCAACCGCGATTTCAAGCTGATCGACGATTGGCGCGCGGCGAGGCGTCCGGTGGAATTCCACCTTTTCGAACAGGGCGGCCACGGTTTCGGCATGTATCCCAAGAAGACGACCAGCACCGGCTGGTTCGACGCCTTCGTCCGCTGGCTCGACATGCACGGATGGCTCGCGCCCAAGGGCAAATGATCGCCTGGGGCATAAGGCGGGCGCGCCATTCGCGCGCCCGCCTCCTCGACCCGTCGCCGTCACGAAACCTTCCGTCCTGATCGAAATCAGATTTAAGCCCCTTGCCCAGCGCGTCTGGCGGCCTAGAAGCGGTGTATCGCCTGTCGAGTAGCCCGATGCCCCGATCCGCCCATCTCAGTCGCGAACAGTTGATCGACAGGCAGGCTTTCCAGATCGCACTGATCGACCGGTTGCGCGGGCTGGACAATCCCCATGCGCTGCTCGCCGCCGCCGCCGAAATGCTGGGTCAGCGGCTTGGCGCGGGACGATGCGGCGTGGCGGCGATCACGGCGGACGGCAGCCAGGTCCGCGTCGATGCCGACTGGTCCGATTCCCTGCCCGGCCTCGCGGGCGAAACGCGGTTGCTCGACAGCTTCGGCCTGAACGTGATCGCGGAACTGCGCGCCGGCCAGACTCTGGTGGTCGAAGATAGCGACACCGACCGGCGCGTGCGCGATCATGCCGCCGGCTGGGCCAGCATCCAGACCCGCGCCCTCATCGTCGTGCCGATCCTGCGCGAAGGCCGGCTGGAGGGCATCTTCTACGTCCATGACGGCGCGCCGCGCCAATGGACCCTGCCGGAAATCGCGCTGGCGGAGGATGTGGCGCTGCGCACCCGCGAAGCGGCCGACCGCGCCTGGAGCGAGCTGGAACTGCGCGCCAGCGAAGCGCGCTACCGCAGCCTCTTCAACTCCATCGACGCGGGCTTCTGCGTCGTGGAGATGAAGTTCGACGATGAAGGCCGCGCCCTCGACTATCGCTTCCTTGAGGTGAACGAATCCTTCACCCGCCAGACCGGCATCATGGACCCGGTCGGCCGCTGGATGCGCGACATCGCGCCCGATCATGAACAGACATGGTTCGACCTCTATGGCCGGGTCGCGCGCACCGGCCATTCGGAACAGGTGGAACTGCCGGCACAGGCCCTGGGCGACCGCTGGTTCCTGGTCCACGCCTACCGCGTCGATGCGCCGCACCTCAATCATGTCGCCATTCTCTTCACCGATCTCAGCGATCGCCGCCGCGCCGAAAGGGCGCTGGAACGCAGCCGGGAGGAACTGGAACTCGCCGCCCGCGCCGCCGAACTCGGCCGCTACGACTATCGCCCGCGCGAAGGGACGCTGGTGTGGGACGATCGCTGTCGCGAACTGTTCGGCCTGCCGCCCGGCGCGCCGGTCTCCTATGAAAGCGCCTTCCTCGCCGGTCTCCACCCCGACGACCGGGATCGCGCCGACCGCGCCGTCGCCGCCGCGCTCGATCCTGACGGCAGCCACCGGTTCGAGGTCGAATATCGCACCATCGGCATAGAGGACGGCAAGCTTCGCCATGTCAGCGCCCATGGCCTCGCCTTCTTCGACGGCCGCGACCCCATCCGCCTCGTCGGCACGGTTCAGGACGTGTCGGCCGAACGCGAGGCCGACGCTGCCCGGCGCGAGGTGGAGGAACGGCTCCGCCTTGCCGGTCGCGCCACCAACGACGCCGTCTGGGATTGGGATCTGCGCGCCAACCATGTCACCTGGAACGAGGCGATCGAGCGCAACTACGGCCATTGCCTGACGGAAGTCGATCCGACCGGCGACTGGTGGATCGCCCACATCCATCCCGATGACCGCGCCCGCATCAGCGCCAGCATCCACGCGGTGATCGACGGCGACGGCACCGACTGGAGCGACGAATATCGCTTCGCCCGCGCGGACGGCAGCTATGCCGACATTCTCGACCGGGGCTATGTGCTGCGCGGGCCGGACGGCGCGCCGCTGCGGATGGTCGGCGCGATGATGGACGTGTCCGCGCGCAAGGCGGTCGAGCGCCAGCTTGAGCGCGACAAGCAGCGGCTGACCGAGGAGGTCGGCGTCACCGCCGCCGAGCGCGACCGCGCCGAAGAAGCGCTGCGCCAGGCGCAGAAGATGGAGGCGGTGGGCCAGCTCACCGGCGGCATCGCCCATGACTTCAACAATCTGCTGACCGGCATTTCCGGCGCGCTGGAAATGATCCAGATCCGCATCCAGCAGGGCCGCGCCAACGAGCTGGAGAAATATTCGACCGCGGCGCAGGGGGCGGTGCGCCGCGCCGCCGCCCTCACCCACCGGCTGCTCGCCTTCTCCCGCCGCCAGACGCTCGATCCCAAGCCGACCAACGTCAACCGGCTGGTCCGCGACCTTGAGGATATGATCCGCCGCTCGGTCGGCCCGGCCATCCATCTCGAAACCGTGGGACAGGCGGGCCTCTGGTCCACGCTGGTCGATCCCAACCAGCTTGAAAACGCCATCCTCAACCTCTGCATCAACGCGCGCGACGCCATGCCGGGCGGCGGCCGCATCACCATCGAAACGGCGAACCGCCTGTTCGACGATCGCGCCGCGCGCGACATCGGCCTGCTGCCCGGCGGCTATGTCAGCGTTGCGGTCACCGACACCGGCACCGGCATGGAGCCGGACGTCGTGTCGCGCGCCTTCGATCCCTTCTTCACCACCAAGCCGATGGGCCAGGGCACGGGGCTTGGCCTTTCGATGATCTACGCCTTCGTGCGCCAGTCCGGCGGTCAGGTGCGCATCTATACCGAAGTCGGCGCGGGCACGACCATGTGCCTCTACCTGCCCCGGCTTGAGGGCGCGGACGCGGATCAGGACGTGGCCGACCCCGGCCCTGCCGCGCGGACCGACCCGCCCGATCCGGGCCTTGGCACCATCCTCGTCGTGGATGACGAACCCACGGTGCGGATGCTCGCGGTGGAGGTCGCGCGGGACGCAGGCTATCATGTGCTGGAGGCGGAGGACGGCCCCGGCGCGCTCGCCATCCTCGACCAGGGGCACGACATCGATCTGCTCATCACCGATGTCGGCCTGCCCGGCGGCCTCAACGGGCGGCAGGTGGCGGACGCCGCGCTCGCCCGCATCCCCGCGCTGCGCGTCATCTTCATCACCGGCTATGCCGAAAACGCCGTGCTCGGCAGCGGCCAGCTCGCGCCCAACATGGCGCTCGTCACCAAACCCTTCGCGATGGATGCGCTTGCTGATCGCATCGCCGCGATGATGGCTTAACCTGCGTTACCCACTCTTCCCTCCGCGCCGCTGAACCAGCGCCGGTCCCATGTGTTGGCCTTCCGTGAAAGGAGACCTTCCATGACCCAGCTCGCTTTAGACGCCCCCGACGACATGATCCATGAGGATGGCCTGCCCGGCCACGAATCCCGGCTGGATCCCAAGCCGGAATGGGAACCGCGCTATCCCGGTTCCGGCCGGCTCGCGGGCAAGGTCGCGCTCGTCACCGGCGCGGACAGCGGCATCGGCCGCGCCGTCGCCGCCCTTTTCGCGCGCGAAGGGGCGGACATCGCCATCCTCTATCTGTGCGAACATGACGACGCCCGCCAGACCGCCCGCATCGTCACGGCGGAGGGGCGCGACGCGCTCACCATCGCCGGCGACATTGGCGACAAGGATTTCTGCCAGGCCGCCGTCGATCAGGTGATCGGCCGCTTCGGCCGGCTCGACATCCTCGTCAACAATGCGGGCGAGCAGCATCCCGACAAGGACATCACCGACATCAGCGAGGACCAGCTGCGCCGCACCTTTCAGACCAACATCTTCGGCATGTTCTTCCTGACCCAGGCCGCGCGCCCGCACCTCACATCCGGCGCGGCCATCGTCAACTGCACGTCCGTCACCATGTATCAGGGCGAAAAGGAACTGCTGGACTATTCCAGCACCAAGGGCGCGATCACCGCCTTCACCCGCAGCCTGTCGGAAAATCTGGTGAAGGACGGCATCCGCGTCAACGCCGTCGCGCCCGGACCGATCTGGACGCCGCTCAACCCCAGCGGCGGCGCGACCCCGGAAAAGCTGGAACATTTCGGCGAATCCACCCCCATGGGTCGCCCCGGCCAACCCAATGAAGTCGCCCCCGCCTTCCTCTTCCTCGCCTGCGACGACAGCAGCTACATGAGCGGTCAGGTGCTGCACCCCAATGGCGGGACCATCGTGAACGGGTAAGGGCGGCGAAATGCCTCTACTTTGAAGGGGGCGGGCTGTTTCAGACGGAGCGATGTGGCGGATCGAACGCTTGCCATACTCGTCACCCCGGGCTTCCATCGCCAATCGCCTACCCACCCCGCCCACAAAAAAGCCGCGCCAGCGCCCCCCGACGCCGCGCGGCCCTTGTGCAGGCGG
>NZ_LSJY01000177.1 GCF_001556865.1 Sphingobium sp. CCH11-B1 | reverse complement strand
CCTCGGAACGAATGAAGCCAATCCTTGAGCATTGCGTGTGGGGGCCCCCAACGCGTCAACAGAAGGAACCGTTCAATGCGATCTTGACAAGGCCCGGATCATACAAGTCGAGATACGCCATGTAGGCCGCGTGGTCGCGCGTGTAGATGTCGGGCGCGACGATATCGATAGCCGGTGCTGCGGCCTTGTACACGTCAATGACGAAATGCACCGGCCCGCCGCTTGAATAGGTCGTCGCAGGCTGGCGTCCGAACGCGCCGGCCAGCGCCGCATTCACGTACATCGGCAGTGCTTTCACCGCCTTCCCGGCCGCGGCGATCTCGTTGATGTAACTGGCGATCGACCAGGCATGGAAGAATTCGTCGGCATCGCCGCCGAAAACCTGACGCCATGTGCCGGGCTTCTTCTTCATTTGCTTGAGCAGCGGAGCGGGCACCTGCCCATCGAAAAGCTTCTGCGCGACAGGGGAAAAATCGCGGACCGATCCATAGGAGCCGACCTCATTTTCCGGCTGAACCATGATCACGGTATTCTGCGGGTCGTTCTTCTTGAGATATTCCATCAGTTTCACGAAGGCATGCTTGTCGGCCTCCAGGGTCGAGCGATAATGCGGCGACAGGGCATAATGGACCTCGCCTTTGGCATTGATCATGTGGGGGAAGCGCTTCTGGTCGAGCTTGACCCAGGCCGGCGCGTAGGCAGGGGCAGTGTTCTTCCACGTTCCGAACCACAGCAGGACAAGCCGGACGTTGTTTGCCCTGGCCTGGGGAAGGAGGACGTCGAGAAAGGAAAAGTCGAATTTCCCCTCCACCGGTTCGATCTGTTCCCACCCGACCGGGACCTCGACCGTATTGGCGTGCATCTTCCGGATGGCGGGCCAGACCTCTGGCAACATGTCGGGGTAGTTGGCCGAATTGTTGACCTGCGCCCCCAGCATGAGGAACGGTTTGCCATCGACGATGAACGCGTGGTTCCCTCCCCGGCTTTCGAGGCGCGGGATCGGGTTTTGCTCGGTCTGGGCCGTACCTGGCGCGGCGAGCAGCGCAAGCAACAGAACAGGATATTTCTTCAAGGCTTTCATGGCGTTCCTCCCCTACCGGCGGGCCTCAATTCAGCGGCGGGCAGAAGCCACCGGGCGCCTGCGTCGTCAGTTCCACATTGGCGATGGATATGGTCAGGGGGCCAGTCGTCGCGAGGCTCCAGGCAGGATGGACATGCGACATGTCGCCGCCGCCGCGCTGTGCGAAGCATTTGAGCGGGATCCGCGCCGTTTTCCATCCTTCGGACGAACGCAACAGGTCGGTGACGTCGACCGTGCCCCACCCCATTGCGAGGGTGACCTTATCACTTGCCGGGCGATCGACCCGGTATGTCATTTGCAGCATCATGTCGGCGTTGGTTTCGAAACCAAGATCTATGTCTTGCCCGTCTATCGTTGCCCTGCCGGCCGCGGATCGCCAGCTAAGCTGCATGGCGCCTTCCTGGCGAACCGCCGAATCGACCGGGACGCGCGTGACGGTCGGATCGACCTGCAGTGCAAAAGGCTTTTGAACGCGACCATCGACATAATAGCGGTTCTTGTTGACCGGCGTGCCGTCGATGCCCGGAACCTCGCCGAGCAATCCAACTTTGCCCGGTTTGGCGTAGCTCAGTCCGTATCCGAAGGGGAACAGGGGATCATAGCCCGCCTGGTTCCTGTTGAGTGCGAACTGCGCGGCCGTTTTGGGCCAACTGAAGGATAGCCGACCCGAGAAGTCCTGGCGCGGGCGTCCCGCCGCGTCCCCGACGATCACATCGGCGATTCCGCCGCCCTCGCTTCCGGGGAGCCACGCGGCCACGAAGGCATCGGATTGGTTCAGCTCGGGATTGACCCACATCGGGCGGCCGGAGAGAAATACCGAGATCACCTTGATGCCGGCACCCTTCAATTTCTTGAGCAGCGCAAGCGCCTGTTTGTCGCCCGGTTCGAACTCCAGCGATCGGATGTCGCCACTGCCCTCGGCATAGGGCTTCTCACCGAATACGACGATGGCCAGATCAGGCTTGGCCGCATAGCTGCCATCGGCGCTGAAGGTCGCACTGCCGCCACCTGCCTTCATGGCCTCTGCGACGCCGGAAAAAATCGACTGCGCGTTGGGGAAATCTGCATTGCTGTTGCCATCCCCCTGCCAGGAAAGCGTCCAGCCGCCCGACTGCTGACCGATATCGTCCGCGGCGTTGCCCGCGACCAGAATGTTCGCGGAAGCCTTAATCGGCAGCACGCCGTCATTCTTGAGCAGGACGAGCGATTTGCGGACGGCTTCCCGCGCGAGGGCGCGATGATCGGCCGCCCCGATCAGATCGGCGCGCTGCTCGAACGGCCGAGCAGGATCGAACAGCCCGGACTTGAACTTGATCCGCAGGATCCGCCTCACAGCGTCGTCAATCCGAGCCATCGGGATCACACCTGCGCGCGCCTGCTTCACCGTGTTTTCGAACAGGCCCTTCCAGCTATCCGGCGCCATCGCCATGTCCAGCCCCGCATTGAACGAAGCCGGGCAATCGGTTGCCGTGCAGCCGGGCAACTGGGCATGCCCGTTCCAGTCTCCAACGATGAACCCGTCAAAGCCCATCCGTTTCTTGAGAACATCCGTCAGCAAGGACTTGTTGCCGTGCATTTTGACGCCTTGCCAGCTGTTGAAGCTCGCCATGATGGTATGCGTTCCGGCATTGATCGCCGGGGGATAACCCGCCGCATGTATGGCGATCAGTTGCTTTTCGGAAACCTCGGTATTGCCTTGGTCCATGCCATCGATGGTTCCGCCGTCGCCAAGGAAGTGCTTGGCGCTGGCGGAGACATGGCCGTTCTGGATGGACCCCGTTCCGGGCTTGCCTTGCAACCCCTCGATCATGCGGCCGGCATAGGCGGCGACGAGCGAGGGATCTTCTGAATAGCTTTCATAGGTGCGACCCCAACGGTCATTCTGGACAACGGCCAGCGTTGGAGCAAAGGCCCAGTCGATCCCGGCGGCACTGATCTCCTGTGCTGATGCGGCGCCGATGCGACGGACCAGTTCCGGTTCGTTCGCTGCCCCAAGCGCAATATTATGGGGGAACAGCGTCGCGCCGACCACATTGTTGTTCCCGTGCACCGCATCAATACCGAACATGATCGGGATTGGCACATGGCCCGGGCGCTTCTGCATCGCGACTTGGTTGAAAGCGTGGACAGTGGCGATCCACGGCCCGGCAGCAGAGCGGTCGGGCGCTCCGATCGGTGGCGAACTTCCCCCGGCAAGGATGGACCCCAGGGGGTATTTGACAAGATCCTCCGGCTTGATCGAGGCAGTATCCGCCTGAATCATCTGTCCGACTTTTTCTTCCAGCGATAGCTGGGTCAGCAATGCGGTGATTTTCGCTTCGGTGTCTTCGCTGATCAGGCCTGCACTATGCGCCTGCGGCCACTGGGCGGGATGGGCGACGCCCCGCATCTGGGTTTGGGCATTTAAAACGTTAGCTGCGGCAAACGCAAATGGCAGCGAGAGGCCTAAAATCGCGGCCCTCTTGTGGCAAACTCTCATTTCAAACAATCCCTCCGTCCCTTCCCTTGTCTATTTGTCTTACAAAATGCAAACTGCGCTATCAAGGTCGGTCGCAACGGAGGTGAAGTTTTTCACTTCGTTCCGACATGGATGAAGCGGGAGCGGGATGAATGGCGACAAGGCAGTATATCCGATGGGTTGGCATGATAGGTTGCCTGTTGGTGGCGGGCCTGTTGGCCCCCATCGTGGACAGTGCCGCGGCTGCGCACACTTCCGGACGCTCGCGAACCGTACTGACCAACTGGCGCTTCACCCTTGGCGACGTGATGAATGGCGGGATTGCGGACTTCGACGATTCGGGTTGGCAGCGCATATCTGTGCCCCACACCTACAATGCCGCGGATGGCGACGATGGTGGCACCTATTATCGCGGCGTCGGCTGGTATCGGACGACGTTCCACTTACGCGAAAAGTCCAAGCAACGGCGATACTTCCTGGAATTCGATGGCGCGGCCCTTGTGGCCGACATTTGGGTAAATGGCGTGCGGGTCGGTCGGCACGAGGGCGGCTATGCCCGATTTCGCGTCGATGTAACCGACACATTCGTACGGGGTCTGAACCGGATCGCGGTGCGCACGGACAATAGCCGCCGTCACGACGTCGCGCCGCTCGGAGGCGACTTTACTGTTTTCGGAGGCTTGTATCGGCCGGTCGCAGTCATCGAAACCGACGCACTTCATTTCGACATGATGCATTTCGGTGGGCCAGCCATTGCGATTGCCACACCCGGGGTCACGCGCGAAGCCGCCACCATCGTCGCGCGCCTGCGGCTATCGAATGCGGAGGCTGGACAGACGGCGCGGTACCGGGCCGAACTCCGGGATGCGCGCGGCCGCACAGTCGCGGATGGCGCGGGAGAGATCAGCATCGCTGCAGGAGGCCTCGCAGAAGCCGAGATCAGGCTCGAAGTTGCCAGGCCGCATCTTTGGAACGGGATAGCTGATCCCTATCTCTATCGCTTGGTCGCGACCGCGCTGGATTCGCGCGGCGCCGTGCGCGATCGTGTGGAACTCCCGGTCGGTATCCGGTCGATTGTCGTCACGCCGGACCGAGGCTTGCTGCTGAACGGGCAACCTTACCGAATCCTCGGCGTCAATTATTTTCACGCGCAGCGACCCGGCAAGGGAACGGCCGTTAGCGATGCCGACGTTACCCGCGACATGGCGATTATAGCCGATATGGGTGCGACGGGAGTGCGTCTGGTGCACTATCAGCATCCGCAACGCGCCTATGAGGAAGCAGACCGGCGCGGTTTGTTGGTCTGGACGGAAATACCGCTGAACAGCGCCATCGATCCCGGTGAGCCCTTCGCAGCAAACGTCCAACAACAGATGCGCGAACTGATCGCCCAGAACGCGCATCATCCGTCCGTTGCGGTGTGGGGGATCGGCAACGAAGTTTATGAGGCCAGCGCGGACGCGATCCGCGTGCTCGCGACCGCTCAGGCGGCTGCGCATGAAGCCGACCCCGGTCGCCCCACCACCTACGCTCACTGCTGCCAGGCCGACAATTCGCCCAAGGCGCTGGTTGCCGATCTTGGCGCGTTCAATCGCTATTTTGGCTGGTATCCTGACCAGAAAGGATCACTGGGCCAATGGGCGCGCGCATTTCACGCGACTTTCCCGGATCGTCCCTTTGCTGTTGGCGAATATGGCGCAGGGGGCGGCATTCTCGCTCAGGAAAGCGATCCCGGGCCGCCGGTCACCACCAGCAGATGGCATCCTGAGCAATATCAGGCGCTGTATCATGAGAAGAACTGGCGCGAAATTCGCGACCTGTCCTATCTTTGGGGGAGCTTCGTCTGGGTCGCGTTCGACCTTGCGTCTGATGGAAGAAACGAAGGCGATCGGCCCGGGATCAACGACAAGGGCCTGGTCAGCTATGACCGCGCAGTCCGCAAGGATGCCTATTTCTGGTATCAGGCGAGCTGGTCGGGAAAGCCCATACTGTACCTTACGGAGCGGCGACATGACCGCCGCCGGGCCAATCGGGTCACGGTTCGCGCATACAGCAACCAGGAGCGGGTCGGCCTGACCGTGAACGGTCGGGATTATCCCAGCGTTGCGGTAGTCGATCATGTCGCCCGTTGGGATCGGGTCGAACTGGCCCCAGGCAAGAACCGGATCGAAATATCGTCCGGCAAGCTGCGTGATACCGCAGTCTGGACTCTCGAGCCGTAGGTGGATTTCTGGGACTTAGGTCAGCAAATAAAGTCCGGGCAGGTGACGCTGCCGGACCTTGCAGCCGGATCAGTCAACCGGGCGGATTTGGATAGCGCCGCCGCCGCCCTCAGCCATCTTGATGGTCACGGAATCGCGGCTTGTTACGGCCATGGATGTCTTTTTCACCTCGCTGGGCGTGGCGCCGTCCTGCCAAAGCTGCGCCTCGAACCGGCCTGCGCCGAGCAGACTCAGCGGGATCGTGACGGTGCGCGCCTCGCCGGCATTCATCGCCCCGATGAACCAGTCGCGTCCCTTGCGGCGAGCAAGAATGATGTGGCTGTCAGGCGTGCCGCCTATGAAGCGGGTTTCGTCCCACGCTGTCGGGACAATCTTTATGAAATCGAACCCGCTGGCGTTGGCATAGGCTTCCGGCGCGTCTGACACCATCTGCAGCGGGCTGTCATAGACCACGTACATGGCCAATGCCTGGCCGCGACTGTTCTGGCTGACCGGCATCGAGCCGTCGCTGGGGCCGGCGGCTTTCCCGCCATTGCGGAAGCCGCCGGGCGTATAGTCCATCGGGCCGGCCAGCATCCGGGTGTAGGCCAGCTTGACATTGTGTGCCGGCGTGACGGCACCCCAGGCGATCTTGTCATACTCCGCACCCATCACGCCTTCCTGTGTGATATAGTTGGGATATGTTCGCTGCATGCCCGCAGGCAGGAAAGCGGCGTGCATGTCGAGCAGGAGCTTGCGCTTGGCGGTTTCGCGTGCGGCGCGGGTATAGAAATCGACAATCTGCTGGTCCTGACGGTCCATGAAGTCGACCTTGATTCCCTTGATGCCCCAATTCCTGTACTGATCGAGAACCTCTTCCATGCGCGGCGCGAGATGTTCCCAGTGGACCCACAGCAAGAGGTCGACCCCCTTGCTGCCGGCATATTTGACGAGCGCGGGGATATCGATGCCGGGCTCGGCGCGAAGAATGTCCGTGTCCTTGTTGGCAGCGCAACATCCACCCGAATTCAGCGCCCAGCCAGCGTCGATCAGGAAATAGGGCAGGCCGGAAGCGGCTGCAAAGTCGATGAACTTGCGAAAGCGTTCCATGGTGGGCTTTGCGCTCTGCGTGGGGCCTGACCACCAGTCCCACGCAGCCTTGCCGGGCTTCACCCAAGAAAAGTCACCGCTCGGTTGGCGGGCGAGATTGCCGACGAGCTGGGAGGAGATGAGGTCGCCGGCGCGATCGCCCAGCATTATCACCCGCCATGCCGTTTCCATGCCATTATTTGACTGCACGGCAACCGTCGGGCGGTCTCTGCGTGGGGTGAGTTCCACTTGCAGGGTGTCGCCGGAGCGACGCAGGACCGAGCCGGTATAGCCCTCGATCCCAGACTGCAGTATGGCGAAATGATTGCGGCCCGAAGATGTGGCACAGGTCGCGAGATGATCATAGCGCTTCTCCGGATCGAGCGTTGCAACCGGCAGGTCTTGCCAGTCGCGCTCATGCGAGCCGCTGGTTTCGGTGAACAGGCAGTGAGCGCCGGAGGGCAGGCGGTAGCCCGTTCGTTCGCCGGCAATTGCGACTGGTCCGGGCGCAGGGATTATATAACGAAACGCGACCCCGTCATTGTAGGCGCGCGCCTCGATTGAGAGGATGCGCCCGGCCGGACCGGTCTCGTGAAAGCGGATGGTTGCGCCGTTGTAGCGATCGACTGCTTGGCTCGCTTTTGTCGCGATCAGCGGCAAGATCCTGTTCACCGAGCGCCGCTCAACATTTATGGTTTTCAGCGGTTTGAAGGATGGGGCATCGGCCAGGACGATCCCGAGTGGCGCCTGTTTGGCTATGGTCTCGCCGCCGCGCGTTACCGAATAGGTCAAGCCATCCGCCGCTATCCGCATTTCAACCGACTTGTCCGGCGAGGCGATAACGATTGCCGACGTGGCCGCGAGCGCGAAAGTGAGCAACGTCTGATCTCCCGTTTACATTTGTTATGGAGGGATGAATATCGACCCATTAGCTGAATCTGGTCCCATGCCCTTATATGTCAGACAAAATCTGCAGGCAAACGGGAATTGGGGCCTGCGAATGGCGATAAGCGTCGAGAGAACCTTTAAGCCTACTCCGAGATCAGACGACTTTCGAGCAAAGTCCTGCTGCCGTAACCCCGACTGGCACGTATATGAAAATTAATTTTTATCAGTCAACATGTAGTTCTGCGACTGCAAAGATATATGCCGGTCACTTGTGCGAGATTGTCAATGTTCTAAGAGTTATTCCCTTGCTGAGAGAAATGGCGTAACGGCCCGCTCAACGAGGCTCCTATATAGTATTTATGCTCTATCCGCTGGAAAGGTCGTTGATGAAGAAGGCAGCCGCCCGGGAGGACGCCGTTGGTGACGGCAAGAGATTACGCATACACGGCACCATTGCGCGCGATATCGGCATTGCCATTGTCTCGGGCCGCTATAGGCCCGGAGAATTGCTGCTTGGCGAGGTCGATGCCAGCGAGCGGTTGAAGATTTCGCGAACGGCCTATCGGGAGTCATTGCGGATATTGTCCGCCAAGGGACTGGTCGAATCCCGGCCCAAAACCGGAACGAAGGTGTGCTCGCAGGACAAATGGCACCTGCTGGACCCCGATGTCCTGCAATGGATGTTCGAATTCGAACCCAGCGATTTCTTGCTTGAAAGCCTTTTCGAGCTTCGTCGCTTTGTCGAGCCGGAAGCTGCGGCTTTGGCGGCGGTCCGGCGCAGCGACGAGCAAGTCACGCGGATGGAAACCGCGATCAACAATATGACCAGGCACACTCTGGCAACGGAGGCCGGTCGTGAGGCGGACAAGGATTTTCACGCCGCCTTGCTTGAGGCCACCGGAAATCCTTTCATGATGACACTTACCGGCGGGGTCAGCGCAGCGGTCGCCTGGACAACCGTTTTCAAGCATCGGGTAGCGCCGTTGCGTCGCGATGCGATTCCCGATCACCGCCGAGTGTTCGAATGCGTCAAGGCCGGCGATCCGGACGCGGCGCGCCAGGCCATGGCCGATCTGGTTCATCTGGCCTTGCTGGATACCAAGCCGATTGTGGCCCAGTCTCGATAGGCCGTCCCCGAAATCGGATGAGAAGTCCTGTCTCGAGGGGCGGGCCCGCTCTTTTGGGGCTATGGGCCTAGCTTGACTTGAGGTTCCCGTGCAGCAGCGCGAAAGCCTCAACCCAATCGGGTCGAGGCCCTATTCCGCTCCGACGGTCGCCGGCTGAGATAGTCCGCCGATCAGGCTCGGGCGACTTTCCACCAGCAGCACGACGACATGTTCCTCGCTGCCCGCTGGCACGGTCACCGCCAGCGGAGCCTCCGCAAAATCGGTCTTCTCAGCGACCTTGTGTCCGTCGAGCCAGATTTCGGCGCGACCGATGATGCCGCCGAAGCGCAAGATCCCTCCGTTGGCCTGCACCCGCCGCCGGGCAGTGAAGGTGGCGCGGAGCGACATCCACTTGCCTTCGCCCTGCGCCGCTTCGATCTGACCCGTGCCAAGCCACAGCCAGCTGTTCATGTCCGAATCGATCGGTTTGCGCATGGGATCGGGCTTCTCCGTCGATGCAGGGGACTGCCGCCAGCCTTCGAGCGTCTGCACCGATGGGGTGGCCGCAACCTGCGCCCGCGGGTTGGCGTCAAGGCGCGCGATGGTCGCCTGCCCGGTTTTGACGCCCGGCGCCTGAGCGGTGATGCGGAGCGGTCCGCGTCCGGCATCGGCTCGTACGATGATCTGCGCCAGCCCGTTGAACAAATTGCGGCGGTCGCCCTTTTCAGGTTCGTGGCTGTTCGGATCGCCATTACCCAGGCCGATGATGGTGCCACCTGAAATCGTGAAGCGGACGGGAAGTCGGGCGGTGGGCACGTGGCGGCCACGGCCATCGATGGCGTCGATGGTTATGGGCTGAGCATCCTCCCCGTCGCCCGCCATGACGGTCCGGTCGGGCGTCAGGCGCAGCGCGACGGGCGCGCCCGTGGTCTCGACCGCGGCGCGGGCTACCTGTCGTCCGGCGCGATAGCCAATCGCTTCCAGCCGGCCCGGCGCCCAGGGAACTTGCCAGCGCGGCATCTCAAACCGATCCACCGCCTTTTCGCCCAAAGGTCGCCCATTCAGGAACAGCGCAACCCGTTCGACATTGGTCATCGCCATCACAGTGACCGGTTCGCCGTCGTGCCCGGCCCAGTTCCAATGGGGGGCCAGATCGAGCAATGGCCGGTCATCGATCCATTGGGCTCGGTGCAGCCAATATGCGGTCTTTGGAAATCCGCACAGATCCATGATACCGAAAAAGCTGGATGCCGAAGGCCATTCGTAAGGCGTCGGTTCCCCGCGATAATCGAAGCCGGTCCAGACGAAGGCTCCGGCCACGAACGGACGCGTCGCGACCGCCTTCCACGCCTCGCGGTGCGTGTTGCCCCAGCTCGAACGCTCATCGTCGTAGGAAGCGAAGACATGGTTGGCGGGGTCGCTCTGGAACGCGCCGCGCGTCATGAAGGCGCTGGTGTCTTCGGAACTGGTGATCGGCACATCCGGATGCGCCGCGTGAAATTGGTCATATAGTCCCGGCTGATAATTGAAGCCGACGACATCGACCGCCTGACTGACATTGTGCGGGGTGAAGAGGCCCGCGTTCATCGCGGCGGTGACGGGGCGGCTCGGATCGAGTGCTTTCACTTCGCTTGCCATGCGGCGGACCATCTCATAGCCCGCCTCGCTGCCCTGCGTCGGCTCTTCGTTGAATACCGACCACATGATGATACTGGGCCGGTTGCGATCGCGCCGCACCAGCCAACGCAACTGTTCCATATAGTCGGGGCTGACGTTGAAATTGCGGTTCTCGTCCATGACCAGCATGCCGAGACGATCGCAGGCGTCGAGCAGTTCGACCGGCGGCGCATGGTGCGAGCAGCGGATGGCATTGGAGCCCATGTCCTTGAGCCTGCGGATTCGCCATTCCCACAGCGCATCGGGAACCGCGACGCCAACGCCCGCATGGTCCTGATGATTGCAGGTGCCCTTTATCTTAAGCGGTTCGCCATTGAGGAAAAAGCCCTTGTCGGCATCGAACCGGACGGTGCGAAAGCCGATCCGCAGCGCGCGTCGATCAGCCGTATCGCCTGGACCAGTAAGGGAAAGCCGCAGCGTATAGAGATTGGGATCGTCCACGGACCATAGACGAGGCGAGGGGATCGCCAGCTCAAGTTTCGCCTCGGTACTGCCCAGCGGCGGAACCGTTGTTTCAACCTTGCCCGTGGCGACGGTGCGGCCATCCGCGTCGCTGAGCGCGGCGACCAGCGTCGCTCGAGCATCGGCCTTGAGGATGCTGGACAGCGAAGCGGTGATCGGCACGGTCCATCGACCATCGGCGCTGAGGCGCGGATCGGCGTGGATGCCGTCGGTCTGGATATGCACCGGCGGCCGCTTGGCCAGCCAGGCGTGGCGATAAATGCCGGCACCCTCATACCACCAGCCTTCCATCTTCTCCGCATCGACCCGGATCGCAATGCTGTTGAGATCGTGGCCGAAACGCGCCATCGGCGTCAGGTCGATATAGATGGAATTATACCCGCTCCAATTATGAGCGGCGACCGATCCGTTGACCCAGATCGTGGCATTGGTGGCTATAGCGCCAAATTGGAGTTCCAGATATTTGCCGCGATCCGCCGGGTCCAATCGCAAAGCCCGCCGATACCAGGCATAGCCGCGCTGCCGATAGCCCTGCGAGGGGTTCGCGTCAGGGTCGAATGGCATGTCGACCGCCCAGTCATGCGGCAGATTGACAAGTGGCCAGTCCGAATCGTCGAAGTTGATCGCCGCCGCGCCTGGGGCCTGACCGGCCTTGGCGTTTGCATAGCTCGACCCATGGCCCTTTATCGTCGGGAATGGGATGTCCCCCTGGTGAAATTGCCAGGCCTTGTCGATCAGCAATTTGCCGGGTTCGTCCGGCTCTGGCCGCGGGGGCATGGTGTTACGGGACGGGGGCATCGGCAGATCGGGGCCGGCCTTATCAAGAGGAACCCGAGCGCTGGCCTTAGCGAGAGGGGTTATGGCAGCAACGCTGCCGATGGAGGCAAGAAATGCACGCCGTTCCATAAATGATATATTCCCTGGTCGATATGTTGGCTTCACTGCTCTTGCCGCGCGAGAGCTATGGCATGGAGGCCGGGATCGGGCCGTGGCTGGCCGCGAAAGCCGTAAGCAGTCTGGGCCAGATCGAGGCTGGCTGCTGGAGGGCAGCCGCACGCCGAAGCCGTGTCCGCCCGTTTCGAAGATATGAGGTGCCACAGGCCGTCCGGCGGTCCGCATCGCTTCATACATGGCAAGACTGTGCGCTGCGGGAACGGCGCCGTCATCGACCGTGCTGAGGAGGAAAACGGGCGGCGTACCGCTTGTCACGCGCTGGTTGACGGAAGCCATTCTCAACGCTTCCGGCGACGCGCCTTGGCCCAGCAGATTGTCGCGCGACCCTGCATGGGCGAGCGCCGGTGCCATGCCCATGGCGGCGCCAATGCCGATAAAAGTGCGACGGGGCAGCTTCACGCTGGCGTCTTTCGGGCATCGGCGATGGCGGGCATGTCGATCATAAATCCTCTGTCTATTGTATTTGTATGAGTATAATGAAGGCTGCTGGCGGTCAACGCGCTAAGGCAAACCGTTATTAGATTGGAAGCACAAGCCTTGCGACGATGTGGTCTGAGTTGAAGGTGCGATGGGCGGGTTGTCGCCGAATGGATGTGTAAGGGGAGGTTCTGAATGCGAAAGCTAGGCGCTCTTTTGCGGCTCGGTTCGGTTCTGGCGGGGGCGTATCTTTTCGCCATGCAGGCCCAGGCGCAGGTTCAAACTGGCGCTTGGCCCGGTGGCAGGAAGACCGCTGTCGTTCTGACCTATGGCGATTCGCTGGACTCGCAACTCGACATCGCGTTGCCCGCTCTGGATGCGGCTGGTCTGAAAGGGACGTTTTTCCTGATCGGAAGCCAGATTCGACCTGACCAGATCGGACGATGGCGCGCGGCGGCTGCGGCAGGCCATGAGCTTGGCAATCATACGGTTCGCCACGCCTGTCCGCAGGCCAGCTATCCCCCCGCGCGCAGGCTAGACGCAAGCGATTCTTATGACGTGGAAATGATGCTCGCGGAAATCCGCGCCATGAACAGCATGCTGACGGCAATCGACGGCAAGCTTCAACACGGTCTGGCGACGCCGTGCGGACAGCATCTGGCCGGGGGGCAGGACTATCTCCCGGCCCTTCGGGCTAACGGTCTTGTCCGTTACACCCGAAGTGCCGAAGGAGCGAGCGAAAGGGCGTTCGACCCGATGAACCTGCCTTGCATCTGGTTCGATGAAAAGGCGAGCGGAGCCGACATGATTGCCGCGGTCGAAAAAGCCGAGCGCAATGGCGGCTTGCTGATCATCGGTTTCCATGGCGTGGGCGGTGACTATCTGAAAGTGAACCGCGGTGCGCATGCGCAACTGCTGGCCTATCTGAAGCAAAACGCGGCGACCATTTGGGTCGCGCCGCTCATGACCGTGATGGAATATGCCGTCCATTGAAGAAACATGGGAAAGGGTCGCTACCTCTCGGCGCATGTGGCCGGAACCGTGAGGATAGCGGCCATAAAAGTTTCAATCGCACCTTAGCATTCTGGCAGCGTAGTCAGGGGCATTATCATTTTCAGGGTGGACGATCGTTTTCATAAAGAACATAACAAGAACATAGTGAGCGATTCGTCATGTCTGAGCCTGTTTCCATCAGGGGCGACCGTCCGGCAAACGGTGGTGCGTCCGCCGATCCGTCAGCGATCCCGCTGCTGGAAAGGGGCAGGCTGCACGAACTCCACTGTTTAGGGGAAGGCAGGGCGGCTGCGCTTTCCTTCGCCCTCGCGATGGGGCAGTGGGACAGGGATGGGATGGTCTTCGCCCTGCATGTACGGCGCAAGACCAGTCTGCCGCTGATTTTTTTCGGCGACGGACTGAGCGCGCTTGGGTTTCCGCCGGAGCGGTTGACCATCGTCGAGGCGGCCAATGAGGTCGACATGCTGCGCGCCTGTCACGATGCCGTGCGATGCAGCGGCGTCGCAGCCGTACTGATGCAGGCGGAGGGGCGCTTCGCCGATTATGATCTGACCGCAAGCCGCCGCCTTGTCCTGGCGGCGGAGGCCTCCAAAAGCTGTGTGATGCTGTTGCGGGTGGGGGCGGAGCCACGATCGAGCGCTGCACAGACACGCTGGTCCATATCCAGCGCGCCGTCGGTTCCCTTGGAGGCAGACGCGCCGGGAGGGCCTGCCATTCATGTCGAACTGCTCCGTAACCGCGGGGGGAGGGCAGGGAGAAGCTGGCGGCTGATATGGGATGAAGAACATGGAACATATCGGGATGCAGGCGCGCGACAGGCGATGCCTGGCGCTGTGGTTCCCCTTTCTTTCCTGCGAACGGGCGCGATCGGCGGAGCAAGCTGATCCGGCTGAGGATGCTGTACCCTTTGCGCTGGTGCACCGCACCGGCAATGCCTTGCGCCTGACGGCGGTGGATCGACGGGCAGCAAGACAGGGGCTGGTCGTGGGTATGACGCTTGCCGATGCGCGAGCGCGCTGCCCTGATCTGGTGACGCAGCAGGCCGATCCTGCCGCCGATGCCCTGCACCTTGGCCGAATGCTGGAGAGGATGCGGCAATTCACGCCCATGGTGGCGCTCGATCCGCCCGATGGCCTGATCCTGGACATCAGCGGCTGCGCCCATCTGTTCGGCGGGGACGATGCCTTGGCCGAACTGGCGCGGCAGAGCGTTGGCCATGCCAGCCGCCATGCCTTCGGCTCCAATGCCGTGGCGGCGCGGGCGCTGGCCCGCCATGCCCGCTCGGCGGAGGAGCGGCGGCAGGAAAATGTGGCGGTGTTGCCGGTCGCCGCGCTTGAACTGGAGGATTCCGCGCTGGCGGCGCTGCGGCGGGCGGGGCTGCGCACGATCGGCGATCTTGCTTCTCGACCAATGGGAATGATCGCTGCGCGCTTCGGCGAGCAGGCGGTCGCCCGGCTGCGCCAGATCATGGGAGGGGCGGCCAGCCCGGTCTCGCCGTCCCGTCCCGCTGTGCCGATCCGTGCCGAAGCGCGCTTCCCCGAACCCATCGCCCGCACCGACGATGTGATGGACGTCATCGAATCGCTATTGGGACAGGCCGCCCGGCAGATGGAGGCACGCAAACTGGGCGGTCGGCGCTTCGCCATACGCCTGTTGCGAAGTGACGGCGCGCGTCAGGGGCTTGCCATCGATACCGGGCAGCCGGTGCGCGATCCCGCCGTGGTGCTGCGCCTTTTGCGGGAGCGGATCGACAGGATGGCGGATCCCCTGGATCCCGGTTTCGGTTTCGATGCGGTTCTGTTGGCGGTTCCCCATGTCGAACCGCTGGCAGAACGGCAGCAGGCGATGGACGGCGAAGGCAGCGCCGCCAGCGAACGGGAAGTCATGACCCTGATGGACAGGCTCGCCATTCGTCTCGGCAGCGGCAATGTGACGCGCCTTCAGCCCTGTGACCGCCACCTTCCGGAGCTTTCGCAGCGACCGGTTCCCGCGGTGCAGGCACGCATCACAGCTTGGCCGGCGCAGGATCGGCCGCCACGCCCGCTCTTGATGTTCGATCCGCCCCAACCTGTCGCGGTGATCGCCGGTGTGCCTGACGGTCCGCCGCTGCGCTTTCGCTGGCGCGACAAGCTGCATGAAGTGACCCTGGCTGAAGGTCCGGAGCGGATCGGTGCGGAATGGTGGCGCCGGCGGCAGGGACATCAGCCCGGCGGCGCCGGCCAAACGCGCGATTATTACCGGATCGAGGACAAGGAGGGACGCCGTTACTGGATGTTCCGCCACGGCCTGTTCGGCGAGAAGGGGGAGATTGCCTGGTACCTGCACGGGCTGTTTCCATGACCGCGGCAGAAGCGAAGGGGAAAGCGCCGACGCCGCCGTTCGGGGAAGTCGTCGCGGCGACCAATTTCAGCTTCCTTCGCGGCGCGTCCCATCCCCAGATCATGGTGCAACAGGCGGCGCATCTGAAGATGACCGGTCTTGGCATTGCCGACCGCAACAGTGTGGCCGGGGTGGTGCGCGCGCATCGGGCGATCAAGGAACTGGGGCAACTGGCCGCGGGGATGCGCCTGGTCGTCGGCGCGCGGCTGGTCTTTGCTGACGGAACACCCGACATCGTCGCCTACCCAAGGACGCGGTTCGGCTGGGGAAGGCTTACGCGCCTCCTGACGCTGGGCAATCGCCGCACGGTCAAGGGCGAATGCGAACTGATCCTGAGCGACCTGATAGACCATGCGCAGGACATGGCGCTGATCGCGATGGACGGTGATGCCGGTCTGCTGACACGGTTGAAGGAAGCCACGCCCCACCTCTGGCTCGCCGCGACGATGCACCGGGAGGGACGCGACGCGCGCATGCTGGCAAGGCGCAAGGCACTGGCGGCGCGATGCGAAGTGCCGCTGATCGCCACCAACGACGCGCTGTATGCCGAAGTCGACGATAGGCCGATGCAGGATGTGCTGACCTGCATCCGCGAAGGGCTGACGGTGCAGACGGCCGGACGCCGCCTTGCCGCCAACGCCGAACGGCACCTTAAAAGCCCGCAGGAAATGACGCGGCTGTTCACTGCCTGCCCCGAAGCGATTGCCGCCACGCAGGATCTGTTCGCCTGCATCGGCTTCACGCTGGACCAGCTGGAATATGAATATCCCCATGAGCCTGTGCCGGACGGGTGGGAGCCGCAGGACTGGCTGGAGCATCTGGTGCAGGAGAAGGCGAAGGAGAAATTTGCCGACGGTCTGCCGCCGCGTTACCGTGAGACGCTGAAGGAAGAGTTCGACCTGATCCGCCTGAAAAACTATGCCTATTATTTCCTGACCGTTCACGACATCGTCGCCTATGCCCGCAGCCTCGATCCGCCGATCCTGTGCCAGGGGCGTGGGTCCGCCGCCAATTCGCTCGTCTGCTATTTACTGGGCGTGACGCCGATCGATCCGGTCGAACAGCAACTGCTCTTCTCCCGCTTCCTGACCGAACAGCGCAGCGAACCGCCCGATATCGACGTCGATTTCGAACATGAGCGGCGCGAGGAGGTGATGCAATATATCTACCGCCGCTACACGCGCGACCGGGCGGGCATCGCCGCGACCGTCATTCGCTATCGCCAGCGTAGCGCGGTGCGCGAAGTGGGCAAGGCGTTGGGCCTGACGGAGGATGTGACGGCCCGCTTGTCCGGCACGGTATGGGGCTGGGGCGGCGAGGGACTGCCCGAAAGCCGGGTCGCGGAGGCGGGATTCGATCCCGCCAATCCCGAACTCGCCCGGCTGCGCGAGATGGCGGATCGGCTCTACGAATTTCCCCGCCACCTGTCCCAGCATGTGGGCGGTTTCGTGCTGAGCCAGGGCAGGCTCGATGAACTGGTGCCGATCCACAATGGCGCGATGCCTGACCGTACCTTCATCGAATGGGACAAGGACGATCTTGAAACGCTCAAGCTGATGAAGGTGGACGTTCTGGCGCTCGGCATGCTGACGGCGATCCGCAAGAGTTTCGACCTGATGCGGGCGCATGGGCTGGGCGATCTGACGCTGGACAGGGTGCCGAAAGAGGATCAGGCGACTTACGCCATGCTCCAGAAGGGCGACAGCATCGGCACTTTCCAGGTCGAAAGCCGCGCCCAGATCGCGATGCTGCCGCGGATGAAGCCCAAGGAACTTTACGATCTCGTTATCCAGGTCGCGATCGTGCGGCCGGGGCCGATCCAGGGCGGCATGGTGCATCCCTATCTGCGGCGCAGGGCTGGGGAGGAATCTCCCGATTATCCCGGCCCACCGGATCATCCTTTCGAATTGAAGGAAGTGCTGGAAAAGACCAGGGGCGTGCCCCTGTTCCAGGAACAGGCGATGCGGCTCGCGATCGTCGCCGCCAGGTTCACGCCGGAGGAAGCCGATGGCCTGCGCCGCTCGATGGCGACCTTCCGCAATCGTGGCGACATGCACAAATGGCAGGAGAAGTTCATCGGCGGCATGACCGGCCGGGGCTATCCACTGGATTTCGCGGAACGCTGCTTCGAGCAGATCAAGGGCTTTGGCGAATATGGCTTCCCCGAAAGCCATGCGCAGGCGTTTGGCTGGCTCGCCTATATCTCCTCCTGGTTGAAATGCCATTATCCCGCCGTCTTCACCTGCGCGCTGCTCAACAGCCAGCCAATGGGCTTCTATGCCCCGGCGCAACTGGTGCGCGATGCGCAGGAGCATGGCGTGGAAGTGCGCCCCATCGATGTCCAGGCGAGCCATTGGTACAGTAGGCTGGAGGGCGAACGGGTGTTGCGCCTTGGCTTCGACCGGATCGACGGCTTCCGCGAGGAATGGGCCAGGGCGCTGGTCTCGACGCGGGAAGCGAGCCCTGTGCGCGACATGGAGGATCTGGCGCGGCGGGCCGGCATGCCGGCGCGGGCGCTGCATTTGCTGGCGGATGCGGACGCGCTGCGCTCCATAGGGCAAAACCGGCGTGAGGCAGGGTGGGAGGCGCGACGCGTGCCGCCGATGCAATTGCCGCTCTTCGCCGCGCAAGACCTTCCTGAACTGGGGCGAGAGCCGGATGCCGCCTTGCCGCCCATGCCCTTGTCGGAAGAAGTCGCGATCGATTACCAGACCCATCGCCTGTCACTGAAGGGCCATCCCATGCAGTTTCTGCGCAGGCGCTTCGCGCGTCATGGCGTGATCGACTGCGCGGCGGTCAATGCGGCGAAGGATGGTGCGAAGGTGCGGGTGGCAGGTGTCGTCCTGATCCGCCAGCGGCCGGGCAAGGGCAATGCGGTCTTCATCACGATCGAGGATGAAAGCGGGATCGTCAACGCTCTGTTATGGGCGCGGGAGATGGAGAAGCAGCGGCGCGCGGTGATGGCGTCGCGCCTGATGCTGATTGACGGGACGGTCCAGCGCAGCAAGGAGGAAGTGGTGCACCTGATGGTCGACCGGGTGACGGATGCCAGCGGAGCGCTCGACTGGCTGCAGGAACAGCCGATGAGCCGCAGCGACGAAGTCACCCATCCGGGCCACCCCCGCGCCGCGCCGTCGCCGCGAAGGCACCCCAGGGACGTGCGAATACTACCAAAATCGCGCGATTTTCATTGAAACTACGGGCTCACCGCTTCTGCGCGAACCAGATGACATGGCGTGGTCCCTTGCCATTGTCGCGCGCCTTCACTGCCACTTCGTCGACCAGGAACCCCGCATTGCGAAGGCGGCGGGTGAAGGCGTCGTCCGATCCCGCAGACCACACCGCCAATATGCCGCCGGATTTCAGCGCTGCCTTTGCCGCCTCCAGACCCGCCGCCGAGTAAAGCCGGTCGTTCGCCGCCGCCGTCAGCCCGTCCGGCCCATTGTCGACGTCCAGCAGGATCGCGTCATAGGTGGCGCGCGCCCGGCCAATAACCGGCACCACATCCTCGATCAGCAGGGTGACGCGCGGATCGTCCAGGCATCCGGCCATCAATTCGACCATCGGCCCACGCGCCCATTCGATGATTTCCGGCACAAGTTCGGCCACCGTCACGCCGGCCGCCCCGTCGAGAGCGCCGAGCGCCGCGCGCAGGGTGAAGCCCATGCCATATCCGCCGACCAGCAGATGCGGCGCCGTGCGTCCCTTCAACCGGTCGATCGTCATGAGCGCCAGCTGCTTTTCCGAACCGCTCATGCGGCTGCTCATCAGTTCGTTGCGGTCGAGAACGATCATATGATCCGTGCCACGCCGGTAGAGCTTCAGTTCCTGACCGCCCGGCACCTGAGCCGAACCGAGATATTCCCGCGGGATCATCACCCTGTCCTTCCATCCGCCGGCCTGCCGCCAGCCGTCAGGCGCATGGCAGCTTGGCTTCCTCCACGCAAATGCTACAGGCTCCCGACGACATAATCCTTCCCTCGCGAGCAGACAGTCATTCGTACATGCGGTATTTTCTCGATACGGAATTCAACGGTTTCGGCGGCACGCTGATCAGCGTCGCGCTGGTTCCGGAACATGGCGATCAGGAATTCTACGTTTCCCTGCCCCTGCCGGACGAGATCGAGCCGTGGGTCGCCAAGCATGTCATACCTTATTTGCGCCATGTCCCGCCGGGCATCGACCTTGAACTCAATCGGGTGGAGGCCGCCGATCATGTCGCCGCCTATCTGGAAGGCGACGGCGATCCCGTCATCA
The DNA here is from genome assembly GCF_001556865.1 of Sphingobium sp. CCH11-B1. Lineage (GTDB taxonomy): Bacteria > Pseudomonadota > Alphaproteobacteria > Sphingomonadales > Sphingomonadaceae > Sphingobium. The sequence goes on along the minus strand of NZ_LSJY01000177.1, from coordinate 3,313 downwards.
TCGCCGACTGGCCGGAGGATCTCGCCCATTTCTGCGCTTTGCTGGTGACGGGACCGGGCAAGATGGCGGGCGTTGATTTCGGCCTGCGTCTCGAACTCATCAATGCGGCCGGTTTCAGTGCCGCGGCCAACAGCCGTGTACCCCACAACGCCCTGCATGACGCGCGGGCGCTGCGCGATTTCTACATGGCGGATTGAGGGACGGCCTTCCGCCCCAGCCGGCTGCGCTCCAGCCACCACAGCAGCAGGCTCGCCGCCATCCAGCCGATCCACCATATCCAGGGGGACGCGCGCTCACCGGTGGGCGCCTTGGCATTTGGCGATCCGTCCGATGCACGCAACATCGTGGCGGTTCGATCCCGCATCTGCCGCGCCGCTCCCAATTCATTGCGGGGATGGACGTAGAAGATCCGCATCTGCCCCCCCGTTTGAACCTGATGAAAGCCTGAAACACGCGGCCAATATGCGCCGCAGCCATGGACGGGCAGCATCATCGCCTTCCTGCCGTCCGGCGCGATCACGCTCGCTGGACCCTGCAAGTCGCACAGAGTCAGGCGTTCATCCTGCCAGGACATATGGGGATCGAACCCCGTGTGGGGGGCGGGTCGCAATACCGCATTCAGCAGAGCGCTCCACCAGTCATTATGCAGTTCGCGCCGGCCGGTCAGGATCAAGCCGTAGCTGTCGATCGCGGTAAACAGCGCGATGCGTCCCATCCCGGCCTGCCGCCACGCCGCCAGTCCAGTACCGCCATTATCGTCCAGCAACGGCACCGTGCCGGTCCCGCCGGGCACTCGATCAAGTCGGCTGACGTCGGGCAGGGCATCGTCGGGCGACGCGATGTCGGTCGGCACATCTTCGTTCGCGATGCCGTGCCGGGTGCGCGCAATCGGTTCAGCCGGGGCCGCCGGCAAGGCCAGCGACACCAGCCGGGTCGTCCCCTTCAAATCGAAACCCAGCGCTTGCCATTGAGCAATGCTGGTCGTCTCCGCCGGCCCGCCAGCATGCAGTATCAGCCCCATGCCGCTCCGGACGGCGGTCATCAGCGCATCGCGTGCCACCGGCCAGACCCGGTCGTCGACGATCGCGGCATCGAACCGTCCAAGGCTCGCCGCATCCAGGCGCACCGGCGCATCGCCCAACACTATGCCGCCGCCGGCGCTGATCTGTGTCGTGACGTCATAGCCGGCGTCGGTCGCCCAGCGGCGCAGGAATTTGACTTCGGCCCCCGGCGCGCCGGCAAGGATGAGGAGCCTGGGTGCCTTGACGCCTTCCACCAGGACGGGGACGGACGCTTGATCGATGAGGCTGCCATCCTTGCGCAGACGCAGCGTGAAGATCGCCGGTCCTGCGGCGCGCGCCGTACCCGCGAGCAGGACATGGCCCGCCGCGTCAGGTTCGCCCCGGTCCGTGACGCGCCCGGCGGGATCGATCAATTCGATCATGCTTCCTCGCGCTTCGGAAACCGTGGCCCCCACTAGGAAGCGCGCGCCCGGGGCGACCGTCCCCGGCGGCGAGAGGGCGATGATGCCAACGGGCGGCCGTCCCGGCCTGAAGCGCAACGCGACATCTGGCAGGGCGTCGATATCGCGTGGGGTAAGACCCTGACCCAGGACCTCGACGGTCTGAACGCCCGGTTGCCGGCGAAGGGCGGTGCCGAGATCGGGGACGCCTATTCCGCCGGCGGCCGAAGCCTCGGGCAGGGTGAAGAATGGCTCCCGGCTACCTGCGGCGAGGGACGATGTGCCCCCCGTCGCCACCCGCAACAAACGCGCGCCATCGCTCACGGCTGGTGGGAACAGGGCGCAGTAGAGCAGCGCGCATGTCAAGGGCTGAAGGACCAGCAGCGCGGCCAGCCTGCGCGGCGCAGCCTGTCCGGTTCGGGTCGCGCGGCGATGCCACATCACCAAGCGAAGGCAGGCGACAACAGCGACGATCCCGACGATCAAAGCGACAAGATACTGCATGATCATCGCGATCCATCCTGGATGGCGCGCAGATAACGCCGTCCGGACTCATTCGGAGGCGCGCGACGGATCGATTGCCCCAGCGGCCTTTCCATGGTCGTCCACAGCAGAGCGCGCAGCTTCGCGCGGCAGCTTGTGCAGCCGGGCTCCTGACGAACGGCGTCGATCGCTCCACTGAGTGCAAGCGCGTCCGGCACTCTGGCGGCGCTGGCGCGAACCCACCTGTCCAGCGGACCGAGATCGATCGGGCCCGGTATGGCATCGGGGCCGTCCCCCAATGCGCGCCATGCGGCGGCAGCGGGACCATCGTTGCGCTCGACCGGAAACACAGGGAGCGCTGCGCCGGCGATACCCTCCCGCTTGCCTGTCATGCGCCGAGTGGGGTCGATCGGCGGCAGCTCAGGCCCGACGCGCGACAGGAAGACGCGGGTCGCCTGTTGCACCTCCTTGATGAAGCGCAGCGCTTTGTAGGCGTAAGGCAGCGCAAGATCCGGATGGCCGAGCTTCAGTTCGCGCTCCGACTGCCACATCTCGTCCACCGCCTGTTTCAATATTGCCCGCGTTTCAGGGGCCAGGCTGGACGCGGGCGAATCGTCATGGGGATGACCGAATTCGGCCAGCACGTCTTCCGGCGCGCCAAAGCCGACCGAGGGCGTGGCGGGGGCACCGCCATGATCATGACCGTCGCCATCGGTATGACCATCGCCATGGTCGTGACCGTCGCCGTCCGTATGATCATCGCTTGTGGGCAGCTGCCGTTCGCCTTTCTCTTCGCCGCCCAGGAACTGGCTGTAACGTCCGCGCAGGATTTGCTGATCTTCCCCGATCGCCGTCGAACGCTTGAGATATCGATCGCCCGATAGCGCGCGCCGCTGCTTTATCAGCGCTTCGGCATCGATGATGATCTGCCGCTGGCTCCGGAAATAGGCCGGCAGGGTGGTGTTCACCATGCCCGTCAAGCCGCTGCTTTCGGGCTGCTTTGGGGAAGGCCAGCGCAGGACCAGGCTGGGGCCGCGCATTTCCTGCGGCGCGGGCGCGCGATTGTCGCGTACAATGAGCTGCACCACCATGTCGCCCCCGGCGACAAAGCCAAATTGGCCAAAGGCAAGCGCGGGCGCGAACCGGCGCTCCTTCGTCGAACCGATTCCGTTGATCGGGATTTCCCGCTCGGTGAAGCGCACATTTTCGCCTTCGCCCATGGCCAGCGTGACTCGCAGGCGCGCCACGGGAGCGACGCCATAATCGTCCGTCGCTACGAAGACCGGGCTCCAGCTGCGTTGCCCCGGTTGCACGATGCTGAGGGACTGTTCCGGACTTAATATCTTGATCTGCGGCGGGGCGTCGATG
>NZ_LSJY01000176.1 GCF_001556865.1 Sphingobium sp. CCH11-B1 | reverse complement strand
GGGGCTCTGTTGCAAAGATTGGCGGCAGTCAGAGGTAGGCTGTCGCTCTGCGCCGATCAGGCGGCTGCTGCGAAATGGTGGTTGAGCATGCCCATGGCCTCCGTCAGCGCCGAGGGCCCAATGGGGTCAGTTCCGGTAAGGGGCGAAATGACACCCTAAGCGCAATGGCTTAAAGGGGTGGGAAGCCGACCGTCTGGTTCGGATTTTAAAACACCCGTTGCCGATGCCAAATCCGCACCAAGATCTTCGTCATTCCCGCGAAGGCGGGAATCCAGTCAACGCAGCGCTTCGAAGCCAAAGTCGATGGCGAGATCGCGCCACTGTGGATTGCCTTCTTCGATCAACCTGAGCTTCCAGTCACGGTTCCATTTCTTGATCCGCTTCTCTCGCTGGATCGCGTGCTCCATTGTCGCGTGCATTTCGAACCACACCAGCAGTTTGGTTCCATAGCGGGCGCTGAAGCCATCGAAGTGTTCGCTGCGGTGCTGGGCGATGCGCTGGATCAGGTTCGAGGTGGTGCCGGTGTAAAGTGTGCCGTTTCGCGCCGAAGCGAGAACATAGACGGTGGGCGCGAAGGTCTCCTTCATTGCGACGTTGCTACTGGATTCCCGCCTTCGCGGGAATGACGAATCGAGTGAACAATCGGCAAGCCACCCGGGTTCAACGAACGTCCACTGTGGGGCGCTAGCTGCCATCACATAATTCTGTTGAGCGTCGATCAGATGTCGGTCAGATCCTCCGGGTAACGCCCGCCCCGCTGGCAGAAAAGTCGCCATGTGTCCTGTCCGCGCTCAGTGACAAGAATGCGAACAGGCCCATCCGATGAACGCACAAGGAGCCCAAGCCGGACGAGAGGGCCAATGGTTCGATCACCGATCACCTTTTCCCGGTTTCGCCCCGGGACTACCATTGCCCATCCCGGCGTTCCGCGTTCGGTAAGCGCGGGCTCCAGGTATCCATTACGGGTGTCATCCGCTTCCCGGCCAAGAAAAAACAGGCAGATGCTCCAGAAGGCATCCCTGGGTCGAGGCGGGATCATCGCCCATTCGAGAGGGCCCGTTGTATCGGGCTGCTCATGCACCGTGGTAGTAATTGTTGGAGCGTCTCGTACACCTTCACGATAGGCGCGCTCCAGCGCCTGTGCGATAGCGCCGGCGGTGTCCACAGTGTAACCATATTTGCGATCATGGCGGTCTTTGGCGATGATGCCGCGAGCGATCTCACGGAAGCGTACCTTGCGCCGCGGATCGGGCGGCAGGCGTGGCGGGGCTTTTGTCATGCCGCTATTTCCTCGTCCGCGGCGCAATCCGCTCTTGCTCGCCCGACGATTGCCGCGACCGTATTCTTGCTCAGGCCAAGATCGCGGGCGATCCAGCGATAACTGCGCCCCTCCTGAACCAGCGCCAACACTTTGGGTCCAAGCCGATCGGACTTGGGCCGTTCCCCCGGTTGCCGTCCGAGCTTGCGCCCCCGTGCTCGAGCAGCGGCCAAACCAGAGCGGACACGCTCGCTAAGCATGTCCCGCTCGAACTGTGCGATGCCGGCAAGCAAAGTGGCCATCATCCGCCCATGCGGTGTGTCGACCTCGAACGTCATGCCGCTCATCGCCACCACGGAGACGCGCCACCCGGACAATCGGTTCAACGTGTCGAGCAGGTCTTGGGTGGAGCGGCCCCACCGGCTCAATTCGGTCACAAGGATCGCATCGACCTGGCGCGCCTGCGCCAGCTTCATCACTTGGTTACGTGCTGCCCGGTTCGCCTTCATGCCGGAGGCTGTCTCCCGGAACACTTCCACCACTTCATAGCCACCCCGCTCGGCAAAGGCGGCAAGGTCGCGTAGTTGCCGTTCACACGACTGGTCGGCAGTCGAAACCCTGGCGTAGATGGCGGCGCGCTGTCCCAATTGAACCCCTCTGGATTTAGGCTCCAAAAACCCTTGATCTGCGTGGGGGTAATGTTGTCCAAAACAGACTTCTGATCAACTGGGACAATGCCTCATGCCGCGACGCCATATCCTGAGCGCCCGGCAGCGATCGGCGCTGCTCGACCTGCCGACCGACGAGGCATCCCTGCTCCGCCATTACATTCTGGCTGACGATGACCTGATCCACATCAACCGACGACGCAGGCCGGAGAACCGGATCGGCTTCGCGCTGCAACTGTGTGCGCTGCGCTATCCCGGACGGATGCTGGCACCGGGCGAGATCATCCCCCTCGCAGTGTCTGCCTTCCTTGGAGCCCAACTCGGCATCACCGGTGACACGCTCCTTCGCTATGCTGTTCGCCGCCAGACGCGCCAGCAGCATCTAGAGGTGCTGCGCCGAAGCTACGGGTACAGGATGTTCTCCGGTCAGGGGGCGCCGGCCCGGGCGTTTCGCGACTGGCTGCTTGGCCAAGCCGAACAGGCGCGCTCGAATGACGATCTCGCGCGGCGCTTCATCGCCCGCTGCCGCGACACCATGACCATCCTGCCGGCGATCACCACCATCGAGCGGCTGTGCGCGGACGCGCTGGTCGCGGCCGAGCGGAATATAGAGAAGCGGATCGCCACGCGCCTCGATCGCGTCGCCTGTACGCGGCTCGACCAGCTGACGACCGAGATGCTGCCGGGTGCGATCAGTCGCTTCATCTGGCTGCGCCGGATCGAGCCGGGCAACAATTCCGCCGCGGCGAACCGGCTGCTCGACCGGTTGGAGTTCCTACGCACGATGAACCTCGGCGCTGACCTGCTCGCAGGCGTCCCGCCGCACCGCGTCGCCCGGTTGCGCCGGCAGGGCGAACGCTATTTTGCCGATGGCTTGCGCGACCTAAACGCCGATCGGCGCCGCGCTATCCTTGCGGTCTGTGTCATCGAATGGGCCGCCGCGACCGCCGACGCCGTGATCGAGACGCATGACCGGATCGTCGGCCGCACCTGGCGCGAGGCGAAGCAGCTGTACGATGCGCGTACTGCGGAAACCAGAGGTGCGGTCACCGCAACTTTGGACGGTTTCGCGACGCTCGGCCGATCACTGCTCGACGCTCATGGCGACGGCGCATCGCTGGAGGATGCAGTCGCACGCGCGGGATGGGACCGGCTCGACCGTCTTGTTGCGACGGCCAGGTCGCTGACCGACACGCTCGGCGACGATCCGCTGGCGCATGTCGATCAGGGGTATCACCGCTTCCGCCGGTATGCGCCGCGTATGCTGCGCTGCCTCGACCTCGCAGCCGCGCCGGTTGCCCGGCCCCTGCTCGACGCGGTGACCGCCATCGCCGCCAAAGGCGAGTTGCCGGCGGCCGACGACTTCCTGCGCCCGCATTCCAAATGGCGTCGTCAGCTGCGGTTGAAGGGCGGTGACGATGCGCGGCTGCGTGAAGTCGCGGTGATGTTCCACCTGCGCGACGCGTTGCGCTCGGGCGACATCTGGCTCGAGCGCTCGCATCGCTATGGCGACCTGCGCCATGTCCTAGTGCCGATGACGGTCGCGCGTACCATGAAGCTGGCAGTCCCGTCCGATCCGCATGTCTGGCTAGCCGACCGCAAGGACCGGCTTGCCGATGGCCTCGCCCGGCTCGGTCGCGCCGCGCGCAATGGGACGATCCCGCATGGCAGTATCGAGGACGGCACGCTGCGCATCGACCGTCTCACCGCCGACCCGCCAGGCGGGATCGAGGAACTGCTGCTCGACCTGTACCGTCGCCTGCCGCCTGTCCGCATCACCGACCTGCTACTCGAAGTCGATGCCGCACTCGGCTTCACTGAAGCCTTCACCCACCTGCGCACCGGCGTGCCGTGCGGCGACCGGATCGGCCTGCTCAACGTACTGCTCGCCGAGGGGCTGAACCTCGGCCTGCGCAAGATGGCCGAGGCGTGTAACACCCATGATTACTGGCAGCTCTCCCGCCTCGCGCGCTGGCATGTCGAGAGTGAGGCGATCAACCAGGCGCTGGCCGCCGTGGTCGCCGCGCAAGGCGACCTGCCGATGGCGCGGGTCTGGGGCATGGGCACCACGGCATCCGCCGATGGTCAGTTCTACCCCGCCGCGCGGCAGGGCGAGGCGATGAACACGGTCAACGCCCGCTACGGCAACGATCCCGGCATCAAGGCCTATACCCACGTCAACGACCGGTTCGCGCCATTTTCATCGCGCACTATTCCCGCGACCGTCAGCGAGGCACCCTATCTGCTCGACGGGCTGACGATGAATGAGGCCGGACGGCGGATCGAGGAACAGTATGCCGATACCGGCGGGTTCACCGACCATCTGTTCGGAATCAGCGCCATGCTCGGCTACCGGCTCGTGCTGCGCATCCGCGATCTGCCGTCCAAGCGACTGTACGTGTTCGCCCCCGCCGCCACGCCAACCGAACTGCGCCCGCTGGTGGGCGGCAAGGCACGCGAGGCACTGATCGTCTCCAACTGGCCGGACCTGTTCCGCTGCGCCGCCACCATAAGCGCCGGACAGGTGGCGCCAAGTCGGATCCTGCGCAAGCTCGCCGCTTATCCGCGCCAGAACGACCTAGCCGCAGCCCTGCGCGAGGTCGGGCGGATCGAGCGCACGCTGTTCATCATCGAATGGATCCTCGACACCGGCATGCAGCGCCGCGCCCAGGTCGGCCTCAACAAGGGCGAGGCGCACCATGCGCTGAAGAACGCCCTGCGCATCGGTCGCCAGGGCGAGATCCGCGATCGCACCACCGAAGGCCAGCACTACCGGATCGCGGGCCTCAACCTGCTCACCGCCATCATCGTCTACTGGAACACCCTGCAACTCGGCCATGCTGTCGAGGCCCGGCGTCGCGAAGGACTCGATACCCCGGATCATCTGCTGGCGCATGTCTCGCCGCTCGGGTGGGCGCACATCCTTCTCACCGGCGAATACCTCTGGCCCAAGGACGTCAGCGCTTAGGGTGTCATTTCGCCCTCAGCCGGAACTGACCCCCCAATGCCAAAAGCTCTCTCCACAAGGCGCACCTCGCCCCTGATGCCGGGCTGC
>NZ_LSJY01000175.1 GCF_001556865.1 Sphingobium sp. CCH11-B1 | reverse complement strand
CCGTCACCCCAGCCCCCACCGTCACCCCAGCGAAGGCTGGGGTCTCTGGCGGCAGCGTGCCAACGCCTGAGATGCCAGCCTACGCTGGCATGACGAAGGAAGAGTTGGCCGACCTCACCGAACAGGCCGCCCGCCTGTGCAAGGCCGACCTCGTCACCGAAATGGTTGGCGAGTTCCCCGAGCTTCAGGGCGTCATGGGCGGCTATTATGCCCGCGCAGAGGGCCTGCCCGATGCGGTGGCCGACGCCATCCGCGATCATTACAAGCCGGTCGGGCAGGGCGATGACGTGCCGACTGCCCCGGTGACCGTGGCGGTGAGTTTGGCGGACAAGCTGGATACGATTGCGGCATTCTTTCTTATTGGAGAGAAGCCGACCGGATCGAAAGATCCATTCGCTTTGCGGCGCGCCGCAATTGGCGTTCTGAGCCAGCTGACTTATTGCAATTTGACTGTACCGCTTGGAACAGTCGTGAAATTAGCTGCGGCAAATGTTGCGTTTCAGAGTCAAACGGCGCCCATCGCAAAAGTTCTACCCGTTCTGGATGCTATTGGAACGTTGAAAACGGACTTTAGGTGGGGCGAACTTTTTGACAGACTTGTTGCCGGCGCAACAAATATAACGAATGAGGCCGCTCGCAAATATATGCTGGCTTCGGATATTACGTCGTCCGAAGTCCTAGACTTCTTCGCCGACCGCCTCAAAGTCCAGCAAAAGGAAGCGGGTGTCCGCCATGACCTGATCGACGCGGTGTTCGCGCTCGGGGGCGAGGACGATCTCGTTCGCCTCCTGGCCCGCGTCCACGCGCTCCAGTCCTTCATAGCGACCGATGACGGCGCGAACCTGCTCGCGGGCTACAAGCGCGCCGCGAACATCCTGAAAAAGGAAGGGGACACGCCTGCGCCCGCCGCGCTTTCCTACACGCCCGAACCCGCCGAAGCTGCACTCATCGCCGCGCTCGACGCTGCCGAGCCCCGCGCGGCGCAGGCGGTGGCGGACGAGCGGTTCGAGGAAGCGATGGCGGCGCTCGCCACGCTCCGCGCGCCGATCGACGCCTTCTTTGAAACGGTCACGGTTAATGACTCCGATCCGGCGAAGCGCACGACTCGCCTGGCGCTGCTGGCGCGGGTGCGGGATGCGGTGCACAATGTCGCGGACTTTTCGAAGATTTCCGGCTGACGTAACTTAATGTCACGTTTTACGGGAAATATGCGAAGTTACGCCGGATATTTCCTATTCCGGCTCCCATTATCGCGCTAATGCGGTCATATTGTTGCAGCGCACAAACACGGCAATCAGTGCAGGGAGAGCCGGACCATGATCAAGACGGAAGAAGCCAGCATGAACGAGACCGCCACCCGCTATGTCTATCGTTTCGGCGGCGGCGTGAATGACGGGGGGAAGGGCGACAAAAACCTTCTGGGCGGCAAGGGCGCGAACCTGGACGGGATGGCCGCGATCGGCCTGCCGGTTCCGCCGGGCTTCACCATCACGACCGAAATGTGCACCCGCTATTATCAGGATGGCGGCGTCTATCCCGACAGCCTGACGGCGGAAGTCGCCGGCGGCATCGCCCATATCGAGGGCGTGACCGGCAAGCGCTTCGGCGACGCGGCCGATCCGCTGCTGGTGTCGGTCCGTTCGGGCGCGCGCATTTCCATGCCCGGCATGATGGATACGGTGCTCAACCTCGGCCTCAACGACGAAACCGTCATCGGCCTCGCCACCGTCAGCGGTGACGAGCGGTTCGCGTGGGACAGCTACCGCCGCTTCATCCAGATGTATTCGGACGTGGTGCTGGAACTCGATCATGGCGCGTTCGAGGAAGCGCTGGAAATCGCCAAGGAAGATCAGGGCTACACGCTCGATACCGAAATGACCGCCGACGACTGGAAGGCGCTGGTCGGTGAATATAAGGCTCTTGTCCAGAAGCTCTGGGACAAGCCTTTCCCGCAGGATGTGCATGACCAGCTCTGGGGCGCGATCAGCGCGGTGTTCGGATCGTGGCAGGCTGACCGGGCGAAGGTCTATCGTCGCCTCAATTCCATTCCGGGCGACTGGGGCACGGCCGTCAACGTGCAGGCGATGGTGTTCGGCAACATGGGCGACACCTCTGCCACCGGCGTTGCGTTCACTCGCGATCCTGCCACCGGCGAAAACGCCTATTATGGCGAATATCTTATCAACGCGCAGGGTGAGGACGTGGTCGCGGGCATCCGTACCCCGCAATATCTGACCAAGGCCGCGCGCGAACGGGCCGGGGCCAAGCCGCTGTCGATGGAAGAGGCGATGCCGGAAACCTATGCCGAACTGGCGCGGGTGTTCCAGATCCTCGAAACCCATTATCGCGACATGCAGGACATCGAATTCACGGTGCAGCAGGGCAAGCTCTGGATGCTCCAGACCCGTTCGGGCAAGCGCACCGCCAAGGCCGCGCTCAAGATCGCGGTCGACATGGCGACCGAAGGCCTCATCACCGAGGAGGAAGCCGTCGCCCGCGTCGATCCCGCCGCGCTCGACCAGTTGCTTCACCCCACGCTGGATCCCAAGGCGCCGCGCGACGTCCTGACCAAGGGCCTGCCGGCCTCGCCCGGTGCAGCCAGCGGCGCGATCGTGTTCGATGCCGACACCGCCGAACGCCGCAACGAACTGGGCGATGCCGTCATCCTCGTCCGCGTCGAAACCAGCCCTGAGGACATTCACGGCATGCACGCGGCGAAGGGCATCCTGACCGCGCGCGGCGGCATGACCAGCCACGCCGCCGTGGTGGCGCGCGGCATGGGCCGCCCCTGCGTTTCCGGCGCGGGCAGTCTTTCCATCGACAATGCCAACAAGATCCTGCGCATCGGCGGCCGGGAGTTGAAGGAAGGCGACATCCTCACCATCGACGGCTCCACCGGCGAGGTGATGGCGGGCGAAGTGCCGACCGTGCAGCCCGAACTGGCCGGCGATTTCGGCGTGCTGATGGGATGGGCGGACAAGGTCCGTCGCCTCAAGGTACGCGCCAACGCCGAAACCCCGCTCGATTGCCAGACCGCGCGCGATTTCGGCGCGGAAGGCGTGGGTCTCTGCCGCACCGAACATATGTTCTTCGACGCGGCGCGGATCACTGCCGTGCGCGAGATGATCCTTGCCGACAGCGAGAAGGGCCGCCGCGCCGCGCTCGACAAGCTGCTGCCCGAACAGCGCGACGATTTCGCGCAGATCTTCATGGTGATGGCGGGCCTGCCTGTCACCATCCGCCTGCTCGACCCGCCGCTGCACGAATTCCTGCCTCATGGCGAGGCGGAGTTCGAGGAAGTGGCGAAGGCCGCCGGTGTCGGCGTCGAGGCATTGAAGCGCCGCGCTGCCGAACTTCATGAATTCAACCCCATGCTGGGTCATCGTGGCTGCCGTCTGGGCGTCACCTACCCGGAAATCTACGAAATGCAGGCCCGCGCCATCTTCGAGGCTGCGTTGCTCGTGAAGCAGCGCAGCGGCGAAGCGCCGATCCCTGAGGTCATGATCCCGCTCGTCGCCACCAGGAAGGAGCTGGAACTGATGAAGGCGATCGTCGATCAGGTCGCGAAGGATGTCTTTGCCGAGCAGGGCGCTTCGGTCGAATATCTGGTCGGCACCATGATCGAGCTGCCCCGCGCCGCGCTCAAGGCGGGCGAGATCGCAGAGGTCGGGGAATTCTTCTCCTTCGGCACCAATGACCTGACGCAAACGACCATCGGCATCAGCCGCGATGATGCCGGCCGCTTCCTGACGCAATATGTGGACAAGGGCATCTTCGCCCGCGATCCGTTCGTCAGCATCGATGTGGAGGGCGTCGGCCAGCTTATCGAACTGGCGGCGGAGCGCGGGCGGGCGACCCGTCCCGACATCAAGCTCGGTATTTGCGGCGAGCATGGCGGCGACCCCGCCTCCATCGCCTTCTGCGAAAAGACCGGGCTCGATTATGTGTCGGCGTCGCCCTATCGCGTGCCCATCGCCCGGCTCGCGGCGGCACAGGCGGCGCTCGCCGCCAAATGACGCGAAAAGGGCGGGGATCGCTCCCCGCCCTTTGTCCGTGCATCAAAGGACGCCGGGTGTCAGTGCGATCCCGTGATGCGGCTGAATAGGCCGGGCTTGCTCTCGCCTCGCTCCAGCGCCAGTGCCTGACCGCGCCAGTCGTCATGCGCGATCGTGCCGGGCTTGAGGCCCAGCCGCGCCTCCAGCGTCGCTTCTTGTTCGGCATTGATCGCAGCGATCTGGCTGTAGCGGTGATAGCCCGCTTCGTTGAGCGCCACTTCCTCGCGCTGGCTGATCCCGTTGATGCGGCTGAGATCGTCACGGTCATGGACACCGGTCGCAGCCGCGCCGGCCGTCCCGGCTGCAAGGCCGGTCGCCGCCGCGGGCGTCGCAATAGGGGCCGCTCGTTGCCGCTCCAGCTCGACGATCCGGGCGTTCGCCGCTTCCAGCCGTGCGTCCCGGTCCTTGATGCCGGTGCGGTGGGCAATCCGCTCTTCCTGCCACAGCCGCTTGAACCTCCCCCGCCCGCTCATCATCAGGCCCAATATCCAGCCAATGACCAACGCTATGACCAGCAGGGCCAGGTCGTTCATCGTGAAGTTCATCATGGCAGTCTCCTTCGGCCAGTCGAACGAGGGAATGGCCCGAAAGGTTGCGACGGGCACCCCCTTCGCAAAAGTGCAAAAAAAGGGTTGCCCAATCAGCCTCACGCTTCTATCTGCGCGTCTCCACGCACCCGTAGCTCAGCTGGATAGAGCATCAGACTACGAATCTGAGGGTCGGACGTTCGAATCGTTCCGGGTGCGCCATATTTTCGGCCGGCGTTACGGATGGGCTTGAAGCCCGCGTCGATCGATGAAAAGCACCCGTAGCTCAGCTGGATAGAGCATCAGACTACGAATCTGAGGGTCGGACGTTCGAATCGTTCCGGGTGCGCCATTTCGGTTCGGCACAGCCAACCATCCCTGCCCAAACCGATGTCCATCGACCGCGTCTATCGCGTTCAGCGGATCACGCCACGATCGCCGGGATGCCGCATCGCCGTTCATGCACGCGCACGTCCGCCGAACCCAGCCTGACGCCCATCGTCGCCATGATGCTATTCAACAGGCCGTCGATCAACGGCGCGGTCGTGCCGAGCAGGGATCCGATAAGGGGGCTCAGCGGACTGTTGCCGACGGTGATGCCCAGTACGGTCACCTTTATCTGGGTTCGATCGGCCAGGCTGGCCGCGATGCCTTGCATCACGTCGTTGGTGCTGACGGTCCTGACCTGCTGCGCGTCGATCTCTGTTGCGGAAAAATGCACGCTCTGCGCCTGCGTCCCGCCAAGCAAGACCTGGGCAAAACCGGTGATCTGCGTTCCCAAGGTCTGCGCCAGCAGCGCTGGCCGGGGACTGACCGGCGCAGCGAAGTTCGTCAGCGCAGCGACATCTACCTCCCCCAGCGCGGCCGATCCGATGGAGGGCGTGACGGCAAGCGTGACGCCGCCATCCGGTCCGCAACGGATGTCCGACAGCCGGGCCTCTGCGGCCGCAAGCTCGATATAGAGAGGGATGCGCACGGACGCGAGGCCGCCCAGCGCCGTGGCGACCGTGCTTTCCAGATAGAGGCGCGTCTGGGCGGTGCGCACCACTACGTCGCGGCTGGTGGTCAGCGTCATGAGCGGCGACTGGCTTTGCCCGCCGCCCATGACCAGCATCAGCCGCGTGCTGCTGAGGCCCGGCACGGTCAGCCTCAGGTCGATGGGCATGGACACGCCCGATGCGGGAGTGAGGACCATGCGCAGCATGGAAAAGGCATCGAGCAGGATATTGGGCTGTCCGGCCGGATCAGCAGCGTTGCGCGCCGGTCCCAGGTCGATGATGTCGCTCATCCGCACGGTGCGTCCTGGAATTCGCCCGGCAAGCGCCAGCAAGGTGGCGGCGGCGGGGCTGCCCCCGGACGCATCCGCCATGGCGGCAAGCACGGTGGAGAGGGGAATATCCCGGTCGAACAGCGCGCCATAGGCCTCTCCGTCGCGGCCAAGCCGCAGCCGCAGGGCGTCGGCGACATGGAGGAGGTCGAGATTGGCGTTCGCAAGGCCGTTATAGTCCATCACCGACAGGTTGAGTTCCGTACCGGCGAGGCTGGACAGCAGCATGTTGGGCACGCCGCCGCTGAGGGAGGCAAGGCCGGTGCCGATGGAGAAGGCAGCGGCGTCGGACTTGGCTGCGGTGGCGCGGGCGGCGAGGTCGACGCCATCGCGCCCCACCAGCAGCCGTCCGAAGAAGAGGGGTACCCGCCGCTGCACCGCTATGCGGGTCGCGTTGCCCTCCGGGTCGCCAGCGCGAAATCGCGACGCGACCGGGATTGCCGGGTCGGCGGCGTAGCTGCCCGTCTCCATGGATGCGATGGCGACGCCGCCGACCCCGCTCTGCACGATCAATTGTTCCGCCGCCATGCGCCCGCCGCTAGAGGCAGCCAGCGCGGCGGCGTCCGCTATCCCCTGTAACTGCCGCCGTGCAAGGTAGATGGAACCAAGGTCCACTGCGACGGTGCTCGCGCCCGCCAGCATGAAGATCGAACCGGCAAGGAGCACGCTGATGCCGCCCCGGCCATCGCCCGCAAGGCGCTTAAGGCAGCGGCGCTTCATCCGGCGATCCGCACCACCGCGCTGCGTTCCAGCACTTCGCCCGGTAGCGGCACGGGAAGCACGGAGAAGATGGCGGCGTTGGCGAGGTTATAGCGCAGCGTGACGGTGCAGTATCCGCCGCTCTCGCTGGTGCCCAAATCGATGGTCTGGGCACCCGGAAGGGGGAAGGCAGCCCGGCTGGCGGCGACGCTCTGCTCTACCAGCATCCGCCGTTCCGCGCTGTCCAGCCCGGCCACCGATGCGCGCGCTGCGTCGTTCGCGGCCTGTTGCAGGCTGTGCGCGGTCATGAACCAGCTGCCATAGGCCAAGATGCCAAGCAGCAGGATCACCATCAGCGGGACGGCGAAGGCGGCTTCCACCATCGCGCTGCCGCTAGGGTCGCGCAACAGGCTGCGGATGGATGAGGCAGGTTTCTCAAACATGATGGGCAGCCTAGCGGGATGGGATCAAAAGCCGGTTTTCCGGTCGCTGCACCGCCGGCACGCAAATTACGCAAAGCGGTCGACCGGGCGTTCCGCGCAAAATCGCCGCGCATCCGCGAAAGTGAAGCCGACGTGCAGGCGTTCATCCAGATCGGACGTGATTTTCCATATTTCCCGGGACGCGCGCCGGGGTCATCAGGATGATCGCACCTTCCGTACCGTAAGTCCCATGCAGCCGGGCGATCGCGGCATCGACACAGGCGACCGTACCGTCATTGGTCAGCAACCGGGTGGCCAGCCGCAGGTCGCCGTCGCCGCGCAGCACGCTTTCCAGCTGGCTGCGGAAGGCTGGGCGAGCCGCCACCTCCACCAGATCGGCGATCGCCGCCGTCATCAGCCTTTCGCGCGGCAGGCCCATAAGGTCGCAGAAACCGCCATCAACCGCCTCGATGAAGCCGCGGGGCGATACCCGCACATGCGCGATCTCCCCATGGACCTCCATCGCCTTCAGCATAGCCGAGCGGACATCGGCCAGCCGGTGCCGCTGCATATCGGCAGTGATGTCCCGCATCAGCAGCGCCACGCCCTGTGCAAAAGGAAATGTCTGCACATGCAGCCAACTGTCCTCACGAAAGGGGGAGGGGATGTCGGCCGCGCTCGCCTCGCCGGACGCCAGGCTATGGCGGATATGCGCTTCGGTCAGCGTCCCGGCGATTTCGGGAAAGGCCTCCCATAGCAACTGACCTTCGGCTTGACGGTCCCACCGTCGCGCCAACCCCATCGCCACGCCATTGGCATGACCGATGCTCATGTCCGGGCCGACGAGGATCAAGCCCTGGTGGATGCGCGCCGCCAGTTCCAGCGTGCGATCCTGCGGCGAATCTGCGGCGTCGTCTTCGGCCAGGGTGCGGAACCGGTCAAGCCCCATGAAGACATGGGTTTCCCGGCCATGGTGTGTCACCATCACCGGCTCGCGCGATCCGACCTCCCGCCAATGGGCGAAATTCCGCACCAGTTCGGCAGCCGGCACGCTCCTCCGGCGACGATCGTCCAGCATCTCCGCTCCCTCCATCCTGCGATGAAGGGGGAGGATAGATGGCGCCGTCCGGCGTGAAATCCCAACTGGGTTCGTTTTGGAGGCAGGATCGCCTCAATAGCTGCGCTGATACTCCAGCGCGTCGAGTATCTTGCCACCCGCCATGAAGACAGCGCCCGAGCAGGCCAGCGCCAGCAACTGACCACCCACGCCGGGATAGGTGTGCATATAGACGACGCCACGCTCCGTCGCGCCGAGCGCGAGCGCATAGATGACCAGAAAGGCCTCGAACTTGGTCTTGATCGTGAAAAGGCTCTTGATCCGTTCCATGGCGACTCGTCCGCGTCACCCCCGACGCTCAGATCGACAAGTCCCCGGAAAGCTGAAGATGGTCAACAAGCGTTAACCATGATTGTTCGATCTGCGCGATCAGCCGGGTATCGCCAAGGTCGTCCGGCGCGATCCGTTCCGGCCAATATCCGGCGACGATCCGGGCGATGCCGTCCAGCCGCGCCTCGTCCACCAGGAAGCGTGGATCGATGTCGGCCGGATCGGCCACGACGCGCAACCGCAGGCAGGCCGGGCCGCCGCCATTGGCCATGGACTGACGCACGTCGACTGGCACGAGCCGGCGGATGGGACCGTTTCCGGCGATCATTCCCTCCAGCCAGCGCCAGACCGCCGGCACCTGCTGCGCCTCTGTGGGCAGGATCAGCGCCATGCCTGCCCCGTCCGGCAACGTCACAAGCTGCGCGTTGAAGAGATAGGAGGCGATCGCATCGGACAGGCTGACGGCGCTGGCCGGAACTTCCACGATTTCTACCGCGGGCAGGGCGGCCCGCAGATCGGCATAGAAACGATCCTTGTCGGCAAAGGCCTGCTCATGCGCGAAGAGTATGTGCTCGTTCGCCACCGCCACCACATCATTATGGAACGCGCCTGCGGCGATCGCTTCCTCCGACTGCTGGACGAACAGGGTACGGGCAGGGTCGAGGCCATGGATGCGCGCGATGGCCTTGCTTGCCTCCACATGCTGCCGCGCCGGGAAGGCGCTGCCCGAACGGCCATAGACGAAGACCTCCACGCCCGCCTGGTCATGTGATTGCGAAAGCCGCATATGGTTCGCCGCGCCTTCGTCGCCGAACGGCGCGGGGATAGGATCATGCACCGCAAAGGCGCGCGCGTCGGAGAAGGCGACGCGCAGCTGCGCCAGCGTCTGGGGCCACTCATGGCTGCGATGCGGCATGGTGACCAGATTGGCGATGGTCAGGTGGGTCCGACCGTCGGCCGTATCGCTGGCGGGGGAAACGGTCGCCGCATTGGCGGCCCACATGGAGGAAGCGGACATCGCCGCCGCCCTGATATGCGGATCGGCATTGCCGACATCGACTCCTAGCCTGGCCAGCCAGGCGCTGTCTGGCCGCCATTGCGGCAGGAAAATGCCTTGCCGCAGGCCAAGGCGGATGTTGCCGCGCATCTTTTCGATCCCCTGCAGTGCGGCCGCGCGGGGATGGGATACCGCTCCGGCGTTGCGCGCGGAGGCGAGGTTGCCGAGGCTGAGCCCCGCATAATTGTGACTCGGGCCGATGATTCCGTCGAAATTGATCTCGATAACGCTCATGCCCGCCCCGCCATGGTGAAACCGTCCCCCGGCTCCAGACCGAGCCGCGCAGCGCTCGCCGCGTCGAGTGAGATGCCGCCATCTCCATCCTGCACGAAGCCCCAGGTACAGCGATAATCCGCCAGCCGACCTGTCGCGATCAGCATCCGATCCCCGCCCTTGTCATGGATCGATGCCAAGGTGACGTCCCGCGCCGCGGCGATCGTCTTCAACTGGTCGACCTGTCCCACCATCGTCGGACCGCCGTCGAAAATGTCGACATAGCCTGCATTTTCGAATCCCTCCGTCTCCAGCATCCGCATCGCCGCCCGGCCATTGGGATGGGGCAGGCCGATGACGGCGCGGGCGCTGTCGGTCAGCATCGCGGTATAGATCGGCGTCTTGGGCATCAGGTCGGCGATGAACTGATTGCCGTTCACCGCATTGAATTCGTCCGCTTCCTGGAAGCTCATGCCAAAGAAGCGGCCGGCCAGGCCATCCCAGAAGGGCGAACCGCCGGCCTCGTCAATGACCCCGCGCAGCTCTGCAATCACGCGGTCCCCGAACCGGGCGCGATGGTTGCGGATGTAGAGATAACGGCTGCGCGCCAGCAGCAATCCCAGCCCCTCCGCCCGTTCGCGCGGGTGGAGGAAAAGCCCGCCCACCTCTACGGATCCTTCCAGATCGGTGGTCAGCGACAGCATCTGCGCGCGGAAGGTGCGGCCCAGTTCCCGGCTATGCTGGGTCAGCACGCCCAGTCGATAGGAATAGAAGGGGAAACTCTGCCCGACCGTCGAGAAAATCTGGCATGTGCCGCGCACCTGTCCTGTCTCGACATTTTCCAGCACCATGACGATCAGTTCGTCCGCAATGTCCTCGCCCTCGCGCGCCAGCGCCTGCTCGGTTCGCTCCAGCTTGGCGGCCAGCGCTTTGCGGTCGGGCGGCAGGTTGGTAAACCCGCCCCCGGTCAGTTTCGCCATCTCATAGAGCGTCTGTATGTCGTCCGCGCGTGCGATGCGCATGATGAAGCTCAAACGATCATCCCCTCATTATCATATTGTCGGGTCGCGATCCGCATCAGCGCCAGCGCGGATAGCTGCGCCCGTTCCGCCAGACTGTCGGTCAGCAGGAATTCCGCGTCGCTGTGGATCGCGCCGCCGCGCACGCCCATGGTGTCGACCACCGGCACGCCGCAGGCCGCGATATTGTTGCCGTCGCATACTCCGCCCGTGTCCCGCCACTGGACGTTGAGGCCGAGGTCGGTACCGCACCGGCGGACGAGGCCGAAAAGGCGTAGCGCCTTGTCGTCCATCGGCTTGGGCGGTCGCCCAAAGCCTCCGTGCAGGTGCATGTTGACGTCATGGTCGCGCGCGACATCTGCCATCGCCCGGTCGATCAGCGCGCGCGCGGCGATTTCGTCCTGTGGCGTGCGGGGACGAAAATTGACCCGCAGCACCGCATGATCCGGCACGACATTGTTCGGCCCGCCGCCATCGATCTTCGCAGGGTTGCACGAAAAGCCGGCGCCGCTCCCTGCCTTCAGCCTCAGCGCCAGATCGGCGGCGGCCAGCACCGCGTTCCGCCCGTCATCGGGGTTCCGCCCGGCATGGGCGCTGCGGCCCGTCACGATGATGGAAAAATTGCCGCTGCCGGCCCGCGCGCCCGCCAGCGTTCCGTCGGGCAGGGCTGGCTCATAGGTGAAGGCTGCGATCTTGCCTGCCGCCGCCTGTCGCAGCAGCGTCGCGGAAGAGGGGCTTCCGACCTCCTCATCGCTGTTGACAAGAACGTCGTAGCCGATCGAAGCGGACGCGCTCGATCGCTCGAACGCGCCCAGTGCCGCCAGCATCACCGCGATCCCGCCCTTCATGTCCGCCACGCCGGGTCCGTTCAGCCGGCCGGGTTCCAGCCAGCGCTGGTGCTGGAAGGGGTGATCCGCCCCGAACACCGTGTCCATGTGGCCCGTCATCAATATGCGACGCGGCGCATCCGGCCTGACGGACAGGTGCAGGTGCCTGCCATGATTGACCGTTGAGGTCCGACCATCCGGCGCGACGGCTTCGACGGCGTCGCCTGCCATCAATTCCAATGTGCCCGGCAGGATGGAGAAGGCGTCCGCCAGTGCCGCCGCCATGGCATCGAGTCCGGGGATGTTGCGCGATCCACTGTTGATCGCCGACCATTGTTGAACCTGCGCCAGCATCGGTGCGGCGGCGGCATGGTCCAACAGGGCCTGTTCCTCTGGGGTGAAACCGGTCATGCACCGGGTCTATCAAAGCCCGGCGCGCCTCTCCACCCCCGCACGAAAATTACCGTGTCTAGAAATCATATGTCAGCGTCAGGCGGCTGAGCGTGTCGAGGCCCCCCGTCTGCAGCAGCGTTTCCGATTCATATTGCATGTTGTAGGATATGGCGGCGGACCAGCGGGTGGTGACTTTCGTTTCGACCGATGTCAGCGCGTTGAAGGTATAGACATCGCTTTCGGCATAGGCGGATGCGGTCTGCTTGAAGGTCAATGTGGGCAGCGCGCGCCACGCCAGCGCCATCGATCCGCGAACGCCGACCTTCGTCTCGCGCGGGCCGATCACATATTTGGCGTGGCGGATCGAGGGACCAAGGTCAGCGGAAAGGTCCACCGGCTTGGACACGATGATCTTGTAGCCGACGCCGACGGACCCCGTGTAGCGCTCGTCATAGCCGATCGACGTGTCCCGCTCGAACTGTGCGAGGCCGTAGGCGAAGCCGCGCGGATCGAACTGAAAGCGCGGCTCGTAGCTGCCGAAGTAGCGCTCTCGCGACGTCACCCCGTTGGCCCGGCGATAATCGGCGCTCGCGGTCAGCTTGTGCGTCCATTCGATGCCTTCGCGCGTGGCGGTGGCGGCGAGGCTGATGCCCAGTTCGCTGGTCGATCCAGTCGAGCGGAAGCCACCCGCCTCGATGCGGCCGGTCCATAACTCCGTGAAGCGCGCTTCGCGGATAACATTGTCATGGGTCGCCTTGGTGCGGTCCTTCCAACGGGTGACCATGCGCTGAATTTCATCGGCGGATGCGGGATTGGTCTGCTTGGCGATCTTGGCGACGGTGGCGATGTCGGTTTCGTTGCCGTTGGCGATGGCGGCTTCCATCATCTCCCGCACCGCCGGCGGCAACAGGGCGTCATCCGCTCGCGCGGCGGCCGGCAGGCTGGCAAGCAGCAATGAGAGCGGTATCAGACTGGCGCGCATGCTTATGTCATACTTGTCCGACAACAGAATTTAAGCCCCCAATTCAACTTCGGGTCAAATGAGGGCGCGAAACTCCTGCACGATGTCGCGATAGAGCTTGCGCTTAAACGGAACGATCAGGTCCGGCAGGGTGTCAGGCGCGGCCCATTTCCATTCGCGAAATTCCGGGTGATCGGTGGCGATGTCGATGTCGCTATCCTCGCCCACGAAGCGCGCCAGGAACCAGAATTGCCGCTGCCCGCGATATTTGCCGCCCCACAGCTTGCCGATCAGCTCAGGCGGCAAGTCGTAGAAATGCTCGTCCTTGCTCTTGGCAATGATCTCGACATGCTCGCGGCCGATGCCGGTTTCCTCGCGCAATTCGCGCAGCGCGGCGGCGCGGGCGTCCTCATCCTCGTCGATGCCGCCTTGCGGCATCTGCCAGGCTTCGGTGCTGTTATCGATGCGCTGGCCGACGAACACCTTGCCGTCCATGTTCACCAGCATGATCCCCACGCACGGGCGATAGGGCAGAGTCTTGTCATCAGGCGTGGAAGCCATGTCGTCCCCGAATATAAGTTGCAGCGTACCTTTTCCCCAAGGCCATGCAGCGCTTGGGCAAGGAAATAAGCCGCCCGTCCCCGCGCGTCTATCACGCGAATCGCAAGGACGCCGTTTTGCGACGAGCCGTGATGGCAATATGGCCCAAGTGCCGCTTGGAACCGGGGGCGGGGCAGCGCATTGCCCATCCATGCCCGATCCAGTCCTGCTCTGGTTCCGCCAGGATCTTCGCCTGTCCGACCAGGCAGCCCTTGCCGCCGCCGTGACCGAAGGGCCTGTGATCCCGGTCTATGTGTTGGACGACGAAGGCCCGCGCCAATGGGCGATGGGGGGCGCGTCCCGCTGGTGGCTGCATCACAGCCTTGTCGCGCTGGAGGCCAGCCTGCGGGCGAAGGGCTCACGGTTGATCCTGAAACGCGGCAAAAGCGCCGATGTGCTCGCCGCAATCGCCAAGGAAAGCGGGGCATCGCGCGTCCACGCTCTCCATCATTATGAACCATGGTGGCGCAACGCCGAAAAGGCGGTGGCCAAGGCGGTCGACCTCTGCCTGCACGATGGCGGGTTGCTGCTGCCGCCGGGGGCCGTACAGACCGGGTCGGGCGGCGCGTACCGCATCTACACGCCTTTCTCCCGGGCGGTGATGGAACATATGCCGCCTGTGAAGCCTCATCCCGCGCCGCGTGCCATCCCGGCTCCGTCACGCTGGCCGGACAGCGATTCGCTCGATGATTGGGCGCTGTTGCCCGATCGGCCGAACTGGGCAGAAGCCTTTGCCACGGAATGGACGCCGGGGGAGGAAGGCGCACGCGCCAACCTCGCCACCTTCCTGGACGAGGTCGGTGAATACCCCACTGCCCGCAATCTTCCTTCGGTCGGGGGGACATCCCGCCTGTCGCCCCATCTGCATTTTGGCGAAGTATCGCCCGCCTATGTCTGGCACCGGGCCTGTGCCTCAGGTCATGACGCAACCATCTTCCTTAAGGAACTGATCTGGCGCGATTATGCGCATACGCAAATCTGCAATTTCCCAACCTATGGTTCGGCAAATGCCCGCGCCGACTTTGATCGCATGGGCTGGCTCGACCTGCGGGAGGCGAAGGGCGATTTCACTGCCTGGAAGAAGGGGCGTACCGGCTATCCCATCGTGGACGCGGGGATGCGGCAGCTCTGGGCCACCGGATGGATGCATAACCGTGTGCGCATGATTGCCGCCAGCTTCCTCATCAAGCATCTGCTCATCGACTGGCGGCATGGTGCGCGATGGTTCTGGGATACGCTGGTGGATGCGAGCTATGCAAACAACAGCGTCAACTGGCAATGGGTGGCGGGCAGCGGCGTGGACGCCAATCTTTTCACCCGAATCATGGCGCCGCTGACCCAGTCGGAAAAATTCGACGCAGCCGGCTATATCCGGCAATGGGTGCCCGAACTGGCTGCCCTGCCGAACGATGTCATCCACGATCCCGACGCGCACGACGCCCGGCCGGAAGCCTATCCTGTCAAGATCATCGGGCACAGGGCGGGGCGCGAGCGTGCCCTGTCCGCCTATCGCGCCATGAAGCGGTGATTGCGGATCCGTGCTGCTTGCGGCACAGATGACGTCATGAATGCAAGCGATCCGCGCCGGGGGCGCCGCGCCCTGTCCTTACGCCAGCCGCCGCGCAGCGGGAAAAGCGGATATGTCGCGCGCTTGAGTGCCCCGATCTTCCACCGGCTGCTTGATCGCATCGACCTTGGGCTGGAAGAGGGGTCATTGGAGGCGTGCCTGCCCGACGGCACCCGGCGGCTGCTGGGCGGCCGACAGCATGGCCCCACCTGCATCGTTCACCTGCACCGCTGGCGCGCGCTGGTTCGGTTGGCCAGCGCCGGTTCGGCGGGCTGGTACCGGGCCTGGGCGGCAGGCGAATGGTCCAGCCCCGATCCCGTACCGCTTTTCGCGCTGTTCATGCGCAATGCGGTGTCCCTGGGCCGGGTCGCCCGACCGAACGGGCCGGAGCGCTGGCTGGGCCGCTTGGTTCACTTGGGGCGCCGCAATAGCCGGACGGGATCGCGTCACAACATCACCTATCACTATGATCTGGGCAACGACTTCTATTCGCTGTGGCTGGATCAGAATATGCATTATTCCAGTGCCTTGTTTAACGATCCTGAAAATCCGTACGAGACGCTGGAGCAGGCTCAGAGACAGAAGGTCGATGCGATACTTGACCGGCTGCACCTCAAGGACGGGGACAGCCTGCTGGAAATCGGTTGCGGCTGGGGCGGTCTGGCGGAGCAGGCGATGGAGCGCGCTGTCCTGTCCTACACCGGCCTCACCCTGTCGACGGAACAGGCCGACTATGCCAGCGACCGGCTGGGATCAGGCGCGCGCATCCAGCTCACCGACTATCGCGACGCGCAGGGGCTTTACGACGCGATCGCCAGCGTCGAAATGGTGGAGGCGGTGGGCCAGGCCTATTGGCCCGCCTATCTCGACGCCATCCATCGCTTGCTTAAGCCCGGTGGCCGCGCCGCGATCCAATATATACTGATCGACGACGCCATTTTCGAATATTACGCGCGCGCGGCGGACTTCATCCAGACCTATATCTTCCCTGGCGGCATGTTGATTTCGGAAAGCCGGTTCCGGGCGCTGGCGCAAGAGCGCGGGCTGGAATGGCGCGATGTCCGCCGCTTCGGCCATCATTATGCGCAAACGCTGAAGCAATGGCGGGAACGGTTCGACGGAGCACTGGAAGACGGGCTTCTGCCCGCAAGTTTCGACCAGCATTTCGTGGGCTTGTGGCGCTACTATCTCATGTATTGCGAAGGCGGTTTTCGCGGCGGCGGTATCGACGTGGCGCAGGTGACGCTCGTAAAGGCCGCTTGAGCGCTCAGCCGTCGACGCGCATCCTATGGCAAGCCGGCGTGTCGGCCACCACCAGTGCGACGATGGCGTCGCCAACCACTTCCGGCCCCTTGAGCGTCGCCGGATCCTCACCGGGAAAAGCCCGCGCGCGCATCGCCGTGCGGGTTGCGCCCGGATCGACGATATGGGTGCGGATGGCCGAGATATTCTTCACTTCTTCGCCATAGGCGCCAACCAGCGTTTCCAGCGCCGCCTTGGACGCGCCATAGGCGCCCCAATAAGCGCGCGGGGTTGCAACCGAAGACGTGATCGCCACCACCCGCGCGTCGGCGCTCGCGCGAAGCATGCCATCGAACGCGGCAATCAGTGCCTGCGGAGCGCCCACGTTCAGCGTCAGCAACCGGGCAAATTCCTTGGCGTCGATGGCCTGCACGGCGGCGAGCGACCCAAGCGTGGCTGCGTTCAGCACCAATATGTCGAGCGCCTGCCAACGCCCGCCGATCGCCTGCGCCAGCCGTCCGATGCTTTCGCCGTCCGTCAGGTCCAACGGAGCTATGGTCGCGCTTCCGCCAGCGGCGTGGATGCGTTCCTCGACCTCTTCCAGCCCCCCTGCGGTGCGGGCGGTCAGCACCACATGCGCGCCCGCGCGCGCCAGCGCCTCCGCCGTCGCCGCGCCGATCCCGCGGCTGGCGCCGGTAACAAGGGCGAGGCGGCCGGAAAGGGGGAGCGTGTCTGTCATGCTGGGTTCCGCTTGATGTCCGTCACCCCGGCATTGGTCCGGGGTGCTGCTTGTCTTGTTCGTTCAGGCAATGAAACCCCGAGTGAAGCCCAGGGTGACGATGAGCAAGGCCCTCAAACCACCCGCTCGGCCAGCAATTCGAACTGGTTCTGCACAACCACCTCATCCTGGTCGGTCAGCGTGGTGGGATAATCGCCGGTGAAGCAGGCGTCGCAATATTGCGGGCGGATGTCCGCGCGCTTCGCCTCGCCCAGCGCCTTGTAGAGGCCATCGATGGAAATGAAGGCCAGGCTGTCGGCGTGGATGAAATCCTGCATCCCGCCGATGTCCAGCTTGTGCGCCAGCAGCTTCGTGCGCTCGGGGGTGTCGACGCCGTAGAAACAGCTATGCTTGGTCGGGGGCGATGCGATGCGCATATGCACTTCGGCGGCGCCCGCCTCGCGCATCATCTGCACGATCTTGAGGCTGGTGGTGCCGCGCACGATCGAATCGTCGATCAGCACGATACGCCTGCCTTCGATCAACGCGCGATTGGCGTTGTGCTTCAGCTTGACCCCCAGATGCCTGACCTTGTCGCCCGGCTGGATGAAGGTGCGGCCGATATAGTGGGACCGGATGATGCCAAGTTCGAACGGAATGCCTGATTGCTGGGCGTAGCCGATCGCCGCCGGCACGCCGCTGTCCGGCACGGGGATCACATAATCCGCCCCAACCGGGTTTTCGATCGCCAACTGCGCGCCGATCGCCTTGCGCACCGAATAGACGCTGGAATTGTCGATGATCGAATCGGGCCGGCTGAAATAGACATGCTCGAAGATGCAGGGGCGCGCATGCGTCTCGCCAAAGGGGCGGTGCGTGCGGATTTCGCCGCTGTTGGTAACGATGACAAGCTCGCCCGGATCGATCGACCGCACATAATCCGCACCGACAACGTCGAACGCGACCGTTTCCGACGCAAAGATTGTGGCGTCGCCCAGCTTGCCCATCACCAGGGGGCGAATGCCCAGCGGATCGCGGCAGGCGATCATGCCTTCGGGCGTCATCACGATCAGCGAATACGCGCCCTCGATCTGCTTGAGCGCGTCGATGAACTTGTCGAGCAGCGTCCGGTAGCTGGATGTCGCCACCAGATGGATGATGACTTCGGTATCGGACGTCGACTGAAAGATCGAACCGCGGCGAATCAGTTCGCGGCGCAGCTTCATCGCATTGGATATGTTGCCGTTGTGGGCAACCGCGAAGCCGCCCGAATTCAGCTCGGCATAAAGCGGCTGAACGTTGCGCAGCGACGTTTCGCCCGTCGTGGAGTAGCGCACATGGCCGCAGGCGCTTTCGCCCGGCAGGCCGCGAATCACCTCGTCCCGGTCGAAGTTTCCGGCGACATGGCCCATCGCTCGGTGGGTATGGAAATCATTCCCGTCCCAGCTGGTGATGCCGGCGGCTTCCTGCCCGCGGTGCTGAAGCGCGTGAAGCCCCAACGCGACGATGGCGGACGCCGTTTCCCCGCTGGAAACGCCGAAAATGCCACATTCCTCGCGCAACTTGTCGTCGTCGAAGGGGTTGGTCGTAATCATGGGTGCGAACCGGTTCCGTTGCCGTTCTTTGGCGCACCCGGGGGCGGCCTGTCGTCGCGCATATAGTGGGTAAGGCACGCTTTGTCGCCTCCCTGTCACAAAAAAGCGGAGCATGCCCCCGCAACGCTGGGTTTCCGCGCGGTGTTTCGGGACAAATGGCCTATTGGCATTGTCGCCGCGCCCCCGCTACACACGCAGTCCTGATGCATCGTTTCGCCAATCCCGCCCGCTTCCTGAAGATCGCGCGTCCGCTCACCGGCTGGCTGTTCTGGCCGGGTCTGGCGCTGCTTCTCGCCGGGGCCGCCTGCGGCTTGTTCGTCACGCCTGCCGACTATCTCCAGGGGCAGACAGTGCGCATCCTCTACATCCATGTCCCGGCCGCCTGGCTGGGCATGGGCGGCTGGACCGGCATAGCCGTAGCGGGGCTCATGCAACTGGTGTGGCGTCATCCGCTGGCCGCCGTGGCGGGCCGCGCGATCGCCGTGCCAGGGGCGCTGTTCACCGCCATCTGCCTTGCCACCGGCTCCATCTGGGGTCGGCCGACATGGGGCACTTGGTGGGAATGGGATGGTCGCATGACATCGATGCTGGTCCTCTTCTTTCTTTACCTGGGTTATATCGCTCTGGGCAACGCCAGTGCCAGACAGGCGCAGCAGGGCGGCGTCAGCAATGTCACCGCCATCTTCGGACTGGTGGGGGCTATCAACATTCCGATCATCAACCGTTCGGTGGTGTGGTGGAATAGCCTGCATCAGGGCCCCAGCATCACGCTGCGCGGCTCCAGCATAGATGGCGCGCTGCTCTGGCCGCTGGGGCTGACGCTGGC
Organism: Sphingobium sp. CCH11-B1; assembly: GCF_001556865.1. Lineage (GTDB taxonomy): Bacteria > Pseudomonadota > Alphaproteobacteria > Sphingomonadales > Sphingomonadaceae > Sphingobium. Next base: position 72,076 of record NZ_LSJY01000175.1, on the reverse strand, counting down.
GGGCTTCACCTTCTGGTTCGGGGCGATCGTGCTGATGCGGATGCGCGCAATCCTGGCACAGAACAAGGTCGAGGCGCGGTTGCAGCGCCTGGCGAGAGGATAGGCGGGTGAATCAATGGCTGTTCGTGATCGCGGCCTATGCGGTGACAGGGGTCGGCACCCTTGCCGCCAGCATCATGAGTTGGCGCGCCATGCGCCGGGCCGAGCGCGCCGCAGACACTCTGTCGGACAGGGCGTGAGGCCCCGGCCATGAAAGCAAAGCATCAACGCCTGGTTCTCGCGCTGGTGGCGCTCGCCGCGATCGTCGGCGCCGGCTTGCTGGCCGCGTCGGCCCTGAAGGACGAGGCCGCCTATTTCTACGCGCCGGCCGACGTGAAGACAAAGGGCGTGGAGCCGGGCAAGGCCATCCGCCTGGGCGGCATGGTGGTAAGGGGCAGCCTCAAGCGGGCACCCGACGGCGTCACCATCCATTTCGACGTGACGGACGGCAAAGCCACCGTGCCCGCGACCTTCAGCGGCATCGCGCCCGACCTGTTCAAGGAAGGCAGCGGCGTTGTGGCAGAAGGGGCGTTCGACGGCAAAGGGACGTTCGTCGCCACCAACCTTCTCGCCAAGCATGACGAACGCTACATGCCGCGCGAGCTGGAGGGTATGAGCTACAATGAAACCACCCATGAAATGAAGGTGGATAAGTGACGGCAGCGGCGTCTATCATCCTGCCCGTCAAGGGGACATGGCAGGGCAAAGCCCTGATGGAGGGGGTTCGCCCCCTCCATCGAGGGGATTTTATCGCATGATCGCGGAAGCCGGCCTCGCCGCCCTTTGGCTCGCAGCCGCGCTGGCGCTGCTCCAGCTATTCCTTGCCTTTGCCGGGCTAAAAGGCGGCAAGCCCGAACTTCTCGCCGCCGTCCGTCCCGCCGCGGTGGCGCAGGGCCTGTTGACGGCGATCGCTTTCACGCTGCTCATCACGCTGTTCATGCGGTCGGACATGTCGGTCCTGCTGGTCGCGACCAACAGCCATTCGATGAAGCCCTGGCTCTACAAATTCGCCGGCACCTGGGGCAATCATGAAGGATCGATGCTGCTGTGGGTAACGGTGATGGGCGTTGCCGGCGCGGCCGTCGCCCTGTTCGAACGCGCGTTGCGACGCGACACCCATATGGCGACGCTGGGCGGGCAGGCGGCGATCAGCCTGGGCTTCTACGCCTTCCTGCTCTTCTCCTCCAATCCCTTCGCGCGGATCGATCCGCCGCCGCCGGACGGGCAGGGGCTAAACCCGCTGTTGCAGGATCCGGGGCTCGCCTTTCACCCGCCCACCCTCTACCTCGGCTATGTCGGGCTGTCGGTGGCCTTTTCCTTCGCGATCGGTGCGCTGCTGACGCGCCAGGTGGACGCCGCCTTCGCGCGGGCGATGCGTCCCTGGGTGCTCGCCGCCTGGGTGCTGTTGACGCTCGGCATCACGGCGGGCAGCTACTGGGCCTATTATGAACTGGGCTGGGGCGGCTGGTGGTTCTGGGACCCGGTTGAAAACGCCTCGCTCATGCCTTGGCTGGCGGCCACCGCCCTGCTTCACAGCGTCACAGTCCTGGCGACCCGCGACGGTTTGCGCGCATGGACGGTCATGCTTGCGGTCGTGGCCTTTTCCATGTCCATGGTCGGAACCTTCCTCGTCCGCTCGGGGATTTTGACCAGCGTCCACGCCTTCGCCGTCGATCCTGAGAGGGGCAGCTTCATCCTGGCCCTGCTCGCAATTTATATCGGCGGGGCACTGGCGCTGTTCGGCTGGCGGATCGGCACGGTGCGCGAAGGCGCGCCGTTCGAACTGGTCAGCCGCGAAACCGCGCTGGTGGTCAACAACCTCCTGCTTTCGGTGATCCTGGGTATCGTGCTGATCGGCACGCTCTATCCCCTGATGACGGAGGCGTTGGGGCACAAGGTATCGGTGGGCGCGCCTTATTTCGACCGGATAGCCGGGCCGTTGGCCCTCGCGCTGATGATCGTGATGGCCGCCGGCCCGCTGATGCGCTGGCGGCGTGACAATGCGGCCGCTGTGGGCAGGCGGCTGATCGGGCCAGCGCTCATCGCGCTCCTGCTGTCCATTTCGCTGATCGTTCTGGCGGCGGGGCGCATCGGCATCCTGCCGTTCCTTGGCCTCGTCGTCGCGGGATCGGTTGCCGTCGCCAGTGTCATGCCGCTCTGGCGGCGCAAGCTGCTGCGCACGCCGCTCTTCACCTGGGGCATGGTGATCGCGCATCTGGGCTGCGCCGTCAGCCTTGCCGGCATGGCCTGCGACTCCGCCTTCACGGTCGAGAAGCTGGTGGCGGCGCGGCCCGGCGACACCATTCGGACCGCTGGCTGGACGCTGCGCTTCACCGGGATCATGCCGATCGCGGGCGATAACTGGACTGCGCTCCAGGCAGACATGAGCGCCGTTCGGCAGGGCGCGCCAGTGCTGATCCGGCCGCAATCGCGCTTCTTCTCCTCTCCGCCCACGACCACGAGCGAAGCGGCGCTGCTGACGCGGTGGGACGGCCAGCTCTACGTCGTGCTGGGTGAGGAAGTGGAAGGTGGACGCTGGCAGTTGCGCATCTGGTGGAAGCCGTTCGTGACGCTGATCTGGCTTGGCGGCGTCATGATCGCGCTCGGGGGCGCGCTGGCGCTGCTTGGCCGGGAAAAGCGCGGCTGGATTGCGAAATGGCAGGCGCGGAGGGCGCAGGCATGAGGAAGCTGATCATCTGGCTACCGCTCATCCTGTTCCTGGCCTTTATCGGTCTGTTCGCCAGCGGCCTCTTCCAGCCCGACGACCGCATCATCCATTCGCGTCTGGTCGGTCAGCCGCTGCCCGCCTTCACGCTTCCCGCTGCGGCCAGCGACCGCCCGCCGCTCGCCAGCGCCCAGCTGGCGACGGGCAAGCCGCGCCTGCTCAACATCTTCGCCAGCTGGTGCGTGCCCTGCGCCGCTGAAGCCCCGCAGCTGATGGCGCTCAAGCAGGCCGGAGTGGAAATCGACGCCATCGCCATCCGCGATGCCCGCCCGGACGTCGATCGGTTCCTTGACCGCTACGGCAATCCCTATGCCCGCATCGGCCTCGATGAACGCAGCGCCGTGCAGATCGCCCTGGGTTCTTCGGGCGTGCCGGAAAGTTTCGTCATCGATGGCAAGGGGCGCATCGCCTATCAACATATCGGCGACATCCGCGCCGACGACATGCCGATGATCCTCCAGCGCCTGAAGGATGCGCAATGAAGGGCATGATCGCATTTCTCCTCGCGCTGCTGGCGACGCCGGCGCCGGCGCTGGCGCAGACCGCGCTGCCGCCAGCGCCCTGGGCCGACCGTCAGATCCCGGACGATGCGCAGGAGCGCAAGGCCAAGGCACTGATGGAAACCATCCGCTGCCTCACTTGTCAGAGCCAATCCATCGCCGACAGCAACGCCAGCATGGCCGGCGACATGCGCTCGCAGATTCGGGAACGGATCATGGCCGGGGAGCAGCCGGAGGCGATCCGCGCGTGGCTGATCTCCCGCTATGGCGACTGGGTCAGCTATGAACCGACCGCCGCGCCGATCCTCTGGCCGCTCTGGGCCGCACCTCTGTTCCTGCTGGCGCTCGGACTGTTGCTGCTGCGCGGCCGGATAGGCAGGAGGAAACGGTCATGACCGGATGGATCATAGCCTTCGTGCTGGCCGGCGTCGCATTCGTGGCTCTGCTGCTGATCGGCCGGTTGCCGCGTGCCGCCCGCGAAATCACCGCCGCTGCCCTGCTGCTCGGCCTTGCTGGCTATGCCTGGCAGGGGCATCCGGGACTGGCTGGCGCCCCGCGCGCCGCCGCAAAGTCCTCTGGCGAGGGGTTCGACGAGCAATTGGCCGAGCGGCGGCGGGGCCTGGCCGAAAGGTTCGGACCAGCGGCGCAATGGATGATGCTGTCCGATGGACTGGCACGGCAGGGGAAGACGAAGGAGGCGGCCAATGTCCTCCTGTCCGGCCTGCGCGACTCGCCCAACGATCCAAATCTCTGGCTGGGACTGGGCAATGCCCTCGTTGCGCACGCCGATGGCGTCATTTCGCCCGGCGCAGACTTTGCCTATCGCCGCGCGCTGAAGCTTGATCCGCAGGGGCCTGCGCCGCGATATTTTTACGGCCTGGCCCTCGCCCGCTCGGGCCAGTTGCAGGCGGCGCGCGACCTGTGGGCGCCGCTCGCGGCAAGTGCGCCGGAAGGAAGCCAGGTGAAGGCGGAACTGGAAGTAAGCATCGCGCGTATCGATGCCGTGCTCAAGGCAGGCCTTACGGTCGGGCCATGACGCGGTGCAGCGATCCGATTGCGTGCTCCCCGGAGCCATGATAGGGCGCGGCGGTTTGCGGGGGTCCCTCGGACGGTTTCGTCCGGTTCCCGAGCGGGTGTCGATACGAGCATGACCATTCGGCTTTTACTTCATGGCTGATCTTCTTCCGAACACCGCGCCTTCCACGGGCGCGGACGATGAGGGCGGTCACGGCCATGCGCGGCAGAAGGCCACGGCGAAGCTGGTGGTCGGCGCGGTCGGCATCGTCTTTGGCGATATCGGCACCAGCCCCCTTTATGCCTTCCGGGAAACCTTCGCCGGTCATCACCATCTGGCACTGGATCCCGACCATATATTGGGCGTCATCAGCCTGATGTTCTGGTCGATGATGCTGGTCGTGACTCTCAAATATGTCAGCGTCATCATGCGCGCCGACAATAAGGGGGAGGGGGGCAGTCTCGCCCTGCTGGCGCTCATCAACGGCCAGACCCGTACGCAGCGATGGTCGCGGGGCATCGTGCTGCTGGGCGTCTTCGCAACCGCGCTCTTCTATGGCGACTCGATGATCACGCCGGCGGTGTCCGTGCTTTCGGCGGTGGAGGGCCTGGCCGTCTACAACAGCGGCCTGGCGCCCGCGATCCTGCCGGTCGCCGTGCTGATCCTGCTCGGCCTCTTCTGGATACAGGGGTTGGGGACGCATCGGGTCGCGGCCTTTTTCGGGCCGATCATGCTCACCTATTTCGTCACGATCGCGGCGCTCGGCATCCTGTCCATCGTCAAGACGCCCGGCATCCTCTTCGCGCTCAATCCCTATTGGGCGTTCATGTTCTTCGTCACCGATCCGCTACCCGCCTTCCTTGCGCTCGGCGCGGTTGTGCTGGCCGTCACCGGGGCGGAGGCACTTTACGCCGACATGGGCCATTTCGGACGCAGCCCTATCCGTGTGTCCTGGCTGTTCTTCGTCCTGCCTGCCCTGATGCTCAATTACATGGGCCAGGGGGCGTTGCTGTTCCGCGAGGGCGCGGCCGCGCTTCACAGCCCCTTCTACAATCTTGCGCCGCAATGGGGGCAATTGCCGCTGATCGTGCTCGCGACGCTGGCCGCGATCATCGCCAGCCAGGCAGTGATTTCCGGGGCCTTCTCCGTTACCCAGCAGGCGATTCAGCTTGGCTTCATGCCACGCCTTCGGATCGAGCATACCAGCGCGTCCACCGCCGGGCAGATCTACATCCCCCTCATCAACTGGGGGCTGATGGTAATGGTCATCGCGCTGGTGCTCACCTTCCGCACATCGTCCAACCTTACCGCCGCCTATGGCATCGCGGTTACGGGCGCGATGTTCATCGACAATGTGCTGCTGACGGTGGTGCTCTACCGCCTTTGGCACTGGCGGTGGTATTTCGCGGCTCCCCTGCTCGGCATATTCTATCTGGTCGATGGCGCCTATCTGGCCGCCAACCTGACCAAGGTGCCCGCTGGCGGCTGGTTCCCGCTGCTGATCGGCTTTGTGATCTTCACCCTGCTCACCACATGGTCGCGCGGCCGACGGCTTGTGCAGGACCGCCTGCGCGAAGCCGCCATGCCGATTCCCGTCTTTGTCGCTTCAGCGGCGAACAGCGCGGTTCGCGTGCCCGGCACCGCCGTGTTCATGACCTCCACGCCCGATGGCGTTCCCCATGCGCTGCTCCACAATCTCAAGCACAACAAGGTGCTGCACGAGCGCGTCATCCTACTCACCGTCAAAATCAAGGATGTGCCGGTGGTGGAGGATGACGGCCGATGCAAGCTGGAGGATCTGGGGCGCGGCTTCTTCCGCATGGTGCTGCAATATGGCTTCATGCAGGAGCCCGACGTGCCCGCTGCATTGAAGACCATCACTGGTTGCGGACAGGCGTTCAAGATGATGGACACCAGCTTCTTCCTCGCCCGCCAGACGCTGCTGCCATCGGCCAAGCCCGGCATGCCGCTGTGGCGAGAGAAAATCTTCGCCTGGATGCTGCGAAACGCCGAAAGCGCGATGGAATTTTTCCGCCTGCCCACCAATCGCGTGGTCGAACTGGGCAGCCAGGTCGAAATCTGACGCCTCTTCGTTCGTCCCACGATTCCTTAAACAGTTGCAAAGGATGTTGCCGCTATTCTTTGCGGCATCATGCGTTTATCCACGATCACCAACTGGGCCTATGGCGCCACCGTCTTCCTCACGCTGGCGTCCGGCGCCACGATGCTGATGGCCTCCGGCGCGGAGGAGGGGGAACGTGCCGCAGTTGCCCAGCGCCAGCAATTTGACCAGTTAACCGCCTCGCTCGAAAAGGATGTCTATCGCCTCACCGAACAGGCACGGGGCTATGTGATCACTGGCGATCCCAGCCATCTGGTCGCCTATCGCCGCGAACGCGATGACGAGCGTTCGGTCGAACAGCGCATTGCGCATCTGAAGGATGGCGGCGCGACCATATCGGAACTCTCCGCCCTGCGTCAGGCGCTGTATTGGGTCGACGCGCTGAAAGAAGAGCAGGAGGCGGCCATCGCCGCCGCGCGCAATGGCGACGATCGCACCGCCCGGACGATCCTGTTCGGTGATGAATATGGACGCGAACTGGACCGGGTCGGCGCGCAGGTTGCCAAATTCCAATATATGCTCGACCAGCGGACCGATCACGCGGTCGCCAAGGCCACTGAAACCGCGCGCCGATGGCGGACCATGTCCGAAGTGATGTTGGGCATTACCGCGCTCCTGTTCCTGGGCGTTCTCTTTTTCGTATTGAAGCAGCGCATCCTGCGCCCCGTCGTGCGCCTGAGCGATGTCGTAACCCGCCTCGCCGCGCAGGATTTCGCGGCCGTCCCGCCCGATTTTCCACAGGTGGACGAGATCGGAGACATGGCGCAGGCCATCCGCGTCTTCCGTGAGAACGGGCTGGAGAGGCAGAGGCTGGAGCAGGAGCGGGATACCGACCGCACGATGCGTGATCTTCTGTCCCGGCTCACCCAAAGACTGCAGGGCTGCGCCAATGTCGACGACCTGGTAAGCGTGGTGGAGCGGTTCGCGCCGGAGATCGCGCCGGATTATCCCGGTCGCCTCTATATCCATGACAATCGCCGCAACGCGATGACGCAGGCATGCGAATGGCTGTCCCCCGAATTATCCCGCCGGGAATTCCCGCCGTCAGCCTGCTGGGCGTTGCGTCGTGGCCAGACGCATCGGCCCGCAGGAGGAATGATCGACATAGCCTGCGATCATCTCGGCGACGCATCCGCTCGCCGTTCCACCATCTGCATCCCCCTCGCGGTGCAGGGCGACAGCATCGGCCTGCTCTATTTCGAGGACCCCGCCGAGGGCAGCGCCGACACGCGCGAGCGGACGGGCAAGTATCTGGAGATTCTGGCGGAAAATATCGGGCTCGCGCTTGCCAATCTGCGTCTGCGCGACGAGCTGCGCGACATGGCGATGGTGGATGCGCTGACCGGCCTTCCCAACCGCCGCCAGTTTGACGCGATGCTCCGAACCCTGGTGGCGGATGTCGAGGGCACACGCGCGCCGCTCGCCTGCCTGATGGTCGATATCGATCATTTCAAACATTTCAACGACAGTTTCGGCCATGATGCGGGTGACGCCGTGCTGCGCGCCGTGGGCGGCGTGCTGGGGGAATCGCTGCGCGAAGCGGGTCACGCCTTTCGCCTGGGCGGGGAAGAATTCGTGATGCTCATGCCCGGCTTCGATCTCGATCAGGCGCTCAGTCGGGCAGGGCAGGTGCAACAGCGGATCCGGGATCTTCGGCTTCAGCACAGGGGTCGCGAACTGGGACCGGTGACGGCCAGCTTCGGGCTGGCGGCCTTCCCGCATCACGGGCGCGCCGACCGCCTGCTGGCAACGGCAGACGCCGCCTTGCTGCGGGCAAAGGCGGAAGGACGCGACCGCATCCTCGTCGCCACGATAAGGGAAAGCGAGACGGCGGCCGCCTGATCAGGCCGCCGTCTCCAGCACACCTTCATGCAGGCGGACCACCCGGTCCATCTTCGCCGCCAGCCGTTCGTTGTGCGTCGCCACCAGCGCCGCCGATCCTTCCTGCCTCACCAGTCGCAGGAATTCCGCCAGCACCACGTCGGCGGTGCGTTCGTCCAGATTGCCGGTCGGCTCGTCCGCCAGCACCAGCGCGGGCCGGTTCGCCAGCGCCCGCGCCACCGCCACGCGTTGCTGCTCGCCGCCCGATAGCTGGCTGGGTCGATGGTCCAGCCGATGGCCAAGACCAAGGGCGGTAAGCAGCGATTCCGCCCGGGCTCGCGCCGCGCCGGGTTCCACATCGCGGATCACCTGCGGCAGCACGACATTTTCGATCGCGTTGAAATCGGGCAGCAGATGATGAAATTGATAGACGAAGCCCAGCGCGTCGCGCCGCAGCCGGGTCCGCCCGTCATTGTCCAGTTTCGCCGCTTCCTCGCCCGTGATGCGGATCGATCCGTCGAAACCGCCTTCCAGCAGGCCTACCGCCTGCAACAATGTCGATTTGCCCGAACCGGACGGCCCCAGCAGCGCCACGATCTCGCCCGGTCCGACCGACAGGTCGATGCCGCGCAGGACGTCGATGGTGACGCCACCCTGGGTGAAGCTGCGGGCAAGGCCCGCGACCCTCAATATGTCATTCATAGCGCAGCACCTGCACGGGATCGGTATTGGCGGCCTTGAAAGCCGGATAGAGCGTGGCGAGGAAACTGAACAGCAAAGCCATCACACAGATGATGGCAATCTCGACCGGGTCCGCCTTCGACGGCAATTCGGTCAGGAACCGGATCGACGGGTCCCACAGATTCTGGCCCGTCAAGAACTGGATGGCGTTCACCACGCTCTGGCGGAAGAAGAGGAAGGTGAAGCCCAAAACCATCCCCGCCGCCATGCCCAGCGCGCCGATGGTGACGCCCACGGTCATGAAGATCTTGACCAGGCCGCCCCGGCTGGCCCCCATCGTCCGCAGGATCGCGATGTCGCGCGTCTTGGCCCGCACCAGCATGATGAGCGAGGAGAGGATGTTGAACACGGCCACCAGCACGATGATCGACAGCACGACGAACATCGCCACGCGCTCGACTGCCAGCGCCTCGAACAGGCTGGCGTTCATCTGCCGCCAGTCGGTGATGACCGCACGCCCCGCGACCCTGGCCGCAAGCGGCTCCAATATCTGCCCGACCCGGTCGGGATCGACGGTCTCGACCTCGATCATGCTGACGACATCGTTCAGCAGCAGCAAAGTCTGCGCGTCCTGGATCGGCATCACCACGAATGCCTTGTCATAATCATAGACGCCAACCTCGAAGATGGCGGCCACCTGGTAACTGATCTGGCGCGGCACCGTGCCGAACGGCGTGGATCGACCGGCGGGGTTGATGATCGTCAGGCTCTCGCCGACCTGTACGCCCAGATTTTCCGCCAGTCGCGATCCGATGCCGATCTTGCCGCTATTGGGGGCCAGCGCGTCCAGGCTGCCGGCGATCACCTTCCCCTTCAGCGTCTTGTTCGATCGGATGTCGGGCACAGTCATCCCGCGCACCAGCACCGCCTCGACCCGGCCCTGAAACGTGGCGAGAAGCGGCTGCTCGATCAGCGGCGTCGCGCTGGTGACGCCCGGCGTCGCCTTGGCTTCCTTGAGCACCGACTGCCAGTCCGGCAAGCGCCCGCCATAGCCCTGAACGACCGCGTGCCCGTTCAGCCCGACGATCTTGTCGAAAAGCTCAGCGCGAAAGCCGTTCATGACGCTCATCACGATGATAAGCGCGGCGACGCCCAGCATCACCGCGACGAGGCTGATGCCGGCGACCAGGAAAATGAAGCCTTCGCCCTTGCCCGGCAGCAAATAGCGTTTGGCGATCATGCGTTCGTATCGGGACAGAATCATGCGACGCACGCAATCCTTTGCAATAGGCTTGGGAAAGGGGGTCTAGGGGGCAGCCGGCATAACAGCAAGTATTGCCGGATTGTTGCATCCCAGCCACAGGGGCGGACGCAAAATCACAGCGGCCCGATTTTGCCCGTGACAGCGGGCCGCGCCAGTCATAGCAAGACAGGCGAAGCACAGGTGAAAGGCCGTGGTTCAGGGATACTGCATCCCGCTTCGAGCTTAGGGGGCTGAGAAGCGGTTGAGGCAGGCCAAGGGGGAGACGAGCAATCGTCCATTAAGCGCCCGGATCGTGCAGGCACGGTCCGGGCGCTTTTTTCGTCTTGCTGTCCTAACCGGATACGGGGTCCTATACTTGGCGCGTGACTTTGCGATAGGATCATCATCTCGCAACTTTATGTCAATTTCTGCGGGAAATATGCGAAATTAAGGGCGCGCAAGCGGCAGAAGCCCGCCCCCTTGAAACGCCAGATCGTCAAACCATATCAACGCTGTCCGGCTGCCTTTCGGGGCCGGGCATCGTATCGCCGGACGCCCGTTGCGGGTTCGGCACTGTTCATTTTGCTCTTTGGGAGATTATGACAATGCGTGGTTTTGACCTGACCCCTTATCGCCGCTCCACCGTCGGTTTCGATCGTCTGTTCGACCTGATCGAAAACAACGCGCGGTTGCAGCAGAGCGACAATTATCCGCCCTTCAACATCGAACGCCTGTCGGAAGATCGTTATCGCGTGACGCTGGCCGTCGCCGGTTTCCGCTCTGACGAGATCGACATCACGGCGCAGCAGAACCTGCTCCAGGTGATCGGCCGCAAGGATGATTCGGCCGCGGACCGTTCGAAGTTCCTGCATGTCGGCATCGCGAACCGCAGTTTCGAACGCCGGTTCGAGCTTGCCGACTTCGTGCGGGTCGAAAAGGCGGACCTTGCCGACGGCCTGCTGGTCATCGAACTGGTGCGCGAAGTCCCCGAAGCGATGAAGCCCAAGAAGATCGCCATCAATGGCGGACAGCTGGTGGACATCAACGCTCAGGACCGCAGCGCCGCCTGACCGGCAACGCCGAACGGAAAGATGGGGCGCGACCGCAAGGCCGCGCCCTTTTCTGCGCCAGCGATGCCGCCGCACTTACCCACAGAATTCGCCGATGGAGGGATGGCGTCGAATCGCCGTGCCGGACTAGACTGAACCATGCCTCATGCCGCCTTCGTCCCGCTCCGCGTCTTTTCTTCCTACACCATGCTGGAAGGGGCGATCGACCCCAAGAAGATCGCCAAGCAGGCCAAGGCGCTGGGCTTCCCCGCCGCCGCCATTACCGATCGCAATGGCCTCTACGGATCGATGGCCTTTTCCGACGCCTGCAAGGATGAAGGGGTGCAGCCGATCATCGGCGCGATGCTTGGCGTGCTGCGGCCCGGACGTCCGGCCAATGCGGCTCCGGTGCATGATTGGCTGGCGCTTTATGCGCAGGATGCAAAGGGCTACGACAATCTCTGCGCGCTCGTCTCCATGGCACATCTCGATCGGCCGGTGGAGGATGTGCCGCATGTGACGATCGAGGCGCTGGAGGGGCGGACGGACGGCCTGATCGCCCTGACTGCCGGAGGCGAAGGCGCTCTGGCCCGGCTGTTTGCCGAAGATCAGCCGGACGCCGCGATTGCCTATGCGCAGCGGCTGGAGGCGTTGTTCCCCGGTCGCCTCTATGTCGAGATATGCCGCCGGTTGGACCCGGTGGAAGGCAAGGCGGAGGCGGCGCTGCTCGATCTTGCTTATGATCGCAATCTGCCTCTGGTTGCGACCAACCCGACCTGCTTTGCCGAACCCCATTTCCATAAGGCCCATGACGTGATGCTGTGCATCGCCGACAGCGCCTATGTCGAAACGCCCGACCGTCGCACCAGTTCGCCCGACGCCTGGATGAAGCCGGCAGGCGAAATGAAACGCCTGTTCGAGGACTTGCCCGAAGCACTGGCCAATACGCTGGTGGTCGCGCAACGCTGCGCCGTCGCCGCACCCAAGCGCAAGCCCATCCTTCCCAGCCTGGCGGGCGATATCGAGGGCGAGGCGAAAATGCTGCGGGAGCAGGCCGCAGCAGGGCTCGAAGCGCGGCTCGACAGGGCCGGCATCGTCGGGGCCGATGCGCGCCAGCCCTATTATGAGCGGCTGACGTTCGAAACCGACATCATCATCCAGATGGGTTTTCCGGGCTACTTTCTCATCGTTGCCGACTTCATCAAATGGGCGAAGGACAATGGCATTCCGGTGGGGCCGGGGCGTGGGTCCGGCGCGGGATCGCTCGTCGCCTGGGCGCTCACCATCACCGATCTCGACCCGCTGCAACTGGGGCTTCTTTTCGAGCGCTTCCTCAATCCCGAGCGCGTGTCGATGCCCGATTTCGACATCGACTTCTGCGAAACGCGGCGTGGCGAGGTGATCCGCTACGTCCAGCAGAAATACGGGTCCGACCATGTCGCACAGATCATCACCTTCGGTAAGCTGAAGGCCCGCGCGGTGCTCAAGGACACCGGCCGGGTGCTCCAGATGAGCTACGGCCAGGTCGACCGGCTCGCCAAGCTCGTGCCCAATCACCCGACCGACCCCTGGACCCTCGAACGGTCGCTGAACGGCGTCAGCGAGTTTCGCGCCGAATATGACAATGACAATCAGGTACGCCGCCTGATCGACTATGCGATGAAGCTGGAGGGCTTCCCGCGCCACAGTTCGACCCATGCTGCCGGCGTGGTGATCGGGGATCGGCCGCTGTCCCAGCTGGTGCCGCTTTACCGCGATCCCCGTTCCGACATGCCCGTGACGCAGTTCGACATGAAATATGTCGAGGGCGCGGGGCTCGTGAAGTTCGACTTTCTGGGTCTCAAGACATTGTCGGTGCTGCAAAAGGCGGTTCAACTGCTTGCGGCGCGAGGGGTGCATGTCGATCTCGACACGTTGGCATGGGATGATCCCGCCGTGTACGAACTGCTCCAGCGCGGCGACACTGTGGGCGTTTTCCAGCTCGAATCGGAAGGCATGCGCAAGACGCTGGCGGCGGTGCGCCCAACCAATTTCGGAGACATCATCGCGCTGGTTTCGCTCTATCGCCCCGGCCCGATGGACAATATTCCGATGTTCGGCCGTCGCAAAAATGGTCAGGAAGAGATTGAATATCCGCACATCCTTCTGAAACCGATCCTCGAAGAGACCTATGGCATCTTCGTCTATCAGGAACAGGTGATGCAGGCCGCGCAGATCCTCGCCGGCTATTCACTGGGGGACGCGGACCTTTTGCGCCGTGCCATGGGCAAGAAGGTGAAGGCGGAGATGGACGCGCAGCGATCCCGCTTCGTCGAAGGGTGCGCGGCCCAGAGCGACATCCCGGCCGCCAAGGCGAACGAGCTGTTCGACTTGATCGACAAATTTGCGGGATACGGCTTCAACAAATCCCACGCCGCCGCCTACGCCCTGCTCGCCTATCAGACGGCGTGGCTAAAGGCGCATTATCCGGCGGAATTCTATGCCGGATCGATGGCGTTCGACATTCATCTGACCGACAAGCTGACGGTGTTTGTGGACGACATGCGCCGCATGGGGCTGACTTGCCTCGCCCCCGATATCAACCGCAGCCAGGCCGATTTTTCGGTCGAGGCCGTGCCGTCCGAAGGCGAAGACGCGCGCTTGGGCTTTGCCGTCCGCTATGCTCTGGGCGGGCTGAAAGGCGTGGGCGAAAAGGCAATGGAGCTGCTGGTCGAGGAACGCGACAAGGGCGGCCCGTTCAAGAGCCTCGACGATTTCGCAGACCGAATCGAACCGCGCCTGCTGAACCGTCGCCAGCTTGAAAGCCTGGCAGCGGCGGGCGCGTTCGACAGCGTTCATGCCGACCGCGCGGGCGTCCATGCCGCCGCCGAGACGATATTGTCCGTTGCGTCCAGCAACGCGGCCGCACGCGAAAGCGGGCAGGGCGGCCTGTTCGGCGATGTGGAAACGCCCCATGCCGATGTCCGCGTGCCACCGCATCAGGCCTGGACGGTGGCGGATCGCATGGCGCAGGAGAAGGAGGCGTTCGGCTTCTATTTCTCCGCTCATCCGGTCGATCGTTATCGCCATCTGGCCGACGCGCGGGGAGCGAAAAGCTATGGCCTCATCTGCCAGTCGCCCATGCCCGCGCAAAATGCCGAAGGGCGCGCGATGACCATCATGGCGGCCATGGTCGAGGATGTCCGCTGGCGTGAAACGAAGCGCGGCGCGCGCTATGCCAACGCCACCTTCTCCGACCAGAGCGGCCAGTTCCAGGCGAGCTGCTTCGAGGAGGAAGCCTGCAAGGCGATCGAGGAACTGGCGCGTGATGGCGACTGCGCGCTGCTGATCGTGGAACTGGACCGGCTGCCGGGTGAAGAAACGCCGCGTGTCACGGTACGCGGGGTCGAGCCGTTCCGGGCCATCGCCAGCGCGTCGCGCATGGAACTGACGGTCGATGTCGAAACGCCCGAAGCGGTTGAGGCCCTGGCGGCGCTGCTGGCCGGGGCCGACGGCGGCCGCAGCGAGGTTTTCCTGCGCGCGCCTCTGGGCGACGGGCATGCGGCGCGGCTGTTCCTGGGCGATGGTTACAGCCTTGGCGCGGATCAGGTGGACGCTATCGCCACGATCAAGGGCCTCACCATCCATCGGTTCGAGCGGATGGACGTGAAGGCGGATGGGTACAAGACCCGAACCCGCCGCACGGCGATGCGGCTGGTGGGCTAGAGCCGATCGTCACAACAGCCGCATCTGCGCACCTTCTGGTGGGCGGAAGAGGTCGGTTCGCAGGATCAGTTTCTCTCCGCCCAGACCCGCGCGTTTCCGGGCCTTGAGGAAGCGGGTGCGGATCAGGTCGGCCCACACGCCTTGTCCCTTCATCCGGGTGCCGAAATCCGGGTCATTGTCCCGGCCGCCGCGCAGATCGTTGATGATGGCCATGACCTTGGACGCTCGGTCGGGATAATGGGCGTGGAGCCACGCCCGGAACAGCGGCGCAACCTCATGGGGAAGGCGAACGGGAATATAGGTGACTTCGCGCGCGCCCGCCTCAGCCGCGCGGGCTATCAACGCTTCCATTTCATGATCGGTGATGGCCGGGATGACTGGCGATATGCTGCACGTCACGGGAACCCCACTGTCGGCCAGCCGGGCAATGGCATCGAGTCGGCGCCGGGGATGGGGCGCGCGGGGTTCAAGCGTCCGCGCCACAACCGGGTCGAGGCTGGTGACCGACAGCATCACCGCGGCCAGGCCATCGCGCGCCAGATCGGCGATCAGGTCTATGTCACGAAGAATTCTGTCTGACTTGGTAGTGATGAAGGTAGGATGCCGCGTCTCCACCAGCAGTTCCAGGATGGACCGGGTGATCCGCCAGTCCTTTTCGATCGGCTGGTAAGGGTCGGTGTTCGTCCCCATTGCAATCGTCGCGACCTGATAGTTGCGGCGGGACAGTTCCGCCCGCAGCAGCTTCGCCGCATCCGGCTTGGCGAACAGCTTGGTCTCGAAATCCAGGCCCGGCGACAAGTCGTGATAGGCATGGCTCGGCCGCGCGAAGCAATAGATGCAGCCATGCTCGCAGCCGCGATAGGCGTTGATCGACTGGTCGAAGCCGATATCCGGGCTAGTGTTGCGGGTTAGGATCGTGCGGGGATGTTCGACCGTCACTTCCGTCCGGCGACGAGGCACGGGACCGTCGAGCGTTTCAACCGCGTCCAGCCAGTCGCCGTCCGCCTCTCGCTCAGGCAGGTTGAAGCGACGGCTCTCGCCGTTGACTGTCGCACCCCTGCCTTTCTCGATCGCCATGACGAACAAGAACATACAGGGAACGATATGTCAATTCCTGCCTGTCATCTCTCGGTCAGGCGCGGCATCAACTCGACGAAGTTGCAAGGCCGGAAGCGACTGTCGAGCTGGGTGACCAGGATGCCGTCCCAAGCGTCCTTGACCGCCCCGGTCGACCCCGGCAGCGCGAAGATGTAGGTGCCCCGCGCGACGCAGGCGGTCGCGCGGGACTGGATGGTGGATGTGCCGATGTTCTGATAGCTGAGCCAGCGAAACAGTTCGCCGAAGCCCGGTATCTCCTTGTCCTGCACTTGGCGCAGCGCCTCGGGCGTCACGTCGCGTCCTGTAACACCGGTGCCGCCGGTGGTCAGGATGACGTCGATTTCCGGGTCGTCGATCCAGGCATGCAATCGCGCGACGATGGTGGCGCGGTCGTCCTTCTCGATATGGCGCGCAGCCAGTATATGCCCGGCGCTTTCCAGCCGCCCTACCAAAGTGTCGCCCGACCGATCCTCGGCCATCCCCCTCGTGTCCGACACCGTCAGGACTGCGATACGGACGGGGATGAAGGTCCGGCTGTCGTCGATGGGCATCAGTCCGTGCCGCCGCCCATCGCGCCGCGTCCGTCCGCCTTGCTCAGGCGCACCAGCTTCACGCCCTTCGCATTGGGGAAAGTGGGCCACATGCCCTGCGCCATGCCCGTCAGGCAATCAGCGCTGCCCTTCGCCTGGATCTGGTACATCCAGTAGTTGCGCATGACGATGTTCACATAGGCGCGGGTTTCATAATAGGGCAGCGATTCCATGAAGAGCAGCGGGTCGCCCTTGTCATGGACCTGGCTGTTCCACCGTTCCACGGGCAGGGGGCCGGCATTATAAGCGGCCATCACCTTGGGCAGCAGGCCTCCGGTGGCGCTCATGTCGCGGAGCGATTCCAGATAGCGCTGGCCATATTCCATATTGGTGGAGGGGACGAACAGTTGCGCTGCGTTCGCAAGTCCTACGTCGCCCGCCGTTCCCGGGCGCACCTGCATCAGGCCGCGTGCCCCGGCACTGCTGACCACGTCGGCCCGGAATCCGGATTCCTGAAGCGTATGGGCATAGATGAGCGCGGGATCGACGCGCCAGCCGCCGTCGGGCCGCCAATCGGGCGCAGGGAAACGGGCGAAGCTGGCGGGCTGCATCCCGGCCGGGCCGTTATGGGCGAGGTAGAGCTGCGTCGCCGGCAGGTTGAGCGCGCTCGCCAGGCGCAGCAGCGCGTCATATTGGTCCGTCCCGCCGATCTTCGCTTGATAGCGCAGAAGTTCGTCGGCACGGCCCGTTTCGCCGATGGCTGACAATGCAATGGCCGCCTGGGCGCCGGGGGTGGCCTTCAGCTTTTCCCATTCGACCGCGCCGAAGCGACTGCCCACGGGCGCAGCGCCAAGCGGCATTCCAAGCGATTCCCGCGCGAGCAGGCCGTAGAAAGTTTCGTCGGCGCGCGCCGCCTGCTTCAGATAATTCTCGACCTTTTCCGCTTCGCCACACACCATATAGGCGCGCGAAGCCCAATAGGCGCCGGCCGCACGCATGTCCGCGTCTCCCGCCAGCGCGGCGACGTTGGCAAAGGCCGGGGCGGCGGCGCGGCAGTCATTCTGCCGCCAGCTTGCCAGGCCCGTCGTCCAGTACGCCTGCACCGCCCAGTCGCCGCCCGTGCGGGTTTCGAGGGCCCGGGCCGCCACGCGCCGGGCGTTCGCATCGTCATTCTCGATATAATAGGCCCAGGCGACCCGCTGCCGCACCTCGGTCAATCCCTCCGGCGTTAGGCCGATCTCGCCGGCGGCGAGCAATGCTTCCGCCCCGGCCGGATCGTCATTCTTGACGAAGGTCTGGATCTGGCCGGCCAGCGCCTGCGCAGCGACATCCGTTTTCGTGGCAGCGACATATTGGCGGCGCGGCGCGGAGCCCAGCCATACCAGTTTCTGAACTTGCGGCAGAGCCGGCAGGATCGTCGCGCCGCGCTTCTGCGCCAGGCGGGACAGTTGGTCGGCCTTGGGCAGCCAGGGCGCCTTGTTGATAAGGTCGAGCAGGTCGAACAGCTCGACCTTGGGCGATCCCTTGGCAAGATACAGCTCCGAAAGCGCGACGGGCCGCACCGCGTCCTGCGCCGGCAGCGCGTCGATCATCGTCTTGGCGTCTGCCCATTGCTGCGCGCCGAGCGCTGCGTAAATCGCGCGGTAGCGTGCCTTGTCGCCGTCGGCCACCTCCAGCGGAGATGTGGAGGAGGGCGCGACCATGCCCGGCAGTTCGGGCGTGGAGTCGGCCATGGCCGGGGCGCAGACGGCAAGACCGCTGGCGATCAGGGCAAGGCGGGAAAAGCGGGGAGCAACGCGGATCACAAACGAACTTCCTCGATCAGGCTTTGCAGGGCGCGCCAGCACTCCGCCTTGGCCGCAGGCTGCCCGATCAGCAGGCGCGGGTGGAATGTGGAAACAGCAGGCACGATGCCGCCGTCATGCTTAAATTCCTGTAAACTATTGCCGGTCTGGGCTCCGTCCGTCGACATCAGGGCACGGATTGTCCTGTCGCCAAGCAGCAGCAGGCGATGAGGGCGGGCGAGATGGATGTGGGTCCGCATCCGCGCCGCCGCGATCGACAGGTCGGCTGCCTCCACCATGCCGCCGGGTGGCCGGGCAAAGAAGAGGGAGGCAAGATAGGTGTCGGATCGCTGGAGGCCGATGGCCCGCAACATCGCATCGAACAATGCCCCGGCCCGATCGGCGAGCAATGCGCCCGCTTCCACATCGGCTGGATCGGGCATGTCCGTCACAACCATCAGTCGGCTCTCGGGTTCGCCGCCGGGGTAGATCGGGCGAGACGGCCACCGTCGTTCGGGATGCGAAGATTCGTTTTCCAGCCAGCGGCGGAACGCCGTCAGGTCGCGAGGAGCGGCAGCCTGGACGGCAGCACCGGCATCCTTGCCCAGGCCCGAAGGCAGCGGGGCAGCCGGCCGCAACCAGTCCACCGGCGCTTCCGTCACGGCGTCTTCCACGCCGGCCAGTTGCCACCAAGCCAAATAGGCATGGGCGGCAAGCGCCGCATTGTCCTGTATTGAACCCCGCATCGTCTTTCCTTGGGCCAGAGGTTGACGAGGGGGTCAAGCTGCTTCATCGCCTGAGGTGGTAAATCGTTGGACTGGTGCGGCGATTGGATGGGCGGGGTGTAACCCGTTGTCGCCGCTATGGAGGGATGAATGAGCGAACGGGAATCAATGCCCTATGACATCGTCATCGTCGGCGGGGGACCGGCGGGCCTGTCGGCGGCGATCCGGCTGAAGCAGCTGGCGAACGATGCGGGGACGGAACTGGCGGTCTGCGTGCTGGAAAAGGGGTCGGAAATCGGCGCCCACATCCTGTCGGGCGCGGTGATTGATCCCAAGGCGCTTGACGAATTGCTGCCCGACTGGCGCGATATGGGCTGCTCTCTTGCGGAGGTTCCGGTGACGGACAACCGCCACTGGTTTCTCACCAAGGGCGGCAAGATGAGCATGCCGCACATCGCGACACCCGGCTGGATGCACAATAAGGGCACCTATACCGGATCGCTCGGCAACCTGTGCCGCTGGCTCGCCGAACAGGCCGAAGGGCTGGGCGTTGAAATCTTCCCGGGCTTCGCAGCCGCCGAAATCCTTTACAATGAGGATGGCAGCGTGAAGGGCGTCGCCACCGGCGACATGGGCATCGATCGCGAAGGCAACCGCAAGTCCGATTATCAGCCGGGGCTGGAACTGCATGCGCGCTACACCTTCTTCGCGGAAGGTGCGCGTGGGCACCTCACCAAGATATTGAAGCGCCAGTTCGCCCTGGATGCTGACAGCGAGCCGCAGGTCTATGGCCTGGGCATGAAGGAATTGTGGGACATCGATCCCGCAAAGCATCAGCCGGGGCTGGTCATCCACACGCAGGGCTGGCCTTTGACCGACGCCTATGGTGGCGGCTTCCTCTATCATCAGGCCAATGGGCAGGTGGCGCTGGGCTTTGTCGTAGGGTTGGGCTACCGCAACCCGCATCTCTACCCGTTCGAGGAATTCCAGCGCTGGAAGCAGCATCCGGCGATCCGCGACTATCTGGAGGGCGGCAGGCGCGTGTCCTACGGCGCGCGCGCGATCAACGAGGGCGGCTGGCAGTCGATCCCCAAGCTCGCCTTCCCCGGCGGCGCGCTGATCGGCTGTTCGGCAGGCTTCGTGAACGTTCCCCGGATCAAGGGCACGCATACGGCGATGAAGTCGGGGATGCTGGCGGCGGAGGCGGCTTTCGCGGCTGTGCAGGCGGATCGGACGGGCGATGTTCTGGACGATTATGAACCCACGCTGCGGTCGAGCTGGATCGCAAACGAACTCCAGCTGGTAAAGAATGCCGAGCCCTTGCTGTCGAAGTTCGGCAACACGCTGGGCACCGTGCTGGCGGGCATCGACATGTGGATGCGCACGCTGAAAATCGGCCTGCCCTTCACGATGAAGCACAAGCCCGACAATGAGAAAATATGGCGCAAGGAATCCTGCGCGAAGATCGCCTATCCCAAACCTGACGGCGTCGTCAGCTTCGATCGGCTGTCGTCCGTTTTCCTCAGCAACACCAATCATGAGGAGGATCAGCCGGTCCACCTTCAGCTGAAGGACCCGTCGATCCCGATCAGTTATAACCTTCCCCTTTATGATGAGCCGGCGCAGCGTTATTGTCCCGCGGGCGTCTATGAAGTGGTGGGCGAGGAAGAAGGCAATCCGCGCTTCCAGATCAATGCGCAGAATTGCGTCCATTGCAAGACGTGCGACATCAAGGACCCGACCCAGAACATCAACTGGGTCGTTCCCGAAGGCGGTGGAGGACCGAACTATCCCAATATGTAGGCGCCTTCCCCTATATTGCCTGCTGGCTGCGGTGGCGCCGTCGCTACCGGCCGCCGCGTCCATCGATCGCGGCGGCACCGGATTGCAAGCCTATGCGCGGGCGCGCCTCGCAGAGGGCGACAATGCCCTGGGCTTGGCCGTAGCGGGGTATCGGGCGGCCTTGAAGCAGGATCCCGACCGGGTGGAGATCGCTCGACGGTCCTATGTTCAGGCGTTGGAGAGCGGGGACGGGGCGTTGGCGCTGCAGTCAGCTGCGCTGCTCGACGGCTCCGGCATGCTGCCGCGCGACGGCACGCTGCTGCGCGTCGGCGATGCTCTAGCGAGGAAGGATTGGCAGGAAGCGGCCGGCTTGACCGACAGGATGACGCAGGAAGGCAATTTTTCCTTCCTGACGCCAATCGTCCGCAGCTGGATCGCCATCGGTCAGGGCCAATATGCGCTGCCCGCAATCGACGCGAAGGACCGCTTCGCATCGCTCGGGCAGCGCTATCTGGACGAACATATTGCCTATCAGGCGTTGAACCGTCGCGATGTCGCGGCGGCCGTTCCCGCGATCCGGCGCGCTTTGGTGGCGCGGGGGCGCGATGGCGCCGCGCTGCGCCTGACTTTCGCTGCGCAACTCGCGGGCATCGGCGCGAAGGACGAGGCGCTGATGCTGCTGCCCGCCGATCATGCCAATTTCGCCGTAGGCCGCGCGGCCATCCTGCGGGGCAGGGTGAAGGAACAACCCTTCACGCCGGCGCAGGGCTATGCCCGGCTGCTGGCGCGCCTGGCGTTCGACATATCGAGCGATCCGGCAGGACGTGCGCTCGGCCTGCGGCTGGCCCGCATGGCAACCTTCGCTGATCCCTTGGGCGCGGAGCCGCATATCGTGGCCGCCCGGCTGCTGGTGGAACAGAACCATGCCGGCGCAGCCGTGCAAGAGGCGGCGAAAGTGCCCGCGAAGAACTGGTTTGCCCCGCTGGCGCAGGCCGAGTTGATCGACGCGCTGGCTGCTTCCGGTGACCAGGACAGCGCGCTGGCTCTGGCGCGGCAACAAGCGTCCGTTCCCGATGCGGAACCGGAGCGGCAGGTCAGGCTCGGTCGCCTGCTGGCGGAGAGCGGCGACTTCGACGGCGCGGCAGCCGCTTTCCGCGCGGCGCAGGCGCGCTACGAGCCCGACAAGCTGCCCTGGACCCTCTTGCTGTTCGAGGGCAGCGCGCTGGAGCAGGGCAAGCGCTGGACGGAAGCGCGAGAGGTGCTCGAACGCGCCGCCAGGATCGCGCCTGACGAGCCGGCGATCCTCAACTATCTTGGCTACGCGCAGATCGAGCGACGCCAGAATGTCGAAGCCGCGCTGCAACTCATCAAGAAGGCGAGCGCCTTGAAACCGGACGACGCCGCCATCGCGGATTCCCTGGGCTGGGCGCAGTTCGTGACCGGCAACGTCGCGGCGGCCGTCCCCGCGCTCGAACGCGCGGCGCTGGGCGCGCCGACCGACGCGACCATCAACGAACATCTGGGGGACGCGCTCTGGACCGCCGGGCGGCGCTATGAGGCGCGCTATGCGTGGAGCGCGGCGGCGATCCATGCGCAGGGCGACGTCGCGGCGCGGCTCGCCGCCAAGACCGAAGAAGGACTAAAGCCTGAATATGCCGCTCCCTGACGCCGTGGTGGAGCCGCTGGCCGAAACCGCCCATGCCAAGATCAATGTCGCGCTGCATGTTCGGGGGCGACGCGACGACGGATATCATGCGTTGGAAAGCCTGTTCGCCTTTGCCGAGGATGGCGATCGGATCACGGGCGAGGTGACGGACGATGGTGCGATCGATCTGCTTGTCGACGGGCCTTTCGGCTCTGGCCTGGAGGCGGGGCCGGGCAATCTGGTCGTGAGGGCAGCGCGCGGCTTGCAGGCCTATCTTGGCGAGCAGCGCGGCGCCGCGATCAGATTGACGAAAAACCTGCCGGTTGCGTCGGGCATCGGCGGAGGATCAGCCGACGCAGCGGCGACGCTCCGTCTGTTGACGCGCCTGTGGGACGTCAGGATTGAGTCTGAAGAGCTTGCCGCACTGGCGCTCGATCTTGGATCGGACGTGCCGGCCTGCCTTGGAAGCGTGACCCAGTTCGTATCGGGCAGGGGCGAGCGTCTCGCGCGCCATGTCCTGGCCGATTTGGACGGCCGGCCGATACTGCTCGTCAATCCCGGCATTGCCGTATCGACTGCGCAGGTGTTCGCCGGATGGGACCGGGTGGATCGCGGTCCTCTCGACGCCGGCAGTCTTGAAGGATTGATAGCGGGCCGCAACGACCTGGAGCAGCCGGCCATCGCCGTCGCTCCCGCGATCGCCGATGTGCTGGCCGCGCTGGGGCAGCGGCGCGGCGTGTGTTTGCGCCGGATGTCTGGTTCGGGCGCGACTTGCTTTGCGCTGTTCGATACGCAGGGCGACTGCAGCGACGCCGCCAATGCCATTACGGCCGCCTATCCCGGCTGGTGGACGATGGAAACGCGGATCAGGAGCGCGTGAGCGAAGCCTACACCGAAATCGACGGTAGCGACCTCGACCTGCTGATCGTGGCGGATCATGCGTCCGCCCATGTTCCCGACGATATCGATCTCGGCATCGATGCGGCCTTGTTGAACGATCATATCGCCATCGACATCGGGGTGGCGGAAGTCGCCGGCGCACTGGCGGCGCAGCTGGGGTGCAAGGCCATTCTGGGCGGCGTGTCCCGGCTCGTCATCGACCTCAACCGGGAAGAGGATGCACCGGGACTGCTGCCGGTGACGAGTGACGGCCATGCGATAGCGGGCAACCGGGACGCGGACCTGAACGCGCGGCTCATGCGCTTCTATCATCCCTATCACCGGCGGGTGGCGGCCATTCTGGCGGAAATGACGTCGCCCTTCATCCTGTCGCTGCACAGTTTCACGCCCAGCCTGGCGAGCGACCCGGCGCAGGACCGTCCGTGGGAAGTGGGCGTACTCTACAATCGGGATGATCGCGCGGCCAGGATCGCCATTCCCCTTCTGCATGCCGCCGGGCTGGTCGTGGGTGACCAGCAGCCCTATTCCGGCGCGCTGCTCAACGCGACGATGAACCGTCATGCGGAGGCGGAGGGTCTCCCCTATCTCGGGATCGAGATGCGGCAGGACATTGCCGGCAGCCAGGAGGGGCAGGCGCGGTTCGCCAGGATATTGGGTCCGATCCTCCTCGAGTGCAAGGAGCGCCTGGCATGAGAGGGAGCGTCGGCGCAGTCCTGCTGTTAGCCCTCGCGGGTTGTGGCGGAGGAGGCAGCAAGGCCTCCGATGGCGCACAAGCGGCAGGAGGCCAAGCTGGCGACGCAAGCGGCATCGAATGCTTCACCGCGGGGATGGCGCAATGGGCACGCGACTGCACGGCCGAGCGAGATGGCGACATGTTGACCATCCGTCATCCCGACGGCGGTTTTCGGCGCTTCCGAATTCTGGGGGACGGCCACGGATTCGAAGCAGCGGACGGCGCGGAGCCGGCGAAGCTCACGATCATCGGCCAGGATCGCATTGAAGCCGTGGCGGGCAGCGACCGCTACCGCCTGCCGGTGCAGGTCGCTGCGGCGCAATGACCGGCGAGCCCATCCTGACGGCGACACAGATGCGTGAGGCCGAGCAGGCAACCTTCCGAGCCGGCACGGATGAATATGGGTTGATGGAGACCGCAGGCAGGGCGGCGGCGGAGATCATCTGGCGCGCCGGGCATCGGCGCGACGCGCTGGTCCTGTGCGGCCCCGGCAACAATGGCGGCGACGGGTTCGTGATCGCCCGCTCGCTGAAGGAGCGCGGCGTGCCGGTTCGGGTGGCGGCGCTGGGCGACAGTCGCACCGCGTCGGCGCAGCGCGCGCGGGCGATCTGGCGCGGGCCTGTCGAAGACATGATGGCCGCTGCGCCGGCATCCCAACTTGTGGATGCGCTGTTCGGCACGGGCTTGAGCCGGGGGCTGGACGACGCCGTCGCGGCGCGGCTTTGCGGGTTGGCGCAGGACGCCGCACTGACTCATGCGGTCGATCTGCCCAGTGGCGTGGAAACGGACAGTGGCGCGATCCTGTCCGCCGTGCCGCGTTACGACATATGCATCGCGCTGGGAGCCTATAAGCCCGCTCACCTGCTCCATCCGGCGGCCGGGCGGGTCGATCGGCTGGTGCTGGTCGATCTTGGCATCGAACTGCCAAGCCATATGCACCGACTTGCCCCGCCCGCGCTGAAGACGCCGGGTGCCGACGCGCATAAATATACGCGCGGCCTGGTGGCGGTGGTGGGCGGCGCAATGCCCGGCGCAAGCCTGCTGGGCAGCATCGCCGCAGCCCGTTCCGGCGCGGGATCGGTACGGCGCTTTGCCCACGACCTTCCGCCCTGCGAGCCACACGCCATCGTTCATCGGCAGGTCGAGCAGCCAGACGCTGTCGCGCGGCAACTTGGCGACGAACGGATCGGCGCTGTGCTTGTCGGGCCGGGACTGGGACTTGATGCAACGGCAGGCATGCTGTTGGAGGCTGCGCTGGCGTCGGGTCATCCCTTGGTGCTGGATGCCGATGCACTGACGCTGCTGGCGCGAGCGGAGCGACCCATACCGTCGCGCGCCGTCCTGACCCCGCATGAAGGCGAGTTTCGGCGGATGTTCGGCGACCTTCCGGGCAGCAAGATCGATCGGGCGCGTTCGGCGGCGCGCGCGTCCGGCGCAGTCGTCCTGTATAAGGGCGCGGACAGTGTAATTGCCGCGCCTGACGGCACGGTGACGGTTGCGAGCGGTGCGTCGCCATGGCTCTCCACCGCCGGGACGGGCGATGTGCTGGCCGGGCTGGTGGCGGGTCGTCTGGCGGTCTCGGGCGATCCCTTTCGCGCGGCTTGCGAGGCCGTGTGGCTGCACGGTGATGCGGCGCGGCGGTGCGGAGCGGCATTCGTGGCGGATGATTTGCTTGAAGCGTTGCTAGCCGCTATCGCCGCGCGATTGTGAGCGACAACGAAGTAGACAGCATCATCCGTGTTGCGGCCAGGGGCGACGGCGTCACCGCCGATGGCCGCCACTTTCCCCTGACCGCGCCGGGCGACCGGATCGGGGCCGATGGGACTGTCTACTTCGGTGTCCATCATGCCGTTCCGCCTTGCGCCCATTTTCCCGCCTGTGGCGGATGCCAGCTCCAGCATCTGGATGACGAAAGCTATGCCGAATTCGTGACGGCGCGGGTCACGGGTGCGCTGACGGGGCAGGGGGTGGTCCCCGCCGCCGTGCTGCCGCCCCATATCTCGCCGCCCATGACGCGCAGGCGAGCGGCGCTGCGGGCGGCGCGGGCGGGCAAGCGCATCACCATAGGTTTTGCAGAGGAAGGCAGCCATCGCCTCATCGATCTTCAGATGTGCGCAATCCTCGACCCGCGCCTGTTCGCTCTGGTGCAGCCGTTGCGTGCGTTGCTGGCATTGATCCTGCCGGACAAACGGGCGGCGCATGTGAAGATGTCGCTGATCGACCAGGGCGTGGATCTTTTGCTGGAAGGGGTGCGGGTCGAGGGGCTTGCGGCTGACGAGGCGCTGGGCGATTTTGCGCGGGCGCACGGTCTGGCGCGGCTGACGATCGACGAAGGAGAGGGGGCCCAGACGCGATGGGAGCCCGAGCCGGCCACAATCAGCTTTGGCGGTGTTCCGGTCGGCTTTCCGTCCTTCGCTTTCCTTCAGGCGACGCCGGATGGTGAGGCTGCACTGGTCGGAGCCGTTCGGCAGGCATTGCCGCCGGGTGGAGCGGTAGCGGATTTGTTCTGCGGTCTCGGGACTTTCGCGCTTGCGTTGGGCGACAATCGGCCCGTCTATGCGGCTGAAGGTGCTCGTGACGTTGTCCTGTCGCTGAAGATGGCGGCGGCGCGGGCGCAAAGGCGGCTGGCGGCGGACCATCGCGACCTGTTCCGTAGGCCGCTCGTGCCGGAGGAACTCAATCGCTTCGCCACGATCGTGCTGGACCCGCCCCGCGCAGGCGCGCGGGAACAGGTCATGCAACTGGCGCAGTCGAGCGTTCCGTTGATCGCCTATGTCTCCTGCAATCCGGCCAGCTTCGCGCGCGACGCTGCGCACCTGACCGCCGCAGGATACCAGCTGGATAGCGTGAAGCCGGTCGGACAATTCCGCTGGTCCACCCATGTCGAGCTGGTCGGCATTTTCCGGCGGTAAGGCGGACAAAGAAAAACCCCCGCCGCAAGCGGCGGGGGCAGGCACCCTCTCCAAAGGGGAGCTTGGGCCTTATTTGCCCAGCTTGATGACGTTCGCGCGCCGGCGGACCGGCAGCATCTCGGTGTAGAGGCTCGCCATCGGCTCGTCCTCCACCTCGATCGTCGCCTCCGACGTGAAGCCGTTGAAACCGGTACGCATCGCCGCGCCATAGGCGCCCAACATCCCGATCTCGATATAATCGCCAGCCTTCACATCTGCCGGCAGCAGAAAGGGGCCGACCATATGGTCCATGTCGTCACAGGTCGGGCCGTAGAAGGAGAAAGGCTCCATCGCTTCCTGGCTATCTTCCAGCCGCAGCAGCTCGACCGGGAAACGCCAGCCGATATGCGCCGCATCGAACAGCGCGCCGTAAGCCCCGTCGTTGATGTAGAGTTCCGAACCGCGGCGGCGCTCCACACGAACCAGTACGGAGCTATATTCCGCGCACAGTGCCCGGCCCGGCTCGCACCAGAGTTCCGACGAATAGCTGACCGGCAGGCTTTCGAAGCCACGATAGATCGCCTCGAAATAATGTTCGAGCGCGACCGGCTCCATGCCCGGATAGACCGAAGGGAAGCCGCCGCCGACATCGATGATGTCGACCGTGACCGCCGCGTCGACGATGGCCGCGCGGACCCGTTCGATCGCGTCGCTATAGGCCTGCGGGCTCATCGCCTGGCTGCCGACATGGAAGCAGATGCCAAGCGCATCGGCCGCCTGACGGGTGGCCATCAGCAATTCGCGCGTTTCGCCGAGTTCCGCGCCGAATTTCGACGCGAGGGAAAGCTCGCTATGTTCGGAGGACACGCGCAGGCGCACGCAGAGCTCCAGATCGGTCGCGTTGCCCGTAGCACGCATGATTTTCTCAAGCTCGTCCATCGAATCGAGCGAGAAAGTGCGCACGCCATAGACATGATAGGCTTCGGCGATCGCTTCCTCGGCCTTGACCGGGTGCATGAAGCACAATTTCGCCTGTGCGCCCATTTGCGCCAGCGCGTCGGCGACCAGGCGCACCTCGACGATCGAGGCCACGTCGAAATGCGTGATCCCGGCGGCGTAGAGCGTGCGGATCAGGTCAGGAGACGGGTTCGCCTTCACCGCATAGAGCGAGCGGCCCGGAAACTTCTCCACAAAGAAGCGGGCAGCCCGAGCCGCGGCGTCGGGACGAATCAGCGTTACCGGTGCTGCCGGTTTGAGGGCGGTCGCTACCCCCAGCGCGCTATGATGCTTGTGCAACTCAAGGGACCTCCAGTGTAGTCGTTGGCAATAAAGCTGCCTTGCGGTGGAAGTCCCATGGGGCAGCGGACGGCCGATATATGCTGAGGGGTCCCCCCTGTAAAGCGCACCGGTAAATTTTGTTGCGCGGCAGGCTATGAAACGTGCGTCAGGAGAGACGAGCCTTAAAGTCGCCATAGGAAAACGACTTTATTTCAGTGAGTTGATCCGTCTCGCTGTTCCATAGCCAGATGGCGGGAAGGGGCACGCCGTTGAAGGTGTTGGTCTTTACCATCGAATAATGCGCCTGATCGAGGAAGGCGATCCGCGCGCCCGGTTCGGCACCGCCGGGGACTCGATAGTCGCCGATGATGTCGCCGGCGAGGCAGGACGGTCCGCCGAGTCTGGTCACCGGACCGTCCGCCTGTTCGTGCAGCATGGCGGGCCGGTAGGGCGCCTCGATCACGTCGGGCATGTGGCAGGTGGCGCTGATGTCGGTGATAGCGACGGGCATGCCATTGTCGATCACGTCGAGTATCTCGCCCACGAGGATGCCGGCGTCGAGCGCCATCGCTTCGCCGGGTTCGATATAGAGTTCCAGACCTGTCTGCACCTTGATGCGGTGGAGAAAGGCGATGAGGTCGTCGATCTGATAGTCGGCACGGGTGACATGATGACCCCCGCCGAAATTGAGCCATTTGAGGTTGGCGACATGCGGCATCACGCGGGATTCGATCGCCGCCCAGGTGCGCTGAAGCGGCAGGAAATCCTGTTCGCACAGGTTATGGATGTGAAGGCCGGATACGCCGTCCAGATGCTCGGGCCTTAGCTGGTCGACCGGGAAGCCCAGGCGGCTGTGCGGCTGCGACGGGTCATATTTGGGGACTTCGCCTTCGGCATGGAGCGGGTTCAGGCGCAGGCCGATGTCGAAGTTCACACCGTTGTTGCGGGCGGCGTCGATGACGGGTTTGAGGCGTGCGATCTGGCCGGGGCTGTTGAAGATCACATGGTCGCTGATCTTCAGGATTTCGGCGAGGTCTTCGGGTTTGTAGGCGGCGCAGTAGGTGGCGACCTCACCGCCATATTCTTCCCGGCCAAGGCGGGCTTCATAGATGCCCGAGGCGCAGACGCCGTCGAGATATTCGGCGACCACGCCGCCGAGAGACCACATGGAAAAGGCCTTGAGCGCGCCCAGCACCTTGATCCCGGCGCGGTTGCCAATGTCGCGCAGGACGGCGAGGTTGCGGCGGATCGCGGCCTCGTCCACCACGAAGGCGGGCGAGGGGACGCGATAGAGATCGAAGCGGGCGAAGGCGGCGGGATCGCCGGCGCGGGTTTCCATGGTCGTATTTCTCCCGTCACCCCGGCGAAGGCGGGGGTCTCAGGCGATAGGGGCACGACCCAGCCGCACGAGACCCCAGCCTTCGCTGGGGTGACGACTAAGGTCGTCAGAAATCCAGCGGCGCGTCCAGTTCCTTCACCTGCCAGGGCAGGCCATGCCTGTTCAGCATGTCCATGAAGGGATCGGGATCGAACTGCTCGATGTTGAACACGCCTTCGCCCCGCCAAGCGCCGGTCAGCATCAGCGCCGCGCCGATCATTGCGGGGACGCCGGTGGTGTAGCTGACCGCCTGGTTGCCGGTTTCGGCATAGGCGTCCTCATGGTCGCAGACATTGTAGACATAGACAGTCTTTTGCGTCCCGTCTTTTTGGCCCGTGGCGATGTCGCCGATATTGGTCTTGCCCTTGGTGGTGGAGCCCAGGCTCGACGGCTCGGGCAGCACGGCCTTGAGGAACTGGAGCGGTATGATCTCCTGCCCATTGTAGATGACAGGATCGATCCGGGTCATTCCGACATTCTGCAGCACCTCCAGATGCTTCAGATAGGCGTCGCCGAACGTCATCCAGAAACGGATGCGCTTGATCTCGGGATAGTGCTTGGCGAGGCTTTCCAGTTCCTCATGATACATGAGGTACATATTCTTTTCGCCGACCTGATCGAAGTCGAAAACCTGCTTGTGGCTGAGCGCAGG
The DNA here is from genome assembly GCF_001556865.1 of Sphingobium sp. CCH11-B1. Lineage (GTDB taxonomy): Bacteria > Pseudomonadota > Alphaproteobacteria > Sphingomonadales > Sphingomonadaceae > Sphingobium. The sequence continues at coordinate 41,780 of NZ_LSJY01000175.1, read as the reverse complement.
CCCTTCGACCCACTGCCCATCGGCCCAGTGGCGGGAGGGCGCGGTCACTTCGCGGATATTGATTTCCGGGTTGAAGTTGGTCGCGAAATGCTGGCCATGGTCGCCGCCGTTGCAGTCGAGAATGTCGAGCGTGTCGATCCGGTCGAGCAGATGCTTCTTGATGTAGCTGGCGAACACGCTGGTGACGCCAGGGTCGAAGCCGGAGCCGAGCAGCGCCATGATGCCGGCCTCCTTGAAACGCTCCTGATAAGCCCATTGCCAGCTATATTCGAACTTGGCGGTGTCGCGCGGTTCGTAATTGGCGGTGTCGAGATAGTCGGTCCTGGTCGCGAGGCATGCGTCCATGATCGCCAGATCCTGATAGGGCAGGGCCAGGTTCACGACCAGCTTGGGCTGAACCTTCTGGATCAGGGCGATGGTTTCTTCCACATTGTCGGCATCGACCTGCGCAACGTCGATGGTGACGCCCGTGCGCGCCTTCACCGATTCGGCGACCTTCTCGCAACTGACGATCCGGCGGCTGGCGAGGGTGATATGGCTGAAGATATCGGGATTCATCGCCATCTTGTGAACCGCGACAGAGCCGACGCCGCCCGCGCCGATGACCAGAACCTTGCTCATTTCGTCTCCATATCCTGCCGCGCGACCCCGCGCGAAAGCGCCCATATAGGGACGGGAGGTGACAGCGCAAAGTCAGATGCGCGCAGGGGCCATCACCCCCCTGTCTTTTAGGGCAGGCATGCATCCCGGAGCTTCCCCAGACGTAGTAGCGCCGTCTCCGCGCGACGGGGACGGTTCGAGGAAGGATGCCTCTCATGAAAATCTCTTCTGTCTCGCTGGCTCTTGCGGGCGCTCTGCTGGTCGCTGGCGGAGGCGCCGTGGCACAGCCGCACAATGGCCATATGGCCGCAAAGCCCAACCCGATGGTGGGTGGCGCGGCGATGTACCCGACCAAGGACATCATCGACAACGCCGTGAATTCCAAGGATCACACGACGCTGGTCGCTGCGGTGAAGGCGGCCGGCCTGGTGGATACGCTGAAGGGGCCTGGACCGTTCACCGTCTTTGCGCCCACCAACCAGGCTTTCGCTAAACTGCCTGCCGGTACCGTGGACACGCTGCTGAAGCCCGAGAACAAGGCGCAGCTGACCAGCGTGCTGACCTATCATGTGGTGCCCGGCAAGCTGAGCGCCGCTGATCTGATGGCTCAGGCGAAGGCGAACGGTGGCAAGGTGACGCTGACGACCGTGCAGGGCGAGCCGCTGACCGCCTGGGTACAAGGGCCGCATGTCTGGTTGCAGGATGCCAAGGGCGGCAAGGCCAAGGTCACGATCGCTGACGTCAACCAGTCGAACGGCGTGATCCATGTCATCGACACGGTGCTGATGCCCTGACCGATGTGATGACGGGAGGAAGCGGCCGGTCCGGCTATATGCGGGCCGGCCGCTTCTTTGCGGGCGCGCGCTAAGTCACCAGCTTGCGTAACCCTTCGACCATATCCGCCTCCGCGGCCGGCTTGTCCTTGCGGATGCGGGCGATGCGGGGGAAACGCATGGCGAGGCCGGATTTATGGCGCTTGCTGTCGTGGATGGAGTCGAACGCGACTTCCAGCACCAGCGTTTTCTCGACCTCCCGCACCGGGCCGAAGCGGTTAACCGTGTTCTGGCGGACGAAGCGGTCGAGCCATTTCAGCTCTTCGTCGGTGAAGCCGCTATAGGCCTTCCCAACCGGGAGCAGTTCGCCCTCTTCGGTCCAGCAGCCGAAAGTATAGTCCGAATAGAAGGACGAGCGCTTGCCGTGCCCGCGTTGCGCATACATCATCACGCAATCGGCGGTCAGCGGATCGCGCTTCCACTTGTACCACAAGGCAGCCTTGCGACCCGCGACATAGGGACTGTCGCGGCGCTTGAGCATCACGCCCTCGATCGCCGCGTCGCGCGCACCGGCCCGGATGTCGGCCAGCGCCTGGAAACTGTCCGCCTCTATCACCTGGGACAGGTCGAAGCGGTCGGCGTCGAGTGACGGGATGAAGCCTTCCAGCCGGGCGCGGCGCTGTTCCCAGGGCAGGGCGCGCAGATCATCGTCGCCCTCGATCAGCAGGTCGTAGAGGCGGACGAAGGCGGGATAATCCTTCATCATCTTCGTCGTCACGGCCTTGCGCCCGAGCCGCTGCTGGAGCGCGTTGAAGCTGGCGGCGGCGCCACCATGTTCCTTGGCACCCTGAACCTCGCCCTTCACCAACAATTCGCCGTCCAGCACGGCGTGGCCGGAAAAAGCGGCGGCGATTTCGGGGAAGCTGCCGGAGATATCGTCTCCGGCACGGCTGTATAGGCGGGTTTCGGACCCCGTGCCGACAATCTGGATGCGAATGCCATCCCATTTCCATTCGGCCGCATAATCGGCAAGGTCCACGCTGTCCGCCTCCAGCGGATGGGCAAGCATGAAGGGGCGGAAATAGGGCGTGCCTCCCGGGTCGGGACGGCCGTTGCGCCCCTCCGCCCAGTCGAACAGCGCGGCGTAGGGCGGCGAAAGCGCGTGCCAGACCTGCTCCACATCGTCGACATCCAGGCCGAATGCCGAGGCGAAGCCGGTCTTGGCGAGGCGCGCCGAAATGCCGACGCGAAGGCCTCCGGTGGCGAGCTTGAGCAAGGCGAACCGGCCCGATGAATCGAGATGGTCCATCATCTGCGCGAGCGCTTGCGGCGCGGCGGCCCGGCTGACACTGTGCAGCCGATCGATGACGGCAGAAAGGCTGAGCGAGCCGTCGTCCACTTCGGCGGGCTGGTCCTCCCGCTTGGGCCAGAGGAGGGCGACCGTTTCGGCGAGATCGCCGACATAGTCGCGGCTCATCTCGAACAGGACCGGATCGACACGGGCCCGGATCATCTCGCCAATGGCGGAAGCCTTGACCGCCTTGAGGTCCAGATTGCCGGTAAGCGCCGCGAGCGCCCAGCCGCGATCAGGATCGGGTGCGTCGCGCATGTAGGCCGCGATCAGGTCCAGCTTGCCGTTGCGCGAGCGGGTGTAGACGAGGCCGTCAAGCAGTTGGGAAAACTGCCTCATGAGATGAGAGCACGCAGCGGATACAGGTTGGAGGCCGTCATCCCTCGTCCTCATCCTCGCGGCCGACGAGCGCGAGCGCGCGGGCACGGATCTGGTGGGTCATGCACCAATGGAGCAGGGCTTCCTCCCGACCGTGGGTTATCCAGGTTTCGACAGGCGCGACCTCCCGGATGGTGTCGGTCAGTTCGTCCCAGTCGGCATGATCGGAAATGACAAGCGGCAGTTCGACATTCTTCTGCCGCGCCCGCTGGCGCACGCGCATCCAACCCGATGCCATGGCGGTGATGGGATCGGGCAGGCGGCGGCTCCAGCGGTCGTTGAGCGCGGAAGGCGGCGACAGCACGACATGGCCGCGCATGTCCTTGGCCGGCACGCCGGTCGCCGGGCGCAGTTCGCCCAGGTCCACGCCAAAATCCTGATAGAGGGCGCACATCCGTTCCATTGCGCCATGGATATAGATGGCGTCATGATGGCCGCGCCTGCGCAGTTCGCTGATGACCCGCTGCGCCTTGCCCAGAGCATAGGCACCGACCAGCACGCAGCGATCGGGGTGGGCGTGGAGCGCGGCAAGCAGCCGGTCCATCTCGCTGCCGGTGTCGGGATGGCGGAAGACGGGCAGGCCGAACGTTGCCTCCGTCACGAATATGTCGCAGGGGATCGGCTCGAAGGGCAGACAGGTGGGGTCGGGTCGTCGCTTGTAATCGCCGGTCACCACGACCCGTTCGCCGGCATGTTCGAGCAGGATCTGTGCCGATCCCAGCACATGGCCGGCCGGGACGTAGCGGATGGCGACGCCGCCCATTGTTACATCTTCGCCATAATCCACCGCCGTGCCGCTGGCGGTGCCATAACGCAGCGCCATGATCGCCAGCGTCTCACGCGTCGCCCAGACATGGCCATGCCCGCCGCGCGCATGATCGGCATGGCCATGCGTCACCAGCGCCCGTTCCTGCGGCAGCGACGGATCGATCCACGCGTCGGCCGGGCGGACATATATGCCGGTGGGGTGGGGTTCGATCCAATGCGCCATCAATGCAAGAAGATGGGAGATGTCATTCCGGTTCCGCAAGGCCCCTGCCCAAAGGGGAGTCATCGGCCCGTCACCGGTCCGTCATGCCCATGACATGCCATTGCCCTATCGGCACCGCCAGCGACCCGGCAGCGAGGAGTGCGGACATGGCGGCGACCGTTCAGAACAAGGGCCATCGAAAGGTCACCAATGCGGTGCATCGGCACCGACATCTTTCGAAGCAGGGCTTGCTGGAGCGGGCCTTCACCTTTGCCTTTCGGGGTCTTGTCTACGCGCAGATCTGGGAAGATCCTGCCGTGGACATGGAAGCGCTGGCCATCGGCCCGGACCATCATGTCGTCACGATCGCGTCGGGGGGATGCAATGTGCTGTCCTATCTGACGGCCGATCCGGCGAGGATAACGGCGGTCGATCTCAACACCGCCCATATCGCGCTCAACCGGTTGAAGCTGGCGGCGGCGCGGACCCTGCCCGATCATGCCAGCTTTCACCGCTTCTTCGCCCGCGCTGACGACCGGGCGAACATCGCGGCCTATCACGACATTGTGGCGCCGCATCTGGACGAAGCGACGCGCCGCTATTGGGAAGGGCGCGATCTCATTGGCCGGCGGCGCATCGGCGGCTTCGCGCGGGGGATCTACAAACATGGCCTTCTGGGCCGCTTCATCGGTGCGGCGCATCTGCTGGCGCGATTGCATGGGGTCAATCCCACCCGGATGCTGGACGCGCAAAATCGCGAGCAGCAGCGCGAAATCTTCGATCGCGAACTTGCGCCGATCTTCGACAAGGGCTTTGTGCGCTGGCTGACGAACCAGCCGGCCTCGCTCTTTGGCCTTGGCATCCCGCCCGCTCAGTTCGAGGCGCTGGCCGGCGACGCGCGGATGGACAGTGTCCTCAAGGCGAGGCTGGAAAAGCTGGCCTGCGGCTTCGACCTCAAGGACAATTATTTCGCGGTTCAGGCATTCGGCCGGGGCTATGCCGCCAAGGGCGGACAGGGTGAAGGACCATTGCCGCCCTATCTGCAGGCCGCCAACCACGACGCGGTGCGGGAAAGGGCGGATCGCGTCGACGTTCGCCACATCAATTTCACGGACTTCCTTGCCGGCCAGCCGCCCGCGTCCTGCGATCGGTATATCCTGCTCGACGCGCAGGACTGGATGGACGACGTTCAACTGAACGCGCTCTGGGCGCAAATCACGCGGACGGCTAGGCCCGGCGCGCGCGTGCTGTTCCGTACCGCCGGGGAGCCGAGCATTCTTCCTGGCCGGGTCGTTGAAGGTGTGCTGGGCCGCTGGGAGTACCGGGCGGAGCAATCGCTGGATTATACCGCGCGCGACCGTTCCGCCATTTATGGCGGCGTCCACCTCTATGTGCTGAAGTCCGCGGCATGAGCGAGCATGGGCGGCTGATGGACGGGGTCTATCGCTATCAGCGGCACATCTATGACCTGACCCGCAAATATTATCTGCTTGGCCGCGACGGGATGATCAAAGATCTGGCCCCGCCGCCTGGCGGGACCGTGCTTGAAATCGGCTGCGGGACCGGGCGCAACCTGATTGCAGCGGGAAAGGCGTGGCCGGACGCCCAGTTGCATGGCGTGGACATCAGCGAGGCGATGCTGAACACTGCCCGCGCCTCCGTCACCAGGGCCGGCCTGTCGGATCGGGTGATGCTGGCAAAGGGCGATGCCTGTGCCTTCGATCCGCAGTCGCTGTTCGGGCGGGCGCGGTTCGACCGCATATTCATCAGCTACGCCCTGTCGATGATCCCGGGATGGGAAGCGGCACTGGCGCAGGCGGCGCGCTGCGTCGCCCCAGGCGGGCGGCTGGATATCGTCGATTTCGGTCAGCAGGAAGGATGGCCGCGCCTCTGGAAAACCCTGTTATTGAACTGGCTGGCGCAGTTCCACGTCTCGCCAAGGCCCGGCATCGCGAATGCAATCGAAGCAGCCGCGCGCCATTATGGCGGACATTCTCTCAACCTTTCGCTCTATCGCGGCTACTGCTTTCGCGGCACGATTATGGTCCCCGATACAGGCAGAAACTAAGGAAGATCTGGGATCAGTCCGACAAATTGCCGGATCCGATCAATTTCTCGGCAACAATTTATCCAGATATTGTCTTGTGTCGTAATATCGCTACGCTCTTCTTATTCGGCGACAAGGCCGACAACAGGGGAGGACGGCTGCGTGCAGCCAGCGATAATGCCCAGAGGGCAAAGTAATTCCGCCATTCTTGCGTGCGTCGGGTCCGATGGCGTGGATTTCGCCCTGCCTTCCTCCATTCCAGGCGATGTTCATGGCGTCGAGCATATCGCCGCCAGTGATTGTCCTACATTTACTGACGCATTGATGCGCTATGCCGCGCAAACCCGGCTGAGCCTGCGGGACACGAAGCTTTTCATGTCCATCGCCGGCGCGGTGAATGGAGCCACGGTTCGCACGACGAACGGGCGCTGGTTTATCTCTTTGTCCGGCCTATCTGCGGTGACGGGCGGAGAGCCGGTGATCGTGAACGATGTCGCCGCGACCGCATGGGCGACGGCTGACCATCCCCGGGCCGTGCCCTTCGGCGGCCCGTTGGACCGGACGCGTTCGCAAAAGGGCAGGCATGCCATTATTTCGGCTTGGCGCGGCGGGCTTGGCGCGGCTTGTGTCGACCGGCGTGATGGCTTCCTGAAGATCGTCGAAAGCGAGGCGGGCCACACGCCCTACGCCATTCACGACGAGGAGGACTGGGCCATGGCGAAGGCGAGCATCGTCCGGCATGGGACAGCATCCTACGAACATATTCTGTTCGACCTGATGGACGGCCTGACATTGCATCGCCCGGTCGTCGGGCCCGAACTCGACAAGAAATTCGCGGTGCTGCTTGGCCGCTACAGCGCCGAAGTGACGCTGACCTTCACGGCGTGGGACGGCATCTACCTGTGTGGGTCGGTGTTCGAAACCATCGCAAAGCGGAACCTGTCGGCAACATTTCGCGCCGCGTTCGAAGGAAAGGGCAAGCTGCGGCAATTGCTGCAACAAACCCCCAGCCAGCTTTTTCAACTGCGCAACGGATCGCTAAGCGGGCTGTCCATCCTCTACAGCCGCACCAGAAACGACTAGCGACCCGATCAGGCCGCTTGCCGTTCCATCAGTTCAAGATCGAGCCGGTCCCAGATTTCGACCAGCGCGTTCACAAGGTCGCGCATCATCGGTTCGTCATGCGCCGGCCCCGGCGTGAAGCGCAGCCGTTCGGTCCCCCGGGGTACCGTCGGATAGTTGATCGGCTGCACATAGGCGCCATATTCGGCCAGCAATATGTCGCTGATCCGCTTCGCCTTCACCGGATCGCCGACCATGAGCGGGACGATGTGGGTGACCGATGGCATGACCGGCAGCCCCGCGTCGCGCATCAGTTGCTTGAGGAGCGCTGACGACGCCTGCTGGCCCTCGCGCTCCTCGCTCGATGCTTTCAGGTGGCGCACGCTTGCCAGCACGCCCGCGACCAGCACGGGCGAGAGCGATGTGGTGAAGATGAAGCCGGGCGCATAGCTGCGGATCACGTCCACGATCATCTGGTCGGCCGCGATATAGCCGCCCATGACGCCGAACGCCTTGCCCAGCGTCCCTTCGATGATGGTCACGCGATCGGCGACATCATCCCGTTCCGAAATGCCGCCGCCGCGCGGGCCGTACATGCCGACCGCATGGACCTCGTCCAGATAGGTGAGGGCGTTATACTCGTCCGCAAGATCGCAGATCGCGGCGATGGGGGCGATGTCGCCGTCCATCGAATATACGCTTTCAAAGGCGATCAGCTTGGGTGCTTCAGGATCTTCGGCAGCGAGCAACTCGCGCAGGTGATCGACGTCATTATGGCGGAAGACGCGCTTTTCGCAACCCGAGTTGCGGATCCCCGCAATCATCGAGGCGTGGTTCAGTTCGTCGGAAAAGATGATGCAGCCCGGCAGCAGTTTTGCCAGCGTCGATAGCGTCGCTTCGTTCGACACATAGCCGGACGTGAAAAGCAGGGCCGCTTCCTTGCCATGCAGATCAGCCAGTTCCGACTCCAGATCGACATGATAATGGGTGTTGCCGCCAATGTTGCGGGTGCCGCCGGAGCCAGCGCCGACATCGTGCAGCGCCTCTTCCATCGCGGCGACCACTTTGGGGTGCTGGCCCATGGCAAGATAGTCGTTGGAGCACCATACGGTGATCGGCTTGGGCCCGTTATGACCGTGGAAGCAGCGGGCGTTGGGAAAAGCCCCCTTGTTGCGCAGAATATCGATGAACACGCGGTAGCGGCCTTCGCTATGAAGGCGGTCGATTGCCTGCGAAAAGATATGCTTGTAGTTCACTACGACTGTCTTCCCGTTCCCGCGCGCCGGTTATGCGTGTCGCGCCATCCTCTGCCTCGACGTCGCATTTACCCGCCCGACCGGCGTTTTGCCAGCGCTAAACGCTCGCAACTTAGCGGCAAAATGCGATCAAGGTGATTGGACCTTTTGTCTATGGCGCTGCTACCCATGATCCCTTCCACGCAATGCTCGCTCGAAAGCGGGAGCCCTGGGGCCAAGGGGGCGCACATCGACCCTCGGCTCCGGCTTTCACTGAAGCCCGCAATTTATAGGGCTTCTATCCGGTCAAGTCCGTAAGCGGCGAGGGCAGGGCGGAGCGGATCGGTACTCCGGTCGAGCCGGGTGAACACCGCAATGCCGGGCAAGGGCGCAGCGGGCCAGGGTTGGCCTTGCGTCAGATACTGGATGCGCCGGGCGATGCCGTCGCCGCCGTGCACGAACGTCATGGGATGGGGCGCGGCGGCGGCCAGTTCGGCCTCCACCAGCGGAAAGTGCGTGCAGGCAAGAACCACGACATCCATGGCGTCGCCGCCCGGCTGATCGATCAACCCGGCCAGCGCATCCCGCGCGACAGCAGGATCTAGCGGTTCTCCACGCAACTTCGCTTCGGCAAGTTGTACCAGCGCGGCCGACCCGTGTCGCAGCACCGTACAATCCGCGCCATGTTCCGCCGTCAGCCTGTCCACATAGGGCTGACGCACGGTCGCGTCGGTGCCCAGCACGCCGAAGACCCTGCTCTTCGACAAAAGCGCCGCAAGCTTGATCGCAGGCACGGTGCCGACCACGGGAATGTCGAGCGCCGCGCGCACATGCTGGAGCGCGATGGTGGATGCGGTGTTGCAGGCGATAACGGCGATACGGGGGCGATAGCGCTCGACCAGCCGGCCCAGCAACGCTGGCACCCGCGCCGCGATTTCCGCCTCGCTCTTGGTTCCGTAGGGAAAACCCGCGCTGTCGGCTGCATAGACGATGGGCGCGGTGGGCAAAGCGGCGCGCGCCGGAGCGAGGATGGACAGGCCGCCGACGCCGGAATCGAAGAAGAGGATGGGGGCGTTGGGAGCGACCGTCATCGCCGCTGTGTCGTCAGCTCAGACGTCGCTGTCAACCGCCTGCGGGCTTCGCCTTGCCCGCCATTTCGTCCAGCAGGCGGCGGAGCGCGTCGAGACAGGCGTCATAGCGGGCCGTGTCCGCCGGATCGTCCGACGCGCGCAGCGTCGCGAGATCGCCGCGCAACTGATCGATGCGGCGGACGGCCATATCGCGTTTCACGCCCTCGATCCGGGCCTTGAGCTTATCCACTTCGGCGAATGCTTCTGTATCCTCCCAGTCGGGCTCGCGCTTGATCAGCAGGTCGACGGCGTCCATCAGCTTCCCGATCTGCCGGCCATAGCTTTCCACCGCGACGATCGCCTGCTCGGTTTCGGGCGCGCTGCTGTTTTGGCTGCTGATCGTCACATTGCCGAACGACCAGCCATTGTTGAAGGATTGCCAGAGCTTCTGCGGGGCGAGCGCCATGCTGGTCCAGCCGTTGAGAAGCGTGTCCAAGGGGGTGTCGGTCATCGCGGGCTCCGGGTGCGGACACAGGGTAGGCACGGGGCTGTGGAATGCAAGCGCGATGACACATCGGGCGAGCGTGACCGGAGGTTTCCGGTGAGCGCCACACTCGACCAAGACGTCGAATAGGGATCATGATGCTATTTATGGCGTCGACCATTGCTCCGGCGCTCTGTCACGCTATGGTCGCGGGCACATTTTACCGGCGGATTCATGACACCTCCCTGGCTTCTTCCTGCTTTCGTGCTGCTGCTGGGCTATTTGCTTGGCTCCATTCCCTTCGGCATCATCCTGACGCGGATCGCGGGCGCGGGTGACCTGCGGCAGATCGGTTCCGGCAATATCGGCGCGACCAATGTTCTGCGAACGGGGCGCAAGGGACTGGCGGCGGCGACATTGCTGCTCGACCTGCTGAAGGGCGTTGCCGCCGTGCTGATCGGCGCGGCGCTGCTGGACGGGGGCGGGCCGATAGCGGGGGCGATGGCCTTCATCGGCCATTGTTATCCGGTCTGGTTGCGCTTCGCTGGCGGTAAGGGCGTGGCGACGATGATGGGCGTGGTGACGGCACTGCACTGGCCCGCCGGAATCCTGTTCGCGGTCGTGTGGCTGGGGATGTTGTTCGGAACGCGCTGGTCTTCGGTGGGCGGCATGTCGGCGGCGATAAGCGCTCCTATCGCAATGTGGGCATTCGGGCGGATCGACCTGATCCCCGTCAGCCTTGCCATGGCGCTGATCCTGCTGTGGCGGCACCGTGAAAATATCGGGCGGCTGATGAAGGGTGCTGAGCCCAAGATCGGGTCCAGCAAGGAGTGAGCGAGGGCGAGCGGCTCGACCGCCTCCGCCTCATCCGGTCGCCGCGCATCGGGCCCGTCAGCTATCGGCAGTTGCTGGCGCGCTTCGGGTCTGCTCAGGAGGCATTGCGCGCAATACCGATGCTGGCCGAGCGCGGCGGGGGGCGCGCGAGCGTGGCCGACGCCGGTGCGGTCGAGCGTGAGATCGCGGCATCACGCGCGCTGGGTGCACGTTACCTGCTGATGGGCGACGCCGATTATCCCGTGCTGCTCGACCAGATGGATGGGGCGCCGCCCGCGCTGATCGTCAAGGGTGATGCGACGCTCGCGGGGCGGCCCTGCGTCGCTATGGTCGGCGCGCGCAACGCATCGGCGGTGGCATGCCGGTTCGCGCGGACGCTGGCGCAGGATATCGGACAGCATGATGCGGTGGTCGTTTCGGGCCTTGCCCGCGGGATCGATACGGAGGCACATCGCGGATCGATCGACAGCGGGACGATCGCCGTCATCGCCTGCGGCATCGACGTCGTGTTTCCGCCGGAAAATGCCGTCCTGCAGGACCAGGTGGCCGACCGCGGGCTGCTTGTGACCGAACATCCGCCCGGCGTGCAGCCGCTTTCCCGGCATTTCCCGGCACGCAACCGGATCATCGCCGGGCTGGCGCTTGGCACGGTGGTAGTGGAGGCGGCCCCGAAATCCTTCGACTTCGTCGGCGAGCCGGTGTCGAGCGATGTGGCGGAGAGCGAACGGGCGGCGGTGGTGGCGCTGCTGGGCCATGCGGCGGTGCCGGTCGACGAACTGATCCGCTTGTCAGGGCTGTCGCCGGCGGTGGTGCAGACGGTGCTGCTGGAACTGGAATTGGGCGGACGGCTGGAGCGGCACGCGGGGGGCAGGGTGAGTCTGGCATGATATCCCGCCGTCATGCCCGCGAAAGCTGGCATCCCGCTTTCATTGATTTATCGCGCCGTTGAGAGAAGATGAGAGAGGCCAGCCCGCGCTGGCATGACGGGGTTGGGGACAGGTGTTTAGATCATGATCCGTTTCGCGCCCTCGTTGCGGGCGCTGGCCGTCTGTCTCGCTTTTCTGGCGGGCTATGTCGATGCGCTTGGCTTTCTGGCGACGTCCGGCTTTTTCGTGTCCTTCATGAGCGGCAATTCGACCCGGCTCGCGGTCGGCTTGGCGGGCGCGCGGGCCGAGGCGGTGGCGGCAGGGACGCTGATCCTCTGCTTCGTTGCGGGGGTCATTCTGGGAGCCGTCGTGGGGACCAAAGCGGGGCGGCGGCAAAGCGCGGCGGTGTTGCTCCTGGTTGCGCTGCTGCTGGGTTGCGCGGCGGCGGCGGGCAGTTGGCCGGGGCTCTGGACGCCGGGGCTGCTGGCGATCGCCATGGGGGCGGAGAATGCCGTGTTCGAGCGGGAGGGAGAGGCGCCGCTTGGCCTTACCTATATGACCGGCAGCCTGGTGCGACTTGGCTTTGGCCTGTCGGGGCTGCTCACCGGGCGGCGACATCCCGGCTGGACCGGCTATGCCTTGTTGTGGGTCGGGCTGGTAGCCGGCGCCTTGGCGGGGGCGTCTCTGTTCCCCATGTTGCGGCAGGACGCGATGCTGCTTGCGAGCGGTGGTGCGTGCGCTCTGGCGGCATGGGCGTGGATTGCGGCGGCGCGAGTGCCGTCCTAGACGCTTGACGCGCGCCGTCCTTTCTTTCCACCCTCGCGCGTGTACGTGAGAGATTACTTAACCGGGGCATCCATGCAGCTTGTTATCGTCGAATCGCCGGCCAAGGCGAAGACCATCGAAAAATATCTGGGCGGCGATTTCCACGTCCTTGCCAGCTACGGCCATATCCGCGACCTGCCGGCCAAGGACGGATCGGTCGATCCCGACAATGGCTTTGCGATGTCGTGGGAAAATTATGGCGACAAGGGCAAGCAGCTGAAAGCCATCGCCGACGAGGCGAAGAAGGCGGATCGCCTGATCCTGGCGACCGACCCCGATCGCGAGGGGGAAGCGATCAGCTGGCACGTGCAGGAGGTGCTGCGCGCCAAGAAAGCGCTGCCGCAGAAGGTGGATCGCGTTACGTTCAACGCCATCACCAAGCAGGCGGTGACCGAAGCGATGGCGCAGCCCCGCGCGCTGGACGAGGATCTGATCGATGCCTATCGGGCGCGTCGGGCCCTCGACTATCTGGTGGGTTTTACCCTGTCGCCGGTCCTGTGGCGCAAGCTGCCGGGCGCCAAGTCCGCCGGGCGGGTGCAGTCGGTCGCGCTGCGCCTTGTAGTCGAACGGGAGCGCGAGATCGAGAGTTTCGTCCCCCAGGAATATTGGTCCGTCGCGGCCGAAATGGAGCAGGACGGGCAAGCCTTCACCGCGCGGCTTGTTCGCTGGAAGGGGGAGAAGATCGAGCGGCTGACCATCGGCCGGGAGGGCGACGCAATGGCGGCCAAGGCCGATGTGGAAGCGGGTCGCTTCACGATCGACAAGGTCGAGACCAAGCCGGTGAGCCGCAACCCTCCCGCGCCCTTCACGACATCGACGTTGCAGCAGGAAGCCGCGCGCAAGCTCGGTTTTTCGGCAAGCCATACGATGCGGATCGCGCAGCAACTCTATGAGGATGGCGCGATCACCTATATGCGGACCGATGGCGTGCAGATGGACGGCAGCGCCATTTCGGCTGCGAGGCGGGCGATCGCGGAACGCTATGATGGTGGCTACCTGCCGGAAAAGCCGCGCCAGTATCAGACCAAGGCCAAGAATGCGCAGGAAGCGCACGAGGCGATCCGCCCGACCGAGTTCGGCCGTGACAAGGTAGGCAGCGGCGATCATGCGCGGCTCTACGACCTCATCTTCAAGCGCGCGCTGGCGAGCCAGATGGCGAGCGCACGGCTGGAGCGGACGACGGTCGATCTGGTGGACGGCACCGGGCAGCATGCCCTGCGCGCGACCGGGCAGGTGGTGATCTTCCCTGGCTTCCTCGCACTCTATGAGGAAGGGCGGGACGACAGCGAGGACGACGATTCCAAGCTGCTGCCGCGGATGAGCGAAGGCGATGCGCCGGCAAAGAAGAAGGTCACGGCCGAGCAGCATTTCACCCAGCCGCCGCCGCGTTATTCCGAAGCCTCGCTGGTCAAGAAGCTGGAGGAACTGGGCATCGGCCGGCCATCCACCTATGCGTCCACGCTTCAGGTGCTCAAGGACCGCGACTATGTGCGGATCGAGAAAAACCGCTTTTTCGCGGAGGAGAGCGGGCGGCTGGTGACGGCGTTCCTTGAACGCTTTTTCGAGCGCTATGTGTCCTACGACTTCACGGCGGGGCTGGAGGACGAGCTGGACGAGATTTCCGGCGGGCGCGCCCAGTGGCAGGCGGTGCTCGAAGCCTTCTGGCGCGACTTCAAGCCCAAGACTGCCGAGGTAATGGAGCAGAAACCGTCCGACATTACCGCCGCGCTCGACAAGTTTCTGGAACCGATGCTGTTTCCGCCCAAGGCGGACGGCAGCAATCCGCGCGCCTGCCCGCTGTGCGGCGACGGGCAATTGTCGCTGCGCGGTGGACGCTTCGGCGCATTCATCGCCTGCTCCAACTATCCGGAGTGCAAATATACCCGCAAGTTCGGCCAGCCAGGGGGCAAGGAAGGCGAGGATACGGGCCCCGAGGTGTTGGGGCAGCATCCCGAGACCGGGCAGGATATCGTGAAGAAATCCGGGCGCTTTGGTCCCTATATCGAGATGGGCGAGGGCAAGGAGGCGAAACGCGGCTCGATTCCGAAGGATTTGCCCGACGGCGAGATGACGCTGGACTGGGCGGTGAAGCTGCTCAGTCTTCCGCGCGAGGTGGGGCTGCACCCGGAGACCGGGCTCCCCATCGTCGCCAATATCGGCCGGTTCGGCCCCTATCTGCTGCACGACGGCAAATATGGAAAGCTGTCGGGTACGGCGGAGATTTTCGAGATCGGCATGAACAGCGCGGTGGTGCGTCTGGCCGAGGCGGCGAACCGGGGCGGACGGGGCGCGGCGCGCGAGCCGCTGAAGGTGCTGGGCAAGCATCCGCGCACCGAGGCGGAGATCAGGCTGATGGAGGGGCGCTACGGCGCCTATGTCACCGACGGCACGACCAATGCGACCCTGCCCAAGACCGTGGCGCAGGATCAGCTGACGCTGGAGGAGGCGGCGCAGTTGATCGACGCGCGCGCGGCGGCGGCGCCGGCGAAGAAGGGGAAAACGGCCCCGGCCAAGAAAGCGGCTTCGAAGAAGGCGCCGGCAAAGAAGCCGGCTGGGGCGAAGAAGCCGGCGACGAAAAAGCCGACGGCCAGCGTGGATTGACCGGGTTGCTTCGTCAGCCCCCTTTATCAAAGGAAGGGAGACGAAGCATGATCGCACGGTTGTTGGGATACGCCATCGTCGCGGCTGGCCTTGGCGCGAGCGCGCCCGTGCGGGCGCAGGATGCGGTGGCCAGCCCGCTGCGGTTCCTGCTACCTGAAGAGGCGAGGCCCTAAAGCCGGTCAGTCCACCCAGTCGAGGCCGATGTCGCGATAGATGAAGCGGTCGTCCTCCCAATCCTCCTTCACCTTGACATGCAGGTAAAGGTGGACCTTGACGCCGAGCAGGCTCGCCAGTTCGGCCCGCGCCTTCGACCCGATTTCCTTGAGGCGCTGGCCACCCTTGCCCAGCACGATGGCGCGCTGGGTCGGCCGGGCGACCAGGATCTGCTGGTGGATTTCTACCGATCCGTCCTCGCGCTCCTTATATTGCTCGGTGTCGACGGCAGCGGCGTACGGCAGTTCGGCGTGGAGCTGGTGGTAGAGCTGTTCGCGCGTGATCTCCGCCGCCAGCATCCGGTCCGTGGCGTCGGAGACCTGATCCTCGGGGAAATGCCACGGCCCTTCCGGCATGGCGTTCGCAAAGGCAGTCTTGAGTTCGCCAAGGCCGTCGCCGGTCTGGGCAGAGATGAAGAAGGTCTCCTCAAAGCCTATCCGCTCATACAGCTTCTGGGTGTGGACCAGCAGCTTTTCCTTGATGGCGATGTCGACCTTGTTGAGGATCAGCCATTTGCGTTCAGGACGATGGACCAGCGCCTCGACGATCGGCTCCATCTTGGGGCCAAGGCCTGCCTTGCCATCGACGATGAGGGTGATGAGGTCAGCGCCTTGCGCGCCACCCCAGGCCGCCTGCACCATGGCGCGGTCCAGCCGGCGCTTGGGCGCGAAGATGCCGGGCGTGTCGACCAGCACGATCTGCGCATCGCCCTCGATGGCGACGCCCATGACGCGGGTGCGGGTAGTCTGCGCCTTGGGGCTGGTGATTGCCACCTTCTGCCCCACCAGCGCATTGACCAGCGTCGACTTGCCCGCATTGGGCGCGCCGACGATGGCGACGACGCCGCAGCGTTGGGATTCGATTTCGGCCGTCAAATTCGTTCCATTCGTTCGATAACATCTGCTCCCGCGGAAGCAGGAGCATGGTTTAGCATGATCCGGGCTCAGCCCGCCAATTTCTCCAGCAGCGCCTTTGCCGCTGCCGTTTCCGCCTCCTGCTTCGACCCGCCGCTGGCGCTGGCTTCGCCCGCGCCCTTGATCGAGACGTTCACCGTGAAGCGCAGCGCATGTTGCGGGCCGGAACGGTCGACGAGCGCATATTCCGGGGGCTTGCGCTTGTTGGCCGCAGCCCATTCCTGCAGCGCGGACTTGGGATGGCGCGGTGCACTGGTCTGGGTATCGACGCGATCGCCCCAAAGGCGGCGGACGAGGATGCGGGCTTCATCCAGCCCGCCCTCCAGATAGAGCGCGCCGATCAGCGCCTCCATCACGTCGCCGAGCACATTGTCGCTGTCCGCCGCGCCATCGTCGCGGGCCTGCTTGCCGAGGATCAGATGTTCCGGCACCCCGGCGTCGCGGGCGATTTCCGCGCAGGTCTCGCCAGAGACGAGCGCGTTGTAGCGCCGGGAAAGCTTGCCTTCCGGTTCGTCGGAGAACCGTTCATAGACCCATTCGCCCACCAGCAGGCCAAGTACCCGGTCGCCAAGAAACTCGACCCGCTCATAATTGACTGCGCTGGCGCTGCCATGCGTCAACGCCTGGTCGAAGGCGGCGCGATTTTTCGGCGCGCGTCCGATAAGGTCTTTCAGCCAGGCATCGGTGTCCGGTTTGCTCAAAAGCCTTCCCCGATGCGGCTCCAGCGGGCGGCAGTGAACCAGGTCCAGGGGAGCAGCCAGTTCGCGCTACCGTCGGTCGAGAAGACCGAGATCAGCGCCTTGCCCACTAGATTCTTTTCGGGGACGAGGCCGATGCCGCCGCCTTCGACGGCCGGGAAGCGGCTGTCGGCGCTGCGGTCGCGATTGTCACCCATCATGAAAAGATGGCCTTCGGGCACCAGCACCGTGTCGCGGTCGTCCGCCGCGCCGTCCGGCATCAGGTCGAGGACATTGTAGCTTTTCCCGCCTGGCAGCGTCTCGCGGAACTGGGGATAGCGGCACTGGCGACCGCCGCCGGGCGCGGCTTCTTCGAAATTGGGGCGATAACAGGGGGAAGGCGCGCCTTCCTTGTCGGCGGCGTCGACCATGTTCGGCGTTACCGGGATGACGAAATCGGCAACCTTCTGCTTAGGTATCGCCTGACCGTTGAGGTAAACGGTGCCGCCACGCACGGCGACCATGTCGCCGGGAAGGCCGATCACGCGCTTGATATAGTCGTTCTTCTGGTTCGGCGGCGCCTTGAACACCACCACGTCGCCGCGCTGCGGCGTCGCGGCGAGGACGCGGCCCGGAATGAGCGGCACGCTGAACGGCAGGGAGTAGCGCGAATAGCCATAGGGCCATTTCGCAACCAGCAGATAATCGCCGATCAGCAGGCGCGGCTGCATGGATTCCGATGGAATGTTGAAGGGCGAGACGATGAAGCTGCGCAGGATGAAGACGAACAGCCCCAGCTTGACGAGAAACCAGAGGAAGTCCCGCGT
The DNA here is from genome assembly GCF_001556865.1 of Sphingobium sp. CCH11-B1. Taxonomy (GTDB): domain Bacteria; phylum Pseudomonadota; class Alphaproteobacteria; order Sphingomonadales; family Sphingomonadaceae; genus Sphingobium. The sequence goes on along the minus strand of NZ_LSJY01000175.1, from coordinate 24,053 downwards.
TTCGGATTTGGCGGTCATGGAGGGTGCTTTTCGTCCTTCTTTCGGCCTGGAAAAGGCTCGTTGCGGCTTTTGAGGCGTCGTTCCGGTCGCGTCAAGCATGGCGGATGGTGCATTGCATGATCAATCTGTCTAGGAAGAGACAGAATCGACCGGTGCAGCGTCGATCTCGACCAACGTCACAAAGGATTCCTTTTCGCATGACCAGCCCTGCACTGGCGGCCATCGCCGCGCTTCCGCAAGCCGAACTTAAATCCATCTTCGACACCGATCCCGACCGGCTGGAAAAGCTGGTGCTGCGGCAGGGCCCGATCCGGTTCGATTGGTCGAAGACGCACCTGACCGACGACGTGATGGCCGGATTCCTCAAGCTGGCGGATGAGCAGGGCTTTGCCGGGCAGCGCGATGCGCTTTTCTCGGGCTTTGCCGTCAACAACACAGAGGGGCGCGCGGCCGAACATCCTGCTGAACGCGGCGAGGGCAATGCTGATAGCGTGGGGCGGGCCAAGGTGCTGCACGGGCGGATGCGCGCGCTGATCGACGCGATCGAAGCAGGCGCGCTGGGCGATGTGCGCCATATCCTGCACATCGGGATCGGCGGATCGGCGCTCGGCCCCAAGCTGATCGTGGACGCGCTGGACGGCGACGGCGTGCGCTATGACGTGGCGATTGTCTCGAATGTGGACGGCACCGCTTTGGAACGGGCCATCGAGGGGTTCGACCCCCATGCCACGCTGATCGCCGTCGCGTCCAAGACCTTCACGACGACCGAAACGATGCTGAACGCCGCCAGCGCGATCAACTGGCTGGTCGAGGCGGGCGTGGAAGATCCCTATGGCAAGGTGATCGCGCTGACAGCGGCGCCGGACAAGGCAATCGAATGGGGCGTGGACGAGACGCGCATTCTGCCCTTCGCGGAATCGGTGGGCGGCCGCTATTCGCTCTGGTCATCGATCGGCTTTCCGGCTGCGCTGGCGCTGGGGTGGGATGCGTTCGAAAGCCTGCTGGAGGGCGCGGCGGCGATGGATCGGCATTTCCGCCTGTCTCCCCCCGCCGAAAATGCGCCGCTGATCGCCGCCTTCGTCGATCAATATTATACCGGCGTCCTGGGTTGCCAGACGCGCGCTCTGTTCGCTTATGACGAGCGGCTGGCGCTGCTGCCCTCCTATCTTCAACAACTGGAGATGGAGAGTAACGGCAAAAGCGTGAAGCGCGACGGCACCCCGGTGGATGGTCCGACCGCGCCCATCACCTGGGGCGGCGTGGGCACGGACGCGCAGCACGCAGTGTTCCAGCTGCTGCATCAGGGCACGATCCTGACCCCCGTCGAGTTCATCGCGTCGATCGAACCCGGCAATACGCTGGATCCGGCGCACCACCGGGCGTTGCTGGTCAACTGCTTCGCGCAGGGCGCGGCGCTGATGCGCGGCAAGGACAATGCCGATGACCCGGCGCGCGCCTATCCAGGCAATCGGCCTTCCACGACCATCCTGCTGGATGATGTGACGCCCGAGGCGCTGGGCGCGCTGATCGCCTTCTACGAACATCGCGTTTTCGCGAACGCCGTGCTGATGGGCATCAACCCGTTCGACCAGTTCGGCGTGGAACTGGGCAAGGAGATCGCCAAGTCCATCGAGGCCGATGGCCCCAGCGGCTTCGACCCGTCGACCATGGCGCTGATCGGGCTGGCGCTGGGCGAATGACGTTGGCTTCTCGCCTTTAGGAAGAGGGGTGGGTTTCCATTTGTAACTCACTCCCTCACCCGCCATATCCGCCTCACACAAGCGGAGGCCTTTGATGAGCGACTTTGATTACGACCTTTTCGTCATTGGCGCTGGATCGGGCGGCGTGCGCGCGTCGCGCGTGGCGGCGGCGCATGGTGCGAAGGTCGCGGTGGCGGAGGAATATCGCGTTGGCGGCACCTGTGTCATCCGGGGCTGCGTTCCCAAGAAGCTGCTCATCTATGGCGCGCATTTTGCCGAGGATCTGAAGGATGCGCGCCGTTTCGGCTGGGACGTGCCCGAATGCGGTTTTGAATGGGCGACGCTGCGCGACAATGTGCTGGCGGAAGTGGACCGGCTGGAGGGTCTGTACGGCAACACGCTCGACAATCACAAGGTCGAGGTGATCCGCGAGCGCGCTACGATCACCGGGCCGCATGGCGTCAGGCTGGCGAGCGGACGCGACGTCAGCGCGAAGGTGATCCTGGTGGCGACCGGCGCCTGGCCGGTCTTGCCCGAGATCGACGGCGCCGAACTTGGCATCACCAGCAACGAAGTGTTCCATCTGCCCGAATGTCCGGGGCGCATCGTCATCGTCGGGGGCGGTTATATCGCCAATGAATTTGCCGGCATTTTCCACCAGCTCGGCAGCCATGTGACGATGGTGAACCGCGGCAGCGACCTGCTGCGCGGCTATGATGCGCAGATCCGTGACCGGCTGCTGCAAATTTCCATGACGAAGGGAATCAATTTCCGGTTCAACGCGAAGATGGAGCGGATCGAGAAGAATGAGGACGGAACGCTCTGCGTCCGGTTCGAAAGCGGCGATCCGGTGGCGGCGGATGTGGTGCTGTTCGCCACCGGGCGGCGGCCGCATAGCGAAGGGCTGGGCCTTGAACATGCCGGGGTCGAGCTGACCGACAAGGGCGCGATCAAGGTCGATGAACATAGCCGCACCAGTTGCGAGAGCATCTATGCGGTGGGCGACGTCACAGACCGCCTGCAACTGACCCCGGTCGCGATCCGCGAGGGCCATGCCTTTGCCGATACGGTGTTCGGCAATAATCCCCGCACGGTCGATTATCGCTGCGTACCGTCCGCCGTGTTCAGCCACCCGCCACTTGCCGGCGTGGGCATGACCGAGGCGGAGGCGCGCAACAAGCTGGGCACGGTGAAGATCTATACATCCGATTTCCGGCCGATGAAGAATGTGTTGGCCGGGCGGGATGAGCGGGCGCTCTACAAGATGGTTGTCGATGCAACCACCGACCGGGTCGTGGGGCTGCACATGATCGGCCCGGACGCGCCGGAGATCCTTCAGGCTGCGGCCATCGCTGTGAAGGCAGGACTCACCAAACAGGATTTCGACGACACAGTCGCGCTGCATCCAAGCATGGCGGAAGAACTGGTTCTGCTGAAATAGGCGCTATTTTTGCGCGGGGGATTCGGTCGTGGCGGGTGCGCGCGATGGCAGGGTGACCGCGTCTCCCTTGTGATTGCCGCGACGGAATCGCTCCTTGGCGACTTCTTCGATCAGGGCGGTAAGTTCCGAACTTGCCTGGACGATCCGTGCCTTGTTGAAGCAGGCTTCCGCACCATGGTCGAACGCTTCCCGACACCGGGGCGAGTTTTTCACGGCTGATGACGACACCACGATCACATGCATTTTGTGCCAATGGTCATGAACCGCATCGAGAAATTCGATGCCATTTATCCCCGGCAGGCCCAGGTCCAGGAGGATGACATCGGGCAGGGAACGATTGGCCATGGCCAACGCTTCATCGCCACTGGATGCCATGCCGCAAATCTCGAAATGCGCCTCACGCGCCAAGATTTCCTCCAGCATCGCGCGAATGGTAAGGGAATCATCGACTATGAGTATCTTGAGCGGTTCCATATCTTTGCTATCGCAGATCGGACCCACGCAATCGTTGCTGAATATGGTTAATTCCGTTTAGCTGACAGTCGTAAAAGTCACGACCAGTGCGTCGCGCCAGGCCGGTTGGGTGGCATCGACCGGGTGGATTTCCGTTACGCCGTGCAAGATTCTCCGGTCGTCGATCAGCATCGTGTCTGCCGGATCGATGAGGGTGAATTCTCCGAGCGGGCGGCCATCGGGCGCGCCTATGCGGGTCACGCCTTCGCGCACGTTACGCCGCTCGAGCAGCATCACCAGTACCCGGTCCACGCCATCGCGATGCATGCCTTCGGGCGTCGGCCGACCTCCCTCGCCCGCCTTCGCCTCGATGCGGAACTGGTGCAGTTCGACATGCCAGCGGCCCTGCTGCGCGATATCGAAGCTGTCAGCGGCAAAGCGCAATATCGCTTGCATCGCAGGTGAAGCCATCGTGGTTTCGGCGACTGGATCGAACCAGCGCTGCACGTCGCCATTGAGCGGATTATAGTCGCGGCTCTGATAATGGGGCTGGTGCGGCTTGCGGAGGAAATGGCCTTGTTCCAGCGCGAAGGCGGCGTGGCGGCGGCGGCGATATCGCCCGCCATCGGCCATGTAGAGGTCAGGCCCCAGATCGTTCCAGCTTTGCGCGAAGTCCGCCCAATCCGCGTCGCCTATGCCCAGAGCATCGCGCGCCCGTGCGCCGGGAATGCGCGCATAACCGTCGCGATCCAGCGCGTCTTCCCATGTCGTCAGGCAGTCCGTGTCGCTCATATCGTCACCCTAGGCGCATGAAGAGACGAGCGACAGGGCCGCTTTCCACAGGGTGGACCAAGCCTTAGCCGATCCAATAGGGCACGATCTGCCGATTGTCCGGGTCGACATGGATTGGCCGGTCCGCCGGCGGGAAGGCGCGCTGGTCGCAGCTTTGGCGGGGGCAAAGGCGGCAGGTGATGCCGATGGGCGTAGCAGCGCCTTCCACCTCCAGTTGCAGCCCGTCGGCATAAACGAAGTTCGCCGCATGGGCGATCTCGCAGCCCAGCACCACGGCGAAGCGGCGCGGGGTGCGCTTGTAGCTGCCGGACGGTTTGACGAGCCCTTTCGCCATAGAGACATAGCGGACGCCGTCGGGCGTTTCGCCTAGCTGTACATTGATGCGATCGGGGACGGCGACGGCTTCATGGACATTCCACAGGGGGCAGGCACCGCCGAAGCGGGCGAATTGCAGGCGGGTCGCGCTGTGACGCTTGGTGATGTTGCCGGCCATGTCGACGCGACAGAAGAAGAAGGGAATGCCGCGCAACCCCGGCCTTTGCAGCGTCGACAGGCGATGGCAGGCCTGCTCGAAACTGACGCCGAAGGTGCGGGCGAGACGATCTATATCGTGCCGCATGGCCCGCGCTGCCTCGCGAAAGGGGGCGTAGGGCATCAGCAGCGCGCCGGCCGCATAGTTGCCAAGGCCGATCGCCAGCAGCCGGTCCGCGCCGGGGACGGGCAGAGCGGCCTTGTCCACGACATCGGCGATCACCGCCTGCCCCTCCAGCATCATCAATTGATGCCCGAGCATGAACTTGCGGCTTTCGGTCGGCAGCGCCGCGTTGATGAAGAGTTGCCGTTCGGCGGCCCGATAGGCGCGCAGCGCGCTGTCAGGGGTTTCCGCGATCAGTGTCGCGATACCATGGCGGCGGGCGAGCGCCTCCACCAGCATGCCTTCGTCCAGCACCTGCCCATGCGTGATGCTCTCGGCCATCTCCTCGGCAAGGCAATCGAGCGTGTGGACATAGTTGCCCGCTTCGTGGAACCAGTCGCGCGCGGCTTCCCAGGGAAGGCGCGCCTGGACTTCATGATCGTTGGCGATCGCCTCCTCGATCATGTTGATCCGCTCATTCGCGCGCATATGGGCGTTGTAGAGGTCGACGTAGCGGGCGGCGAACTCGGGAAATTGCAGGTGCAATTTCTCGATGCGTTCGGGCTCCATCGGCGCGCCTGGCAGTTCGGGATGAGCGAGGGCGTAGGTGAAGGCCCCCAGCAATTGCTCCTCCTCCCGGCTGTCGAAGCTGGCCCAATCGGTTGGGAAGGCGCTGGCGACAGCGGCCTTCACCTTCGCCGTCAAAGGCCGGTCGTCATTTTCGAGTTGGGAGAGGTAGGAGACGGAGATACCGAGCGCGAGCGCCATCGTCGCCTGATCCATGCGATGGTCGAGCCGAAGCTGGCGCAAACGGGGGCCGGCGAAGATGCGGTTGCCGCGTGCCATGGTATGTTGTCCTCAAATTGCCGCCCCGGCCTTCGCCGGGATGGTCAGAATGGATGTTCTGCCTCTTCTATTTTGCGAAGTTGAGATTTGCAAATTGGCAAATTTGCATTTGCGAAAATTGTCGGGGACTGAAAGGAGCATCCACACAGTTTTTGGGAGACGCCGCGATCATGTCGAAGCTCGCCATCATCGAACAGCTTGAAACGAAGCGAGAAGCCGCGCGCATGGGCGGCGGCCAGCGGCGCATCGACGCGCAGCACGCCAAGGGCAAGCTGACCGCGCGCGAACGGTTGGACGTACTGCTGGACGAAGGCAGCTTCGAGGAGCTCGACATGTATGTCGAGCATAATTGCGTCGATTTCGGCATGGATGCCGAACATGTTCCCGGCGATGGCGTCGTTACCGGGTCTGGGACGATCAACGGACGGCTGGTGTTTGTGTTCAGCCAGGATTTCACCGTCTATGGCGGCGCGGTGTCGGAACGGCACGCGATGAAGATCTGCAAGATCATGGACATGGCGATGAAGGTCGGCGCGCCGGTGATCGGCCTCAACGACAGCGGCGGCGCGCGCATCCAGGAAGGCGTCGCATCGCTGGGCGGCTATGCCGAAATCTTCCAGCGCAACGTCCTGGCTTCAGGCGTCGTGCCGCAGATCAGCGTCATCATGGGGCCATGCGCGGGCGGCGCTGTCTATTCGCCGGCGATGACCGACTTCATCTTCATGGTGAAGGATTCGAGCTTCATGTTCGTGACCGGCCCGGATGTGGTCAAGACGGTCACCAACGAAGTCGTCACCCAGGAGGAACTGGGCGGTGCGGTGACGCACACGACCAAGTCGGGCGTTGCGGACGTCGCGTTCGAGAACGATATCGAGGCGCTGCTGGCGGTGCGCGATTTCGTCGATTTCCTTCCCGCTTCCAATCGCGAACCCGTACCCGAGCGGCCCACCGCCGACGCCTGGGACAGGCAGGAAGAAAGCCTGGACACGCTGATCCCGGCCAACGCCAACCAGCCCTATGACATGCATGAACTGATCCGCAAGGTCGTGGACGAGGGCGATTTTTTCGAGGTGCAGCCAGCCCATGCGGGCAATATCCTCTGCGGTTTCGGTCGGATCGAAGGCAAGACGGTGGGCATCATCGCCAACCAGCCCATGGTGCTGGCGGGCGTGCTTGACATTAATTCGTCCAAGAAGGCGGGGCGGTTCGTGCGCTTCTGCGATGCGTTCGAAATCCCCATCGTGACCTTCGTGGACGTGCCGGGCTTCCTGCCGGGGACGGCGCAGGAATTGAACGGCATCATCAAGCACGGCGCGAAGCTGCTCTTCGCCTATGCCGAAGCGACCGTGCCCAAGATCACGGTGATTACGCGCAAGGCCTATGGCGGCGCTTATGACGTGATGAGCTCCAAGCATCTACGCGGCGACCTCAACTATGCCTGGCCGACCGCCGAAATCGCGGTGATGGGGGCGAAGGGCGCGGTCGAGATCATCTTTCGCGGCAAGACGCCTGAAGAGATCGCGACGCGGACCAAGGAATATGAGGATCGTTTCGCCAACCCCTTCGTGGCGGCGAGCAAGGGCTTCATTGACGAGGTGATCCAGCCGCATTCGACGCGCAAGCGGATCGCACTGGGGCTGCGGAAGCTGCGGAACAAGGGCCTGGAAAACCCCTGGAAGAAGCATGACAATATTCCGCTGTGAGCGGGCATGAGCGGAGCGGCATGAGCATTATGAGCAATGACATCTTCATCGTCAGCGGGGCGCGGACCGCGATCGGCAGTTTCGGCGGATCGCTGGCTTCGCTGCGGCCGGCGGAGCTTGGCGCGATCGTCATCAAGGAAGCGATCGCGCGGGCGGGCATATCACCTGCCGACGTGCAGAATGTCGTGATCGGGACGGTGGTGCCGACCCAGCCCAAGGACGCCTATGTGAGCCGCGTCGCAGCGGTGAACGCGGGCATCCCGATCGATGCGCCGGCGATGAACGTCAATCGGCTGTGCGGATCGGGGCTCCAGGCGATCGTGTCGGCCGCGCAGGCGATTGCGCTGGGCGAAAACGATATTGCCGTGGCCGGCGGGGCGGAATCCATGTCCAATGCGCCGCATATGGTGCTCTCTGCGCGCAACGGGCAGAAGATGGGCAATATCGAGATGATCGACGCCATGCTCGGCGCGCTGCATGATCCGTTCGAGAATATCCATATGGGCGTGACGGCGGAAAATGTGGCCGAGCGTTGCGGCGTCAGTCGCGAAGAGCAGGACGCGGCGGCGGTCGAGAGCCACAGGCGCGCGGCGGCCGCGATCGCGGCGGGCTATTTCAAGGAGCAGATCGTCCCGGTCGAGATCAAGACGCGAAAGGGCGTCACCCTGTTCGACACCGACGAGCATGTCCGCGCCGACGCTTCGGCCGAGGGGATGGCGGCGCTGAAACCCGTGTTCAAAAAGGACGGTACGGTCACGGCCGGCAATGCGTCGGGCATCAATGATGGCGGTGGCGCCGTCGTGCTGGCGAGCGGCAAGGCCGTGGCGGAGAAGGGCCTGAAGCCGCTGGCTAAGATCATCGGCTGGGGCCATGCGGGGGTCGAGCCCAATGTCATGGGGCTCGGGCCGGTAAAGGCGGTGCCCGTGGCGCTGGCGCGCGCGGGGCTGAGCCTGGACCAGATGGACGTCATCGAAAGCAACGAGGCCTTTGCCGCGCAGGCGTGCGGGGTGGCCAAGGAACTGGGCTTCGATCCGGCAAAGACCAATCCCAACGGGTCGGGCATTTCGCTGGGACATCCCATCGGCGCGACGGGCGCGATCCTGACGATCAAGGCGGCCTATGAACTTAGACGGACCGGCGGGCGATATGCGCTCGTCACCATGTGCATCGGCGGCGGGCAGGGCATCGCCATGGTAATCGAGGCGGTCGCGTGAAGCTCGGGCGTCTCAATCACATCGGCGTCGCAACGCCATCGCTGGAGGCGAGCCTCGCCTATTATCGCGACGTGATGGGCGCGACGCTGGCGCACGAGCCGTTCGACCTTCCCGCGCAGGGGGTGAAGGTGTGCTTCGTCGACACGCCTGGCGAGGGCGGCACGGCGGGAACGCAGATCGAGCTGATCGAGCCACTTGGGGAGAGCAGCCCGATCCATGGCTTCCTCGCCAAGAACCCCGCGGGGGGGCAGCATCATATGTGCTATGAAGTACCCGACATCATGCAAGCCAAGGCCTGGTTCGAGGGGCTGGGTAAGAAGATACTGGGCGAACCGCGCATCGGCGCGCACGGTACGCCGATCTTCTTCGTCCACCCCAAGGACATGAACGGGGTGCTGACCGAGATCATGGAAACGCCCAAGGGCGCGCATTGAGACAGGATCCTCTCCCGCAGGCGGGAGAGGGGAAGTGGGTAAGGGACTTTGATGACCGAGAAGCCAACGCTGGACCAGTGGTCCGCCGCCGCCGCCAAGGAGGTGAAGGGCAAGGACCTGAACTGGCAGACCCCGGAAGGGATCACGGTGAAACCGCTCTACACGGCGGAGGACGTGACGGTCGATCCGGGCCTGCCCGGCTTCGCGCCCTTCACGCGCGGCGTCCGCGCGTCCATGTATGCCGGGCGTCCCTGGACCATTCGCCAATATGCGGGCTTTTCGACCGCCGAGGAATCCAATGCCTTCTACCGCCGCAACCTGGCCGCCGGTCAGAAGGGGCTATCGGTGGCCTTCGACCTTGCCACGCATCGCGGCTATGACAGCGACCATCCGCGCGTCGTCGGCGATGTCGGCAAGGCGGGCGTCGCGATCGACACGATCGAAGACATGAAGATCCTGTTCGACGGCATTCCGCTCGATCAGATGTCGGTTTCCATGACGATGAACGGCGCGGTGATCCCGATCCTGGCCTTCTTCATCGTCGCGGGCGAGGAGCAGGGGGTCGAGCGCAAGCTGCTCGACGGCACTATCCAGAACGACATCCTCAAGGAGTTCATGGTCCGCAACACCTATATCTATCCGCCCGAACCCTCGATGCGGATCATCAGCGATATTTTCGGCTACACGTCCCGCGAGATGCCCAAGTTCAACAGCATCTCCATTTCCGGCTATCATATGCAGGAAGCCGGCGCGACGCAGGTGCAGGAACTGGCCTTCACCATCGCTGACGGCGCGGAATATGTCCGCTATGGCGTGGCGAGCGGGCTGGACATCGATAAGTTCGCGGGGCGGCTGTCCTTCTTCTTCGCCATCGGCATGAACTTCTTCATGGAAATCGCCAAGCTGCGCGCCGCCCGCGTGCTGTGGCACCGCGTCATGACGAAGCTGGGCGCGCAGGACGAGCGGTCCAAGATGCTGCGCACCCATTGCCAGACCAGCGGCGTGTCGCTGACCGAGCAGGACCCCTATAACAACGTCATGCGCACCACGATCGAGGCGATGGCCGCGATGCTGGGCGGCACCCAGTCGCTGCACACCAATGCGCTCGACGAAGCCATTGCGCTCCCCACCGACTTTTCCGCCCGCATCGCGCGCAACACGCAGATCGTGATCCAGGAAGAAACCGGCATGTGCAATGTCGTCGATCCGCTGGGCGGCAGCTATTATGTCGAGGCGCTGACCCAACAACTGGTGGACGCCGCGCAGGAGATCATCGACCGGGTCGAGGCCGAAGGCGGCATGGCGAAGGCCGTGGCGGCGGGCTGGCCCAAGGCGATGATCGAGACGGCGGCGGCGGCGCGGCAGGCGCGCGTCGACCGGGGCGAGGACGTGATCGTCGGCGTCAACAAATATCGCCTGGCCAGCGAGGATCTGCTCGAGACGCTGGAGGTCGACAATACGAAGGTGCGCGAGGCGCAGATCGCGCGCATCAACCGGGTCAAGGCGGAACGCGACGAAGCGGCATGCCAGGCGGCACTGGAGGCGTTGCGCAAGGCGGCGGCGGGACCGCAGAGCGTCGAGAATAATCTTCTCGCCCACGCGGTCGAAGCGGCCCGCGCGCGCGCGACGCTTGGCGAAATCTCCTCCGCCATGGAAGACAGTTTCCAGCGCTACGGCACGCAGCCGACGCCGGTGAAGGGCGTCTACGCCGCGCCCTACCAGGATGACAGTCGCTGGAAACAGGTACTCGACGGCGTGCAGGCCGTCGAACGGCGCCTCGGTCGTAAGCCCAAGCTTCTTGTTGCGAAGATGGGGCAGGATGGACACGATCGAGGCGCCAACATCATCGCGTCCGCCTTTGGCGACATGGGGTTCGACGTGGTGTCGGGGCCGCTGTTCCAGACGCCGGAGGAAACGGTGGTGCTGGCGCTCGAAAGCGGCGTCGATGTGGTGGGCGCGTCCAGCCTGGCGGCGGGGCACAAGACGCTGATCCCCGAACTGATCCAGAAGCTGCGTGAACATGGCCGCAGCGACATCAAGGTTATCGCCGGCGGCGTGATCCCGCCGCAGGATTATGACTTCCTCCGTGACGCGGGCGTTCAGGGCATTTATGGACCGGGTTCCAATGTCGTGGAGTGCGCCGCCGGCGTGCTGCGCCTCCTCGGCCACAACATGCCCCCGGCGGGGCTGGAGGAAGCCGCTTGATGAATACCCCCCGCACCGACTGGACCCGCGAGGAAATCGCCGCACTGTTCGACCTGCCGTTCAATGACCTGATGTTCGAAGCGCAATCGATCCATCGCGCGAACTTTCCGCGCAATGAGGTGCAGCTTTCCACCCTGCTGTCGATCAAGACCGGCGGTTGCCCGGAGGATTGCGGATACTGCTCGCAATCGACCGAAGCGGACAGCGGCCTCAAGGCCACAAAGCTGATGGACGTGCAGGCCGTGCTGCAAGCGGCCGCGCAGGCGAAGGATCATGGCTCCGGCCGGTTCTGCATGGGCGCGGCCTGGCGCAACCCCAAGCAGCGCGACATGCCAAAGCTGGTCGCGATGGTGCAGGGCGTGCGCGCGATGGGCATGGAAACCTGCATGACGCTGGGGATGCTGGACGAAGGGCAGGCAAGGCAGCTCGCCGATGCCGGCCTCGATTATTACAACCACAATATCGACACGTCGCCGGAAAACTACGCCAACGTCATTACGACGCGCACGTTCGAGGACCGGATCGAGACCTTGGAGAATGTCCGTAACGCCGGCATCAACGTGTGCTGCGGCGGCATTGTCGGCATGGGCGAGACGCGCAGCGACCGCATCGGCTTCCTCCACGCGCTGGCCACCATGCCGCATCCCGAAAGCGTGCCGATCAACGCGCTGGTTCCGGTGGAGGGCACGGTGCTGGGTGACATGTTGAAAGACACCCCGCTCGCGAAGATCGACGAGGTGGAGTTCGTGCGGACCGTGGCGGTCGCGCGGATCGTGATGCCGCGGTCGATGGTGCGGCTGAGCGCGGGCCGCGAGAGCATGAGCGAGGCGTGTCAGGCGCTGTGCTTCATGGCAGGGGCGAACAGCATTTTCACTGGGGACAAGCTGCTGACGGCGGCCAATGCGGGGGATGACAAGGACGCGATGCTGCTCGGTAAGCTCGGCCTGACGCCGATGATGGCCCAGCCGCACGGGCATCTGGAGGCGGCTGATTGAGGTTCATCCTCTCCACTCGTCATGCTGAACCTGTTCAGCATCCATCGCGCTTCGCAAGCGACCGCGTGTGGGGAGGACTGGACCCTGAAACAAGTTCAGGGTGACCGTGGATTCAAGGTGTGAGGGAGTGGCCCGATACAAACTCGCAGCACTGGTTTTCGTTGTCGGCTTATTCGTGTTGGCGATCCTGATGTTCGCCAAATGGTACGAGTGGTCGATGGTAGATTTTGACTAAGTTGGGGTTCAAATGCCAATCACCAAGATCCTGATCGCGAACCGTGGCGAAATTGCGTGCCGTGTCATGCGCACGGCCAAGAAGATGGGCATCGCCACCGTCGCGGTCTATTCCGATGCCGACGCGCGCGCGCCGCATGTGCTAATGGCGGACGAGGCCGTGCATATCGGCCCGTCGCCCGCAGCCCAGTCCTACCTGATCGCCGACAAGATCATCGAAGCCTGCAAAAAAACGGGCGCCGACGCGGTGCATCCTGGCTACGGCTTCCTCTCCGAACGCGAATCCTTCCGCAAGGCGCTCGATGCCGAGGGGATCATCTTCGTCGGCCCTCCGGCCAACGCGATCGCCGCCATGGGCGACAAGATCGAGTCCAAGAAGCTCGCCAAGGAAGCCGGCGTCAACGTCGTGCCCGGCTATGTCGGCGTGATCGACGACACCGAACATGCCGTCAAAATCTCCAACGAGATCGGCTATCCGGTGATGATGAAGGCCTCGGCCGGCGGCGGCGGCAAGGGTATGCGCCTCGCCTATAGCGAGCAGGACGTCCGCGAAGGCTTCGAGGCGACCAAGCGCGAAGGGCTGGCCAGCTTCGGCGACGACCGCGTCTTCATCGAAAAGTTCATCGAAAGCCCGCGCCACATCGAAATCCAGATACTGGGCGACCAGCATGGCAATATCGTCTATTTGAACGAACGCGAATGTTCGATCCAGCGCCGCCACCAGAAGGTGGTCGAGGAAGCGCCGTCGCCATTCGTGTCCCCTGAAATGCGCCAGAAGATGGGCGAACAGTGCGTCGCCCTGGCCCGAGCGGTCGGCTATTTCAGCGCCGGCACGGTCGAACTGATCGTCAGCGGCGAGGACAAGACCGGCGACGGCTTCTACTTCCTGGAAATGAACACCCGGCTTCAGGTCGAGCATCCGGTGACCGAGGAGATCACCGGCGTCGATCTGGTCGAGCAGATGATCCGCGTCGCCAATGGCGAGAAGCTCGCCTTCACCCAGGACGATGTGAAGATCAACGGCTGGGCGATCGAGAACCGCGTCTATGCCGAAGATCCCTATCGCGGCTTCCTGCCCTCGACCGGCCGCCTCATCCGCTATAATCCGCCTGAAACGGGCACCGACGAGACCGGCGCAAAGGTGCGGGTGGACGATGGCGTCGCGGAGGGTGGCGAAGTTTCGATGTTCTACGATCCGATGATCGCCAAGCTGGTGACATGGGCGCCGACGCGTCTTCAGGCCATCGACAAGCAGATCGAGGCGCTGGACCGGTTCGAGATAGAGGGGCCAGGTCACAATATCGATTTCGTGTCCGCGCTGATGCAGCATGAGCGGTTCCGTTCCGGCAACATCACCACCGGCTTCATCGCGGAAGAATATCCCGAAGGATTCCACGGCGCGCCGGCTTCGGCCGAGCTGCTGAAACGCCTGTCCGCCATCGGCGCGTTCGCAGCCATGGCGCAGGCGGATCGGGCGCGGCGGATCGAGGGGCAGCTTGGCAAGCGGCTCGCTCCGCCGACCGGATGGCAGGTGAAAATCGGAGACGCGATCCACGATGTCGTGATCGACGGCGACGATGTGACCGTTGATGGCGACGCGATCGACATGGCGCTGGAATATACGCCGGGCGACCGGCTGATCGAGGCGGAGTTCGGCGATGACATCCTGGCGGTGCGGATCGCCCCCGTCCGCTCCGGCTTCGTCCTGACCGCGCATGGAGCGAGCCACAAGCTGCGTGTCCTGCCGGCCCATGCCGCGCCCTTTGCCGCGCACATGATCGACAAGGTGCCGCCCGACCTGTCGCGCTTTCTCATCTGCCCGATGCCCGGCCTGCTGGTCGCGCTCAACGTCAAGCAGGGCGACAAGGTCGAGGTCGGGCAGCCGCTGGCGGTGATCGAAGCGATGAAGATGGAGAATATCCTGCGCGCGGGGAAAGCCGGCATCGTCAAGAGCGTGTCTGCGGCGCAGGGCGAAAGCCTGGCCGTCGATGCGGTCATATTGGAGCTGGAATAAGCGGACGCCCAGTTCGCTTAGAGCGAAGTCGGGGCGCTCTTTGTGCGACTCCGCCTCGACTTCGCTCAACCTGATCGGCTAGGAAGGGATCATGCACCTGGCCCATGATCCTGCCGCGCCTGCGGCCGACACGATCAGCTTCGACGATTTCCTGAAGGTCGACATCCGGGTCGGCACGATTGTTTCCGCCGAACCTTACCCCGAAGCGCGCAAGCCCGCCTACAAGCTGCTGATCGACTTCGGTCCGGGCATTGGACACAAGAAATCCAGTGCCCAGATCACTGAAAATCATGCGCTGGCGGACCTGCCGGGGCGGCAGGTGGCAGCGGTGGTCAACTTCCCGCCGCGCCAGATCGGCAAGTTCCTGTCGGAAGTGCTGACGCTGGGGTTCGCGGACGAAACGGGCGCGGTGACGCTCTTCGCGCCGGACAAGCCCGTGCCCAACGGCGCGCGCCTCTTCTAGCCGCCTGTCCTATGGCCGGCCGCCCATGGCATCTTTGGTGCCGGACGATTATCGAAAACGGATCGATTGGATATTTTATTTCCAACACCCGCATCGAAATGTCAGAATTGGCGGGAAATATGCGAAGTTAAGAGGATGCAATGCGCGAAGCGGTGGGGGCAGGATATGTGATGGACGCGCGGCGCGACCGGTTGGTCATCACCGCGTCCGCGCTCGGCACAGTGTTCGAATGGTATGATTTCTACATCTACGGCGTACTCGCGCCGATCATCGGGCGGACCTTCTTTCCCACCGACAATCCTACTGTAGAGTTGCTCTACACGCTGGCGGGTTTCGCCATCGGCTTCGCCTTCCGGCCGCTCGGCGCCGTGCTGTTCGGCTATCTGGGCGATCGGCTGGGGCGCAAATATACATTCCTCGCCACCATCGTCCTGATGGGCGCGGCGACCGCCGGCGTCGGCCTGACGCCCTCCGCCGCCAGCATCGGCCTGGCGGCGCCGATCATCCTGATCCTCCTTCGGATCGCGCAGGGCCTTGCGCTGGGCGGCGAATATGGCGGCGCGGCCATCTATGTCGCGGAACATGCACCCACAGGGAAGCGCGGCTTCTATACCAGCTTCATCCAGGCCGGCGTGATCGGCGGCTTCATATTGTCGCTGATCGTGGTCGTGGCGACACAATGGATCGTCGGTCCGGCGATATGGGATGCCTGGGGATGGCGCATCCCGTTCATCGTATCGCTGGCGCTGCTCGCCATATCGCTCTGGATGCGGCTGATGCTGCGGGAAAGCCCCGTTTTCACTGCGATGAAGGCGGCGGGCGCGCAGGCGCAAAACCCGCTGAAGGAAGCCTTCACGCACCCGGGCAACGGCAAGCGCATGATCGTCGCGATGATCGGTATCGCGGCCGGCTTCACCGCCATCGCCTATACCGTCATGTTCCAGGCACTCTACTTCCTGCAAAGCGGTCTCCACGTCGCCCCCGGCATGGCGCAACTGCTGGTCGGCGGCAGCGCCTTCGTCGGCATGGGCAGTTTCATTTTCTTCGGCTGGCTGTCGGACAGGGTTGGACGAAAAAGGCCGATCGTCATCGGCTATGCGCTGGTGCTGCTGCTGGCGCTGCCGGTCTACCATTTCATGGGCAGCACCGCCAACCCGGCGCTGGAAGAGGCGGCAAGGCGCGCGCCGGTGGTGGTAAGCGGACCCGACTGCAGGTTCGACCCGTTCGCGAAGGTCCAGCCTACGGCTTGCGGCAAGCTGCTCGATCATTTCTCGAAGCGCGGCGTACCTTACGAAAAGCAGGTCGGCACCGCGCCATCTGTGGCGATTGGCGGCAGCGCGGTTACGGACCTCAGCCCGACAGGCCTGGACACGGCGCTGGCGGGGGCAGGCTATCCGACCGGCACGGTGACGCCGGACTGGCCCCGTGCCCTGATGATTTTCGGCGCGATGCTCCTGCTCTGGACACTTTCGGGCGCGACCTACGGCCCGGTGGCCGCGCTGCTGTCGGAATATTTCCCCGCACGCATCCGCTATTCGTCGCTGTCCATTCCCTATCATCTTGGCACAGGCTATTTCGGCGGCTTCCTTCCGCTCATCAGTCAATATCTGGTCGCGCGCACGGGCGATCCCTATGCCGGGCTCTGGTACACATTGGCGGTGGTGGCGCTCGCGCTCGTCACCTGCCTCGTCGCCTTGCCGGAAACGAAGGATCGCCCCCTCGACGCCTGAGGACGGGACCGCTATCGGGCGGATGATGCAAGACCATGTCGCTCCGCTGCGCCTGCGCCTGGATGGCGACGCGCTTGTTGCCAACTGGCGCTGGCTGGCCGGCAGGAGCGGCTCGGCCGCCTGCGGCGCGGCGATCAAGGCGAACGGTTACGGGCTGGGGGCTCGCGGCGTGATGGCGCGGTTGACGCGCGCGGGATGCCGCGACTTTTTCGTATCCAACTGGGGTGAGGCTGCGGCGTTGGAGCCGTCACTGGAACCGGGCGTGAACCTGTCTGTGCTGCACGGCGTGCGGCGCGAGGACATGGCACAAGCGCTTGCCTCCCGCGCGCGGCCGGTGCTCTGCACGCCGGAACAGATTGCCCGCTGGGGAGAGGCGGGTGGCGGCGCCTGCGACGTCATGATCGACACCGGCATGAACCGGCTGGGTCTTGACTGGCGAAGCGATTTCGCCGCGCAGCTTCAGGGCCTCGATATCCGGACGCTGATGAGCCATCTGGCCTCCGCGGACGAGGATGTCGATCTCAACCGCCTTCAGCGGGACAGGTTCGCAAGCATCCGCGACGCAGTGCCAGCGCAGCGGTACAGCCTCGCGAACAGCGCCGGCATCTGCCGGGGTGACGCCTATCATTTCGACCTGACCCGTCCGGGTCTTGCCCTTTATGGCGGCGTGCCTGTGGACGAGGCGGCGGACCATATCCGTCCGGTCGTGACGCCGCAGGCTCAGATCCTGCAGCGACGCCGCCTGATCGCCGGAGACAGTATCGGCTATAATGCGACCTTCACAGCGACGCGGGATCATGAGGTCGCGATCCTGAACCTTGGCTATGCGGACGGCTATCTTCGCGGTTTTTCCGGGCGCGGCGCTGCCATGGCGGGCGCCACCCGGCTGCCGGTGCTCGGTCGGGTGTCGATGGACCTGGTGGCTGTGGACGTCAACGATGCGCCGGACCTGGCGGAGGGCGACTGGCTCGACATCGCCTATGACTTGCGGGAAGCGTCCGCCGCGTCGGGCCTGTCGCAATATGAGCTGCTGACCGGACTTGGTCCGCGCTATGATCGGGTCTGGGCCTGATGCCCAACGGCGTGCCCAAGGGAGGATTGCCGACCAAAACCTGCCCGGCATGCCAGCGGCCCTTCACATGGCGAAAGAAATGGGCGCGGGACTGGGAGAATGTCGTCTATTGCTCGGAGCGATGCCGGCGCTCGAAATAGACATGGAAAAAGCCGCCAGTCGTTCGACTGACGGCTTTACGCACCTTATGTTTGCCGGGCTCAGCGCTCGATGCACATGGCGACGCCCATGCCGCCGCCGATGCAGAGGGTCGCGAGGCCCTTCTTCGCGTCGCGTTTGGCCATTTCATACAAGAGGGTGGTGAGCACCCGAGCGCCGGACGCGCCGATGGGATGGCCGATCGCGATTGCGCCGCCATTGACGTTGACCTTTTCAGAATCCCACCCCAGCTCCTGTCCCACCGACAGCGCCTGTGCGGCGAACGCCTCGTTGGCTTCGATAAGGTCGAGGTCGGCCACTGACCAGCCCGCCTTGGCCAGCGCCTTGCGGCTGGCGGGCGCCGGGCCGATGCCCATGATCGACGGATCGACGCCGCAGGTCGCGAAACCGGCGATGCGGCCCAGTACAGAAGCGCCGCGCTTGGCTGCGTCGTCGGCGGTCATCAGCACCAGCGCTGCCGCGCCATCATTCAGGCCGCTGGCATTGCCGGCGGTGACGGTGCCGTCCTTCTTGAAGGCGGGTTTCAGGCCCTGCATCGCCTCGATCGTTGCGCCGTCGCGAATATATTCGTCCGTATCGACGATCGTATCGCCCTTGCGCCCCTTCACCGTGACCGGGGCAATCTCATCCTTGAAGCGGCCCGAAGCGCGCGCGGCCGACGCCTTGTTCTGGCTGGCGACGGCGAATGCGTCCTGCGCCTCCCGGCTGATCTGATATTTCTCGGCCAGGTTTTCGGCGGTGATGCCCATATGATATGCGTTGAAAGCGTCGGTCAGCCCATCCACGATCATCGTGTCGACCAGGCTGACATTCCCCATCTTCTGCCCGCCGCGCAGGAATTGGGCGTGGGGGGCGAGCGACATATTCTCCTGCCCGCCTGCCACCATGATCCGCGCGTCGCCGGTCGCGATCGCCTGCGCCGCAAGCGCCACGGCGCGAAGGCCCGAGCCGCAGACCTGGTTGATCGCGAAGGCGGTGCGATCGACCGGAATGCCTGCGCCGACCGCCGACTGCCGCGCCGGGTTCTGGCCAAGGCCTGCGGTCAGGACATGGCCCAGGATCACTTCGTCCACTTCGTCAGCCGCCACGCCAGCCTGCTCCAGCGCCGCGACGATGGCGGTCTGCCCCAGCAGTTGAGCCGGAGTCGAAGCGAAAGCACCCAGGAAGCTGCCGACCGGTGTCCGCTTGGCGGCGGTGATGACGATATCTGACAAAGCCTTGATCCTCTTGATAATGGCCTATTCTTCGCAGGCGCACATAGCATCAGCCGCCATGGCTGGAAAGCCAAAGGGACAGCGGGTTCCACAACGCTTCGCAGGCTCGCCCTCCCACCATCATGCCCACATGGCCAAGGGACAGGCTATGCTCTTGCCCAAGGGCGGGGCCGGCGGCGGCTGGGACGATCCGGTCGCTGGTCGAGACGATGGAGAGGGTGGGGCATGACAGCCGCGACGGATCAACCGTCACCCCGCCGATGCGCCATACCGTCCTTCCGGTGACGTCGCTGCCGTAAAAGTCTTCGAACAAATCGCGCCCCGCGGCATAGGTCAGGGGCGCTCCGCCGTTGGCCCAATCCTCCACCGCCATGAACGCCCGCTCTGCGTCGGAACCGGCTTCCGCGTCGGCGAAAGCGGCATATTTGCGGATCGTGCGCTCGGGGTCCATGGCCCAGAAGCCCGACTGCAGCACTTCCATGGGTACATAGCCCAACCGTTCGCAAATGGGGCGCGCGTCTTTCCACAGCTTCGCGATCATGTCCCGATCGGCGGCCGAATAGGCACCGAACCGCCACGGTGCCGCGATCGTCGCCACCGCCGGACATGCGCGCAGCGCCGCCGCCCCGAGTACCAGGCTGCCACCCAGGCAATAGCCGACCAGGATAGGCGGGCGGGGCAGGGTGGCGAGCAACGGCATCAGGCGATCGGCAACATGGCCTGCCAGCCCCAACCCGGCGTCGGTCGGGTCCGGCGATCCCCAGTCGACGAGATACGCGTCATGTCCTGCTGCGGCGATATGGCGCAGCATGGATCGGCTTTCGGAGAGGTCGAGTACCGCAGGCGGGTTGATGAGCGAGGGAACGAAAACCACGGGCGCGCGATCGTTTCCCGACCCATAATGCAGCAGCCTCGCCCGTCCCGCCGCTGCAAAGCAAGGCGCTGGAGGAGGAGGCGTCGGGCGCCCGGCATCCTGATACCGGCGCAATCCGCCGAGGGCGCGGCGTCGAAGTTCGGGGTCGGACTCCGTTTCGCGCCACAAAATATTGAGAAAAAGGAGTAAAGGCCGTGGGCCATGTTGCGGTGCAGTAACACCCTGTGCTATTGCGGCATTTGCAGGTGTGGGAGAGGAATCCATGGCCAAATCCAAGACCGCCAATGAATCAGAACCGGTCGTTATCAAGAAATACGCCAACAGGCGGCTCTATAATACCGAAACATCGAGCTACATCACGCTGGACCTTCTGTCGCAAATGACTCGCGAGGGGCGCGAGTTCGTGGTCGTTGACGCCAAGACGGGCGAGGACATCACGCACAATGTCCTGACGCAGATCATCATGGAAGAGGAACAGCGGGGCAAGAACATGTTGCCGGTGAACTTCCTGCGCCAGTTGATCGCCATGTACGGCGATTCGATGCAATCGATGGTGCCGCAGTATCTGGAAGCGTCGATGGACGCCTTCCGCAAGAACCAGCAGCAGTTTCAGGAAGCGATGAAGGGCGCGTTCGGCGGCGGCCCACTGGCCGAGATCGCCAAGCGCAACATGCAGATGTTCGAGGCCGCGGCCAGCGCCTTCGGCAATGGCGTGCCGGGAATGCCCGGCATGACGCCACCCGCTGCGGCGGCCGAGGGCAGCAAGGACGACGAAATCAAGGATCTGAAGGCCCAACTCGCCGCGCTCAACGCGAAGATCGACAAGCTGAGCTGACCGCTCTCCCTTTCTAAGGGTCGACACAGGTGGCGCGTCTGTCCTATGGCGCGCCATCTTTTTTGTCTCAGGTTCAAGGTTTCCGTCCCGTGAAAAACGCGCTGCCCGTCACCCGTGCTCAGGACTTTGCCGCCTGGTACCAGGCCGTCATATCCGAAGCCGACATGGCTGAAGAAAGCGGCGTGCGCGGCTGCATGGTGATCCGTCCCTGGGGTTATGGCATCTGGGAACGCATCCAGAAGCTGCTGGACGATCGCATCAAGGCGACCGGCCATGAGAATTGCTACTTCCCGTTGTTCATCCCGCTCAGCTATTTCGAGAAGGAAGCCGAGCATGTCGACGGCTTTGCCAAGGAAATGGCGGTCGTCACGCATCACCGGCTGATCCAGAAGGACGGGCGGTTGGTGCCCGATCCCGATGCGAAGCTGGAAGAGCCGCTGGTCGTGCGACCCACGTCAGAAACCGTCATCGGCGCGGCGTTCAGCCGCTGGGTGCAGAGCTGGCGCGACCTGCCCGTGCTCATCAACCAGTGGGCGAACGTCGTTCGCTGGGAAATGCGCACGCGCATGTTCCTGCGCACCGCCGAATTCCTGTGGCAGGAAGGGCATACTGCCCATGCCACGGTGGACGAAGCGATGGACGAAACGCTCAAGATGCTGGAAGTCTATCGCAGCTTTGCCGAGGATTGCATCGCGCTGCCGGTGGTCGCGGGCGAGAAGCCGGAGAATGAGCGTTTCCCCGGCGCGGTTGCCACCTATTCTATCGAGGCGATGATGCAGGACGGCAAGGCTTTGCAGGCCGGCACGTCGCATTTCCTGGGAACGACATTCTCCTCCGCCCAGAATATCCGCTTCCAGAACGCGGAGGGTCAACAGGAGCTGGCGCAGACGACCAGCTGGGGCGTCTCGACCCGCATGATCGGCGGGCTCATCATGGTGCATGGTGACGATGACGGCCTGCG
Source organism: Sphingobium sp. CCH11-B1 (assembly GCF_001556865.1). Taxonomy (GTDB): domain Bacteria; phylum Pseudomonadota; class Alphaproteobacteria; order Sphingomonadales; family Sphingomonadaceae; genus Sphingobium. The sequence continues at coordinate 2,080 of NZ_LSJY01000175.1, read as the reverse complement.
CGTGCCGCCGCGCGTCGCGCCTTACCAGATCGTCGTTGTGCCGATGCTGCGCGACACGGACGAAGATCAGGCAATCCTCGATTATTGCGGCGAACTGGTTGCCGCGTTGAATGAACTGGACGCCTTCCGCGAACCGGTTCGTGCGTTGCTGGACAAGCGGCCGGCCAAGGCGGCGAACAAGCGCTGGGGCTGGATCAAGAAGGGCGCGCCGATTGTGATCGAAGTCGGGGGACGCGACGTTTCGGTCATCCGCCGCGACCGCCTCTATCGCGAGGATGGCAAGCTCGACAGCCGGATCGTGGCGAAAGGCGAATTTGCAGAAGGCGCGGCGGCGATGCTGGCGGATATCCAGGCGGCTTTGTTTGCGGACGCCAAGGCGCGCCTTGACAGCAATATCGACGCGTCCATCACCGACATCGACGCGCTGAAGGCGCACTTCAAGGCGAGCGACAAGCCCGGCTGGGCGCTGGTCCAGTGGAGCAAGCCGACCGGCGAGGCATTGGACAAGGTCGTGCAGTGGCTGAAGGGCGAGAAGCTGACGCTGCGCAACGTACCGCTCGACGCGCCGGTGGCGGACGGGACTTGCGTGTTCACCGGCGCTCCAGCGGTCGAGCGGGTGCTGGTGGGGCGGAGCTACTGAATTAGCGTCGTTCGCATCGAGCCTAGTCGAAATATGTCCCGCAAGGGCTTCTCGACTACGCTCGATGCGAACGGATTTAGTTACAGCACATATTTGCTGAGGTCGGTATCCCGCGCCACCGCGCTCAGTTGCTTCTCGACATAAGCGGCGTCGATCGTCAGCGTCTCGCCGCGGCGGTCCTCCGCGTCGAAGCTCACATCCTCCAGCAGCTTTTCCATGACCGTCTGTAGGCGGCGCGCGCCGATATTCTCGATCTCGCTATTCACCTCCGCCGCGATCTTCGCGACTGCGCGGATGCCTTCGGGTGTCAGGTCGATCGTCACTTCCTCGGTCGCCAGCAATGCGCGATATTGCGCGACAAGGCTCGCCTTCGTGTCCGACAGGATCGCGACGAAATCCTCCTCGGTAAGCGCCTTCAGCTCCACCCGGATCGGCAAGCGGCCCTGAAGCTCGGGCAGCAGGTCGCTGGGCTTGGCAACATGGAATGCGCCTGACGCGATGAAGAGGATATGGTCGGTCTTGAGCGGGCCATATTTGGTGGCGACGGTGGTTCCTTCGATCAGCGGCAGCAGGTCGCGCTGCACCCCTTCGCGGCTTACAGATCCGCCGCGCACATCGCTGACGGCGATCTTGTCGATCTCGTCCAGAAAGACAATGCCGTTCTGTTCGGCACTGGTGATGGCGACGCGGGCGACATCATCCTGGTCCAGTCGCTTGTCCTGCTCTTCCTCGACCAGCTTGTCCCAGGCATCGGCAACCCGCATCTTGCGGCGCTTCTTCTGCTGCTGGCCGAACGCCTTGGACATCATGTCGGACAGGTTGATCATGCCGACCTGACCACCCATGCCGGGGATTTCCATCGGCGTGGAGGGGCTGTCGGCAACCTCCACCTCCACCTCGACATCGTTCATCTGGTTGCCCTCGATCCGCTGACGGAAGGAGAGGCGGGTCGCCTCACTCGCTTCCTTTCCGGTGAGAGCGTCGAGCAGACGGGACATTGCGGCTTCGGACGCGGCTTCGCGCACGGCTTCGCGGCGGCGGTCCTTCTCCAGCCGCACGGCTTCCTCAACCAGGTCGCGGACGATCTGCTCGACGTCGCGGCCGACATAGCCGACCTCGGTGAACTTGGTAGCTTCCACCTTCACGAAAGGCGCGTCGGCCAGTTTCGCGAGCCGGCGGCTGATCTCGGTCTTGCCGCAGCCGGTTGGGCCGATCATCAGGATATTCTTGGGCGTCACCTCATCACGCAGGTCAGCGGAAAGGTGCTGCCGGCGCCAGCGGTTGCGCAGCGCGACCGCGACGGCGCGCTTGGCGTCCTGCTGGCCGATGATATGCGCGTCGAGCGCAGCAACGATGGCTTTTGGGGTCAGGTTGTCGTTCATCATATGGCTCCCCCCTCCCTTTTAACGGGAGGGGCAGGGGGTGGGTGCGATCGCGTAG
>NZ_LSJY01000174.1 GCF_001556865.1 Sphingobium sp. CCH11-B1 | reverse complement strand
CTCGCACACGCCGCCCGATGGCGAGCGGCCATTTCTCGCGGACTGACGCAGCCAGAAAGCACGAGCGACGTCGAGATGGCGAGAAGCTTGAAAGCGTCACGCACCATTGTCCTGGTCCAAGCACGGGCGGAACCCAAGGGGAAGAGCGCCGCCCTAGGCGCAGAATGAACCAGTCCGCAACAAAAGCCAAATGCCATTGTGGCCGGGACTCGCGATGGGAAAGCGGTCGACGACAACGTCACATTAACCTTCTTCCTTCACGGTGGAAGCCGGACCAACCCCGACGCGAGCATAGATGTCGCTTTTCCTCGATCAAACGCTCGCGAGCACCGGGTTAGCTGCGATCCTATTCGGGGCTGTTGGTCTCGGCTGCGTGGTGAGCTGGCCGCTCCTACCCTCGCGCCGGGGAGCGCTCATGGTGCAGGGCGCGGGCGCGGGCGCATTCGCGCTTCACTTCGCGCTGATCGGCGCGCCTACCGCTTCGGCCGCATGCGTTCTTTCCCTGATGCAGCTCACCGTCGCGCTGGTGGTTCGTGACCGGGTTGCCAAGCTCGCGCTCGACGGCGCGACGTTGCTCGCGCTGCTGTTGCTCACCGTGGCGACCTGGCATGGAATCCTGTCCGGCCTTGCCGCTTGCGGCGGTGCATCTTCTTTCATTGCGCGGACCCAGCGATCAACGACGCGGATGAAGATCGTCTTTCTCGTGGCCGCGCCCTTCTGGCTGGCCCACAATCTTCTCATTGGCGCACCGTTCGCCTTGGCCGTTGATCTTGTATC
>NZ_LSJY01000173.1 GCF_001556865.1 Sphingobium sp. CCH11-B1 | reverse complement strand
CGCCCGCACGGCCGCTACGTGCTGCATCTCGGCGATGGGGTGTGGTGGGACGAGGACGCCGCACGCTGGCGCGACGGGCAGGGCAGGGGGGTTCGCCGTCTGCCCGCACCGATGGAGCTGGCACGCGCGCAACCGGGCTTCGCCGGCATCGACCCGCCCGCCTCGCTGCGGGTCACGCGCGTCGTGCTCGCCAGCGCGCACCTGAACCACGATCCCGGCGACAACCGACCGCGCAACCTCGCTGCGCTCTGCCAGCGGTGCCATATGCGCCACGACGCTGGCGAGCATCGCCGGCGCCGCCGGCGCAACGCCTTCCGGGTGCGCGCGATCGGCGACCTGTTCGCCTGATCGACGATCCCCTGCCTGCCTGCCTGCCTGCCGGGCCGTGGGCCAAGCCCCAAGGGTTGGGTGGGTGGAAGAAAGACGCGGCCGACAATGACGGCCTCCATTACACCTGCGCGACCACCGAGCTGCGCCCACCCGGTATGTGCCGGTAGAGCGTCGACGGCTGCACCCCGAGCTGCGCTGCCACCTCCTCGACGGCGATGGTCGGGTCTGCGAGCATCGCCTTGGCGCGCTTGATCTCCGCCGGTCCCATCGCCGGCTTGCGCCCGCCGCGTCGCCCCAACGCCTTCGCCTGGGCAAGTCCGGCGTGGGTGCGCTCTAGCGTCAGCTCGCGCTCGAACTCGGCGACGGCCGCGAAGACGTGGAAAACGAGCCGCCCGCCGGGGCTGGTGGTGTCGATGGCCTGGGTGAGCACGCGAAGGCCAATCTCGCGCTTGGCGAGATCTTCGGCCGTCTCCACGAGCTGCCGGACGGAGCGCGCCAGCCGGTCGAGCTTCCACACCACAAGGGAATCACCGGCGCGGATGTAATCTAGCGCGGCCCTCAATTCCGGTCGATCGCGCTGCGCGCCCGATGCCTTTTCGGTGAACACGCGTTCGCACCCGGCCGCATGGAGCGCGTCGATTTGTAGGGCAGGGGACTGATCCCTGGTGGAAACACGGGCGTAACCGACGAGCAAGGGCGTTCTCCGAGAACTCGACGCGAACTAGCCCGATTTCGAAGAAGGAAACAAGGTACGGTTTCGAGAGGCGAAATGGCCGCTGCGCGGCTGCTCACGCGTGTTGCACCAGCGTCCCCGGCAATCGTTCGTTTACGAGAGATTGAAGACATTACCAGACGTTTTAACTGTCGGGTAAATCCCCTTAGAGACCCTGTTCAGCCGTCATCGCCGCCCCGCCAGCCCGAGCCATCATGGTTGGGGTCGGCACCCAGACTTGGCGGGAGACCGGTGTCCCGCGCGGTCCCGGCGAAACGGTGACGCGCCACTCAAAATGTCCCGCAACCTCCGAACGGTCGGCCGCCGCTTGCACCTCCGAAGGCGTCGACGATATCCATACCCGCCGCGGCGCGACAATCGGTGCCCGCGGCCCCGGTCGCTGATTGACGATGCGCCATTCGTAATGTCCGGCGCCCGACATTGTGGTGGCGGCCTGGGCGTTGGTCATGCCGACGATAGCGGCGATCCCCGCAAAGGCGGCGGCGAGATAACGATTCATGGGCTTGGTCCTTCAATCTGAGCGTTGTTGCCAAAGCATATGTGCTGGCTGGCAGTCCGCGCATTTTGCCCGCTTGGTTACAAGTTGGGCGATCACGCACTGCTGCATCGGAAATTGCTGAAGATCGGCGGCGCGTGAGGGCGTAACGGTTGAGCCGCGTATAAGGGTCGTGCGGCTGAGCGGAACAGGAAAGTGTCATAAGGCACTGTTTGGCTCGATACAGCGATAGATGGTGGCCGGGTGAACGTTGAAGGTCCTTGCGACGGCGCTAATGGACTTACCCTCGAGAACGAGTTGGCGAGCGAGCTCCGCCTGATCTGGGCGCATTTTCTTTGGGCGTCCGAAGCTCACACCGCGCGCCATCGCCGCCTTTCGCCCCTCCTCGGTTCGGCTCAATATGAGAGTCCGCTCGAACTGGGCGATCCCAGCGAATACGGTCATGATCATCACGCCAGACGGGGACGTGGTATCGGCCCAAGGTTCATCAAGCGATTGTAATCCTGCCTGCTTTTCCTTGATGCGTTCCGCGATGTGCAGGAGTTCGATGGTGGATCGCGCCAAACGATCGAGGCGGGCGACGACGAGAACATCGTCTTTGCGCAGGTGACCCATCAGCTTTTCAAGCTCGGGCCGGCCACGAGCGGCCCCCGATATTTTCTCTTCGAACATCATTTCACAGCCCGCCTCCGAGAGCCGACCGCGCTGGATTTCCAAGTTCTGATCCTCGGTGGAAACGCGCGCGTAGCCGAGCTTCATGCGACTGCTCCAGATATTGTGCGAAAGTTACTGCAAAACAATTTTGTTTCGCACATATGTTTTGCGAAGAAATTCGCCTTGTTTATCGGCATGGGCCGTCCCCTTCGCAAAAGTTGAAAGTTTCGCACGGTATGCCCACCCGTCACCTCACTGACGCCCAGCGTCAGGGCTTTGCCCGCTTTGATGGCGAACCGTCGGCCGATCAACTCGCGCGATATTTCCATCTGGACCAAACTGATCGCGACCTCATTGGAACTCTGCGCGGCGACCACAATCGGCTCGGCTTTGCCGTGATGCTGACGAGCGCCCGGTTTCTGGGCGCATTTCCAGTCTCGCCCGCCGAGATCCCAGCGTCGGTCCTGGCGGCCGTGATCGAACAACTCGCTCTTGAACCCGGCACGGACGTGGACGCCTATTTTGCGGGAAGCCGACGCATCCGGCACCTCGCGCTCATCCGGACGCACTGCGGCTTCACGGACTTTGGCGACAACGCGGTGGCACGTTTCCGGCTGACCCGATGGCTCTACGCCCTTTGCTGGAGCGGCGACGATCGGCCCGGCCCCCTGATTGATCGAGCTGCGGCCTGGCTGATCGCCAACAAGGTGCTGCTGCCGGGCGTCACGGTCGTCGAGCGCCTGGTTGGCAGGATCCGCGATCGTGCGCGGACCAGGCTTTGGCGCCATCTGGTCGCCAGCTTGAGCGATGACCAGCGCGTGCGCATCGCCGCGCTGTTTGACGATGGCGACACATCCACGTTCGCCGCCCTGGACGCGCTCCGGACCGTTCCCTCCAAGCGCATGCCGACCGAACTCTTCCGACACCTTGATCGGCTCGATGCGGTCCGGGCGTTCAATCTGCGGCCGGCGCCACCGCGGGGCGTTCCCGCCACAACCCTTGAGCGGCTCGCGCGGGTAGCGCGCGTCGGCAAGCCCTCGGCCATCGCCGCCCTTCAGGAGCCTCGTCGAACCGCGACCGTAGCCGCGCTCTTCCATACGCTCGAAGCGGCGGCCCAGGACGACGCCGCCGAGCTGGCCGAGGCTCTGCTCGCCGACTTGGTGAAAGGGGCTGAAGCCGCCGACAAACAGGCCCGCCTGCGCAGTCTGCGCGATCTCGATGGCGCCGCGATGCTGCTCCACGCAATGGGTCTGTTGGTTTTGACCGACGACGCCCTGCCCCTCAATGAATGGCGAGATGTGCTCTTCGAGCGGTTGCCCCGTCCCGACATCGAGGCCGCCATGTCCAAGGTGGAGGCGATCGCCAAGCCCGCGGAGACCAAGCCCTATGATCAACTGCGAACAAAATGGCGGAGCGCCCGGCGATTGTTCTTTGAAATCGCTACCCGCATCGAGACCGACGCTGCCCCAGGTGGCAAAAACGTCAAGGCCGCGATCAGCTACCTCAAGGGCGTGGACGACTGGTCCTCTCTCGTCAAGATGCGCGGCGCACCGATCGCTGCGGTCTCGAAGGCGTGGAGGCAACATGTCCTGGATGACGATGGCAGGATGCGCGACCCGAAGGCCTATGTCTTCGCGATCATCGATGCGTGGCGTCTGGCGATCAAGCGTCGCGATGTGTTCGCCAAGCCCGGCATCCGATACGGGGATCCCCGGCGCGGGATGCTCGAGGGCGAGTCCTGGCACAATTCCAGGTTGATGGTAGCACGCGCCCTGGGCCGATCTCTGGAAGCCGACATTGAGATTGACGGTCTCTCCCGCCTTCTCGACGAGGCATATCGACATGTCGTTGCGCGCGCCGGCGACAATCCGGACCTGCGTTTTGAGACGGTCGCCGACAAGATGGGGATTGTGGTCACGCCCCTCGACAAGCTTGATGAACCCGAGAGCCTTCGAGCACTTCGCGCCGCCGTCCAAACGCGCATGCCGAAGGCCGGAATGCCCGACATCTTTCTTGAAGTCATGGCGCGAACCGGATTTGCCAAGTCCTTTACGCATCTGAGCGAGCGTCAGGCCACCGTCGAGCACTTCGAGATAAGCCTGTGCGCGACCCTGGTCGGCGGCGCCTGCAACATCGGTCTTGAGCCGATCGTGCGCCCGGAATTTGCGGCTCTGCGTCGCGACCGTCTTTCTTGGGTCGGTCAGAATTTCATTCGGCCCGAGACCATCGCCGCGGCCAACGCCGCGATCGTTTCCGCTCACAGTCGTCTGGATATCGTCCAACATTGGGGCGCAGGCGAGGTGGCCAGCGCCGACGGCATGCGTTTTGTCGCTCCGTCGAGCGCCATACACGCCGGGCCCAACCCCAAATATTACGGCCAGGAGCGCGGCGTCACTTGGTACAACATGATTTCCAATCAGTTCAGCGGTCTGACCGGAGCGGTCATCCCCGGCACGTTGCGCGACAGCCTGGTCGTCCTGGCTCTCCTGCTGGAGCAGGAAACCGAGCTCGATCCTCTGGAGATCATGACCGACACCGCCGCCTATTCCGACGCCATTTTCGGTCTGTTCTGGCTCTTGGGCTACCGGTTCAGCCCCCGTCTGGCGGACATCGGCGACGCCAAACTCTGGCGTATCGACCGCCAGGCGAGCTATGGGCCGTTCGATCAGACCGCCTGGGGCAGGGTTAAAATCAATCTGATCCGGGAAAACTGGTCCGACCTTATCCGCTTGGCCGGATCGCTCAAGCTCGGCCACCTCAAGGCCGCAGGCGTCATGCGAATGCTGCAGGTCAAAGACCGCCCAACAACGCTGGCCAAGGCCCTGTCTGAACTCGGCCGCATCATCAAGACGCTGCATATCCTGCGATACATCGATGACCGGCCGTTCCGGCGACGAATATTGTTTCAGCTCAACCGGCAGGAATTGCGCCACAAGCTCGGTCGGCGCGTCCATCACGGCGATCGGGGCGAAATCAGAAGCCCTCTGCGTCAGGGCCAAGAGGAGCAGCTTGGGGTCCTCGGTCTGGCCCTCAACTCCATCGTCCACTGGAACGCTGTCTACATGCAGGAAACCGTGCGCCAACTCAGCGAGGCCGGGACGCCGCCGCTGCCCGCCGATATCGCTCGGCTCTCGCCGATATCTTGGCGTCACATCAATTTCCTCGGCCGCTACGACTTCTCCGTGCCTGACGCCGTCGCAAACGGCGGCCTCAGACCGCTACGCCAACCTAATTCCGAATGGGACTTTTGAAAGGAAATAATGCCCCTTACGACACTTTCCTGTTCCGCTCAGCCGCACGACCCTATAACGAATGTAGTTGCAGCATCTCGGAACGAGGGGGGAATCTACTCAATGGCGTCTTCCAATCAGCGGAATGCATGGTGAATCCCTCGCACAGTCGGCTGAGGCCGATGCCCCCGCGCATCATCATCCTGGCCGTGACGACCGTGCTTGCGGGTTGCACGACCTTCGATCCGGGCAGGGATCATGTGGCGATCGAGAAGTTGCTTGCGGATCGCGGCGCGCCGTCGCTGGGCTGGGAGCAAAACGACCAGGGCGAACAGGAGACACAGGCCCAGCAATCGGTCGCCGCCCAACCGATGACGGCGGATTTGGCCGTCAAGACTGCCATGCTCAGGAGTCCGCGCCTCCAGCAGATTTATGGCGAGCTCGGACTGGCTCGGGCCGATGTTCTCGACGCCGTCCAGGTCGCCAATCCGCGCATCAGCCTGTCGAGCCTGGCGCTCGCGGGCGGGCCGGGATCGCAATTCGTGTTCGGCGTCGCCGAGCCTCTGGTCGATTTGTTGACCTTGCCAGCCAAGGCGCGGCTCGCCCGTCTCGACTACGAACGCGCCCGGTACGAGGTGGCGGCGTCGATCCTGGGCGTCAGTCTCGACGTCGAGGCGGCGTGGTATCGCTATGTCGGAGCGCAGCAGGTTGCCGAGATGCGGGCGGCGGTCGCGGATGGCTTGCAGGTTTCGGCAGACCTCGCCCAGCGCTTTTACGACGCGGGCAACATCACGGAATTGCAGCTCAACCGCGAAAAGGCCGCCGCCAGCCAGGCGCGTATCGAGGCGACCCGCGCCGCCGTCGCCGGCAAGATGGCGCGTCTCGAACTCAACAATGCGATCGGATTGCGGGGAGCGGAGGCGGATTGGAAAAGCGACACCGTGCTGCCGCTGCCCCTCGCCCACGAGGATGACGTAAGCGAGTTGCAACGCCTCGCGCAGTCGAGCAGCCTGGAATTGCTCGCCGCGCAGAAGGGCGCTGTCGTCGCCGCCGGGGCGGCGCGGATCACGCGCAGCTTCCGCCTCCTTGGGGCCACCACGGTCGGTTA
>NZ_LSJY01000172.1 GCF_001556865.1 Sphingobium sp. CCH11-B1 | reverse complement strand
CGGCGCAGAGCGACAGCCTACCTCTGACTGCCGCCAATCTTTGCAACAGAGCCCCAGGACGAATTGTTCGAAAAGCGCCAAGACCGTACAATGATCCTCGCCTCGCACAGCACCGAGGTGGTCCGTCAGTTCTGTAACCGCGCCGTCATCATTAACCAAGGCCAAGCGACGGATTATGCCGACGTTAATAGCGCGGTAGACCTATACAGCGCACTCTAATCTTGGCCCCTTGAGTCGATTGACCTAAAGGGGCCCGCCGTCGGTCGCGTGTCCAATGGAAACATCGCCGTCCAAGCGCCGACGCTCCACACCGAGAATGCGGGGAGCGACGACTGCCTGTAGATCATCCGTGCGACGGAGCGTCCACAAAGCGACCTTCTGCCATCCCGTGCAGGATATAGTGACGCAGCGGATCCATGCCCACTTCGGCGACATCCGCATACTTGGCTAGGTATGCCTCGCCATCGAAGTGGTTGTTCCTTTGCAACACCTGCGCTATATAACGTCGACGCATTGAAGGTGGCAGAATACCCTTCAACCCTGCATCGCCGTGTTCGATCAATCGGTAGAGTTCGCGCATCCAGTCAAGCTGGCGTTCCTTGCGGCCAGCGCGATCCTCTGCCGCGCGCAAATTGCGGGCCTGCTGCTTTTTATCGCTCTGCAGGATATTGATCTGTTCCAATGCCTGCGATGCCTTGCCATGGTATTCTAGTGCCTCGGCGCGTACCGAGGCCAATGCCTGGTTCAGAGCGGCGATCTGTTCCTGCGCCTGACGCGCATCGTTCTCCCGCTGCTCAAGTCGATCCATGAGCATTTCGATATCACGATGCAAGGCCGTCTTCTGTTCTAGAAGCGCCGCCGTCGTCGCTGAATTGGCTTCATCAGCAATGTCCCTATCTGAAATAGAGTGAGCGATCTGCTCGAGAACTACGGCTAGTGGAGCAAGCGGATGCTTTTCATCTCGCCATTCCTCGCGCAGGCGCTTGGTCTGTGTCTGCAGCAATTCACTGGGTTCAATTTCCAGCCCTTGTAGTCGTGACACACCAGCAAGGACGCGGCGATTAGTGCTGATGTACTCGTCCAATTGCTGTTGCTTGAACTCGGAAACCGCTTCCATACGGATGATGGAACGGCGGGCCTGTTCGAGTTCGGACTGCACTGCCGCCAACCGCTTTTCCAGAGCTTGGCGTTCGCCTGCAATGTTGAAAACCCATCCGTCGGCTTCTTGCAGCCGGGTCTGCAAACCTTCCTGAGCCTTCTGCAACTCTTCGATCCGACCATAAAGCTCGTCCCGTTCACCTGTCAGTTCGTTCGCACGGGTCCAGGCCTGCTCGATTTCCTCCTGGCGCTGGCGCAGGTTGCTTTCCAGCGTCGCAATCTGCCCGGCGAGGTGTGCGTTGTCAGCGACAGCACGGCTGCCGTTTTGCT
>NZ_LSJY01000171.1 GCF_001556865.1 Sphingobium sp. CCH11-B1 | reverse complement strand
CGGCATGGATGGCGTCGGCGGGATGACCCAGCCGCACATTCAGCCCGGCGAAACCTATGTCTACGAGTTCACGCTGCGCCAGCACGGCACGCATATGTATCATCCGCACGCCGACGAGATGACCCAGATGGCCTATGGCATGATGGGCCTGTTCATCATCCATCCGCGCGGCGGGGAGATCGTGCCGGTCGATCGCGATTACGCCTTCCTTTTGCACAATTGGGCGCTGAAACCCGGAACCTGGCGCCCGGACCCCTCGATCATGGTCGAGTTCGACCAGTGGACCTTCAACTCCAAGATGTTCCCGGCGATCGATCCGATCGTCGCGCGCACCGGCGAGCGTGTGCGCATCCGGGCCGGCAACCTGTCGATGTGGAACCATCCGATCCACCTTCATGGCGTCGAGTTCGAGGTGACGGGTTCCGATGGCGGGCGCTGGCCGCGCGAGCGCTGGCGGCGGGAGGTCACCGAACTGGTGTCGGTCGGGCAGATGCGCGACATCGAGTTTACCGCGGTCGCCGGCGACTGGGCTTTCCACTGCCATATGGCCCACCACACCATGAACGCGATGGGCCACGGCATCCCCAACCAGACCGGCGTTGATCAATCCGGTGTAGAGGCGCGGATTCGCAAGGTGTCGCCAAATTTCCTGCCGATGATGCGCTACGGCATGGCGGAGCACCAGGAACACACCGACGGCGGACATCAAGGTCCGGTCAACACGACGCCGATGATGGGCGGCAAGGGCCAGTTCGGGAATATGGAAATGGGCGGCATGTTCACGGTCGTGAAGGTGCGCGACGATATCGCGCGGGGCGATTTTACCGATCCCGGCTGGTATCGCCATCCGGCGGGAACGGTCGCAAAACGAGTCAGCGCAGACCCTGACTTCGGTTCTCCGCCGCGCCGTCAAGTGTAGCGGTTACGAAGCCCGGAATTGCACGCCTACTGGTGATTACCGCCAACCTTAATCGTGCATCGCACCGTCTCGCGCGCTCGAACCGCGGCCTTGCTGCACCCCTCGATCGTTTCGCGATTGGCCGTCACGATCCTGTCGCCGGCGACGATCGCGCGGAACGCGGTCGGGCTCGCGCTCTGCATCAAGCGCTGCCCCGCCTCCCAACGCGGCAAGTCTAACGACCGCGCCGCTATGCGCTCGGGCCATTGCCAGCTCGCCGGCGCGACCTCGCGCGCGACCAGGCCGGGCACTATCGCCCATGCGATGATGCCGATCGCGACCCCGCCCAGCCCGAACCATAGCTGCCGATTCTTCTGGTCGGCTCGCGTCCATGCGGACCCGGCGACGGCGCGAAGCTCGGCCATGACGCGGGCCTTGTCCTCGCCCGCCCTGGCGAGCGCTGCCTGATCCTCGCGCCGGGCCGCGTTACCCGCCGCCACGATCCGCTGCGCCATTTGCTCGGGCGTCATCGCCAGCGCCGGACTCCGGGCGATCACGTCGTTGATGACCGCGATCCGGTCGGCCGTGGCGTCCACGCCCTGCTGCATCCGCCCCAACGTCTCGGTATAATCGGGCACGTCGATCGCGCCGCGCTCGGCCGCCAAGCCCTCCACGGCGCGGCGCAACAGCGCCAGCTCGCCACGCATGGCCTCGAAAGCCTCGGCCGCGTCTGCTCCCTGGCTGTCGTCCTCGTCCGCCACCCATCCCCCTTACCGGCTCATGCCACGCTCGCGATCACGCCCGATCGCGACCGACTGCGCCAGTTCCTGCCCGATCGACCGGCCCCGCTCCATGCTCAACGCCAGCTCGGGGGCGCGACGCCGCAACACGGATTCGAGTTGCGGATCGCGGTGCAACCCGCCCGCCATGCTCTCCATGCGCTTCCCCAGCTTCTCCGCGCCGGCACGATCGCCGGCACGCTCCATGCTGGCGCGCGCCTCCTTCATGCCCTGCCACTGCTCCACAAAGCGGCCCGCGCGCTTCTCGGGGTCAATGCGGACCTGGCGCTCCGTCTCCATCGCCTTCGCCGCCCCGCCCGTGTTCCCCTCCGCCGCGTCGCGCGCGAGCCGGGGGTCACGCTCGATCGCGCTGGCAAGGTCACGCGCGGCATGGGGCCGGGTCGCGTCCAACGCCTCGCCGGCGCGGCGCAACGCGCTCTCCTGGTGCGCCAGCACCGGCAACCCCTTCTCCCGCATCCGGCCTATATGGCCCAGTCGGCCCGAAGCTGCGATTTTGGCCAGGTTGAAGAACGAACACTGAAC
>NZ_LSJY01000170.1 GCF_001556865.1 Sphingobium sp. CCH11-B1 | reverse complement strand
ACGCCACGACGCCGAGCACCAAGGCCGATCACAAATCATTCATGCCATCTCCTTTTTTCTGATTTCATCCTGCCTTATTTTGCCGTTCATCCGGGGGACAAGGCCCGCGTGACGCTGATGAACGGCACGGTGCAGCTCTGACCGCCATCGACGGGATACAACATGCCGTTGACGTAACGGGATTCGTCGGACGCCAGGAACAGCGCCATGGCGGCGATGTCTTCCGGCTCGCCGATGAAGGGCGTGTTGAGCACCTCCAGAAACAGCCGATCCATCTCGGGCGTGGACCATTGCAGCTTGGCCGGCGTCTGTGTCGGACCGGGTAAGATCGCATTGCTGCGGATACCCCGCTTGCCATAGGTGGCGGCGATCGCCTGCACGAACCAGTTGAGCGCAGCTTTGGACGATCCATAGCTATAGGCTGTGATATCCCCGCCCATGGAACTGCCCGAAGAGGTGGAAATGATCGACCCCGCGCCGCGCTCCAGCATATGCGGAATGGCGAGTTTGCTCGCCAGAACCGCGCCCAATACATTCACCCTCAGATTGGCGAGGAATATGGCGGGGTCGAAGGTCAGGAAATCCATGTCGCGCATGGCGTGGTCCTGATTGACGTACAGGGCATTGTTGAAGAGCACGTCGATGCGACCGAAGTCGGCGATCGTCTGGCTGACCATCTTCTCCAGATCGGCCTGTTCACCGACATCGACGGTCATCGCGCGCGCTGATCCGCCGGCATCGACAACGGCCTGCGCGGTCATCTCGGCAGCTTCGGCGCGAATATCCGCGACGATCACCGTCGCGCCTTCTCGCGCGAACATCAGCGCGCTGGCGCGTCCGATGCCGCTCCCGCTGCCGGTGATGATGCAGATTTTGTCGGCAAGGCGGGTCATGTGGCGTCCTCTCCCTTATGATTCATTGGCTCTTTGGCGATCCCGCCGCTTCGATAAGCGCCCTTCGCGCTTCAAACCGCCTTCCGGATCGACAGGATCAGGATAAAGGCACGGCTGCGCTGAGGATCGGCCTCGACACGGGTCGCGACCCGCTGCACCAGACTGGCCAACAACGCGTCCCGGTCGCGGGACGCATCGACCCGCGTCAGGAAGTTGGGGCCGTTGGCCGCACCCATCATGGCTGCCCACAGCCGCCCCAGTTCGGCCGCATCGCCGGATAGCTGATAAGCATCCCAATAGGGATCAGGGGACGGGATCGCGGCGAGATGCTCCAGTTCCAGTTCGGGCACCAGGCCGGCATCGAAAGGCGCTTGTATCTGATCGGGCGAACGCCCCGCGGAGGGCGCCGTCATCCTTAGCGTCTCCTCGGCGTTGAGCAGGCCTTCGCCTTCCATGTCGACGATCGACTGCCAGAAATTTCCGGCCATCCATTCGAAGCCGTGGCTGTCGGGTCCCCTGCCCATGAACTGACAGATCAGGCGTCCTCCCGGCCGCAATTCGACAGCGCGCGCCTTCAGGAAGGCCAGCCAATCCTCCGCCAGCACGGCCTCGACGGCGGCACGCGCCTGCGCGGACCGACTGAAGATCGCCCAGCCATGATCCGCGACATCGACCGGATTGCGGCTCATCCAGTGCAGCGCGTTGGAGGACCAGCCCAGGTCGACGCTGCCGGGCGGCAATATCGCATCGAAATAGGATCGGCCGATCGCGGATGGAAAGACGCCCTGTCGGCCATTCAGATAGCTGGCCGGATCCCGGTCCAGCAGGCCGAACAGCGAGGTGAAATCGTTCGAGGGCAGATCCGTATGCACGACCTGCACCGGCCGCTGCGCGTCGTGCGCGCGAACCAGATCGATAGCTGTCGCCATCGGCGCCATCGAATTGCGTCCTTGCGACGCGCCATAATCGACAATGGTGACGGGACCGACAGAACCGTCCCCAATGGCCCGCGCCGCTGCCTCCAGCAGGGGAAGCGCGGATTGCAGATTGGCCTGTTGCAGACCCGAATGGCGGTTGTACCGCGCTTCCCCTGCTGGAGGCAGCGGCGGGATCAGCCATAAAATGTCTCCGCGATGCGCTGCGTGTAGATCGCGCTTTTTTCGGGCGACAGGCCATAATGAGGGATCACCGGCGTAATCGCGTCGGCCAGGGCGGCGCGCCGGGCAACCCGGCTGCGCACCTCATCAACCGTTCCAACCACGGCGATGCTCTCCACCATTTCGTCGGAGCAGGCCGCCGCCATACCCGCCATGTCGCCCTGCGCGAAGGCGGCCTGGATCGCCGATGCCTCGCGGCCGAAACCGATTTCCTCGAAATAGCGCAGATATTGGGGTGACTGGCTGTAATAGGCCACGGTCCCCCGACAATCTTCGATCGCTTCGCGCCTGTCATCCGAAATCGCCGTGAATATCGAGATGTTGAGCGAGAAGTCCTTGCGCGCCCGCCTGGCCCGATCCAGCCCGGCCTTGATTTGAGCGGCCACTTCCCGCTCGATCCAGGCATCGTTCCACAGTGGGTGCCCGAGCAGCCCGTCGGCGATTTCCGCCGCCTGTGCGCAGGCCTTCTGAAACACCGCCGGCAGAACGATGGGAATGTCGCCGCGCACCGGCTTGTGCAGCAGGCGGAAGTGCGAAAGGTCGAGACGATGATAGTCGCCCGCCAGTTCGGTGAGTTCGCCCGTATGCCCGCGTGCGACGATGGCGCGGATCATGCCCACGATCTCACGCATATGGGCGAGCGGCTTGCCATAGGCGCTGCCGAACGATCCCTCGATCTGGCTCTGCGCGCTGGATCCCAGTCCCAGCACCACCCGGCCGTTGCTGATGAGGTCCAGGTCGATGGCGCTGCAGGCGGTTTCCAGCGGACTGCGCACGAACGCCAGCGCGATGCCGGTCCCCAGCTTGATGCGCTGCGTAGCCGGGGCGACGGTAGCCAGCGTCGTAAAGGGCGCGCCGAACATCTGGGGCGCCCACACCCCTTCCACGCCCGCCGCTTCGTAGCTCTGTGCCAGCGCCGACAGATCGGCGCCCGGCATCGGGACGATCTGCGCCCAGACAGCCTTGCGATCGGTCATCCCCATCCCCCTTTAAAAGCCGCTTGTGTCGAAATAGTCACGCCAGGCGACGATATGGGACCCATCCATTTCCAGCGCACCCATCAGCCGCAGCGAGAGCATTTCCTGCCCATCCGGTCCGTAGAAAATATCGCTGCGCTCGGTCAGGACCACGTTGCCAGCGGCCGCCGCATGATGGACCACGACCTCGCAGCGTTCGAAAGGAATCCGGCCCAAAAAGCCCTCGACGAACTGCCTCGCCTGATCGATCCCGACAGTCGTCGCCACGCCGACATTTTCCCAACGCGTATCCGCCGTAAACCGGCGCTCCATGGCGGACAGCATGTCGTCGCGCGAGCCGCTGCTTTCCCGAAAAAACGCCAATGCTTCGTCCAGTGGACCGGGCATGTCACCCCCTGCTCCTGTGTTGCGCGGGCATCATGGCGCGAGGCGGCCCCCTTCTGCCCTGCCGAAAGATAGCCATTGGATTTTGATGGAGGGATCGGCACGCCATCGGGCGGAAAGGTCATGCTGAGAATAGTATGTCCTCCCCATAACAGTGAATCGAGCGGCCAAATATCGGGCGTCGCCTATACTTCCCGGCAAAGCTGAGAGGAGTTTTCACTGATGAGCGCCGTTGACGAATTGATCGCCCTTGCCCGGTCGCCCGATCCGTTCCGTAACGCCCCGGACAATCTGGCCGACCTGCAACTGGAAGCGGCGCGCGAGCGCTTCGCTGAGCGCCGCCAGCAGATCAGGGTGCTCGACAAGCGGGCGAAGGAAGCTGGCATCGGCAGGATCGACAGCCTGGCCGATCTCGTCCCGCTCCTGTTCGCCCACACCAATTATAAGAGCTATCCCGAAGCGTTCGTCGACAATGGCCAGTGGAAGCATATGAACATGTGGCTCGGTACGCTGAGCAGCCATGCCACCGACAATATCGACGTTGCGGACGTGCGCGACATCGACGAATGGCTGGATCGCGCCAGGGCGGCGGGCCACCATGTCTTCGCGTCGAGCGGGACGTCGGGCAAATCCTCTTTCCTAAATCAGTCGACGCAGGACCGCGACCTGTCGCTCGCCGCCTGTCTGGCCGCGGCCGACCTGTCGACACCGGCCTATGCCCCCGATCATGGCCGCTCGGTCTTCACCATGATGCCGCCGCGCGGCACCCATAAGATGATCGAATTCTGCAACGTCCATTTCCCGCGCTGGGCCGCGCCCGGCGAATTTCATCGCCTGAGCGACTATCCGATGCGCGCCTTCGACGCCATGCGCCCCGCGCAGCTGCGCCGCCTGCTGGCGGCCGGCAAGGTCGGTCCCGGTGAGATCGCCGCCTACGAGGCGGAGATCGAGGCCCGTCAGCAGGCGCGCGCCGGCGAGTTCGACGCCTGGATGGACCTGCTTGTCAGCCGCCGGGATCGCCCGCTCTATATCGGCGTCATGTATGGCGTCGCCTGGCAGATCGTGCAGGCTCTGCGCGCAC
Source organism: Sphingobium sp. CCH11-B1 (assembly GCF_001556865.1). Taxonomy (GTDB): domain Bacteria; phylum Pseudomonadota; class Alphaproteobacteria; order Sphingomonadales; family Sphingomonadaceae; genus Sphingobium. The sequence goes on along the minus strand of NZ_LSJY01000170.1, from coordinate 15,988 downwards.
GCGGGATCGAGGATGGCGATTTCCATCCCGACACGCTGATGAGCTTTGGCGGAGGCACCAAGGGGGCAGCGGTCCCAGCCGACTATAAGGAACAGATTATGGGCTTTTTCGGCGTCACGCCGGACCGCATCACCAGTTCCTATGCCATGGTCGAAATGAGCGGCTTCTGCGCCAAGATCCAGCCGACCGAATCCTATGCAGTGCCGCCATGGATCATCCCCCTCATCCTCGACAAGCCTGGCGAAACGCTGCTGGGCACGACCAAGGATACGGGCCGGGTGGAAGGCCGCATGGCGTTCTTCGACATATTGGCGGACGGCCGGTGGGGCGGCATCATTTCCGGCGACAAGGTGCAGGTGGAATTCGGCTCCGGCCTGGAAGGCGTGAAGACGCCGGTCGTCCATGCCATCGCCCGCTACGCCGATCTGGAGGAGGGCGAGGACAAGCTTAGTTGCGCCGGATCGATCGATTCCTACGTGCGCGGATCGATCACCGCGCCCCAGCCGGTCGCGGCCTGAACGACAGGAGGCAGACATGCTGCATGAAATCATCGCTGATAATGATCGGCTGCTCGTTCCCCATGTGATAAAGGGTGTGGTTCAACTCGACGCCGCCGTGGAGCATCGGTCGCGGGCCAGCGGCTCGACGGTCATGACCCCGTCGATCGATCTGGACTCGCTGATCTGGCAACGCAGCCAGCCCGGTCCCGCCTTCGACACGCAGCTTGCGGAGATCGTGGATTTCCTCGTCGAGGTCGGCAAGGCGCTCGATTTCGACCGGAATATCCATCTTCAGGAGGCCGCGGCCTATAATCTGCGCTGTAACAGCCTGGGCGCGCGCATTCTCGAGAATTGCTACCGCGACATCGCCTGGTTCTTCACCCGCGACGCGGTCGAGGCGGAGGCCGAACAGTCGCTGGGATCGCTTGACCTGCTGGATGGATGGGCGCGACGCGACATTCAGGGCACGGCCTTCGACATCCGCGCCTTCCCGCCGCGTATGGTGCATATTCTGGCCGGCAACGCCCCGATCGTGCCGCCGGTCACGATCGTCCGAGGGGCGATCAGCAAGGGCGTCCACCTGCTGAAAATGCCGTCCAACGACATGTTCACGGCGACCGCCCTGCTGCGGACGATGGCGGATGTCGGCCCCAACCATCCGGTGACGCGGTCCTTTTCCGCCGCTTACTGGCGCGGCGGCGATGCCAGCATCGAAAATCACATCCTGCGCTCGCAATATTTCGACAAGCTCGCCGTCTGGGGCGGCGAGGCGGCGGTGCGCCATGCCATGCAATATGCCGCGCCGGGCTTCGAGATCATGTCCTTCGATCCGAAGGTGTCCATCTCGCTGATCGGTCGCGAAGCCTTTGACGGCGTCCCCCTCTCGACCGTCGCCGAAAGAAGCGCGGCCGACATCATTGCCTTCAACCAGGATGCGTGCAGTTGCGCCCGCTTCCAGTTCATCGAGGGATCGGACGATCAGGTCGACCGCTATTGCGAAGCGCTGGTGGAGGCGATGGGCCAGGACATCCGCTATGGCGCGGGGTCCGACGGCCCGCTGCCGCCCGCCATGCTGATCGAGGAACTGAACATGCTGGGCAATCTGGAGCCCATCTATCGCCTGTTCGGGCGGCCCGACGGCCGGGGCATGGTCATCCGCTCCAGCGAACCGGTGTCGTTCAATCCGGGCGGCAAGCTCGTCAATGTCGTCACCGTCGATCGGCTTGCGGACGCGATCCAGCATGTCACCGTCGCGACCCAGTCGGTCGGCGTCTATCCCCCCTCCCGCATTGCCGAGGTGCGCGACGGGCTTGCCTCGGCGGGCGCCCAGCGCATCGTCGGCCTGGGCAACATCAACACCGGAAAATTCGGCGGCCTGCCGCACGATGGGGGATGGCCCGTGCACAAGATGATGCATTGGGTCGTCACGGAAGCAGCGAAAGATTGAACCAGATCATGACACAGACGACTATTCAGGCGCTGTCGCTCGACAGCTATCGCCTGCTCGGCCGCTCGGGCCTGCGCGTTTCTCCGCTGGCGCTGGGAACCATGACCTTTGGCGAAGAATGGGGTGCGGACGAGCAGGAATCCCGCCGTATCTTCGACAGCTATGTCGATCAGGGCGGCAACTTCATCGACACGGCGGGCTATTATGCCGACGGCGCGTCGGAGACATTGACGGGCAAGTTCGCAGAGGCAAAGCGCGAACGGCTGGTTCTTTCCACCAAATATTCGCTGACCCGCTCAGTCGGCGATCCCAATGCCGCCGGCAACAGCCGCCGCAACATGGTGCAGACGGTCGAAACCAGCCTCAAGCGACTGAAGACGGACCGGATCGACCTGTTCTTCCTGCATGTCTGGGACGACATGACGCCGGCGGACGAGATATTGCGCGCGTTCGACGATCTGGTGACGCAGGGGAAAATCCTCTATCTTGGACTGTCGGATACTCCCGCCTGGCAGATGGCCCGGTTGCAGACCATGTCGGAATTGCGTGGCTGGAGCCAGCTGGTGGCCTTGCAGTCCGAATATAATCTGGTTGAGCGCACGGCCGAGCGCGACCTTATCCCCGCCGCCAAGGCGCTGGGTATCGGCGTCATGCCCTGGTCGCCGCTGGCGAGCGGCATGTTGTCGGGCAAATATGCGACTGGTGGCAGCGCCCATGCCGGCGAGGCTGGCGGCCGTGGCTCCCTGCTCGAAGCGGCAGGCCGCGTCGATGCGCGCGTGGTGGCCATTGCGGACGCGGTGAAGGCCGTCGCCGACGAGATGGGCGTCACCTCGGCGCAAGTGGCGATCGCCTGGACCCTTGCCAATCCGGCAGTCGTCTCGCCGCTGCTAGGCGCGCGGACAATGCGGCAATATGCGGACAATGTCGCCGCGCTTAGCGTCAGGCTGGAGCCCGCGCAACTGGAACGGCTGGATACGGTGAGCCGCACGCCGCTCGGCTTTCCGCATGATTTCCTCGCCTCACCCTTCATCCGCCATGGGCTGACGGGCGGCACAAATATCCGGCCGCGCGCTTGATCAGGCGGCGCGGATGAGCCTTCCGGGACGCGCGCCGGTATCGGCGCCGTCCCGCCGGGTGATGACCCCGCTGACCATCGTGGCGCGATAACCGGTGGCCTGCTGCGCCAGACGGCGCCCGCCGCCGGGCAGATCATGCACGACATGGGGGGCATGCAAGTGCAGCGCACCATGATCGATCAGGTTGATGTCGGCCTTCAATCCCGGCTTCAGCCGCCCCCGGTCCCGCAGTCCCAGGAAGTCGGCATTGTCCGCGCTCAGAGCCTTGACCGCCGCCGGGATCGTTAGTTGCTCGCCAGCCCGATCGCGGGTCCAATAGGCCAGCATCGTGGTCGGATAGCTGGCATCACAGATGATGCCATAATGCGCGCCGCCGTCGCCCAGTCCCACGATGCTGTAGGGATCGCGCATCATGGCCAGGGCAGGGTTGAGCGACCTTTCCGCATAATTGGAAAAGGGCATCAGGATCAGCGCATGGCCGTCCTGCTCCAGCATCAGATCATAGACCAGTTCGACCGGGCTGACGCCGCGCTGTCCGGCCAGCGCGGCGATGCTCTGGTCTGGTGACGGCTCATAATCGGGCTCGGCTCCCAGCGGATAGATATTGTCCCATGTCCGCAGCAAGCGATGCAGCGGCGTCGGCGTCTCGTCGGGCTCCTCCGCGATCAGCAGGGCGCGGAAGGCGGGATCACGCATGATGGCGACCTTTTCCGCCAGCGGCCGGTCGGCGATCGCACGATAGCTTGCACAATGGCTGAACGCGTTGGCCGACGTCGATAACCCGCACATCGCACCCATCGGCCGGGGGAAAACCTGCGCCAGCACTGGCGCCGCGCCGCTGCGATTATGTTCGGCGAGCGCATCCATGGTGCGCCGCCAACCCTGCGGATCGGTCGACCATTGGGCGAGCGAATAGGTCAACGGACGCCCCGACGTGCTGGTCATGCGCTTCATGAGGTCGAGATCGCTGGCCCAGTCGGCGGTATCGAGATTGGGGATCATCTGCAGCACGCCGCGCCCCGCATCCCCGACCGATCGGGCGATCGCCACCAGTTCGTCGCTGTCCGCTTGAAAGGACGGGATGAACGCGCCGTCGCCGCGCCGGTGCACCAGCGAACGGGATGTGGCAAAGCCAAGCGCCCCGGCCGCCATCCCCTCCGCCACCAGTTGCGCCATCCGCGCGACATCCGCTGCCGTCGCCGGCTCGCGATCCAGCCCGCGCTGGCCCATCGCATAGACCCGCAGGGGCGAATGGGGAATATAGGCGCCGACATCGGCGTCCCATGCGCGCGCTTCCAGGGATTTCAGATAGTCTGGGAAGCTCTCCCAGTTCCAAGGCAGGCCCTTGGCCATCACCGCTTCGGGAATGTCCTCCACCCCCTCCATGACGTTGACCAGCGCTTCGCGGTCCTTCGGCCGGCACGGCGCGAAGCCGACACCGCAATTGCCGATAACGACGGTGGTGACACCATGGTCGGTGGACGGCACCAGACTGTCCGTCCATGTGACCTGTCCGTCATAATGGGTATGAACATCGACGAAGCCGGGCGTGACGAGGAGGTCGCGGGCGTCGATCTCCTCTCGCCCCCGCCCGACGTCAACGCCGATCCTCGCGATACGTCCATCAACGATGGCAATGTCCGCCTCGAACGGATCGCCGCCCTGCCCGTCGACGATCGTGCCGCCCCGGATCACCAGATCAGCTTTCACCATGTCCCTGGCTCCTCTCAGCCTGCCAGCGCAGCCAGCATCTCGCCCGATGCCTGTTCTTCCGTGACCCACTTCACCATGCGGCGGACCGGCTCGATCGCGTCCTGCCTTTCCATATTATGCTGCATCGTCGCAGCCCCGCCCAGCGATACGATCCGCTGCGCGCCCTGAAAGGCGAGGCGGTCGCGCAGCTCGTCCTTGAGACTTTCGGGAAAGATGCCGATCGTCTGGGTATAGGCGTTGACCGCACTGACGGCCGTTTCCCGGCTGTCGATGGGCACGATATTGCCCACCCGGCAGGCGAGCGTGCGCGAAAAATCGACCGGATATTCTTCCTGGCTCACGATCACCGCGCCTTCGTTGGTGCGGCCGCCGAAGATGCGATAATCCTCGTCGTTGAGGCGGATGCCGTCGATCTCGGCCTTGAGCGCACCGTCAAACGCCTTGTGCGGCGTGCTCAGATGATCGGGCAGGCGCTGGAGAGCGTCGAAGGTCATCTGCCCCAGCCGATTGGCACACTCCAGCCCGGCTTCGTCCGTGCCGCATTCGACATAGATGACGCGTGCGGACACGCAGCCTTCCTGATTTTGCGCGCCGATATCGAGCGCCAGACGGCGCGCCACCTGCTCCAGCGTCTCCTCGTCGGCGAAGGCTTCACGACCGATGATCGTCCCCGACAGCTTGGGGTCCTGGGTGATGAGGTCGATGCCCGGTTGCAGATAGCGCGTGATATGCTTGACCGAATCGAACCCGCCCCAGGCAACGATCTTCTCAACGCCGCGCGGATCGTAGATTGCCGACTCCACCTGATCGTCGCCGCCTTTCCAATAGGCGACGGAGACATGTTTCGACAGCGGATGGTCGGGGTCCATCTCGACCATGGTGCGCACCAGCGCGGCGGCCGTCAGCGGATCGTTGGACGGCAGCTTGATGATCGCGTCGGACCGGGTCAGCGCATTGCGGATCACCGTCAGGATCGACACGATCGGCGCATTGCCGGCAATGACGTGCACGGTCCGCGCACCGAAGGCGCGCGTGCGGGCGGTGAGACCCGGAAATCTGCCAGCCCCCTGATCCACCCAGCCTTCCAGATAGTCGATGCCGCAGGAGCGTTCCATCATCCGCCGCATTTCGGTGCGATCGAAGGCCGCGCCGATATACTGGAAATGGACGCGCAATATACTCTCGGACAGGCCGGAGGTCTGACAGGACAGGCGAAATGCCTCCTGCAAATGCCGGTTCTGGCCGAAATCGAGCCGCTGCCCCAGGGCGACGAGGAAATCGAGTATTTCGTCAAAGCTCAGCGCATAGAGGTCGGCCATGGCCGAAGGGGTGCGCAGCGGCAGGCGCGCCACATGTTTGGCAATGTCAGGCGCCGAGAAACTAACGCCGCCCCGGCGGCCGCCATAGTCGACCTCGGCATCATCGATAATCTGGCCCCGGATGATCAGGGGCACGCGGAATGGATCGGTCATGGCTCTACTCACATCGACAGTTCGGCAAGAAATTCGAGGGCGCGGTCGTGCGCCTCGGGGGCACCGGCGCACACGATGCGGTCATCGCCGCCTTCCTGCTCGCTGTAGCGGCGCACCGGCGGAATGACGTACGGCCCGGTGCGACCGCAGGCGCAGGGCTTTTCCCAGCCGGCCAGCGTGATCTCGTCCCCCGTCACCAGCCCGGCCCAATAGGTGTTGGGCATCAGGTCGAACGAGGCATAGCGGCCGGTCAGGCCATCCTTACGCGGCAGGGGCTTTCCGGTCGCCGGATCGAGCAGGAACGGGATCTGGATGGGTGGGACGTGATAATGGCCATGCTCGCACATCATCGACAGACCCATCTGCTCTGATGTGGCGTACATTTCATAGATGGTGTCGAAACCCAGAAATTCGATCACGCGCTCGCGCCAGTCGTCGGGTAGTTCCTTGCCCTTCTTGCCGCCCCCGGTCAGCAGCACGCTGCCCTTTCCGAAGACGTTCTTGAGGCCGCGTTTCAGCCCCTCCTCCGCCCAGTCATAGAGGATGGCCCACATAGCTGTCACATAGACGTCGCGTCCACCGAAGCGCCGCTGCGCCTCGCTGAAGAAATGCTTGAGGTCGTCGGGCCGGCGGCGCTCCAGTTCCAGCAGCGCCTCCCGCCGTTCCAGTAGGACCGGCGGAATGTCGATCATGCCGGCCTCGCCCCGCGCCTCCGCCGCGCGCAGGCGACCGCCCAGCGAGGCGATGTCCGCGCTGAACCGGGCGTTGGGGTAGAGGAACAGGGTGTTTTCCTCGCCCTTGGCATAGAGATCGACTTGGATGCCGTTGCCGCGCTGCATCGCAGCAGCGCCGTAGCGATAGCCCGGAATGATGATCGGCATCCCGTCCTTCACGATGTCCGGACCGCGGTCCGGCCACCAGTCGCGGATGATGACGCCCGAATGGACAATGGTTTCACGCCACTGCTTCTTGCGGCGAGGGACGAAGCTCAGCTTGCCGGTGGTGCCGGACGTATGCTGGATGGTCAGGTCAGTTTCCGCGTCGAGCAGGTCGACCCAGTCGTCGATCGTCTCGATACCGCTGGCATCGACGTGGGAAATGTCGCTGGTCGTCAGGCCCGCGAGCCATTTGGTCAGCTTGTCGAAACGGCTCCGTTCCAGATAGCTGATCGGATAGGATTTATAGACAGTGTGGGGAAACAGCAGCGGCGCCAGATTGTCGATCGTCTCGATCGCGTCGATGCCCTGCTCGCGCGCCAACTTGTCCAGCATGGACAGGCCGGGCCGCAATTCGGCAAAGCGCTTGCGCGCGCCTTCCAGATGCAGCCGGTCGATCTCCTCGCGACTGAGCGTGAAGGCCTGCGCATAAGGCGCGTCGTGGAAACTGGTGGGATCGGCGATCAGTCGATCGAGATAGCTGCTCATAAGAAAATCCGTCCTTCTTGATGGGACGGATTGTGGCGGGGGCGAGGCGTTCCCCGCAATGCCGATGCCTACAGCCGGAACGCCCAAACATCGTCAGGCGGACATGAAGCGCGATGCTTCACATCATATCAGATCGGCGATCCAACGCAGAACTGGTTCAGCGCAATGCGCCACGCTCTTCGCGAAATTCGCGGGGGGTCATGCCGGTCGCCTTCCGGAACGCCGCCGAGAAAGCGGCAGCGCTTTGGAAGCCGCAATTGCCGGCGATCACCTTGATCATAGCCTCGTCACGGACAAGCAGGTCTTGCGCACGCGCGATCCGGCGGCTGGCGATATAGTCGGTCAAAGTGATGCCAGTGGTGGCCCGGAAAGTCCGGATCAAGTGACGCGGGCTGGTGCGGATTTCGGCGGCCAGATCGGCCACCGAAAGCATTTCGGCCAGATCGGCCTCTATTTTATCCTTGATGCGACGCAAGCGCCAGCCGGGCATCTGTCCATGTGCGCTGCGGTCATCGTATTGGGCTTGGCGAAAATGCCGGCACAGTTCGACGACGAGCATCAACGCCATGCTTTCGAGCAATATATCCTGTCCAAAGCCTGGATTGCGCAATTCCTCCACCAGCCGGGCAAGGCCCTGACGCACCCGACCGATCTGAACATCCTGACATGCCGCCAGATCGGCGACGCTGTCATCCTCGAATAATTGCATCGCCCGGTCGTTTTCAAATGTCAGGCACAGCAGGCTGTGCTCGCCCGGTTCACTCAGGGTCGCAAATGCGCCGCCCTTGGGCAGAAAGACGACATCGCCTGGCGGATCAGCCAGTTGGCGTTCGCTGTTGAAGAAACGAGCGCTGGGACAGCGCGGGCCGATGGAAAAATCCAGATAGTAGGAATCGGGTCGAAAAACCGATCGGCTGCTCTGGGTCCATCCGAAGTGACGGATATCAGCGAAAATGCCGTTCGTATGGAACCGCCGTTCGACATGGAAATGCGACGCAGTGTGCGGGGCACAGAGCGGCAGACCAAGGTCGGCTTCATGTCGCATCCTCAACCTCCTCGCCATCGATCGAATCTTGGCTCGATCCTAAAGCGCAGGACCATTATTTCCCTGTAGATCGCGAATGGCAAGTCAGTGCCGATCATGTTCATGCACATCGGCGACCACCCACCGGCTTGCCAATGCAAACAGGACGGCGGCCAGGATGAAGAAGCAGGATCCCAGGCTGAGCGACAGGCGCAGCCCCTGTGCGCTTGCCGCCTCGCAGGCCGCGACGGCCCGCTTGGCGCATTCGGCCAGGCTGAGGCCTGCCGACACCCGCGCACTTTCCCCCAATATATCGCTGGCAAGGCCGATCAGCGGCGGGCCCAATCCATAGCCCAATATGGAACTGGTAGCGATAATCACGGCGGAGGCCATGGCGCGCATATGCGGCGGCGCCACATCCTGTCCGTGCGCATACATGGCGGGCATGTAGAAATGCTGCCCCATGGATCCGAGCACCATCAACGCCACCGCAAGACCAACCGTAGGAATTTGAAAAGCGGCGGCATATAGCGCGCCGCACCAGAGCAAGCCGAAGGAGGGCAGCCATGCCTTGATTCGCGGGTAGCGACGCGCACCCAGGTCCATCATCGGGCCGCCCAACAGCGTGAAGACGATGCCGACGCCACCGATCACAAGCCCCATCAGCGCCGACGCATTGGCCAACGACAGGCCGTGCCCGCGCATGAGGAAGGACACCATATATTGTTGATTGGCATAGCTGCCGATCCCGGCGACGCCCCCCGCGACGGCCACCAGAGCAAAGCTGCGCCGGGCCAGCAACTGGCGGAGGGTGTCGATGAAAGACGCGGAATGATGCGATCGGGGCTGGCTGCGCGGCGGTTCCGGCACGGTGGCGCGGAACAGCAGAGCCATGACGATGCCGGCCATTCCGCAGATGAGGAAAGCCGTGCGCCAACCATAAGCGGCGATCAAAGCGCCCCCGCCCACCGCTGCGACGATGGCGCCGAAGGGGCCGGCGACCGCGAAGATGGCGATGGCGGTCGTTCGACGTTGCGCGGGGAATGCGTCGGAGATGAGCGAATGCGAGGCCGGCGTGCATCCCGCTTCGCCAATGCTGACGGCGGCTCGCCCGACGAGCATCTGGACGAAATTGGCTGCAATTCCGCAAAAGGCCGTCATGGCGCTCCACAATGTCAGCGAAATGGCGATGATCCCCACCCGGCGACCGCGGTCCGCCGCGCGCGCGATCGGGAAACTGAAGACCGTGTAGAGTATGGCGAATGCGGGTCCACCAATCAGGCCGAGCTGAAAATCGCTGAGATGGAGATCGACCTTGATCATTTCCTGGGCGACCGAGAAGAGCAGTCGATCAATATAGTTGAGGCAGTTGAGCAGAAACAGCGCGACAATCGTCCACGATAGCAACGATCGCCCATCGGCAGAAAGCGATGCGTCGTCCGGCATCGGTTGCGGACCTGCATCCACTATTGACGGATTGTGCATCACTCATCCTATTTCATTTTTATCGACTGTGACGAAGGCTATGCCAACAGCGCATCCCATGCCCCCGCCACGACTATCGCCGGGACGACAGATGTCGCGCAGGAGACATATTCCTTCCCCTATGCCTCCCCCGTCTATTCCCCGAATATTGCACAACAAACACAGGCAAAGCGGGCGATTGACGATGATCGCAGCCCCCAGCCCGCTATTTCAGTCTGCGGGCCGCCGTTTGGTAAAATCGCGTAACGCAGCACCCCATCATGACCCTGTCGAGCAGTGTCTTACAGGCAGCGCCGCCGTTTCCCGCCATATCGTTTCCCGCAATATTCGCCCAGGTCGCGCATATCCTTCGCTGCTGCCGCAGCCTGGTGTTGATCGCAGGGAAATTCCTTTTCGCGCGCCTCGACGCGCTCGCATAATTCTTCGATATCGCATCGTGAAAGAATGTTCTTTTCACGCAAATAGCAGATCAGGCTCTGCAATATGATCAAAGCCTTGTCGCCACTGTCCACCGATTGACTGATATCCATTTTCGAACCTGTACCTTGAAATACGGCATAACTGCTCGTTCTTGACCGAGCAGTTATGCAGCAGATCAGCGATGGAACTCCTGACAAAAGATAGGATCGTTCACGCAGGCCGGATCGGGTCCATGAGTGAAGTGGACGAAGCCACTTCACTCATGCCCCAATGTCAGAATCGATAGGAAACCGTTGCGCCCCATGTGCGCGGCGCTGCGGTAAAGCCGATCGCGGTGCCGAAGGTGCCATAACCGTTGAATATGGCGTTATAATATTTTGCCTGCGTCAGGTTGCGCCCCCAAAGGGTGAACTCCATTCCGCCGTCGAGCTTGAAATTCAGGCTTCCGTTCAGCACCCCGTAGGCCTTGAGCCGACTGAAGCTGTTCTGCGTATCGATGAAGCTGATAGCCGCCGCACGCTCCGCCGCGTCGTTGACACCATCGTTGAGCGCCGGTGTCGTCAAATCCGCAGTGGCATAGTCCTGGTAAACGGCAGAAGTGTAGGCATAGTCGGCATGCAGCGCAATTTCCCCCCCCTTGACCGGAAAACGCTGCGTCGCGCCGATGTTCCAGGTCCAGCGCGGCGCGCGCGGAACAACCTCCCCGCTACGATCCACCGTACCGCCCAGGCCCGCCGCGGTGAATGATCCCGCAGCATATTTCGCCTTAAGCCAGGACAAGGCGCCGCTCAACTCCATGCCCTGCCACGGAATGAGCGTACCTTCAAATTCCAGACCATAGGCCTTCACATCGCCTGCATTCTGAACGAACTGGGTCAGATTACCGCCGACCAGGGCATTGACGACATTCTGGGCGCCGTTGCGCCAAATGTAGAATCCAGCAAAATTAGTTCGCAGATGCCGATCGAAAAAGTCGCCCTTTAAGCCGATCTCGGCATCCTTCACCTTTTCCGGCGCAAAGGAACTCGCATCGGGCGGGGTCGGACGCGAATTGAGACCGCCGGCCAGTGCGGCGCCACCCGTCTTTGCATAGATGAGCTTGCCGTCTCCCAGTTCGTAGTCGATGCTGGCGAGCCAGGCGGGATAATCAAATTTGGCCGTCACAGGATCCGTGCAATCCGGACCGGGGGCGACCAGATTTGCATTGGCACCCACGGCGCATAGCCCCGTAGCGGGCAACGTGATCACTCGGCCGTTGGAGACGAACGAACCGGAAAAGCCCGGAATCCCTCCGATATACCCCATGCGGTTGATCGAACGCTTGTCCCAGGTATAGCGGAATCCGCCGGTCACGCGCAGCCGTTCGGTCAGGCTGTAGTTGACTTGGGCGAACAAGGCCTTCGATTCCGACTTGTATGTGGCCAGGTTGGTATTGGCCGGGGCCAGGTTGAAACCGAAGTCGGTATCCTGGAAGACGAGCGACTGGGACTGCTCATCACCCGTTTCCTTGAAATAGAAACCGCCGAAAATGAACTCCAGCTTCCCCAGGTTACCGGAGAATTGCAGTTCCTCGCTACGCTGCTTTTGCGAATAGTCGCTCGCATAAGATGCGATCTTGGCGGGCGTGCCGTCAAGATCGGTACCATCCCCGGTATCCGCCTCGCGATAGGCCGTTATCGATTTGATCTTAACGTCGCCCAGATCATATTCGATGGTCGCACGGACACCCCACGTCTTGTTATAATTATATGGCGTATCGATGTTGGCGTTGCCCGTGTCGGGATCATTATATGTTCTGTAAAAGCGGCTCTTGCTCTGAAGGAAGCTGGCGATGTCGAATTGGCCGGAATATAGTGCGAGCGCCGGTCCGGTCGGGTTGATACCGCGCAGAGCGACGTTATTGTATGTATCTTTAATATTGGCATAGTCGGCCGACAGGGACACAGTCATCGGGATCGCGGACGGCTCCCAGTTCAGCGTGGCACGGCCCGCGATGTCGTGATCGATACGGGCCGCATCGACCCCTCTTATCGGATTGTCGCCAAAACCCTTGCCCCTCTCGCCATAGCGGCCAGCCAGGCGCAAGGACAATTCATCGCCCGAAATCGGCAAGGTCAGCGCGGATTCGATGGACCAGCTTTCATAGTTACCGATACGTCCGGTTACATAGCCGCCGAAATTTCCGTCCGGCTGCACAGTTGTCATGTTGAGGGCGCCACCCGTCGTGTTGCGTCCGAACAAGGTTCCCTGGGTTCCGCGCAAGACCTCGACCGAAGCCAGATCGAGAAGTCCGAGATTCCCGGCGATAGGTCGCCCATAATAGACGCCATCGACATAGATGCCGACCGCAGGATCGGAAAATGAGTTAGGGCTATTCTGCGCATTGCCACGGATGGCGAGATATATGAGCGATGCGTTGCCGGTGCCACCGGATTGCACCGACAAACCCGGCGCCGCCCGGCCCACATCCGCCACTTCGACAATCTGCCGTTCAAGCAGCGCAGTCGGATCGAGCGCCGTGACGGCAACGGGAACCGTCTGAAGATTTTCCGACGTGCGGCGAGCCGTCACGATGATGTCGCGCACGCCGCTATTTTCATCACCGCTCGCACTTTGCTCGACCGCTTCTGCCGCGTGGCTTACGCCTGCACCACCGACACCCAATACCGTGCCGGCCATCAGGATTGCGCGGAATATTTTAACCATTTCATCCCCTCCACTATTAATATTATTAAATAACGGAATTTAATTACCATATTTATTATTATTTTCATGCATTTATATTAATGGTACTAAGAGAAGAAGTATTATATACTTATATTATATCACCGATCTAAGGCCGGGAATATGATCTTGAAAACTAGATCAGTGCGATATTGGGCAGTATATTAAGTACTTTACTGTTTCGCCGTCGCCGGTTATTCCACCCTCCGAATTTTATCGCTTCATACGCAGAAGACACATACCGTCGGATAGGTATCCTGACCCAGAGGCCCACGCACTTACCCTCGTAGCAAGGGCTCCATGGGCACCAGAACAAGATGATCGGCAGGCGCATCGGGACCTGCGATCACCAGGCATTGTCGCAGCATCCGCCGATGAAAGAAGCGCGTCAGGGCGGCATGGTTGGCAGGCGTGCTCTTTTCGATGAAGCGCATCAATGCGGCCTCACCCGCGGCGGCATCGGCATAGGCCGTACCCAGCAGCGCCTCGACGTCCTTGCCATCCTCTTCCCGCAGCCAATCGCGATAGCGCAGCTGGTTCCGCAGATAGTGAGGGATCGAGGCAAGGATATTACGTTGCCAGCCCTGTAGCGATCCGCTTTCCGGCAGACGTTCGATCTCCGCCTGCAATTTATGAAGTGCCAGATCATTCTGGTCGACGGCGGCGGGCGGCGGAAGCGCAATGTCGTCGAGCGCCACGCCCAATATCTCGGCCAACGCCTCCATACATCGCCGTCCGATCATCGACACCTGTACCGCTGCCTCGACCCAATCGCCGCCGCGCCCCTTTTCGTGCATCCCGAACAGGGGACCGTAAATGGCTTCGGCGAGGAAGGACACGGTGTGATAGGCGATCGCGTCAAAATCGAGAGGTACGCCGATCGCCGTTTCATAGTGACGGAATAGAGCGGCGACGTCGCCCATATTCTCAATCGGGTGGCGCCCCCGGAAGCACGCGAGATCGCGCATGGGATCGCCTAGATGACCGATTTCCACATCCAATATGCCGGTAACCTGAGTACCGTCCGAAAGGAACTGGCCGCAATCGCCCGTGACGAAGGAGATGGATTCCCGATGTCGGGGATAGTTTCGGCGCAGCCATCGCGCGCAAAATTCCAGCAGCGGATCGGTGATGCCCTGCTCGACCGTCATGGCATGAAAGCGTTCGAAATTATGCAGGGCGATCTCGCGCGCACTCTGCGGCAAATGGGCTCCGCCTTCGATGAAAGCCTGACTTGGCAGGCTGTGGATGTCAGCCAATATCTCCATATAGCGTAGCGATGCGGCCCACCGATCCTCGGTCATCACCGACGCGCTTTCGATCGCCTCCTGGACCAGGCCGGGATCCCGGCCGCCTTCTATCCATTCCATCACGATGGTGTTGGGTTGGTCGCACATGCCCAATATGGCGGGAATGGGAATGCCATTTTCATGCAGTGCGCGCTGCATGCCCATTTCATACACAAGCGGATAGGGATGGGTCGGCCAGGTGCGGTCGCCCTTGAGCAGAAAGTCGCGCTTCACGCCATTTTGCTGCGCGCTGGCGCGCCAGACCGGGCGCCAGCGCCGCTGTTTTTCGAGCACGACTTCAGAACAACCCAGGACATCCTCAAGCCATCGGCTGAGCTGTTCGCGGCTTTCGGCCTGATCCTGATCGGCTTCGGTCTGCGCCATCGACGGTCCTCTCCATAGTCTTTTTCTGTCCATTATGGCCGGTGCGCCATGCGCCTTTTATGGGCCGGGCGGCCGTTGCGGAAAGATCGGGCTGACGCACCGTTTTTAGTGCCTGCCCTCAATCGCCAAACCGATAGCGAACCTCCACGCCATAGGTCCTCGGCGCGCCATAGAATCCACTGAATATCCCGAGCGCGGCCGATCCGACATTGCTCGACGCCAGATATTTCTTGTCGAACAGGTTGCGCACGAAAAAGCTGATGTCGGCGTTGCTGCCGCCAACGCCGTTCAGGTCCAGCCGTCCGTTGACCAAGTCATAGGCGGGCAGGACCTGGTCCGAAGACCGTACCTTGCTGGAATGATAATAGTACAGGCTGAACACGGTTTCCGCCAGCGATGGCGGCACTGGCAACGTCCAGCGCACGCCAGCCGTAACCGTCGTCTTTGCAACCAGATTGAACGGCACCTTGAGCGCTGCAAGATAGGATTGGAGATCCGCAGGCACCGTCAGCGACCGCGACTTGAGGTCCAGGAAGGTCGCACCGGCGTCGAGGGACAAGGTCGATGTCGGCTGGATACGGGTCGAAAGGTCGATGCCCGCCACCCGGGTCTTGCCGGCGTTGACGAGCAGCGTCCCGCCGCTTGGATCGTTGCTGGCGTCGCAATCGCCGTCCGGTGATTTTGGCGGATTGATCCCGCCCGGCGTGGTCGTGCTGCAGCTCGCCTGGGTGTTGAGGCCCGAAATCGGCACCTGCACATTATTATACCAGCCGACAAAGGGTGATGCGTTGAACTGCAGCTTGACGTCGCCCACGGTGAAGTCGGAGCGGATACCGACCTCCACATCCGTCACCTTTTCCGGGGCGAAGGACTGGAAGGGCGCCAGCCGCCCGGCCAGCGTCGGGCTGTTAATGCCGCCAGCTCGATAGCCCCGGCGCGTGATCGCATAGAGGAAGATCGCATCCGACGCCTTCCAGTCGACGCCCAGTTGCCAGGTCAGCGCCTTGGACGAGGTCTTGTTGACGCTCGA
>NZ_LSJY01000169.1 GCF_001556865.1 Sphingobium sp. CCH11-B1 | reverse complement strand
GCCGCCAGGGTCCCGCCTTTGCCGATCCGGGTCTCCTCTTCGAGGCGTGTCACCAGATCGACGGTGTTGAAGTAGCGGGCGCGAGCGCCCCTTCGCACGACATTGGCGGTGATCGCGATGGCGAGGTGGGTCTTGCCTGTCCCCGTGCCGCCGACCAGCACGATATTGCGGCGAGGCGGGAGGAAGGAGCCATCGTGAAGGGAGCGGATCATCTCCTCATTGATCGGTGTGCCCTCGAAGCTGAACCGCTCCAGGTCCTTCACCACGGGCAGCCTCGCAGCCGTCATCCGATAGCGGATGGAGGCTGCATCCCGGTGGGTCGCCTCAGCACGGAGCAGGTCGGTCAGTATCTCCATGGTGGTGCGCTTGCGCTGGAGGCCGGTGGTGACCGCCTCGTCGAACGCCGCCGCCATGCCCTTGAGTCCGAGGCCGCGCATCGTGTCGATCATATCATGCCGCTGCATCATAGCCTCGCAGCAGATCATAGCGGGCACAGTCGGCGAGCGGAGGATGCTGCAGCATCCGGTCTTCCGAAGTGACGATGCTGTGGGGTGTCGCCGGCTCGCGGCGCCGGGAGAGGATGTTGAGGATCAGCTCGTCGCTGGCCGTTCCGTTCGCCAACGCTTCGCGCACGGCAGCCTCTACCGGCTCCAGGCCATCGGTGAGCACCGCCGAGAGGACCCGCACGAACCTGCGATCGGCCTCGTCCCCGGTGCCGAGCCTTCGCCGTAATCGGTGCAGGGCGGGCGGCAGATCCCAGTCCTGGAACGGTGCGCCGTTACGCAGCGCGCCGGGCTTGTGCGCGAGGACCGGCAGATAATGCCAGGGATCGTATATCGTGCGGTTCCGACCGAAGTGGCGCTCATGCTCCCCGACGATCGCATCGCCGCAGCGTATGACGATGCGATCGGCATAGGAGCGCACCTGAACGGTCCGGCGTGCGGCCGTCGACATGACCGAGTAGCGGTTGCGATCGAAGCTGATGAGGCAGGTGCCGGTGACGGCATGCTCGCTCTCATGGAAGCCGTCGAACGGTGCCAGGATCGGCTGCAGGGCCGGTCGCTCCATATCCAGCGCCTCGGCGACGGTAATATCCCCGCGTTCGGGATGGGCATGATGCTCGGCCCAGCGTCGGCACTCCGCCTCCAGCCACCCGTTGAGCTCGGCCAGGCTGGCGAACCGAAGCCGCGGCTGGAAGAAGCGGCCTCGGATCGTCTGGACCTGCTGCTCGACCTGGCCCTTCTCCCATCCCGCCGCCGGCGAGCAGGCGGTCGGCTCGACCATGTAATGATCGGCCATGATCAGGAAGCGGCGGTTGAACACACGCTCCTTGCCGGTGAACACGGCCGTCACCGCCGTCTTCATATTATCGTAGATACCGCGTCGCGGCACACCGCCGAAGAACGCGAACGCCCGGGCATGGGCATCGAACAGCATCTCCTGGCCCTCGCGCGGATAGGCCCGGACATAGGGTGCGCGCGAGTCGCAGAGACGCATATGCGCCACCTTCACCCGCATCGGCTTGCCGGCGATCTCCACATCCTCGTGGCTCCAGTCGAACTGGTAGGCCTCACCCGGCTGGAAGGTCATCGGGATGAACGCCGGTGCGCCTTCGCCAGCATCCTTCCGCCGCGCAGCACGCCAGCGCGCCGCATAGCGGCGCACCGCATCATAGGATCCATCGAACCCCTCGCGCACCAGCAGGTCATGGATACGCGTCATCCGTAGCCGATCGCGGCGGCCGCGACCTTCGTTCTCCTCAAGCAGCGCATCGAGACGATCCTGATAAGGACCGATCCGCGGCAGCGGCTGGACTTTGCGCTGATAGTTGAACGCCGCCTCCGGCGACCGGATCGCTTTGCGGACGACCTTCCGCGACAAACGAAGGTCACGAGCGATCGCCTTGATCGCCTTACCCGCTGCATGCTCACGCCGAATCCGAACCACTGTCTCCACGATCAACATCCCGTTCTCGCCAACTGATCAAAACCAGTCGGCCGACTAAATCCCCGGGATGAAGGGGTCCTTTTTGCACGCCGATCACCCCACGAAGGGGGTGCCTATTGCACGCTGATCCTCAGCCCTGGGAGATGTTGATCGAGGTGTTCATCCAGGAAGCCGAAGGTGTAAAGATCGCGGTCAACACATTATGCCGTTCCTCCACCGCCACGCCCAGTACCGCGCTTCGTATCTTCAACAAGCTTTGCGAGGCGAGGCTGCTGGTAAAGGTAAGCGATCCCAATGATGGTCGCCGTCACTTTGTTCAGCTGACGCTTCGGGCCAGAAAATCGCTTTATGCCTATTTTTGCGTAGAGAAAAATTGACCCGCAGGCACGGATGCAAGTAGGTCATCAAGAGCAGAACGACTGTACCTAGCTGGGGCAACCAGACCGACTTGGCAGGGCAGGATTGCAATAATATCCTACAGCAGGACTACGTGGAGGACGCCGCCACGGCGCGATTCACCCGTCTGTCGCCATCCAACGTCGCCTGGCGATCTAATTGCTATTCCTGCTGTTCGTCGCGGATCCTACGGGGCTTCTCGAGACGATCTCGATCCTCTGGCAGTGTGACGATCCGCTATGGATTGGGAGCGAAGGCTGAATCGAGCGCACGCCGCCTCAGACGACCTGCGCCGCCAGCGGTTCGAATTTGGCGAATTGCTGGGTGCTCGGGCAATCGGCGCAGTCGCGGTGCGCGTTCCCGCTCTGATGCGATCGCAGGCGCTGCGGCAAGGCATCGAGATCGGCGGGGCTTTGTAGACCGTCTACCGTGATCTCGAAATGCTCGGGCGCGAAGCTGCACGGCGCGACCCGGCCCGCCTCGTCGATAAACAGGAAGGTCTCCGCGACCCGGCAATCGGTTATGGGAAGCGCCCGCCCCGCCACGCTATCCGCGAACCGTTCGAGATAGGCAGCACCACCTACCAAGGTCGTCCCCACCTGGCGGAGCTCGGAGCGCAGCCGCGGCACTTCGTCCGCAAGGCGCGCAACGTCATCAGAGCTCAGGCCATGGCTGGGATAGAATTCGGGCCGGTCGCGCCCGCCCAGCTGATTGAAGCTGATCTCGTCGACTCCCCAGTCGGCGAGCATGCGGCATAGCGAGGCGAAGCCCGCAATATTGTCGCGCATCAGCACGACATTGACCCGGACCTTGAGCCCCGCGCCCGCCGCGTCGCGTTCGGCCACCAGCGCGGGCACCGTCTGCGCGAGCTTGGCGAATGCGCCGCGCCAGCCGCGCATGGCATCGTGGAAATCGGCCATGCCATCGATGCTGATCGTCACCTCGCTGTAGCACCGTACCAGTTCTGCGCGGACCTGCGGCGCACCCAGGCGGGTGCCGTTGGTGGTCAGGCTGAGATCGACACCCTGTTCGGCGGCACGTGCGTCCAGTTCCGTGCGTGGTGCCCACAACAGGGGCTCGCCGCCGAGCCAGCTGAGCAGCACGGGCTGCCCTGTCGCACCGCGCCAGGCGCCGAGCAGGTCGATGAACCGCGCGACCCTGGCCGGATCGGCTTCCTCGCGCGGCAGGCCCAGGCGCTTGTCGTACGCGCAGAACGGGCACGCCAGATTGCAATGGTTCGATACGCGCCACAGGACGATCATGCCGCCGTCTCCAGCCGCAGCGGCGCATTCGCGAAATCCTCGGCAACGACTTGCTCAATCTGCCGCGCGATCCCGCGGGTCAGGCCCGCCGGCAGCTCGACCGCGAAGGCGCGCGCCACAAATCCCTCGATCGCCCAGCGCACGCAATAGTCGGCAGCGACGCCGATCACCGCCACCTCGCGCACGCCGCGCGCTATCAGCGCCGCGAAGAAGGCGTCGCGCGCCACGGTCTCGCCCGTGGCGACCGCCTCGATCGCGATATCGGCCTCGGCCCACATGTCGAACACGCCTTTCTCGAGCCGGTAGACCGGAATCGCCGCATTGACGACATTGGAATCGAGCATGTTTGCCCAGCCCGGCGTGCTGTGCACGCAGTGAAGGGGAAACTGTTCGGCCTCGGCAGAGGCGGGATAGGCCTCGGCCGAATGGGTGTCGAAGGTGAAAAGCACCCCGGCAGTTTCCGCCGGCCGGAGCAATGCGAGCCAGCGCTGCATCGGGGCGATCAGCGCCTCGGCTCCGGCGACCGGCAGCGCCCCGTCCGCGCACATGAAATCGGCCTGTGTATCCACCACGACGACGAAGCGTTGCATAGTCGCATCTCCCATGAATCAGGCTTGACATAAACCCATATTGCATATAAGTAAAGCGCATCATGAATATAAGTGGCGATAGCGAATTTCTCAGCGACTATGATCCGACGGCGTACGATTGCCCCTCGGTCACCGTCGATCTCGTGCTGCTTGGCCTGCACCGCCAGCGGCTGTCGGCGTTGCTGGTGCGGCGCGACCAGCCGCCGCAGGCGGGGCACTGGGCATTGCCCGGCGGATTCGTCGCGATCGACGAGAGCCTCGACGTCGCCGCCGCGCGGCTGCTCCGCGACAAGGTGGGTTTCGACGGCGCCCATCTCGAGCAGCTCTACAGTTTCGGCGCCGTCGATCGCGATCCGCGCATGCGCGTGATCACCATCGCCTATCTGGCATTGCTCCGCGAGGATCAGATGAATGCGGCCGTGCGCGCGGGCCGGGTCGCGGTCGCGGCGCTCGAAGGCGAGAGGTTGGCGGCGATCGGCGAGGACCAGGCGGCGCTTCCTTTGGCCTTCGATCACCAGGCGATCCTGGCGCTCGCTCGCGATCGGCTGCGCGGCAAGATCGACTATTCGGACCTGGCCTTCGCGTTCCTGCCCCCGCGCTTCACGCTGCGCGCGCTCCAGGACGTGCACGAGGCGGTGCTCGGCACGCCGCTCAACAAGCCCGCCTTTCGCCGCCGAATGCTCGATCGGGGCCGACTGGTGGCGACGGGCATGCGCGAGGACGAGGCATCGCATCGCCCCGCCGAACTGTTCACGCTCGGCAGCGCCCGCTGACCAGCCCGGAGCCATTGATGGTCTATACCGATATTGCCACGCGCACCTACAACCATGGCTGGCGGCTCGACCCGATCGTGCGCAGCCTGCTCGACACCGATTTCTACAAGTTGCTGATGCTCCAGCTGATCTGGCGGCTCCACCGCGACACCCAGGCGACCTTCGCGCTGATCAACCGCACCCGCTCGGTCCGCCTCGCCGAGGTGATCGACGAAGGCGAGCTGCGCGCGCAGCTCGATCATGCGCGCACGCTGCGGCTGGGCAAGAAGGAGCTGATTTGGCTCGCCGGCAACAGCTTCTATGGCAATGCGCGGATGTTCGACCCCGAATTCCTCGCCTGGCTCAAGGATTTCCGACTCCCCGAATATGAGCTGCGCGTCGTCGACGGCCAGTTCGAGCTGCACTTCGCCGGGCCATGGACGCACACCACGATGTGGGAGATCCCGGCGCTTTCGATCATCAACGAGCTACGCGCCCGCGCGGCCATGGCCGGCAAAGATCGCTTTGCGCTCGATATCCTCTACGCCCGCGCCAAGGCGAAGATGTGGGACAAGGTCGAGCGACTCCGGCATCTGCCCGATCTGGTTCTTTCCGACTTCGGCACGCGTCGAAGACACGGCTTCCTATGGCAGCGTTGGTGCGTCGAAGCGGTCAAGGAAGGGTTGGGCGACCGCTTCATTGGGACTTCGAACGTCTTGCTGGCGATGGACAGCGATCTCGAGGCGATCGGCACCAACGCGCACGAACTGCCGATGGTCGCCGCCGCACTGGCAGAGAACGATGGCGCGCTGGCCACAGCGCCCTATCGCGTGCTTGACGAATGGCGGCAAGCTTATGATGGTAATCTGCTGATTGCCTTGCCCGATGCGTTCGGCACCACCGCGTTCCTGCGCAACGCGCCTGAATGGGTTGCAGACTGGACCGGTTTCCGCCCCGACAGCGCTCCGCCGATCGCGGGCGGCGAGCAGATCCTTGACTGGTGGCGCGAACGGGGCCGAGATCCGCGCAGGAAGCTATTGATTTTTTCGGACGGCATGGACGTCGATTCGATCGAGGCTACCTATCGATATTTTCACGGACGTGTGCGCACGAGCTTTGGATGGGGCACCAACCTGACCAACGACTTCCGCGACTGCGATCCCGACGGTGGCGCCGGCCTCGCGCCGATCTCGCTAGTCTGCAAGGTCGTCAGCGCCAACGGCCGCCCGGCAGTCAAGCTCTCCGACAATCCCGCAAAGGCCACTGGCGAGCCGAAGGAGATCGAGCGCTACCTTCGCGTTTTCGGAGAGGCGGATCGCGGCGTGCAGCCGGTCCGCGTATGACCGCTCGGGGCGGTTGCCGCCGAGCTGGAGGGCAGAACCCGCGCATAACTCCCGGCGACATTCACAGGCGGGCGGCGGTTATCGCCTGATTTTCGGACATGGCAAATGGCTGGACGTGGTGATCCCGCTGGCGGCAGACCCCCGCCACGCCACAGAAGGAATGCGAATGTCGAGCAGGCTGGCAACCAGGCAGACGGGCGGCTATGAGAAAGCATGACGCCGTTGCCGATTAACAACTCGTGGGTGCTGGTAACTGGTGCCTCAACCGGCCTGGGCAGAGCGTCTGCCCTCCGCTTAGCGGAATCATACCAAGCCAAGCCGCTGATAGTTGGTCGACGACTAGATAGCTTGTTACAGTTACAGGCCGAAATTGGCGAGCGGTTCGATGTCGCTTGCGAGATCGTTGTCGCCGATCAACGTGAAAACGAGGGTCGGAAGAAAATCGCGGCCAAGGTTGCAGACCTTGAGGTGAACGCGGCTTTGTTAGCTGCTGGGCTGACCAGCGTCGGCTCATTCGATGTAGATCGGGCCGCTGCCTACGCCGAGGTAATTGAGACAAACATACTTGGGTTCACCGACCTACTGGCCCGCCTCGTTACGATATTCAGGCAGCGCCCCTCTGAAACATCGATCATCGCGGTTTCAAGCTTAGGGGGTGAAACATCTGTGCCATTCCAAGCGGTCTATGGCGCGTCCAAGGCCTATGTTAGCACCCTTGTACGTGGGGTTTCCGCCGAGCTTGCCGGCACGGGGGTCAGCGTTGGATCATTTGTACCAGGCGGCATCGACACCGGCATGGCTGCCCTTAGCGATCTGAGGTGGGGAAAGATGGGCTTGATGGATGTCGATCGGTGCGCCGCACACGCGGTCAAGGCTCTAATTTATCGGCAACCCTTCACCATACCGGGGCTGAGCAACCGGCTTACTTATATGGCCAGTAGGGCTCTGCCTCGATCACTGGTCAGTCGTATCGCGGCGCTGCCTTATCGGCAGCCGCAATAAACTGATTTTCGTTGGGCACCGAAATGTAGACAAACCGCTATTCGTTGGCCCAACCTATTGTGCAGGTATATAGCGAAGCGTGCCTACCTGGCGCGTATGCCCGCCAGTGTCGTTCGGGTGATTTACACCGTCTAAGACGGGCACTTCGAAGAAATCGAAGGGGCTTATTCCATCCAAACAGGCTACGTTCACCCCATACTGGTTCTGATTGGATCGGCGCTGATGGTGAGTATAGATTCCGCAACGAGAGCAGAAGAAGTGCTGGGCTGATTCCGTATTGAAACGATAACTTGTTAGGGTGCCTTCACCCTGAAGAAATCTGATCCCGCCCATCTGCGCCGAGACAACGACCGCACCTCGCATTCGACAATAGGAGCAAGTGCAACGGCGGATTGTATTGAGGCTATCACTGAGCGTCGCCTCAAAGCGGACTGCGCCACAATGGCACTGCCCATTTCGGATATTCGCCTCGTCTGCCATGATGCAAGCCTCTTGTGAGCCTCAAATCTATGTCTGCCGACACCGTAAAATCAAGGTGTCGCTAGCGGCTGCAAGTGAAACGACACGAGCGATCCGCTCCAACCCGACCGACAATCACATCAGTCTGTCCGAAAACTCCGTAGCGGATTCCCGGGTTGTTGCGGGTTTGGTATGATCGGGCATGGGCTACATCGAAGGACATTCGCGCGATCAGATGCTGCTGCTGCCAGCCTCGGTCAATGACGATGTTTCGGCGGACAACCCGGTACGCTTCATCGCTGCGTTCATCGATGATCTGGATCTTGGCGAGCTTGGCTTTGACCGCTCGCGGCCCAAGCGCACCGGCCGCCCCGGTTATGATTCGGCCGATCTGCTGAAGCTGTATCTCTATGGCTATCTCAATCGCGTCCGGTCGAGCCGGTGCCTGGCGGCCGAGACGGCACGCAACCTTGAAGTAATCTGGCTGCTTGGCGGGCTGCGCCCTGATTTCCGCACGATCGCTGACTTCCGCAAAACGAACCGCGCCGCGTTCAAGCCGCTGTTCCGATCCTTCGTACTGCTGTGCCGCCGCCTCGACCTGTTCGGGCGCGAGTTGGTGGCGGTGGACGGTACGCGGCTCAAGGCGGTGAACAGCCGCAAGCGCAACTTCACGCGTCAGAAGCTGGCCGGATGGATCAAGCTCGCGGACGAGCGGATCGAAGAGTATCTGGCCCGCCTTGATCTTGCCGATAGGGCCGAAGCCGAAGCAGAAGGTGCGGCCCGCCGTGCAGCGGCGCTGGAGGCAAAGATTGCACGGATGCGGAAACGGCGTGAACTGCACAGTGCGATGCTGGCCGATCTTGTCGCGAGTGGAGAAAGCCAATTGTCGCTTACCGACCCCGACGCACGTGGGATGGCAACCAGCCCCAAGGTCGGCGTGGGTTACAATGCGCAGGTCGCGGTCGATGCCAGGCACAAGCTCATCGTCGAACAATATGTCACCAACTCGGGCAGTGATCTGGGCTTTCTGGCGCAGACGGCCAGCGCCGCACGCGAGATACTGGGCGTCGAGCAGATCGATGCTGTTGCCGACAAGGGTTATTACAAAGGGGAAGATATCGCCACCTGCGAGGATGTCGGCGTCGTTCCCTATGTCGTGCGCCCGCAACGCGGCCCCGGCATCAATGAGGGCTATTTCGCGAAGAGCGAGTTTCGGTACGACGCCGACGAGGATTGCTACACCTGCCCCGGCGGACAACGCCTCGATCCCTATACGCGTTCACAAAAGCCGAACGGGCATGTCACGATCCGTTACGCAAACATGCGGGCCTGCGGGACCTGTGCGCTCAAACCCCAATGCGCGTCCGGCACACGGCGAAGCATCGACCGATGGGAAGGCGAGGCCGTGCTTGAGCGCATGGCGGAACGTCTTGCCGCACGGCCCGACATTACCGACCGGCGGCGCGAGACGGTCGAGCATCCCTTTGGCACCATAAAGCAGTGGATGAACCAGGGCGCGTTCCTGATGCGGGGCCTGGCCAACGTCAATGCCGAGTTCAGCCTGACAGCGCTCGCCTATAATCTCAGGCGGGCCATCAACATCCTCGGCATCCCGGCCCTGCTAGGCGCTGTGCGGGCCTGAAATGGCGCAGCGTCCGCCATCGATGCCACTACATCACGTTACATTGCCTGATACGGCCCATCAGGGCACCCTCTCGCGCTCTTGCCCCGAAAATCACCATAAATCGCAAACCGACTTGGCCCGCTCGACCGAATGACTATCCAATCCGGCGTTTTCGGACGGACTGACATGAAACGCGCCGGTCCATCTTGGCGGTAGCGGCTAGGTGCGAGATCAGCCCCGACGCCCCCTGACGGAAAACCCTGCCACCGGCGTTGTCGGACACTTTCTCAATCCGACAGTGATTTTCGGGCATTCCACGGGATCACAGGGCCGCGCAATTCCGTGCGCGCCGGATTTTCGCCGGAACCGCATGACGACTGCTTGAGATTCATGTGATTTCCGTGTAGGTGAAATCTCCTGTGCGGCATCGGTTCGTGGGCCTCACCGATAAGAGAGCAGTATATTGACCGCCAGCGTCGGGAGGGTACGCTCGCGGGCATGAACGGCTTGGTATTCTCTCGCACTAAATATTTGATTGCACTGGTAGCAGTCCTTTCCACGGCTGCCCTTGCGGAATCGCCTGTGCCTCCCGTCCAGACGTTTGTTGAAGCGCCAGGACCAAATGGTCCACTCAAGGGAACGATGCTTTCGGCGGGAAAGGATGCTCCAATTGTCCTGATGATACCCGGCTCAGGACCAACCGACCGCGACGGCAATAATGCTCACGGGTTGAAGGCGTCCACTTTGTCGCTGCTAGCTGACGGATTAGCCGCACGAAAGATCGCGTCGGTCCGTGTCGACAAACGCGGAATGTATGCGAGCGCCGAGGCAGTCCCAGATGCAAACGCGGTAACGATCAATGATTATGCGGCGGATGCTCACTCGTGGATCAGGTCCATCCGGGGCATGACGGGCACCAAATGTGTTTGGGTTCTCGGACACAGCGAAGGCGGTCTCGTCGCCTTGGTGGCAGGGCAGGATAGTAGTGACATCTGTGGCCTGATCCTCGTTTCGACGGCAGGAAGACCGTTGGGCGACGTCTTAGAGGAACAACTGAAGTCCAACCCTGCAAATGCGCCCATACTCGATCAGGCTTTAACAGCGATTTCCGATCTCAAAGCTGGAAGGCACGTCGATGCCAAGGACTTGAGTCCTGCGCTGCTTCCGCTTTTCCATCCGGCTGTACAAAATTTCCTGATCAGCGAGTTCGCTATCGACCCGGCAAATTTGTTGGCAGGGTATAACAAACCCTTGCTGATTTTGCAGGGGGAGCGCGATATTCAGGTCAACGTCTCTGATGCACAATTACTGAAACGCGCGAACCCTGCCGCCAGGCTCGTGCTTCTGCCAAATACGAATCATATTCTTAAGCAAGTATCTTCTGACGATCGCGGCGCGAACGTGGCCACCTATTCAGACCCAAGCTTGCCTCTCGCTCCTGCCGTTGTCCCGGCAATCGCAGATTTTATTCTCTCTGCTCCATGAGCGGCCCGCCTTATGGCGATTGACCGACAATCAGGCTTTTGCCGCCGCCTGCCTGTGGTTTCCGTCAGGGAGAGCTGCCGATGTAGGGGCTGCCATTCTTTGCCGTCCTATACATGTTCCGATATGCTTGGAAGCTGCCGTTAACTCTCAGCGGATAGGTTGCGACGCATGGTAGAATTGCATGATCCGTACGGAAATCGAACGACACTAGGGTGGATGCTCAGCCTTTGTGCATTATTAGCGGCCGGAGTAGCAGGGGCCTTAATTGCCCCCGCGACGCTATGGGCACTATTTTCAGGAGTAATAGTCGGTCCAGAGATGCATCCTCGCGGCTACAACTGGAAACTGGCAATGCTCTTCGCCTGCCCGCCTATGTTGATTGTAACAACGGTATCAGGCTTAAGATCGTTCTTTCGTAATGTTTCCGCATGGTATCTCGCGTTTACCTTTCTCCCAGTATCCCTCAGTGCCACGATACTCGCAGTCGATTTGGGTTATGTCCGTTTTGAAAATTTGGCGCTTTAGAAACCGTCAGTCCGCAAACACCCATTGCTGTTTCAGCAAGCCGAACGACAACCGGGCCATAGCCGCTGCCCGCCATGTCATTGCCGTCGGCAGGACGCCTACAGCCCTTCGGGTAGCTGAACCCCGCTGGGAATGCGCATGGTCGTGGTGAACATTCGCAGCTTTGAATCGAGCGCGGGACTTGTGATCGTCATAAGGTTCATCAGGTAGGGATTTCCTTTTCCATCCCGCCTGAAAAATGCGCGTCGTTCGATGGCACCGCGCATAGCGGTCATGCTGGGCACCGGCTTCCAATCAGTCCGTGAAAGCTGGGTCGAGACGGCATCGGTGATGTTTAGGGTGGGTTCTGACAGCAAAATTACTCGACAGCCAGGCTGACGACCGCCAACGGCCAAAACGACTTCACCTTGGTCAAATGACTTTGATCCCATCGTTGCCTGCGAAATAAGTGTTAGGCCGGGCCTCCCCAAACCCTTCATCATGCTGTCGTTCACACCGTAATTCAGCCCCATACCTTCAATGACTTTTACCGATTTATCGAGGGCGTTGGGATCGGCGACGGTGGGCATTGCAATCGTACCGGCAGCAATACCATAACAATTTTTCCCGCTAAGGTCGGCGATCGAGCGAGCCAAACTTTCATCAGATGGCGGTGCGGCCACAAGAGGCCCGCTACTAATTGCGACTATAAGCGAAAGGGAAAACGCGAGGCGCATGAGAACTCCTAATTCCGGCATCACTTGCCTACGACCAAATTCTTTCTGAAAAACGAAGGGTATATATCTATCTACCGGCAAACAGGCGGTTCCCGCGTCAGTGAGGAGGCGGAAGGCCGTCGATTGGCGATAGATCGATAGCGTGTTATCCGCTGTTCGTGATAAAGAAAGCCATTCTTACGACGACATTCGCTTTGCTGGCGGGCACGCTCGCTGGTTGCGAAGACGCATCCGACAAGAGGGCTGGCGCGAGCGCAAGCGAACTCCAAACCGCGATGTCATTTCTGAATCATCCAGTGGAGGTGAATGAACAATGGCGGCTTACCTCGTCCGACGGTACGCGTTCTGAGTTCCTTTTACCTCTCGGTTCGGCCGAGGCAAAATTGCAATCGGAGCGCCAAGCACTCAAGGCTATTGTTCTTGCAGGATATGGCGGGATACCCAAGAAACATTATGATGAATTGCGTTCAGCAGTTGCGGACGGCAGAGTCCGTGCTGGCCCGCAGGATAAGCGCTCCGGGTTGATTGGTCTTGATCAAGGGAGAAATGTTTTCAGCGTGAACCTTCTTGGGCCAGAGGATGTTGCCCTATCCTGCGAAATCAACGGATTCCATACACCATCATTTGCGGCAACCTGTCAGTGGGCGCATGATGGAGCATCCTTCTCCATCGAAGGTAGCCCAACTGTGATTTCTCATGCCGTGATCCATCGCAAAGCGTTAGAAGGCGCATGGTCTAGGCGAGTGGGCGATGCCAATGGCGGCGGATGAAGCCGACAATCAGGCTTTTGCCGCCATGCCACGCCCCGTGTGGATTCGGACGGGGTTTATGCTATCGTCAGGGAGCGTTAGCACAATCAATGTCGCTGCCCTTGGGCACACGATTTCGAAATGCAACGAGCCAACTATTGGAAGGCCTTTCCGCCATCACGAAACGCGCTTGGCAACGACGGCCTGCGTATTGGAACGTACACACCGCCGTCCCTTTGGCTGCCCGGTGGCACAGAAGCCCCTCTACTGCCTCGGCGCGTACAGCAGGAATTCCGTCGCAAACATCGACCAATGCTCGACAAGCATTTTCCTCATACGAGACATAGGCACTTGCGGCTTCCAAGGGGGTCGGCAGTGGCGGCACGTGAGAATAGCGGGACATGGGGTGACTGCACCCAACAATGGAAATCGTGGCCGCTATCATCAGAGTCGTGCGCATTCGCAATCTATGCGGCGGTGAAGGGCGCACCTGCAACGAAAATCAGGCCATTCCCGACGCTGCCCCTCGACCCACGTTCCATTGGCCACTACCAGTCGGAAAAGCAGCGCGCCTAGCTACCGCGCTGCCCTAAGCGCCAGACAAGCAACCGGATGAACGGCTCAGGGTCATCAAGGCGGAATGCGACCCTGCTAAATGCAACACGCTTCTTCAGAAACGAACGACGCGGCAGCGAACGGTCCAACCGCAGCATGATGTTGGGCCAAGCCAACAGCGCTGCGTTCAGCGTCACGGTGTCGCGCACCTCCTCGCCGGTAAAACCGCTTTCGACGGCAACAATTGCTTCGAACGGAACCAGTTGGTCAATCAGGAAGCCAGCCCGGACACGGACTCCCTCCGGGGTCAGCAGCACCGGCCTGAACCGGAACGACTTGATGAGGCCGACCAGATAAACGAATCCTACATCGCTCAGGATGAACATGACGATCGAGGCGATGCGGCTCCAATGTCCGACCAGCAGATGGTAGACACCAATCTCGATCGCCGACAGGATCAGCAGCGTGGCGCATATCGGCGTCAGGTGCTTGTGACAAGCGAAGGCGCGTGCGCTCGTCGGCACGTCCGCTGGCCCTCCCCAGCGGAAACAGGCCATGTGGATCACGGTCAGTTCCGCTACAGCCAACCTCACAAGCGCAGGCGGGAATATTTCCGATACGGCAGAGAGCCACTGCTCCCTCCGATCGCTGGTCGGCCTGCTTAGCACTCGACCCGCTCGGGCCGTGGCCCCGGCAATATGGCTGAGAACGAAAACCACCATCATGAGCGCCAATATTGGCGTTTCGAAGAGCAAGCCACGCATCGACGAGGGTAATCCCAGCCATACGGTCAAGCTCGCTCCGGCTAGCACGCCCAAAACGGCGCGCCACTCCGGTTTTCCCGATGAACGGGCAACTAGCGCCAGCATGAGCGTGTCCGAGACAATCCAGAGAAAAAGCAGCAAGGCGACGAACGGATAGGATGCTGCCAGCGGTGTTCGTACCGCCATTCCGGCCAAGATTATGATGACGAAGGGTGCCGCCTTCGTAGCGATCTGCCGACCATAGAAGCCGTTGTTGGTCTGGGTTGTCATTAAAACCCCCTGTCCGCGTGCGTGAATGGCCGAGTGGTCAGTGCTATCGTTACTTCAACTCTGCTAACAGCCCCAAACGAGAAGTCGATGTGATAACGAAGATCAGGTCAATCTCGGAGCTTTGATCCTTAGATTGGTGCTGTGCGCCATCCACCATTGAATATGCGCCATCCTATTACGCCCGCTGCAACGCCCAGCAGGCCACCGACGAGGTAGGCGGTTGGCGCATCGTTCGGCACGAAGAAGCCACCGGCGACATAGCCGCCGATTACGGCCGTGCGCGTCACCGCGCCATAGATCGCGGCTACCTTTCCATGATCGGCGGGCGGGCATTCGGATTGAAGCAGGGTGCGGACAGCGACATTGTGGATGCTGTTCGCGCCGCCGCCCAGAATGAAGGCGACAGCGACGATCGCAAATCCAATCGGCGCGAGGCCGATCAGTAGCATTGTCACGCCCATGACGGTGGCAGTGCCGAACGCGGTCAGGCCGATCCTATGGCCAATGACCTTTTCGGCAAGCCCAGCGCCGATCAACATTCCGCCCGCCCATAGTGCCGTCAGCATTCCGAATGCGGTCGGCCCGCTCCCCAGTGTCACCATGACGAGGAACACGAAAGCAACGTCGGCAATGGCGGTCGCGAACACTTCGAGGCTGAGCGCGCCCGTCACCACCATCAAGCGTCGATTGCGAAGCAGCGGCAGATAGTCCGCGAACAGGGTTTGTTCCTCGTGATCGCCCCGTTGCGGCTTGCGGCGTAGACCGCTTCCCATCACGACGAGCGCCAGAAGGGCAAAACTGAAGGCATCGACCAAAAGCGTGTTGCGCGATCCGATCCATCCTACCAGCACGCCGCCAGCGACAGGACCAGCGAGCATTCCAAGGCTGCGGACCATTTCTAAAAGGGAGTTGGCGCGCGCGAGGGTCATACCCAACCCGCTTGCCAGCACTGGTATCAGCGCGAATGTCGCAGCGCTGCTGATCGTGAACAACACGCTCAACAGCGCGGCGCCTGCTAGCGTGAATGTAGGATAGTGGGCGATGAGCGAGATTATGCCCGCCTGCAACGCCGATGCCATGACCAGAATACGTGCCGCGTCCCGGCGGTCAATCAGGCGGCCCGCGTAGGGCGCGGCTATAAGGCCGGGCAGCAACTCCATGATAAGCAGCACAGGCACCGCATAGGCGGGCGCTTTCTCGGCGGTACGGAACATCAGCGCCAGCAGCGTGATTTCGTCGCCGATCGTCGAAACCGTCAAGGCGGCAAGAACTAACCATCCCCAGCCTTGCCGGAACTCAACGCCCACTCACTTGCCCTTCTACATTGGCCTGCTCTTTGCCGGATCGCTCTGCACAAACGGAACCACGGAGAAGCCGATAGCGGGTTACGTCAACGCACGCTGCAAATTCCTGCCAATCCGCAACCGACAATCAGGCCATAGGCGCCGCCGTCCATGTGGTTTGCGTCAGATCGGGAAGATCGCTGCCAGCAGCGTATCCATTGACTTGTCTTCACATCAAGGATCATCATCCAGTGATGGCTCGGTCGAAAAAATTTATGTGCCTGATGCTGGCGATGCTGTCCGCGCAAGTTCCGTCACCCTCAAGGTCGAACACTCCGCCACCAATTTATCCGCACGACTATGATGGGCCTTACATCGTGTGTCGTCCCGGCATCGCTGTGCCCGTAAAAGCCGGTGAAAGGCTGCACAATGTCGGTTCGACCGATATGCTGTATATTTCAGAAGGTGAGCTAGTAATAGATACCTTCACAGAAGACCCTGAGCGTGATGCTGATATCGTTCATTTCCGTGGAACATCAGATGTACCGGGCCTCGGCCTCGTCACGCGCTATGAATTGACGTCTAGAAATTCTGATTATCGTGCCATTGGCTACGTTTACGATACAGGGAAGCCATATTTCACAGGCCACTATCGAGTGCTGTTCCGCTCTCCGCAATTTACAGGTTCTGACTCAGATAAAGCCCTTTTGACACGCGCGGTAAGCGGGGAGGGAGCCATCGCAATGTGCCCGCGACGTGGTGACTAGGCACGCTTTCACGAAAATCAGGCGGTTTGCGACGCTCGCCATGCGTTTCGCTGTCAGGTTAAGGCGCTGCTCGCAATCCATGCCGAGAATATCGTTCTGCTTTTCTCCGACGTGGAAATGCCAAGGCGCGATGAACGGCTTTGCCCTTGCCCGTCACGCTGCCCAAGGATGAAAATGGATCGAGATCGTCATAGCCAGCAGTCTGGTGATGCCGTGCGATGGCGACATGCCCGAGAAGCCGACATTCATCCAGAAGCCATTCGATAACCAAATGCTCAGCGCCTGCCTGCGCGACACCCTCGCGGAAGGGAAAAAGCCCGAACCTCTAAAACGCTCCGTCTAGATTTTCGAAAGCTGCCAGCTTGCAGTTTGTGTAAACCGCACCAATTCGGAATGATCGCGTCCGGGCACTTCATCCCTCTGAGAGGCAGTCGTCCAAAAGGCGCACTACAGTGGCAAGCTGGTCGGCAAGCTGATCATAGAGGGTGTCCATGACATGACCCCAGCCACCCCTGGCGGCGGCAAGGTCGAGACCAAAGCGCTCCAATGCGCCGGCAATGAGCCCATCCATATCCTCCTTGCGATGACCGGCCACCTGCCGCAGATCGGACAAGGCGAAAAGCTTGTCGATGGGGCGCCCGACCGCCGTACCCGCGGCTTCGAAGCGCGAAACTATCTCCTCGGCCGAGTCCCACACCGATAGGCCCGCCTCATGCCCGATCTGACAGAAGCAGATTGTCCGATCGAGGAGCTTGAGTCCCCGCAGCTTGTCGATCTTGTCGGTCTGGGGGCCAAAGGCGCGCACGAAGAGCCGCAAGTAGCGCTCCGCCAGACATTCGACGACGAGCTTGTCGAGGTCGAGGCAGCGGGCAAGAAAGGCCGATCGCGTCATGTCGAGCGGAATGTGCCGGGCAACCGGTTCGACATGGAGCCCTTGCCACCAGCCATGATAGTCGAGCCAGGTTCGGTCAAGCTTGACGAATTCCTCACCGCTTACCTCGATCCCGAAACGTGCGGCCAGTGCGGACAGCCGCTCGCCGACATCGGCAATGCCGTGGGTCAGCGCCTTCGCCCGCGTGCCGACATTGGGAACCTTGCGTGCTTCTGCCGACAATTGTTCGGCGGTTGCTGCAACGGCGTAACCATGCCAATGCTGGACGACGCGGTGCGGCGTCCCACCGTAAAGCTTCCTGATCTCAAGTTGGATCAGATCTCGCCCGATCCGGCTGGCAGGCCCCACGTTCCACTGGTTCTGATAGCCGACCCCGCCGCTTTCAGGATGAACATGGAAGCCTGGCCGTCCCTCATAGGCGCCGAGCACTGTATCGCGGACGTAGATATAATCCCTTGGCCGAAATCGGTCTGCAATGCGCGACGTGACGGGCGTTGGATTGCCCGGCCAGACAAGCCCCTGCGTTTCAAGCGGATTGACCGAGATGGGGAAATCGCCAGGCCCCGCCACATGACGCGCGCCCCACACCTGCGCGCAATACCCCCCCTCGCGCCGACGTTGGACATCGATCTCGCGCGTCAGAAGATGTTCGTTCAGCTGCTGGCTTGTTCCCAGCGCCAACTCCGCCGCTTTGTCGGTAAGTCCATGGCGGATTTCGTAAAAGACCTGGACGAGTGCCATCTCGCGCAGCGAGAGGTAATCTTGCAGATAATCGCGCGATACGACGGCGCGCATGTCGTCATAACGCAGATCGGCATAGAGCGAGGGCTTATCGACCGAGGCGACATCGAACTCGGGTTCGGCGGGATTGTCCCAACGCGTGGCCCCATCGACATGGACGCGCGGCATCAATCCATAGGTCATGGCAAACCGCGGATCGAGGACCATGGCTGTCTGGTTATTGCTGGTCCACCCCAGGATCAGCGGTTCATAGTCCTCCCGCACCGAAGGCGCACCATCTTTGCCCTCCAGATAGGTCCCGATCCAGAATCGTGGATTAAGGCTCTGCGGGCCGTTCAATAGGGGCGATGGCCGTCCGCTCGATTCCACCTCATGGCCAAAGGCCCGGAGCCGCCCTCCCAGCGCTTCAAGCTGAGCGACGGGGACCAGCGCAGACCACATGAAACGGACACCCGGCACAGATGGGTCGTCGAAACCACGTATCTCGGCGACGACCACATCGGATGCAGCCCAGGGGCATTCCTCAGGGATGTGGGCGAGAAGGTCCGGCCACCAGTTTTCGTACATATAGTCCCGTCTTTTATCACGCAGTGCGCGCGTGCCCGCTTCGTCGAAGGGCTTCCTCAGGGTACGCCGTCGCGCCATCAGGTTTGCGCTCAGTAATCAAGTTCGAGCCCGTTCTGATGCCGGAAAACGCCGTTGGCAATGATCTATCGTAACGCCCCCTGAGGCGCAGTTTCTCAATGAATTGAGGCCCCAAGGGACCATCGGCTCAATGCCAATCAGGTGCATATAGTCGAATTCAAGGCATCACCTTTTCCAGTTCCGCCATGCCCTTCCTTACATTCTGGGCTTGCGCGGCAGACATTCCGATATGCCGGGCCATCTGGGTCACGGCCGCCTCAACCTGCGGCCCTTTGGTGAACGCGAAGGCCGAAGTCGATCGGTAGAATTCGGGTATCTGGGATTCGAGAATCGCAGCGAGCGATTTCGCGCCTGCGGCCGCTCTTGCCTCGACAAGGATGGCGGCAAGAATCCAGCGCGACAAGATCACGAGCGTGAGGATCGGTATGGGGACGTTCTCCAGTTCGCGGTCGAGGGGAATGCGGGCCATGAGTCCGTCGGTGAACCTGCGCCCCCAGATCAAGCTGATGAGACGGGCGCCACGCATGAGAAAGCCTTCGTCCTGCCTTCGGGTCCCAATGGCCGAGAAGGGCATCAGTACCCCGACCTCAGTTTCATCGACAGAATATCTGTGTGAGCAGCCGTGGAGCATGAGGTAGATCATAAAAAGGGCGCGCGTTACGAAGTCGAGATCGAGCTCTTGTCGGGATTTCGCGACCGTCCCGATATAGTCCTCGAATCGCTCGATCGCCCGCTCCAATGTCCTTTGGTTGCGCTCGAACGCTTCGCGGGGAACGGGCTGGGCAACAAGTCGTCTTTCCCTGACTCCGTTTGCCGGAGGAGCGTCCGCGGCATCTCCATCCTGGTCGTCGTCCGCCTCATCGCCCTCCTCATCGCTCCCCTCATCGTCCTGGTCCTCGCCGGTTTTTAGGGCGGCGGCCGACGCGGAGCTGTCGTGGTCGATCGTCTCGCTGTCCTCGAGCTGGACGATACCGCGCAGCACGATCTGCAGAAGGAGTTGGAGGGCCGGATTGTTCGCGTGCGAGAGTCCCCCTGCCATCAGATCGGCCTTGAGCCCCAGTGCCTCGCGAAATTCCTCGGGCGTGTCGAAATCCTCGCCAGCCACTGCGGCAACCGACGCGCCCCGTCGATCCGCGCGTAGCGCGGACCGTCTGATCGGATTGGCATCCCCAAAAAGCAAGTGGACGTCGCGGGCCAGGTCGATCAGGTCGCTTTCACCGTTCAGCACTGCGTCGAGCTTACGCTTTATTCCGCTTGCGAGCGGGCTCGGCGCCGCCGCCATCAGCCTGTTCGGCTCGTATACGATTACCGGGCGACTAATCCTGCCGTCGCACAGCGCTACTCTCGCGACGATCGTGGAACCGCTGCGCGCCCCTCCCAGTCGCGCGTGAGGCCTTACGTCGCCTCCGGCAATCAACGGATGGCGATCATCATCGATTAGCAGATCAGCCCCTGTGGGGTTGATGCCCGACGGGACGCTCCAGTAGAGCCTGTCGTCCTTGCGCTCAATCCGGCCGGGATTGAATCGCGGCGGCGCTGCGGATGGCTCGGGCTTCTCGGGGGCCGAGATGTCCTTGGGGCGAAGGATCTCCGAAAAGTCGAGCCACAGGGTCTTTTCAACCGTGCCTCGTGGGAGGCGCCGGAAGATCGCCGCCTCATG
Organism: Sphingobium sp. CCH11-B1; assembly: GCF_001556865.1. Taxonomy (GTDB): domain Bacteria; phylum Pseudomonadota; class Alphaproteobacteria; order Sphingomonadales; family Sphingomonadaceae; genus Sphingobium. The sequence goes on along the minus strand of NZ_LSJY01000169.1, from coordinate 111,091 downwards.
GTTGAGTCCGGGCATGCCAGAGCCGCCCAGGGCTCCGGCGGTGCAGTTCGTGCTACCAAAGAGCAGGAAGTCATATTTGCGCGTCTGCGCGACCAGAAGCTTGGCGTGCAGGAAGCGATGATTTCCGCTCGCGCCATGTGGATGGAAAGTCGGCTTCAGTTTCGAGCCGAGCGCCTGGATCGGGAATGTCGATTGCCGCGCCCCGGCAACATCGGACAGGGTCATGAATATGTGCAGAGGTGGTTTGCCCAGTTCAGCGTGCACCCGCCGCAGAGCCTTGAGGTCTGAATCCCAGTAGGGTGAAATCACTACAAGGCGTTCCACCTTGCCTTCGACGTTCGCGAGAAAGCGGTCGCCGATCGGTTCGTTTGCGTCCGGAGCGGACAGCATCAGATCGACGAGGCTTCCGTCGGCGAACACCTCTGCCCCCTCCCCCCGGTCGGTACATGCCAGCCAAGGTGCCTGAGAGTTCAGGAGATCGAACTTATAGGAGAGGTCGGGATTCCCTGTCGCAGAAACCTGCGCGATCAGCCAGTCATGGGCTCTGGCTATAAGCCTGCGGTGGACGGCGCTGTCCGGGGTTTCCGCTGATTGGGACCAATCGAGGCTTGAAACGAGTTCCCGGTTGCTGCCCCAACCCGCGGAGGTCGCGTTCGCCGAACCAAGGGTAAAGCTTGCCTTTGCCTTGCCGTAGCGGATCATCATCTTGGGATGGAAGCAGCCGGTCCCTTCGATCGGCTCGATCAGGTACTTCCGGCCAGCATGGCTGAACGCCTCCGGCAATTGCTCAAGTGCCTGCGAGAGCATCGCAGCGTCCGCAATCAGCAGGTTGTTCTGGCACCCGACCGCCCGGAGCCGGTACTGGACGTTGGCGTCGTAGAAAGCTGGGTCTACGCTGAAAGTAGTTGTAATCGAGCTGTGGAAGCCGGGTCTCTTGAGGTCGTCAAACAGGTTGAACGGCATCGAGCAGCGCCTTTCCTGCCTCGGCTACATCGCCCTCATCATCGAGCAGAGCGCCGTCATATGCGAACGTCAGAAGATTGACGATGCGGGGGTTGGTGAAAGTATATTCGGCCGGTTCGCCGTCGACGAGTCCGCTTTCATCGACGATAAAGCGATAGGTGTAGGTTCCTGCCGCAAGCTTCTGTCCAGCGATCAGCAGGTGGTTCCCGATGACGAACTTGCGCACCAGACCCGCGAGCCCCTCCATTGCAGGTCTATCGGCCATCTTGTCGAGATAGCGGAAGATGCCTTCCGCCGATCTATCGGCGACGGTGGCTTCAGCCAGTATCCCGTTGATCGCAGCATCATCGCTCCAGCGCCTCCACAACGACAGCAGGAGATCGATGGCTTTGCGCACCTGTTTGCTGCCGGGCTCACTTGTCCCGCCCGCGATGTCCGCGAGTTCAGATCCGGCCTTATGCTCGAGGGCCAGGCTGCCGAGATCCCGTGCTTCGGCGACTCTGGCGAGGGTGGATGCCGCGTCGCCGCGGCGAAGCGCGAGGGTGGCTATGGCGCGAGACAGTTCATCCGCGGTCGCGCCCGACGTCTCGTTGATGCGGTGGGTCAACGCGTTGAGCACAAGCTCGAGTGAGATGTGGCAGAGCTCGTTCACGAAATAGGCGCGCCAATGGGTCAGGTTCTGCGCTAGAAACTGGTTGGTGACGGTTCCGATGTTGTCTTGGACGTAAAGCTCGCGGCGAAGGTCGTTACCATCCTGACGACCGATGCGACTAATGATGTTGAGGACGTTCCATAGCGTCGCCCGACGTGCTGGCGCAGTATCATCGTCTGCCCTCTCGCCGCGCAGGTAACGCAGCAGCAGTTGCGTCTCCCCCGACTGCACATCAAGATAGGCCGGATGTGCCTCGTCCGATATGGCGACGCAGTCTGCATGGTCGATCCTGCCGGTCCTGATTGCCTTGAGGATTTTCTTGCAGGCTGTCGGACATGCTTCGGCGAAGGCTTCGGCAAGATCGAGGCCATGATCGGGCGACACTGCCTGGACGCGGATGTTGGTTTTCAGGAGCATGCCCATCTGCAGCATGCTGGCCACATAGAACTGCCCGAAATTGCCCCTCACCGCCTTAAGATACTGGTTTTCTTCCCCTGGGCCGTCCGTCCAGGGCGTGAAATCGAAGGCTTTGCCGATCCCGATGTTTTTACCTGCCCAAGCTGAACCGGCCATACCGTTGGCCTCGTCGCTGTCTCCGATCTGACATGCAAGCGCATATATCGCCTCCGCGCGGCGCACGAAGATGCGCCACTTTTTTTCGTCGAGGCTGTGCTGCGTCAGCTCGAACTGCCTGACTACCCAGCAATAGAATGAGAAGTAGCGCAGCCGGTTGGTAACGTTGGTCAGTCCGGGAAGGAGGTCGGTGTATAACCGAACCGATGCCGCCTGCAGTCCGAGCGGATCTCTTCCCGACGAAAATGAGCCGGGCTTGTTCCAGTCGGGAAGGACTTCGATGCCCCTGGTTTCATTCGGCATCTATAGCCCTCTAACGAAATTTTTCGAGTGTCGGACCTATCTCCCTCTTTAGTCTTGCAGAAGAGTTAGCGCGCCGAGGTTCGTCAAAAATCTATTCGAAAAATGGCGCCCTTTTCCTCCTTCAATCGCAGCCTGCTCAAAGGCCAGCCCAGCAAGGATGCCCCCAGTTTGGGAAGAAGATTATCCGCTTCAATTTGTTCTATCGACCGTAATATTCGGACAAGGGCATACGGACATAACCCGGCGGCGGGCCGGCGCCCTGCGCAATCAGCGCAGGCTTTTCGACGCCGAGGGCGACCGCAGGCCTGGCTCTTGCCCAGTCGATCTCGAAAGCCTTGAGAAAATAGGCAGCGATCTCAGCATCGTCGAACAACAGGCTTGCGTCGCGATTGGTCGATACCGCCTGGTCGCTCCAGTTCTGGCTGCCGACAAGTACTCGCTGCCCGTCAGCTATGATCCCCTTTGTATGAGTGTTGGTGATGATGCGGACGCACCGCGCTACGTCGAGACCGCGACGACGAAGCTCGGTAATATCATCATCGACATCGCCGGCCCGAAGGATGATCCGAAGGTCCGCAATCTCCTTCGATTTCGCGATCAGCGCCTCGACCAGTTCATCGAGATTCCCGGCCATGTCCTTGCGGATCTTGATATACTGATTCTGGAAGACGAGCTGCCGCCTGGCCGAATGGATCAAAGAGAGCACCGCGTCGGTATAGATCCGGCCGCGCCGATCTGGCGTCAGAACCGGCTGGACCTTAACGCTTCGTCCGGTAACACGCAGCGGCTGGAGCCGTTCGACGGGCGCTTCCAGAAAGATTTCCTCGGGCACGTCGACCATGATTTCGGCTGGAGCGATCGCCTCCTCTCCGCCGCCAAGCTCTCCACATTGATCGAAGTCCGCATTGATATGGGCTTCAAACATGTCGGCCAGCTTGCGGTTCTCAAGCACGATATGCCATTCACGGTTGCCGCGCGCGCCGCCATCGACAGGCTTTGGCTGGCTGCTCCTGGTCCAGTTGCCGCTGGATAGCCAGACCCACTGGCTGTCGGCTACGCTGACCTTGATATGGTAGGCTCTGGTGACCAGCTTGCCGTTGCCGACAGGCACATAAACATTCGTGAAGGCGAAGTCGTCACGCCATTTCTCGAAGGTGGTATCTCGACGAAATTCACCGTCCTTGGGCCCGCCATCGCCACTATCGCGGGTCGCGGGATCGAGTACGATCTTCATCGTCAGACCGCCTGCGTCAAGGCGCTCCTTTACGGCTTCCATTACATGGGCCGCGAAGAACTGGTACATCGAACTGGTGAGCGTCGTTTGGACCTTGCCCAGAAACTCCTGGAGCATGGGAAAGCTCTCTTCCGGTCCGACATGGGCGATGACGGTCATTTCCTCTTCCACCGGATCGAAGAGAAATGGGGCCTTCGCGCGGCGCGCGTCGTCATAGGCAATCGTACCGGGCACCTCCAGCTGATCCACCGTCAAACCCAGTTGTTCATCGATCGTCGCATAACGAACATCGACGGGATAGCCTGCGAATGCCGCTGGAGCGGACGCGCGAACGACCTCGAAGCGTTCCGGGCGAGCTGCCAGGACAAGGACATCCGTTCGTCCGTTGAAGCCCGGCTTCACCCTGACGACCCCATCCGGCAACGCTTGCGACAGCCGCGCAATTGCCTCGTCCAGAGATAGCGCTTCCACGGTCTGCGCTGCGGAGCCAGTATCCGGGACGCCAAGCGATACCGTAATTTGCAAAGGTATGCTGATCGTCACCGCGCCCCCATCTGGAACGTGCACTGCTGCGGGTGCCTGGACGGCTACTGCCGCGGGCGTGGACGGGACTCCGGCGGTTGTCGGCCTTTCGGGCGTCGCAACGTTGCGCCACCACTGCTCCCAGGGTCCGTCACTTCGATGCCCACCGCCCCGGATGTTGACCCCGGCATCGATAATCCGCCCGTCACGTGCGAGATCAACGGCGGGGACCGCAAAGTTCGAATCCTTGTATATTCCGGCAAAGTGCAGGCCGACGACATCGCCCGTTTCCGCCGAGAGGACGAGCGAACCCGAATTTCCGCCTAGCGTGGAGCTGTCATGGCAGCCCGCGCTCATCATCTTGCCGAAGCTGTCCACGTTCCTCCGCCCGGCGAGAAGACCGGGCTGGAAGCGCTTGATGTTATAGACGCCGCGGAAAACCTTATCCTGTACATCGGCCCGGTTGCGCGGATCAAATGCGGGATAGCCGACGACCGCGATGCGGCGGGGTCGCGCCGCATCCAGCTCGACCGGTTCCAGCCAGAGGGGGGCATGTCCTTCAAGCCCCTCGATCTCCACAAGCGCCATGTCGAAATATGGATGGATCATGCGGATCTTGCGAAACGCGAACGGCGTTCCCGCCTGATTGTCCAGCTCACGAAGAAAGTCCACGGCCGGATCTATGCCCGAAATGAACTGGAGGCCATCGACGCCGAGCCCGCTCGCGAACAACTGGGCGACATGTCGATTGGTCATCAGCAGGCCCTCGCCCACAACGAAGCCGGTACCGCCGTAAGGAACGCCGGGATTTCCCGGCAGTTCGATACGCCCTACTGATGGTATAGCCTGGACGAAATTGGCATGTGCCGGTGTATCAGCACCATAGTCGCGCCAGGCCGGATGGTCGATCGTGAAGTCCCCCCCGATGATGTCGATTGCGGGTCTCAGATCCGGCAGGATAATGGCCTCGGCGATAAAGCCTTCTCGCTCATCAAGCGGTTCGTCGGCCACTGCCTTGCGGGCAACGTTCGTGATTTCGTCTGCGGAAATGTCGGATGGTACATCATGAGGTTCGTATCGGCCGGCAACATGATACGCAGCTTCGGCAAGCGTAGCGGTCGATTCCGCCATCACCCCCGGAGTCCCGTCGACATTCTGAACCCTGCCAAGAAGCTGCCGCAAATGCGCGCCGATCGAGGGAGACTTTGCATTGGTCATGTCTTCGCCTTCCCTCATTACAGTTGCACATCGCCAGCATCGACCAGCGCACGCAGCATGACTGCCGCTCCGCACTGCTTCGATGTGGCGTTGGGATCGAATTTATGGTCCGCCACGAATTTGCCCTTCGTCCACTGGTCCGAAAAGCTCCACAGATAGGGTGAATTGATACCGAGCGCGTGATACCCATATCCATTAAAGCCCTCGAACCGATAAAGGACGCGCGCCAGGGTCCAGTCGGCCTGATGCAGAAAGCCTTCCTGCTCCAATGCATCTAGCGCGCTGCTGCTCCAGTCGCTTGGCGGGTTCCAGACTTTGGGACGTCCTTTGGGCACCTGAACCGTGCGGCTGCCCAAGGGATCGCCGTTATGAAGGTGACCCGTGAAGCTGAAGCTCGCTTCCATGCCATGCACAATGGCAATGAACCACCAGGGCACGCCGCTCTTTGCCGCGACCGCTTCATATTGCGCGCGCCCCTTGCGTATCTTCGCGACATACCAGGCGACGGTGCCTTTCCATTTATCGAGAACCTTCGCCTGGGCGAACAGCTTCTCATAGCCCTTCTTCAACGTCTCGAAACTGACCGCCGCCTCGGCGCCGACGCCCTCAAGCTCGGCTGGCGCCCAGACTGCATGATGATTGGCCTGAAGCTGCGTGATTGCATCTTGCAAAGTGTCGATCTGCGGCAGCGCCGGCGCATGTGTGATGATATTGGCCCCGAGCGCGGCCAGGGCCTGCAGGATGTCGGCGTCGGTATCAACGACCTCATCGACACCGAGGCTTTCTTCCATGCGCTGGATCGTCCAGGGTGCCTCGTCGTCATATAGCGCCTTGTCGGGCTTCACCGAGAGATGGAAATGATGATCATGCGGGTTTTTCCCGGTGTAGGATCGCCACGTCCAGGGCGCGACGCCCCCAATCACTGACGCATTGGCAATTCGACGGTTCCAGATGAGATATTTGATGCGTTTGTCGCGGCTCGCGCGAAGGGCCTCGACGATCCGGCCGGCATCACAGCCACTGGCAGGATCATGGGTGATGTCGATCGCCGTTACGACCCCTTTGGCGCCGTCGCTCACCCAGGGATTGTGGTCCGATGCGCGCGACTGGTGGGCTGCGTCTCCAACGATGCCGTCGCTCTTGGTCTTGCGATCAGGGTAGACCGCATCGATCCGTGCACGCAAGGCGAGGAGGGATTTTGCCGGCCGTGAGGGGCGCACCGCCTCCGCAGTAACCCCGGACTCCGGAGCATCGGGCTCGCGATGCTCACAAGGATCGGTATGACCGTCCTCGTCGTCGACGACAGGTTCATCATATTCAGGCTCGGTCATGATGTGTCTGCCCTTCTTCTCCCGCCTATGCGGATAGAGATGATTCGTTTCTCCAGTCGCTGCCGCCGCCCAAGGCTTCGTCCCATGCGAGGTAGGAACTCGCGACACGTGCGACGCTGGCGCCAGTGACATCGCTGGACGCCAGCGTCTCGGCCAGATCGGCGCACAGTCCGGGCAGAAGACGAGAGCGGTCGGCATAGCTGATGAAGGCGCTGAGCCAGGCGCGCGGATTAGCGCGTAGCCTTTCGTGGAAAGTCTCGGGTTCGAGTTCGGCGGGGCGAATGGTCATCCCTATCGTCGCCCTTTCAAGAATGGGACGGAGCCTCTCCGTCCCCCCTTCGGCGATCACGCGCGCCATCCCTTCGCGCAAGGGACGAAGAAACTCAGCCGTCATGCCGCGAAGCAGCAGCGTCCCCGCCGATATATCGCGGCCGTTCCAGTCGATCTCGATCGCCTCGCGCAGCTTCATAAACTGCTGGCTCACCATCGCGATCGGCTGACCATGCAAGTCGTCTATCTGGCGCTGCACCCAACTGAGGGCATCGACCGACGCGACGGCACGCGTGCGGCGAACCCGCGCCAGCCAGTCCCGCTGCGTCACGGCGAACTGACCGATCGCGAGTTCCGCGTTCAAGGGCTGTCGCCGGACCAGGTAAATCCGCCCCTCGCCTTCATTCCCCCTAACTCCGCCCATCATACGAGGAGACATGAGCCTCTCGTCACAGAAGGCCTCGGCAACCGCCAGCAGTGGCGGCAAGGTCGCGAGCCCCGGCCCCGTGAGATAATTGCAAACGGTCTGAAGCAGATCGATATGCGTCCGTTCCAGCTTGCCGGTGTCGCGCTGGAGGGCGAAGCGCGTGATCCAGTAGATGCGTTCGATATTGGCGTTGACCGAGCGTGGCGAAAGCTTGCTCGAGAGGTCCTCGACGACCGCCGATATGGCGATATCCTCACAATCCCACTCGCCAAGATCGGCCACCGCCTGAATCACGAAAGTCGGCGGCGCGCCTGGCTCACGCGTCGGCCGCTCGCGATACATGGCCAGCGCTTCAGCCGCACGGTCATCGCCGACCAGCAGTTCTCCCTGCCCCGGCTTGCCTTCGCGCCCTTCGAGATGAAAGCGCCAGTCGCGATCGTCCAACCGCCTATCGCTCGGTATGGCCTCAAACTGCGAGGAGATCGCCTCCGCCTTCGCACCGCCAGTTGCGTCCCCCCTTCCAACGGCAATGACGGGCGGCGCTCGCCCGAAGCGTTCGCGCACGGCGCTGAACTGGCGCGAGAGCAGCAGGGCATCGATCTCGGAGGCGACCTCCTCTTCCAAGGCTTCGGAAAACTGGTCGAGCAGTCCGCGCAAAATCTTCAAGCTCTTGTCGCCGCGCGGGAGTTTTGCAGGGCCCCCAAGTGCCCTTTGATGATAATAGGTGAGCGCCCGATCCAGCGGATCGCGCCGACGCTCATGATAGGTGAGGAGCGCCTTGTGTGCCCGGTTATGCAGCTTGCGATCGTCATCAACCGCCTGGACCAAAGTCATTACAAAACGCCGAAGGTCACGATTGAACGTGAACCGCTTTCCATCCAGCGAGGCCCGGCCAAGCCACGCCGTCCGCTCGATACCTGCAAATACCCTGCGCGGTTTGCGCCTTCCCGTTGCTTGGAGAGCTGCCCCGTCCCCCCCTTTCACCTGATCATCGACCAATGGGATGATCACCGTTCCCAGCATGGCCGATGTAAGGATCGGACTGGCCATCGCGGCGATTACATAAGGACGGACCATAGGGTCGGACACATGTGCGATCACGCGCCGCAACAGGTAGATGCGCGCGCTATGTGAATCGACCTGCGCTTGGCCGTGAACTGCATGAATATCCTGGACGAGCCGGGCGTCACCATCCCGCAGCGCATCGGCGGTGATGCGCAAAAGAAGGGGATTGCCTGGGACTGCGTCGGCCGCCGCCTGGCGCAACTTCTCGTCGTCGACACCGCAATTGGCAAGCAGTTCGGCCGCTTCGGAAGGGACAAGCTCGGGAAGGAAGATCGGTGGATCGAACTGGGCACCCATGCGCTCTAGTCGGGCAAAGAGGGACAATTCTCCAACCGGCAGGCTGTCTCCTCCGGGCGGTGGATCGCGCCCCGCGATGATCAGCCTGATATCGTGGGCTTGAGCTTCGGTGGCGAGAAAATTCAGCCAGTCGGCAATCCCGGCAGCGGCCCGGCTATCGCCTTCCATCACCAATTCCGCTGTATCGAGCACCAGCACCAAGGGGCCATGCAAGCTATCGGGCGACAGCAGGCCGAATAGAATCGAGCCCTGGTCGGACACGCTTTCCGAGATCTGACGCTGTCCGCCAAGCGAGCGTCGCCTACGTTGCCCGGACGACCATCCGGCAAGCGGGGTCCAACCGGCATAATCCGGCAACCGCAGCGCCGACGCTGCGCCGCGCAATTGCGGTAGAAAATCGGAAACCCGGGCACGTATCTGCGAGAGGTTACTTGCCAGTTGTTCGAACAGCGCCAGGTTGAGCGTGATCATGCGCGAGGGGTCGATGCCTGGTTCGTCGAAATCGATCCGCGCGATCGCGGCGCCGCCGGCCCTCTCTTGGAGCTTGCGTTGCAGATAGGCGAGCAAGGTGGTCTTGCCCCCGCCCCCCGCCGCCTGGACATAGATGGCTCGAAGTCGCGCGTCCTCGCCGGGCAGGACGAACCGTTCGAGAATGGCAAGGGCATCCCTATGGGCTTTGCCTACCAACTGCTGTGCCGTCATGCGTTCAAGATCGGCGGCAAGGACCTTGCCGGCGAGAGCCGCCCCAATCTCGTCCTTGTCGAAAGGCAGTCGCCAGCGATCCCCAAGCCAGTCCCGAACATTGGCAAGTGCCCGCAGTGCCTTATCCGACAAGGCGGCAAGATCGACGGGCTTGTCGTCCAACGCCAGGCGAAACGCGCTCAGGATCACATCTTGCCCATCGGAACCAAGATGCGGAGCCAGGGCACGGACGACTTCATCTCCGAACGCCGTTGCAATCGCTTGGCGTCGAGGTTCGACTTGCATGAACCACTGTCCCGACCGCGTCGCTGCGGTGGTCTCGACCTCTCCCGCAAGCGCAGCGAGCATGTCGCCGCCACCACCTCCCGCCAGATTGCGCACAAGGTTGGTCGGTGTCACCCATCCCCGGACGGCAAGGCAAAGCCGTGCGAAGGGAAGATCATCGCCGTAATGCCGGGTAGTTGGACCTGCAGCTTCCCGGGGCGCCGCGAACACGGCCTGGAGATTGACGTTCGCGGACGCTTTCATCTTCATGCCCATAGTCCCGCCTCCAGTGTCATGGCGGCCAGCGCGAAAAAGCTCGTTCGCAGCGCAGCATTGCCAGGAGGTGCATAGGGATAAGGTCCCAGGATCGGCGCAAGGCGCTGGCGAAGGTCCGACGTTCTGAGCTTTACACCACGCGCGTCGGCTAACGCACCCACATAGGCCTCAAATTCGTCAGGCGTTACATGCGTGAGCCAGATCGGTACGGCCCGTATGTCTTCTGTCGCAGGATTGTCGAGCAACAGATCGTGAAGCACAGTCTGTTCGTCCGGCGTAAGGCCGATCAGCACCAGCCTCACGGCTTCCTCGGCAAGCAGGCGCGTGATGAATTCCTGCCAACTGGAGCCTATCAGGCGGTCTGGTCCTCCATCCGGACCGAAGTCGATGACGAGCGTGCGCGGCCCCGTGCTATATTGCCCGCCTCCACGCAGTTGTGCGATCAGATCGTTCGCATCGTTATAGCGAAAATTGGCGGCGCCGGTACGGCTGGGTGAGGGAGTTGCGTCACTCCCTGCGGGAACGGCTTCACGCGGCGAAAAGGCCGCGACCTGGGTCGGACTGATCTCGATATAGTCGAGGCCCGACGGATCGAGCCGCGCTTTGAGGATCTGCTTGCAGAAGCTGGCGCCCGCGCCGCGCTCCCCGCTCACGAAGCACAGCCGCTCGCGCGGCATTGCGCGGCGAATCCACTCTTCGAAGCGATCGCGCGTAAACCAGGGATGGAAAGCAGGAAGCCCCGCGGACAGCGACGGATCGGCAGCGCCCAGCACCGCGCGGACGGCAGCTTCCCAGTTTGCCGAGAACGCCGGATCGGCAAGCCGCTGGCCGACACGATAGAGCTCACCGACCAGTTCGGCATCCTCGAACTCGACACCTTGCACAACGATCCGCGATAGCATCGGATCGCGGCCGGCGGCACTTTTCTGATGTTCCCGAATGGCGGCTATGCTGATGCCACGGTTGAAAGGCCTGTTCTCGCCTTCGACCGGTAAAGTGACGCTCCCCTCATGGATACCGGCCAGTTTCCCGAGGTCGTTTATGCAACATGCCCCCGACATGCCTTGAACGGCGTTCGCCTTATGGAGCCAGCGCCCTCCGCCCGCATTGGCATTGACCACCACGTCGATGTCGACGACGCCCGCCTTGCCGCCGGGATACCCTGTCGTCCAACATCTGCGTTCAGCATCTACGCCAGCCGGCGGGTCTACGGCGACCGGTTTGATATGCTCGACACGCTGCGCCAGTCTGATGAGGGCATAGTCGAGCGTGGGTTCGGGCGGTGAAGCAAGGCTGAGATTGAGCAGGTTCGGCCATCGTCCCCAGGGCTTCGATGACGCTACCAGAGCATCCTTCACTGCCGCGCGCACCTGGACGCGATCAGGCGTTGCTGCGCCGTCGCGGGGACTGAAACTGAAGATCAGGTCGTCGAAAATCCGATTGGACCATGTTCGCGCGTCGTCGTTTCCCTCACAGTCGAGAACGACATGTGCGGCGGTGAGCACCATGTCCGGGCGCACCAGGAAAGCGGTTCCCCGGGGACCTTGTGGCCCCATGACCATTGCGCATGCGCTATAGGCGTCATAGACGGCCAGCAACGACCTGGGATCAAGAAAGCCCGTAGCGTGGTTGATGATCGCCTGCATGATGCCGCCGCCGCTCGTCAGCGGCAGCATGGCGGCGACGTCCGCAGCGGGGCGCCCGTTGTCCACTTCCCATTTCCCGACGACATCGGCGAGCCGGTCGAGGAAGCCGATCGCACTCGCCTCCAGACAGGCGAAGCGGATCGGGTCCGCCCCACCGCCCGCGACCAGTTCCTCCCAGGACCGAGCGCTGCCACGCGGATAGGTGGATTTGTAGCAAATCTTGAAAACGTCGGGCGGCAGCGTCGTCCATCCCGCGAGATAGACGGCCGGATCGAAAGGCTGGTCGTCCCCGTCAGCCAAAGGGCACCCCCAGCGGCTCCAGAGCCGCCTGCGCTCTGGCGAAAGACAAGGCGTAATTGGACTCCACGGTCTCGCCGCCAAAATGCAGGGCAAAGCCTGGGGCGCCGTCATCGAGCCAAGCCACCACCAATGCGCCCGACGCGCCGCCGAACGTCGTCGCATCATGACTGATCGCCCGCTTGCCTGTGTCCAGCGGATGGGTGCCAAGCCCGTGACGGAAACGGCCCGGCGCCAACCGCTTTACCCCGAACCGCCTGCCGAACAGCTCTGCGATCACAAAATTCCAGTCGACCTTGTCGCCTTTGTTCTTGGCCGGCTCGCCTGGAAAACCGATGAGCGCCATCGAGGAGATTTCGCCTGTCGCATATTGCGCGCTCGGGCTGAGCGGCCTGACCGCATCGGGCAAGGTTACCCCATCATCGAGCGGCTCAAGCCGGCAAACGGCGGCGTCGATCCCGCCAAAGACCGCGCCCGCGCCCTCAGGCAGGCGAACCTCCGCGATCCTGAAACGCCGCGTGTCGAGAACGCCCGACTCCGCGGCGAAATCGATCTCGAAATCACCCTCGACGACGAGACGTCCGCCATCGTCGTGCATGGCGATGCCGTGCAAGGTGCGCGCCTGCTCGATGACATGGAAGTTGGTGATAACCAACCGCTCGGCTCGATCGACCAGGGTGCCGCTTCCGATATAGTAACTGGCATTGCCACCGGCCGGCTGGATGCGCCCGACAGCCTTCGCCACTCTCTCGACCGCGTCGCGCGACGCGACGAGGGATCCTTCCCATTCCCCAACGAACGGGTCGTCCATAGCGACACGCCCACCCGACAGCAGGAAGCTCGGGCGGCTTCCGTCGGCGATGATGATCGCCTCCATCGCGCAGAGTTCGTCAGGTCCAAGCGAGAAATCGCGGGATTTGATCTTCTGCAATGCCGGTTCAGCATGTGCGAGCAACAGGTCCAGTGCCCGTTTGCGCGCCGGTTCGACGGCGGCGCACGGGCCGGTGCCCGGAGGCACCGCATCGCCGCCGCCCGATCCCCCGGACAATGCCTCCAACTGTGCCGTCACCCGATCGAGAATAACGTTGGAATCGGAGGGCACGCCCGCGCCCTCCGCCATCGACAGACATTCGGCCCGTGGGCCGTCGGTCGTCTCGCTCGCCGCGAGAATCCCTGCGAGAAGCTTTGCCCGTTGTTCGTGCATGCGAGCCTCCCCTCAAGCGGACAAGAGGAGATCACTGTCCGCGGCGAGCGGTGCTTCCCCCATACCCTCGGCAATCACCCCGCCGCCATCCACGAGCTTCATCAACCTGTAGACGCCTTTGTCAAAGATCAACCGAACGGCCTGGAAGGCGAATACCAGCGGGATTTTGCCCTCGAATTTGACAGTGGTGCTGCCTGTGCCGGCCGAAGAGACTTTAAGATTGCCGCCGACTGCGTTAGAGAGCACGGGCACGTCGATGCCGACCGCGTTCTTCTTCTCGTCGGTCGCCGCAGCGCTGAGTGTCGTCGCTTTCAATGTGCTGGTGACGACATAGACCTGGTCGGCGTCGAGCATCTGCGCTGCCGCCTTCGCATAAGGGCTGACCTTTGCGCCGGCGAGGAACTGATCTATAAGCGCGAGCTCGGCTGCATTCTCCAGGGTGCCACCATATTCCATCTCGATCTTGGCAGCTTTCGCGTAAAAAAGGCTGAGCCCGAGCGTCGATCCGCCCAGAGCTGAAATCAGACCGCCCAAGATATTGAGCCCCACGCCGATGTCTAGCGATGCGGTCTTCGTGATTGCGATATTGGGCCCTGGCCGGTCGGCGCTGATCGCTGGGATCGCGGGGCCATCGCTTGCGGGCACGAACACTGAGGTCAAATCACCGAGGCGTTTCAACCGCTTGTTGCTAGAGACAAGAAGCTGGGTCGGATGCAAATCGACCCGCGGAAGCTGCACGACATTATAACCAATGGACTTCAGCGCGCTCAGCGCCGGGTCCTTGCAGTTCGGCAATATTCCCATAAATACCTCCCAAGTGGACATGCTGGCATGTGATACCGGCCATGTGCTGATGCGACCCGGGAGACCCTGTTCTTCTATCTTGTCATCAATTCGATCGATCTACTATAGAATTCTCGTCTTCGACTTCCATCTCCCGTCCCAAGGGGTGAGCCGGACGGGCAGGCCTCCCGCCCGCCCGGCTCTGGGGGAAAGCAATCAATTGACGGTCGCGTTTTCCGGCACAGACGGGGATGCGGGATGCGAGATCTTCTCGGCGCCCATCCTCTGCAGCGTGTCGGCATCGACCAAGCGCGTGACGATGGGATGCAGACGTAGGCTCCCCTCCTTCACGACCTGCTTGAAATTGGCGATCACATTCGCCGTAGTTCGTTGATCGGGTGCCACGACATCGAGCAGCCAGTTGATGTCGCCGGAATTCCAGTCTTCGGCCTTGAGGCGCACTGGGAACGTCCCGGCCTGGATCTGTTCGCGGATGCGCCCATCAGCCTCTTTGCTAACGCTTGCCCAGATTGCGAGCCCCGCCATGTCTGCGAGCGGCCCGGTCTTCTCGCCACCCGGATAGGCGATCGCCACACGGTCGCGCATCATCGGCTCAAGCACGAGGTGCTGGAGGTCGGCAAGCGTCTGGTTGCGGTAGCGCGGCAACATCATAAGCGCCATGACGGCCTTACCGAAGCTCTCGCGGATATGCGTGCGCACGGCCGAAATCTTTGCCGCAATTTCCGGGTCGATGCCGGTCGATGGTGCCGACGCTTCTCCTGCTTCGAGCTGCGATTCGTTCAACTTCTTCGCCACTATAATCCCTCCTTCGATGCTTTCCCTGCCGCGCGGGCGATGTGCAAACATTACAGAAATATGGATTTCTTGCCAATAATCGTCAAATAATCGCCGTCAATAACGATGCGCTATTAGATCAAACCGTGAATTTACGAGATACATTCAATTTGGATGTAGTTTTTTCTTAACATCTCTCATGATTATTTCTTATATGATCCAATGTTACATAAATATTTAAGGACACGAACCAGATTTCATAATGATTAATTAGGCATTGCTGCGTTTCGTCAAAGCAGATTTCTATTGCATACTTACAGGCTTGTGGCATCTAGGCAAGGGCGAAAGGGGTATGCGGGGGCATGATCACAGATATTGGAGGAACAGCAAGCTCGCGCGGACTCCGGCTCCTATGCCGTGGGGCGACAGCTTTCCGATACGGTCGCCCCTCAACGATTTTCAAGGCGCTTTTCCACGCTAACGATATGGTACCCCGCTATGTGGGCGACTCTGGTAGCGGGGCGGGGCAATCTGTCTCTGCCATCAATGTCAAGGGTTTCCGCAATGTTGCTGACCTCTTGGGCAGTGTCCGTGGAATTACTGAGACGGAACTGTTTGACCCGATTCCTTACGCCATCGCCATATGGCAATCGGTGATCTCCGACGAACTGATCTCCAATGCCGCCGCGACGTCCCGCTTTTCCAATTCGCTGGCGTGGGTCGTCGGCGGCGATCCGCTGACCATCGATCTTGATGGCGACGGCATCGAAACCATCAGCCTGGACAATAGCACCGCTTATTTCGATGTCGATGGCGACCTGTTCGCTGAACGCACCGGGTGGGTGAAGGACGGCGATGGGTTCCCCATCCTCGACGCTAACGGCAATGGCCGCGTCGATGGCATCGGCGAGATGTTCGGCAGCCGCGAAGGCAGTGGGTTCGCGGAACTGGCGCTGTATGACTGCAATGGCGACGGCGCCATCACGGCCGCAGACCTGATCTGGTCCAGCCTGCAGATGTGGCAAGACCGCGACCGCGATGCCATCACCGATGCGAGCGAGATCAAGAGCCTCGCCCAGCTCGGCGTCGTGTCGATCAATCTGTCCGCGACGGCTCTTGGGGTGATGACACCTCAGAATGCGCATCTCGTTTCCATCAGCACCTTCACGTTCGATACCGGCCGGACCAGCCGTGTTTTCGAGGCGCTGTTTACCGCCAACGATACGGACACCAAATTTGCAGGCGAAGCCGACTTTGCCCCCTGGCAATCTAATTCCACGCTCAATGCCAAGGGCTTCGGCTCCATCACCGACCTCGCCATCGCGGTTAACGACGACTTTTCCATGGAGTGTGCGGCATGAGTGCAAGTGAATTTCAGATGCCGCGCAAATTCACCTTTGATGAATTCTATGAGATGTTGAAGGAATATGTAAGCAATCCTCGCGCGCAAGAAGCACTTGCCGTTTACGATTCCGAATACGTGGCGGGTCGCGGCAATCTCCTGGACAATTCTCAATGCTCTGAGGTCGCTCACGAAGCATATGGAAACTTCAAAGCCATCGGCTGGTCGATTTTAGCTCGGCATGGATGGCCAACCTATGCCCAGATCATAAAATCCTCAGAACACGACGCCGAGCTGCGTCATAAGGTTGAATCTGCAGGCACGACTTTCATCAACGTTGCTCGGCGATTGATACGAAATGAGCCTGATGGATGGGGATGGCCTTTCCAAGATGAAGATTTCCACATTGGCGATCCCGACAGCGTCCTCAAATTATTGAGAATGTGGAGCGCAATCCATCCAAATAACTTGCCTTATGTATTAGTGGGAGACGAATAATGGCGGGCGAGTTTATTGTTCTCGATACTAATGCCATTCAGAACCTGTATGCGGGCGGAGGTGCTGCTGCATGGGATCAACTTCTGACCGGGGGCAAGAAAGTTGTTCTGTCGTCGGTCATTAATGCCGAAATGCGCGGAGCCCCCGCGGATATCGTAGAAGCATTCGATACTTGGAGATTATCGAAGGGCATTCCCTTGGTAAATTTCGAAATCGAAGGTATCAGGTTTCCGGATGATCACCCGCGCGTTGGACAATTGAGACCAGACGCAGGAGACAATGTTCTCCGTGCGCTCATGGATCATCAAAACAATCCCGTCGCAGCAGCCGCGCTCCAAAATGCGGGTATCGACACGAACGGAAGTTTACGACTCTTAACTGACGATGCAGATTTCCTGCGGAAAGTTTGGAACGAAACCGGCAGTTTCAGCAACGACGGCCTGAAAGCAAAGGGCCATGGGACTGAACCGTATCGTGGAACAGCCGAGTTCATGGCAGAGCGATACTCCGTCGGTGATATCGACAAGGCAGGCTTCAGAGCTTGGTTGGACGGCTTCAAAGCATCAGGTCGCGAGCTATCCGATGGTTTAAACGATGGAACGGGCGGCAAGCGGTTCAAGTTGCAGGCGCAATTTGACATGCTTCATGGCAATCCGGATATTCTGGACGGAGGAATCCTCGACGACCTTCGTGATCTACGTCGGCGCCTGTTGTTGGATTCAGCGGGATCTGTCTCGCCTTCTTTCGCCCTTAAAGGCGGAATCCTTGCGGGTGCTGGGTATGTTCTTGCCAAGTTTGGGATTATCGGGGACGTATTGGCGTTTTCGATGGTTGCATCGACTGCGGATGAGCTACGCAAGACAGGCGATGCCGAAAACATTAAGAAGGCAAACAAGCTCTGGGTATCCTATTTCTTCGAGACGGCGGGGGGACTCGCTGGCGCTGCAGTTGGGGGCTACGTCGCTGTAGCGACTTTGAAGGGCTTTGGCGGATTCTGGGGACCGCTGGTTGGCGCGGTGGCGGGGAGTGTTGCCGGATCGTATGCCGGATCGGAGCTCGGTGAATATATCTATGATCAGTATCCGGATATCTTCGACGAACTGATCAATGGCGTATATGATGGCTTTGACGTCAGCGTGGCTCTTGGTGACGGTATCGATATCGATGGTTATGCTACCCAGCTCTTCAAGAAACTCGGTTTCACGATTGACCCGAATGACACCAGCGACGGCGAAGATTGGGTACTCGGTACTAAGTGGGCAAACGCCGCAGGCGGCAACGGTGACGACTTCCTTGTCGGCTGGAAGCCCGAATACCTCGAAGCGGGAAAGACGTTCGACGAAAATGTGAAGGCTCAAGCAGCAGCCGCTTGGGCAGCATACGATGCTCTGGTGGCATTGGGCCAGGCCCCCGAACCACCAACGCTCGAACGTACTGCAGGGGTTGCCCAGACCAACCTACAGATGATCCTTAACGGCGGTGCTGGCAATGATTGGGTGATTTCGATCCTTGGCGAGGGCGCGATCACTGCGGGCGGTCTTGGCCGTGACTGGATTTTCAACACTTCGCGGAACGGCGAGATCTATGGCGACACGATAGACGGGCTCGACCCGGAAACGGGCCTCGCCGTCGAGGACAACGCCGCCAACTCTGACAATATCTGGTTCTTTGCCGACACAACGCTGATGGACGCGCAGCATCATGACGTGCTGAAATATTTCGGCATCCCCATGACCGGAGGCGACGCCAATGGCGGCCTCGCGGGCCTTGCGATCATGAACGGCTTGCTCGGTAGCGCAACCGGCATGGCCAACATCACGCGCTACATGACAGGGCAAGCGAGCGACTGGACCGGTGAGGTCTATGTCGATCACATCCAGCCATGGATTCTCTACACCTTCCAGCATGACGAGGATGGCAACCTCGACATGTATGTGACGAATGCATTCGAGCAGATCTTCCGTGGCATGATGGCCGCCACGGGCAATGAGGCGGGCTCGTCGGAAGGCATCCACAAAGGCTGGATGAAGATCGAGAATGTCGACGTCGTCGGTTCACGCCTCGGCGCGCTGCAAGGCGAGCTGGCTGGCCAGGGCGACCTCAATATGGTGTTCCGCGCGGTCAATCCGCTGCAGGCACTACTGCCCCTACTCAATCTCGTTCCCGGCGCCATTGGCGCGGCACTTTATTATTCGGTATTTGCAGACTCGCTCCTATCGACGGTGGCGGCGACCCAGCGTTTCACCAAGGCGCTCAAATGGGCCGACGGAATGGACCCGCTCATCATCGACCTCGACGGCGATGGCATCGAGACGACCAGTCTCAGCGACAGCAAAGCCTATTTCGATGTCGATGGCGACCTGTTTGCCGAACGTACCGGTTGGCTCAAGGGTGACGATGGTTTCCTTGTCCTCGATAGCAATGGTAACGCCCGTATCGACGGTATCGGCGAGATGTTCGGTAGCCGCGCAGGCGGTGGCTTTGCCGAATTGTCCCAATATGACAGCAATGGCGACGGCAAGATCACGGCTTCCGATCTGATCTGGTCGAGCCTCCAGGTCTGGCAAGACCGCAATCGCGACGGCGTAACCGATACTGGCGAGCTAAAGTCTCTTGATCAGCTCGGTATCATTTCGATCAACCTCTCTTCGACCGCTCTTGGCGTGACGACGCCGCAAAACGCCCATCTGGTTTCAAGCAGTACGGTCACATTCAACAACGGCCGGACCAGCAACATCTTCGAAGCGCTGTTCACCGCCAACGAAGTCGACACCAAATTTGCCGGTGAAGCCGGCCTCGCGCCCTGGCAGTCCAGCTCCGAGCTTAATGCGAAGGGCTTCGGCTCTATCACCGATCTCGCCGTAGCGGCCGCCAACGACGTAGGCTTTGCTGAACTGGCGCAGGATCGTGCCGCGGCGATGACCACGCCCAAGATGAAGGACCTTGTCGCCAAGGTCGGCGATGTCTTGGGCGATTGGGGCATGACGCTCGAAACCAGCCAGGAGCTGGTGGCCGTCAAGCTCGGCAGCGATGGCGCCTTCGTCGACCGTGCAGTCTATGCCGAGGATGCGACCGGTGGCTACTGGACGCTCGAATCTGGGAATCCGGTTCTCGACGCGCAAGGTGCGACGATCGCACGCCCGACGCTGGAACAAGTGCTCGACCAAGGCTCCGGCTGGAGGCTCGAGCAAGCCTGGTCACCTTCCTCGCGTGAGAGCGCCCTCGCCTTCCGCGACGAAGCACCATATCTCATGAGCCAGGTGAATGGCCGTGCGGTCATTCTCGACTATGGCATCAAGCAGACCGACGGAAGCTGGGCGCTCGCATCCAATCCGTCTGTCTCCTACGCTTCCATCGACGCTATCTTCGCCCTCCCCCACGCGATCGGGACCGAATGGCGCCGAGAGGACATCCAGTTCAATCCGCTCGCAAACCTTCCTGTCGAGAAGATCGGCGTCAATTTCATCAACGGCGTCGCCGTCGACTATACGGTCCAGATCACCGACAATGACGGCAGCTTCTATGTCTGGGCGCGCAATCTCGATCGGGCGCTTCAGCTTCAAGCCAAGTCGGGCAACGCGTTCGAATTCAACCTGCGTAACTACCAGATCGATTTCGAGACCCTCGATGAAGTCGGTTCGACCGACGACAGCGTCTATCGCGTGGAGCTGCTGACACCGCAGCAGTTCCATTTCGCGACCAGCCTCGGCGGCGTCGATTTCCGCCCCGAAATGCTGTCCGCCACTTACAATAATGTGACCGGTCAACTCAGCTACAGCGTGAACGGCGTCGAAGGCGCGGGGCGTTACGTCAATCAGGTGGACGCCAACGGCAACCCCGTCCTGGTAACCTATTCCGATGGGACGACCGCACCGGCGACCAGCTATCAGAGCGACGTCAAAACGATGATCGCCATGCTCCAGCCGGTGATGGAGCAATATGTCATCACGTCGCGTCGTCTGGCGGTGCGCCTCGCCCTGCAAGGGGGCCTCAAGCCCTTTGCCCAAGGTCTGTCCTATGATGCATCGCGCGATGTGTTCGTCACGACCACCGATCGCCAGATGGCGCCGATGTTCGAGGCCATCTTCGCGGCAGCACCAGCATCAAACGCAAATGACGCAGTTCTCGACTATCTGACCGACTGGAACGAGATCCTCTGGCAGATCTATCCGGACTTTGCGCCGGATGACACCGGCGGCGTCCTTGAGGCGAAGGTGGGCGTCGATCAGGCCTACATCATGCAGATGCTGATCCAGGCGTACGAGAATGTGGGCGTGGACCTTGATATCCGCGGCGTCGCCCATGCGCTCTCGGTCGATGAGACCCGCATCATCACCCACGCGAGCGGCGACACGCTCGTCGAAGGCACGAACGGCACCGACTATTTCTACATGACCACCGGCGACCAGACGCTGCGTGGCGGCATGAGCTCGGATTATTACTTCGTTGGCAAGAATAGCGGCGATGACGTCATCTTCGATCAGGATCTGGGCGGAAATGACGAACTGCGCTTCACCGATCTCGATTCCGGCGATGTGATCGCCATTCGGGATGGCGAAGATCTTATCCTTCAAATCCGCGGGCAGACGAATTTCGTTCGGTTGACCGATCAGTTCCTGGGCGAACTCAATCCCTATCTGTCCAACGGTAAGCAGTTCCAGTCCGGCGTCGAGCAGATCGTCTTCTCCGACGGTGTCATCTGGGATCGCTTCCGCATGGCCGTGGAAGTAGCCGATCCCCGCGATACAGGCGACGTCTACGCGGGTTCCGGCTCGGGCGACGTGCTCTGGGGCGGCAAGGGCAATGACGTTCTCACCGGTGGCCTGGGCGGCGACATCTACATCTTCGCGCGCGGCGACGGCCAGGATGTCATCAGCGAACGCGGTGGTTTCTCGTTCGGCCCGATCAAGGCAGGCATCGACTTCCTCAAATTCACCGGCGATATCAGTGCCAGCGATCTGCGGCTGACGCGCAGCGGCACGGATACGACGCTGCATATCACTCTGCTCGACAAGCAGGGCAACCCGACCAGCGACACGATCGAGATCGAGGATTATTTCGGTGGGTTGTCGCTTGGCCTAGGCTTGTTTTCCGAGGTGTTCGGCAGCAGCGACGGGCTCGACTATGTGTCACCCAACCAGGTCGAACGCTTCATTTTTGACGACGGCACGAGCCTTGAATTCACCCAGGTTGCCGAGCGGGTCCTCGCAAACGCGAAGACCGCAGGCGATGACGCGATCTACGGCTTCCTCAACGACAACACACTCGACGGCGGGGCTGGCGATGATTATCTCCAGGGCGGCCGCGGCGACGACACATATATTTTCGGCCGCAACTATGGTCATGACGTCATCGAGGATAACGGCCCTAAATATGGCCTGTTCGATCCGCCGTCGAAGGACGTCCTGAAGTTCGTCGACGACATTCGCTGGACCGACCTCGATTATCTGCGCACCGGCAAGAGCGACACGCTGACATTGCGCGTTTCCGGCACCGATGATCAGGTGACCATGGTCGATTTCCTCGAGGAAATCATCTTCCTCGGTTATGTGAATGCGCTCGAGACAATCGCGTTCGCGGACGGGACCGAGTGGAGCTACCTTCAACTCCTCCAGCATTTCGTGGACGTCGGCCAGACTGGCGGAAACGATATCATATACGGGTTCGAGGGCATTGCCGACATCTTCTACGTTGGCGCCGGCAACGATCGCCTGGAAGGCCTGTCGGGTAACGATATTTATTATTTCGCTCAAGGGAGCGGCAATGACACGATCTTCGATGAGGAAGGTGCGGACCGGCTCATCTTCGCAAACCTCAATTTCTCCGACGTCGCCATCACGCGTACGGCGCTCGACCTTGTCTTCACGATCAAAGCAACCGGCGAGCGGCTGATCGTCGAAGGCCAGTATATCCGCGAGGGCCTTCAGCACGCAGCGGTCGAACTGTTCGTCTTTGGCGATCGCCTGGTTTCTTTCACTGATCTCAACCCGGAGGACATTGCGCTCGACCGCTTCACCGGCGGCGCGACAAGCGGCGCAGATACCCTCACTGGTTCGGACTTCGGCGAAATCATCGATGGTCGGGGCGGCGACGACGAACTGATCGGTGCCGACGGCGGCGACACATATATTTTCGATGTAGGCTACGGCAACGACGTCATCGTAGACCGCCGCACCCGCGCGCACTGGAGCGATCGCGACGGCATATCCGTTCCGGTCGACGACACCGTCGAGTTCGCCGCCGACATCCGTTATCAGACGGACCGGAACGTCGTCTTCACCAAGTCGGGCGATGATCTCCTTATCACCATCACCGGTCGCCCTGATAGTTCCCTGCGCATCCGCAACCAGTTCCGCAGCATCGATGACACCATTGAAATCTTCCGCTTCGACGACGGCACCGTACTCAGCGCGGGCGATATCGAGCAGGAACTGCAGATCGAGGGCGGCAATCGCGGAGACAATATCATCGAGGTCAGCGACCTCCTTATCGACGTTCCCAACACGCTCGACGGTCGCCAGGGCGACGATACGCTGAAAGGCGGCAACGCCGGCGACACCTACGCCTTCACCGCAGGCTATGATTTCGACACGATCGTCGAAAAGCAGGATCGGCCCGGCGCGATCGACCGTATCGTCTTTGGCGCCTCGGTACATCTGGAAGACCTGATCGTCACGCGCGACGGCAGCGACATGATCATCGATCTGGGCAATGGCGCCGACGTCCTGCGGATCGTCGGTGGCCTGGGTACCACCAGCATCGAGGAATATCATTTCGCGGACGGCGCCGTACTGACCCGCGACGCCATCATCGAGCGCATGCTCACCGGCGGCGCAGGTGATGACAGCATCGTTGGCTTCGACGGTCGGGCCGACGTGATGTCCGGAGGCGCAGGCTCTGACCTGCTCGCCGGTGGCACCGGCAACGACATCTATAAGTTCGGCATCGGCGATGGATATGACGCCGTCACCGACACGGGCGGCATCGACCAGATCGTCTTCGGCCCCGGTGTGACCAGAAACGAAGTGACGTTCAGCAACGTCAATGGCGATCTGCTCATCTCGCTGGCAACCGATACCGATCGTCTCGTGATCCTGGGCGGCTATAAGAACGCCCCCGTCGAATCCTTCGTCTTTGCCGACGGCGAGACGCTTACGCTCACGCAAGTGCGCAGCTTGATTCTGGCTGGCAGCGACTCCAGCGGTCAGGATATTATCGACCTGCGCGAGCTCGATGTCACCGATGCCGTTGAACCCGGGCGCGGCAATGACCGCGTGCTGCTGGCAAATGGGGGCACAGTCACGATCAACGCTGGAGACGGCGTCGACCGGATAGAAATGCCTGCGGGCGTCAACGCAGCCACCATCAACTTTGCCGATTATGGTGCGGCCGACGCACTTATCCGTCCGCTTGCACAAGGTAGCAACGACATTGCTATCCTGTTCTCCACCGGCGACCAGGTCATTCTCGTCGATGGTATGGGGGGTGGCGCCCTGCCCTCGCTCCTCTTCGCGGACGGTCAGTTGCTCGATGGCGCTGCAATCGTGCAGCGCCTGGTCACCGATCAGGCGAGCAGCGGCGACGACGTAATTCTTGGCTCGAACCGGGCCGAAACGCTCAACGGCGGCCATGGTGCCGACTATCTCGCCGGTGGCGGAGGGAACGACACCTATATCTTCACGCGCGGCGACGGTGCCGACGTCATCGAGGACAGCAACGGCTCGGACGATGTTTTGCGGATCAAGGGCTATGCCGCCGCCGACATGCGGGTCACCTTCACGCCCGATTTCCGCGAGACCGAGATTTCGTTCGGTGACGGTACCGATCGCATTACCCTACGCCACGCGTCTTCGACCAACTATACGATCGACCGCATTATCTTCGACGACGGGGCGAGCTTTACACTGGCCCAGCTCGAAGCTCTCTGGCGCGGCCAGGGCACCGACAATGATGATAATCTGGTCGGTACCAACCTGAGCGCTGGCGAAGTCTTTACGGGCGGCAAGGGCAACGACATCATCGCCGGCAACGGCGGCGCTGACGTCATCCGCTTCAGCCGCGGCGACGGCCAGGACCGCATCCAGAGCACTACAGGTTGGGATGGCCTCGCGGTCATCGAGTTCGGCTCGGGTATTACTCTTGGCGACATCACCGCGCGCCGCGACGCTTCCGGCAACATCATATTGCTGATCGCTGGCAGCGACGATCGCCTCACTCTAGTCGATCCAATCGGACGCGTTGACGGGATCATCGCGTCGATCAAATTCGCCGACGGGACGAGCGTAAAGCTTTCGACGCTTGCAGCGTCCATCCCGGGCACCGATGGCGACGACCATATCATCGTCCCGGCCGATGCTGCCAATAACGGCTCGGACATCTATGGCGGTGACGGCAACGACTATATCGAAACCGGCAACGGCAACGACATCCTGACCGGCGGCAGAGGCGATGACCGTCTCGAGGGCAACCGCGGCAGCGACACCTATTATTTCGGGCGCGGGGACGGACAGGATCGCATTCTCGATGCGAACGTCGACAATGATGGCGGTATCGACACGCTGCGCTTTGGCCCCGGCATCACCCCCGACGACATCATTTTCCTGGGCGTCGAGAACGGCGCGATCCGTCTCACCATCGCTGGATCTTCCGATCGCCTGACCATCGAGGGGATGGGCAACAACGAGAACAACTATATCGATCGCGTCGACAACGTGATCGAGCAGTTTGTTTTCGCGGATGGCACTATCTGGGATGCGGCCGAGATTTTCGCTCGTGCAACCCAAGGCACCGAGGGCAATGATCGCATTGAATTCGGTGTCTGGTTCGAACGCACGCTGACCATCAGCGGCGGCAAGGGCGACGACACGCTCATCACCGGCAATGGTGACGCGACCTTCGTCTTTGATCGCGGCGATGGCCGCGACACCATCGAGGTCCCCAACCCGTGGAACTCAGTCGACACTCTGCGGTTCGGCGCCGGCATCACCGCCGCTGACATAGCCCTCACTGTCAAGGGCGACGATCTTGTCATCCGCCTGCGCGGTAGTGAGGATGATCGTGTCACAATCAAAGGCGGCGGCAGCATCTACGGCGAAGATATCGATCAGATCCAATTCGCTGACGGAACGCTCTGGGATTATACGACCCTTCGAAGTCACATCGTTTCCGAGGCCGCAGCACAGGCGATCCTTTATCCCGAGCGCGACACCAGTCCCTTCGGTTCGGTCATCTTCGACGGCGGCACCGAGGAACCCGGCGGCGGCGGCGAAGAGCCCGGTGGCGAGGAGCCTGGTGGAGAGGAACCCGGCGGGACGTCGGGCGATACGATCGTCGGAACAGATGGCAGCGACAATCTGACAGGCACGGCCGGAGACGACGAAATCCTCGGCAAAGCCGGGGCTGACTCTCTATCGGGTGGCGATGGCGACGACCATCTGGTCGGCGATGCGCCCGCTGATCTGGGTGCAAGCGGCTGGATCGCCGTCCAGGCCGAGCTGCAAAGCTATTTCGGCGTTCAGACTAACGCGCTGCTCAATGGCCTGGGTGGAACCGCGGGATTTGGCGAGGAGGCTCTGGCGGCCGGGAATGATGATGAACTTGTCATCGATCTACCTGCCGCGCTCCTCGACGCGCTCGGCGGCGAACTCATGATCAACGGCGAAAGCGTCACCAGCATAACCGTCGGTATCAACGGCTACGCCGCGCTCGGGTCCAACTGGTTCGACGTCCTGCCCTGGGACGTGGACAATGGCGGCGGCGCCCTCACGCCGAGCACGGGTGGCACATCGCAAGGCACAAACCGGGTCTGGTACGACTTTGACGCGGCAAGCCAGACCATCACCATTACATGGGATGATGTAGGCGCCTCTCCATCGGGAACGGTGCCCAATGCCTTCCAGCTCCAGATCAAGCTGCTCGGAGACGGCTCACTCGACGTCACCTATCGCTACGAATCCATCGACTGGGCCCAGGACTATGTGCCTGGCCTCGGCACCAGCGACCGTTACCTCGACATCCGCGTCCTTTCCGGGGCTAATCTGGCCCTCGACACAACCGCCGGCAACCTGGGCGATGATGGCGTCTGGTCGTTCCAGATCAGGGGCACCGAGATCATCGGTCTTCCCCCGAGCCAGGACGACAGCCTCTCTGGCGGTGATGGCAATGACATCCTCGAGGGCGGCGCGGGTGACGACTATCTGTCAGGCGACGGCGGCGATGATATCCTGATCGGTGGCGACGGGAACGATAGTTTCTGGGACCTTCAGGGCACCAACACGATGTCCGGCGGCGCCGGCGACGATGTTTTCTACGTCAGCCGCTCCTGGGACACTCGCAACACGATCGAAGGGGGCAGCGGCCGCGACACCTTCATCATCTTCCTGCCCTCCGAGAATGAGACCTTGTTCGCCGGCGAAGCGTCCATCATCACCGACTTCACGCCGGGCGAAGGCGGCGATTTGCTCGGGTTCGGCGCCGGTGCAGTGGAGGGCGGCGACGCCCTCTACCCATGGGAGCGCGTACTCCTCGTACAGGACGGCGACGATGTCCTCGTCCTTTTCAAGCCGGACCGCGCCGATGCTCCAGCCATTCTTGAGCTGGCCAGGCTCGAGGGTGTAGATGGCACGCTCCTTACTCGCGACAATTTCCAGCAATTCGACGACCGCGCGGAGATTCTGTTCACCGGCGACAGCCTCAACGGAACCGGCGAAGCCGACCTTCTAACCGGCGGCGCCACGGACGATATCCTCGACGGTGGCTACGGCAACGATACCCTCGTTGGCGGCGACGGGAACGACACCTTCCTTGATGCGGAAGGTCAGAATATTCTCGACGGCGGCGCCGGAGACGACGTCTTCGACCTGTCACAGCCCGATGCCGTAGCAGTCGCCATAGGTGGCAGTGGCAGCGACACCTACCTCGTTCGGGTTCCTGCGCTCGATGGTCCCGTCCAGGGGAGTGCTGGCATCTCGACAATTACCGACTTCACCGCCGGCGCGGGCGGCGACGTCATCACCTTCCGGCCGAGCCGCAACTGGTCGGGCTATTTCGAGGTGATCGATTTCCAACGCATCCTCTTCGCCCAGCAGGGCGCAGATGTCGTCATTTTCTTCCGGACCGACAGTTCGGCCCTCGTCGAGCTCCTGCGTCTCGCCGATGTCGATGGCAGCCTCCTGACGCTCGACAATTTCACCGAGCTCGATAACCGGCCCACGATCCTCGCCCAGCCCCTCGACCTGACCGGCACCGAAGGCGACGACGAACTCGTGGGCGGCGTTCTCGACGACACCATCCAGGGCTTCGGTGGCGGCGATATCCTCTCGGGTGGACCGGGCGGCAATGACGTGATCGACGGCGGCGAGGGCGACGACACATTCCTGGATGTCGGCACCGGCAACGGAAGCGACACGCTGACGGGCGGTCAGGGTCGCGACTATTACGAAATTCTCGCCTCGCAGGCGCCGGGAGCCACCGGTGTCGATCTCATCACCGACTTCACGGCCGGCGACGAGGGCGACATCCTCGGCATTCTCATGGACTTCGACCTCCCCGGCATCGGCTCGATCATCGTCACCCAGGACGGCGACGATGCGGTTGTGTCACTTGCCGTCTTGGACGATGGCTCGGTCCGCTACACCCGCGCGCTGGTCCGCCTCCAGGGTATCGACGCCGCTGATCTCACGCTCGCGAACTTCGACGGCAATGACTTCGAACTGGTCGAGAACCAGGTTATCGTCGGCGACGAGAGCGACAATCTCCTCGAAGGCGGCCTCGGCAACGACCATATCTCCGGGCTCGACGGTAACGACGAAATCTACGGCGGCGGTGGCAACGATATCCTCCTGGGCGGGGATGGCGACGACCTGTTCGAGGACAGCGTCGGCGCTAACGAGATGGATGGTGGCGCCGGCGACGACATCTTCTGGAATCTCTCCTACGGCACCCAGTCCAACCGGATCACGGGTGGCGCTGGCCGCGACCGCTTCGTCATCGGCTATGGCGGCGTCGGCTCCGGCGGCGGCGGCGAAGTTGGCTTGAGTGCGTTCGACATCGGCGCTGCGGCAGGCGCCGGCGAGGGCGACATCATCACGGACTTCATGGTCGGCGCGCAGGGCGACGTCATTGAGCTGGATTATTCGTCCGCCTTTAACATCTCCTACAACATATATGGGGCACTTGTTCGACAGGACGGCGCCAACACGATCGTCACGGCCGAACGCTATGACGAATTTAGCGGCACCTACATCAGCACCACCATTCTGACCCTCGAGAACGTCAACGCGAATGATCTGGTCGCCGCGAATTTCAACGGCGCTCTTATCTATCGCACCGATGATGTTGTGCTCACGGGCACCTCGGTCGGCGACCGCCTCAACGGCGGGCGGGGGAACGATCTCATCGATGGCGGCTATGGCCCGGACACAATCTACGGCTACGACGGCGATGACCATCTGATCGGCGATCCCGGGCTCCCGCAGACCGACCTGCCCGATCTTGGCAGCTATTTCGGGACACTCTCCAGCGCACTCATCAACACGCTCGGCGGTCCGCTCGGCTTTGGCGAACAGGCCATGGCGCGCGCGGATAATACTTATTCCTACGTCGCCATCCCTGAAGACTTCAACGGCGGCTCAATTTCCGTCGACGGGTCGGCGATTGGCGAAATCGAGGTGGCCGATGGCAGAGTTTCGCTGGGCAGCTTCTCCTTCAATATCTGGCCACAGGACATCGATACGCGTGCCGGCGCTGTGTCACCGGGCGACGGGGGCAACTCTGCAGGCAGCAATCAGGTTTGGTGGGACTTTAACGCTGCAACCAACACCATCACCGTCACCTGGGATGATGTCGGCCGCTATTATTATGGCACCACGCCAAACGCCTTCCAGGTCCAGATAAAAATTCTTGGCGACGATCAGTTCGACATTATCTATCGTTACGAAGACCTGCGCTGGACAGATTCCCGGGTGCCTTATATTTGGACACCATCGGGGGAAATCTTCTACCTCCCACTGCCGTCTGAGGGAGCCGCCGGCCTCGACACCGCGCTCGGCAACACCGGTGAGCCCGGGGTATGGGCAGTACAAATCCGTGGCACCCAGCTCATCACCGGCATCGCACGCGACGCTGATGACCTTTACGGCGGCAACGGAAACGACACCCTCGAAGGCGGCCTGGGTGAAGATCGTCTGGATGGCGGCGCCGGGTCGGATGTGCTGACCGGCGGTGCGGGCCGCGACACATTCGTCCTCTCTGAAAGCAGCGCAACAATCGCCGGCGCTGACATCGTGACCGATTTCGAGGCTGGCGCGAACGGCGACTTCGTCGAAGTTCCCTACTGGGCCGCCATCGGCGGGCTGGAGCAGGAATCCGTTCTTCTCAAACAGGAAGGGTCCGACGTTCTCGTTCAGAGCATTCTGTCTACGAATAGCGACGGTAGCTATGTCTTCGGTACCGCGCTGGTGCTCCAAAACGTCAATATGGGTGACCTCACGACCGCCAACTTCGGCGGCATGACGTTCGCCTCCTCCGAGGATCGGACGCTCACCGGCACAGACGGCAACGACGTGCTGACAGGCAGCCTTGGTAATGACCTGATTGACGGCGGCTTTGGTGCCGATTTCCTGACCGGCGGTGGCGGCAACGACCACATCATCGGTGACAACGGTGGAAGCGATCCCTTTATCGCACAGGGCCTCGCAGCCTTCGGACCAGCCTCTAACGCCCTCGTCAATACGCTGGGAGGCCTGCGTGGCTTTGGCGAAACGGTGCTCGCGCGCAGCGACGACGGATCCGAGACGATCGGCATACCAGTGGGCTTCAATGGAGGCACGGTCAGCGTCGAGGGCACCGCGGTCTCCGCGATCCAGATCTCGACGAATGGCACGCTCACGATCGGCTCGATGAGCATTCTGGTCTGGCCGCAGGACGCCGACACGCGCGCAGGCGAGCTCGCCCCCAGCGAAGGAGGCAATTCGACCGGCAGCAACCAGGTTTGGGTCGATTTTGACGCCGCCAGCGGCACGATTACGGTCACTTGGGATGATGTCGGCGCCTATGGCAACAGCACCACGCCCAACGCCTTCCAGGCGCAGATCAAGGTCCTGGGCAATGGTGATTTCGATGTCGCCTATCGCTACGAGCAACTCACCTGGGGTGGCAGCAGCTATCCTGGTCTCTACACATCGCAGCAAACGCGCACCCTGCCCATGCCCGCAGGCGGCCTGGTTACACTCGACACAACAGATGGCAACCTCGGTGCTCCTGGGGTCTGGTACCTGCAGGTTCGCGGGTCGAATATCTCGACCTTCATCCGCAATGACGACACCCTGCGCGGGGGTGACGGCAACGACATTCTCGAAGGTGGCCTCGGCTCGGATTCGCTCGAAGGCGGCCAGGGCGCCGACACGCTCATCGGCGGGGATGGCGCGGACTTCTTCGAGGATGTCTCGTCGGACGATGCCATCGATGTCATGACGGGCGGCAGCGGCCGCGACACCTATCGCTACATCAACCGCTACGGCATGGGTTCAGGCGAAGACGTCATCACCGACTTCGAGGGCGGTCCGACGGGCGACGTCATCAAATTCCTCAACTACTATTCGGGTAACCCCTTCCAGCTCGGTCTCCTTGTTGTGAAGCAGGATGGCGCCGACACAATCATTCAAACCACTGAGAGCGGCTCCACGCCGCGCTCGATCCTGCGCCTGCAGGGTGTCAGCGCGGGCAGCCTGACGCTCGAAAATTTCGACGGCTATGCCTTCCCGCTCGATGGCGCCGTCGACCTCGACGACACCGACGATGGTCATGTCCTTGCCGGCAGCCCATCTGACGATCGCATCTACGGCTTTGGCGGCGATGACACGATCTACGGCTATGACGGCAACGACAAGCTCGCCGGGGGCACGGGCAACGACATCGTCGATGCGGGCAATGGCGATGACTGGGTTTCCGGTCAGGACGGCAACGATCGTCTGGCAGGCGGCGCGGGAAGCGATGTCGTTGCTGGCGGCACCGGCGACGATGTGATCTTCGGCGGCACGGAAACCCTGTCCCTCTCCGATGACGACGTCTTCGAAGGCGGTCGGGGCGATGACAATCTCACCGGCGGCAGTGGCAACGACCTCTATCGTTTCACCCGCGGCGATGGCCGCGATACCATAAGCGATGCCGGCGGCAACGACCGGATCGAGTTTGTCGACGGTATCGATCCCGCAGATGTCAGTGTCGTGCAGATCGGGACCGATCTCGAATTGCGCGTCAGCGACGGCGGCGGCCGGATCAAGCTTAACCAGGCGCTGGGTTCAGGCAACGCCAGCAAAATCGAGCAGGTCGCTTTTGCTGATGGAACGACGTGGAACTGGAGCGATGTCCTTGCCCGGTCGGTGGTCACGACCGCAGGTGACGATAGTGTCACCCTTGTCGGCGGCATCACGACGATCGATGGTCAGGGCGGCAACGACACCCTTACCGGCACGAGCGGCAACGACACGCTGGCGGGCGGCCGCGGGGACGACGTCCTCAACGGTGGTCTTGGTGACGACGTCTACCTTTTCCATCGCGGCGATGGGCAGGATCGCATCTCCGATAGCGGCGGCGTCAACCGTCTCCTGTTCGGGGCCGACATCGCGCCGGAGGATGTCCAGTTGGTTCGCGGGGCCTCCACGGTCATGCTGGCCATCGCCGGCACCGGCGACCGGATCAACCTCGGTCAAGCAGCATCGCTCGCCATGGCAATCCAGTCGGTCGAGTTTGCCAACGGTACCGTCTGGACAGCCTCCACGCTGCTGGCGATGGCGACCGATCCCACGGCTGGCGACGATATCCTCTATGGATCGGACTATGCCGACGATCTTGCAGGCGGGCTCGGCAATGACGAGATCTACGCGGGCGCAGGGAGTGATACACTGCGCGGCGGCGCAGGCGCCGACAGGCTCGTCGGTGGTCTGGGCGACGACATCTATCGCTTCGGACGCGGCGATGGGCAGGATCTCATCATGGAATCCGGCGGCATGGACACGATCCAGTTCGACGCCGGCATTGCACCAAGCGATATCATTGTCGAGCAAAGCGCCGACGGCGCGAACCTTATCCTCAAGATCCGCGAAACCAACGATCGCATCACGATCCAGGGCGCAATGACCAACAAGGTCGAAGCCATTCGCTTCGCTGACGGCACGGTTTGGAGTGACCAGACTCTCCTCGAAATGGCTACAACCGCCAGCACGACCATCAAGACCGGCGACGCCGATGCGAACATCCTCGTCAGCGGTCCGGGCAACAACCTGCTGATCGGCAATGGCGGTGACGATACATACCGTTATGCGCGCGGCGACGGTCGCGACACAATCCTCGATGCGGCCGAAACCGTCTATGATGTACTCGAAATCTCGGGCTATGATTTCGGCGACCTCAGCTTCGCGCGCCTCTCCCCGCAAAGCGACGACATCGTCGTCCGCCTGCCACAGGCGGGCGATGAGATCGTCATCCGTGGCGGCCTCGCTGGCTTCCAGGGCATTGAGCGGGTATTGCTCACCGACAGCAACGTCGTCATCGATCTGAATGCCATTCGCGCCGCGGCTCTCGCCTCGCAACAGAGCGATGGCGATGACGTCATCGCTGGTACATCGGGCAACGATACTCTGGCCGGCGGCCGTGGTAACGACATCATTAGTGGTGGCAGCGGTGCTGACACCTTCGTCTATCGCTCGGGCGACGGGGTAGACCGGATCGAAGGATTCAGCTTTGATACCGACGTCCTGCGTCTCGAGGACCTCACCCCCGCCGATATCGCGAATACTGCGCGCGGCGGTCCCGACAATCTCGACCTCGTCATCAATTTCGTTGGCGGGAAGGACCAGATCGTCCTGACAGGGGCGCTCGCTTCGTTCAACCTCTTCACCATCCGTTTCGCCAATGGCACGGTCTGGAACCTCGACACCATGCGCGCCCGCGCGCTGTCCGACATCGACGGGGCCGGTAACGACAAGGTTTACGGGTTCGACAGCACCGATAATTTCGCCGCTCGTGGCGGTGACGATCAGCTGTTCGGCGCGGAAGGATCGGACAGTTATGCGTTCGCTCGCGGCAGCGGCAATGACACCATCCAGGACAAGCAGACGCAGACGGGGCCGGTGGATGCAGTCTTTATCGCCGATTTCGCATCTACCGAAGCGTCGGTATCGCGTCTCTTCCGCGGCAGCGAGTCGGTCATCATCCGCTTCACCTCATCGACGGACGACAGCCTGACGATCATTGATGCGCTGGCCGCCGACGGCAAGGGCGTCGAGATCATCCGCTTCGCCGATGGCGTCGAATGGACCAAGGCGGCGATGCGGGATCTCGTCGACAACCGCGCGCCTGCGGCGCTCGACGACGGCTATTACACCCTGATCGCCGGCCAGACGATCACCATCCTTGCGAGCGAATTGCTGCAGAACGACCTCGATGCCGACGGGGACCCCATTCACATTGTCTCGGTCGATGGCAGCGCCAACGGTACCGCATCGCTTGATGCGAACGGCAATGTGCTCTTCACAGCCAGCAGCAGCTATTACGGTCCGACCACGCTGACCTACACGCTCACGGACGGACGCAACGCTTTCGATACAGCGCAAGTCGATATCCGCATTCGTCCTGTCGCAACGGCAATCGAGGATCGCGGCTTTACCGTCGCGGAAGATGGCACGCTCAATATTCGCGTAGAGCGCTTGCTCTCCAACGATCTCGACGGTGACCGGATGATCGTCGGACAGGTCAATGGTGCAGTTGGCGGCACCGTCTCGCTCTCCAGCGACGGCAACATCGCTTTTGATCCCACCGCAAATTTCAACGGCACCGCCGAATTCACCTATGTCGCGAACACGCCGGAAGGCGGCTCCGCGAGCGCCAAGGTCTATATCACCGTTACGCCCGTCAACGACGCGCCAGTCGCTCAGAATGACGGTACGATAGAGGGTGTAGAAGGCGAATCCCTCACCATCGATCCGCTTGCTCTGCTGGCGAACGACAGCGATGCCGATGGCGACATCCTTACCCTTCAGTCCGTTCTCTCCAATGCTGACGTCACAGTCAGCATTGATGCGGACGGATTGATCCAGGTCATCCCGCGCGATTATTTCTGGGGGAATGCTCACTTCGATTACATCGTCAAGGACCCGTCGGGCGCAACGTCGATCGGACGTGTTAATTTGAGCTTCGCATCGGTCAATGATGCGCCGGTTGCCAATAGCGATCTTATCGTGACGACCCAGAGCGGAGATCCGATCCTCGAAGATAATCCGATTATTCTCAACGCTCTTGCCCAGGAGGTGAACGGTGCCATCGTGCCCGGGCTGCTGTCGAACGATACGGACCCGGACAATGACCCGCTCGTCATCGATGCCATCGGAACAAGCCATGGCGGCATTGCTCAGCTTCTCGCCAACCAGACAATCCTCTTCACGCCGTCCGCCAACTTCAACGGCGATGCCTGGTTCGACTATCGCGTGAATGATAGCCAGGGCGGCATGTCCTGGGCCCGCGCGACCATCGCCTATCAACCGGTCAACGATCGCCCCGTGGCCGGCAACGACGGCTACACCGGGCCGGGCCTCCAGTTCCTGCGCGGACCGGAAGACGTGGCGATCGAGATCCCGATATTGGAGTTGCTCAAGAACGATTTCGATCCCGAAGGTTTTACCCTCACCTTCGCGACCGATCAGAGCAGCGTTCCGACCGCGGTCAACGGCGACATCACATTTACCGACCATGGAACGATTATCTTCACGCCCGACGAAAATTTCTGGGGCGAAGCAAGCTTCTACTATCTTGTCACCGATCTCGAAGGGGCGGTCGACGACGGCAGGGTCACGCTCTGGTTCGACAATGTGAGCGATGGCCCTCCGGTGGCCCGGAACGATTTTGTCGACGTCCTTGAAGACGTGCCGGCAACCATTCCGATCTCGGTGCTGCTCGCCAACGACAGCGACATGGACCGGGATCCGCTCCGGTTCCTGGGCTTCCGGCCCGACCATGATCTCAACGGCACGCTCGAATTCGACGCGGATGGCAATATCCTCTTCACGCCCAATCCGAATGCCACCCAATCGTCCGGTTTCTTCTACCAGATCACCGACGACACCGTCGAAGGCGGCATCGCCGAGGGCTATGTCGATCTCACGATCATCGCCCAGCCCGACGACCCGACCGTCGTCGACGATTATGACTTCGCCACGCCTCTCGATGTTCCGCTGGTTCTCCGCGTTTCCGATCTCATAGCCAATGACTACGACGTAGATGGCGGGCCCCTGCCCCATTTCGTGGGCATTGACGAAGTGCTCGACCCCGTTGCGCTGGCGCTGGGCAACCATGTCAGCATCGGCACGGCCGAGGTGGTCACTTTCTCTGGCGAGCAGTTTGTCGTCATACGCTTCAACCCCGGCTATTCGGGCGAAGCGACGATCCAGTATCGCATCGCCGACCCGACCGGCCTTGAGGATACCGGCTTCGTCCACGCCACGGTTGAGGCAGTGTATGACGGAACGCTGCGCGGCAGCCGCTATGTCGACTATATCGTCGGTAATGCGCAGGACGAACTGATCCAGGGCCTCGACAGCAACGACTTCATTCTCGCGCTCGGCGGCAACGACCGGATCGAGACCGGCGATGGTGACGATGTGATCGATGCGGGCGACGGCGACGACATCATCGACGCCGGCTTCGGCGCCGACCACATCACCGGCGGCGCGGGCTTCGACACCGTGCTCTTCGCCGGCTCCAACGTCGGTGTACGCGCCGATCTTGAATCGCGGGTCGGCCAGGGCGGTACAGCCGCAGGCGACACCTATGTCGGCATCGAAGCCCTTGTCGGCACCGACTATAACGACCAGCTCGGTGGCGACGCCGGCGACAACCGCCTGGAAGGCGGCGTCGGGAACGACAGGCTCGAAGGTCGTGCCGGCAACGACATGCTGATCGGCGGCCTTGGCAATGATACGCTCGACGGCGGCGTCGGCGCGGATATCCTGGATGGCGGCGACGGCATCGACACGGCCAGCTACTTCGACGCCACCGATAGTTCGCCTTCGACGCAAGGCGTAACCATCTCGCTGGCGAACGGCACAGCCTCGGGCGGCGACGCGACCGGTGATACGCTAACCAGCATCGAGAACGTCATCGGCACCGATTATGCCGACACCATCGAGGGCGATGCCGGCAACAACCGGCTCGAAGGCGGCCGCGGCGACGACATTCTCTCAGGGGGCGCGGGTAACGACGTCCTCATCGGTGGACGCGGCGCCGATACGCTGATCGGCGACGAAGGCGAGGACATTGCCGACTATTCGCTGTCGGCGGAAGGCGTGACCGTTGACCTGTCTCTGGGCCAGGGCCTGACCGGCGAAGCCGACGGCGACACGCTCGTCAGCATCGAGATGCTGCTGGGGTCAGTGTTTGCGGACAGCTTCATCGGGTCCACCGGCAATGACATGTTCGATGGCGGCTACGGTGAGGATCTGCTCAAGGGCGGCTTTGGCTCCGATACTTATCTGCTCGGCTTCGACAGCGACAATGACCAGGTCATCGAACAGGGCGCTGCGAGCGATATCGATCGCGTGGCGATTAAGGAGGGCGCGCTGCCCAAGGATGTCTCGCTGGTCCGCCAGGGTGACGATCTCCTGATCGAGCTTGAGAATGTCGCTGGCGTGCTCACCTTCGATACGATGCTGATCAAGGATCACTTCCTCGGCAATGAGAGTGGCATCGAGGAAATCGCCTTCGCCAATGGTACGGTCTGGGATCGCGCGAAGATCGAGGATCTGGCACGCATCGGCCGCTTCAACGCGGAGGATGACGTCTATCTCTTCGGCGTCGAGGACGAGGTAGCCGTCGTTGATCCCGCGACGCTGCTCGCCAACGACGCCGAAGAAGGCGTCGATCAACTGGTGCTCAAATCAGTCAACGGAACCGGCGGGGCTAATGCCTGGATTCGCGAAGACGGCATGATTGCCTTCCAGGCCCCGGCGAACCTCAACGGCCAGGCCTATTTCGAATATACTGTCGCCGATCCCTATGGCCGCGAATCCACGGCCCGCGTGCGGGTCAATGTCGCAGCCGTCAACGACGCACCGGTCGCGGTGCCCGACACCAATGCGGCGCTCCACGGGGTCGAGGACGAAATCCTGCGCATTCGCATCGATACCGTCCTCAAGGACAACGACTATGATATCGACAACGATTGGGAAGATTTGCGCGTCGTGGGAATCACGCCGCTTGTCGACGCGGACGGAAACCCGATCGATCCGTTCGATTATGACGGCAATGGCAGCGAATGGACGGCCGGAACCAATTTGTCGGCGCGCGTAGCCGGCGACTATCTCGAAATCATCTCACGCACCGACTTTTACGGCTTCGCCGGGTTTAATTACGTCCTCGAAGACCCGTCGGGTGCACGCTCGGTGGCGCCGATCGAACTCTATTTCGACGCGGTCAACGATGCCCCGCGCGGCTCCGGCGAGTCTGAGCAAAATGTCCGCTTCGGGCGGACCACTAGCATTGCCGTCGCCGACCTCATGGCCACCGCCTACGACATCGAAGGCGATGCCATCACCTTCGTCGGCCTCCATGCAGCCGCCGATGGCGACGCCGCCTTCAATGGCACCGCGGTCCTCGACGGCGCGACAATCGCATTTACGCCCGACGGTGAAGGCACGGCGGCCATCTCGTTCGATGTGATCGACGAGCGCGGAGCCAGCGCTACGCTCACCTATTTCATTGATGTTCTTCCGGCGAATTATGCCCCGCAGGCGATCGGCGACCGGTTCACGATTCTGGAAGACCAGACGATCATCATTGATCCCGC
The DNA here is from genome assembly GCF_001556865.1 of Sphingobium sp. CCH11-B1. GTDB lineage: Bacteria > Pseudomonadota > Alphaproteobacteria > Sphingomonadales > Sphingomonadaceae > Sphingobium. Next base: position 72,594 of record NZ_LSJY01000169.1, on the reverse strand, counting down.
GACACTGCTCGCAAACGACCGCGACGCGGACGGCGACAGCCTGACTTTCGTCGGCGTCGAGCGTTTTGCCGATAACGGAAAGGTCAGCGTTAACGAGCTGGGCCAGATCGTCTTCAAGGCGAGGCCCGACTTCAATGGCAATGCGGGCTTTGAATATACGATCAGCGACGGCCGCGGCGGCACCGCAACGGGTTATGTCGCGATCGGCATCCTGCCGCAAAACGACGGCGCTACCCTGCGCGACGATCTCGTGACCGGCCTGGAAGACCAGCCGCTGTTCGTCATCCCGGCCGAAGCCTTCGGCAACGATGTCGAACCCGAAGGCGATGTGCTGTTCTTCCGCAGCGCCGGTGTGCAGGGCGTGCTCGATACCCGCTATCTCTCGGCGGACTACACGGTCATCGCACGCCAAGCCAACGGCGAAGATCTACCCAGCTGGCTGAGCTTCGACGCCGCGACCATGACCTTCACCGGCGAGGCGCCTGCAGGCTCGACAGCGACCATCAGCGTGATCCTCAAGGACCCGACCGCAGGCAGCTACGTGCAGCGCTTCACTTTCAACAGCGGCAACAACCAGAGCCTCGCTAACGGCCTGTCCGTGCAGGACACCGTCCTGTCAGGCTTCACGGTCCGCCAGGCGCATCACAGCGAGATCGCCTTCGGCGCCGACAATCTCCCCTCGGGCGCAACCGTCACGGCAACACTGTCCAATGGCGATGCCCTGCCGTCCTGGCTGATCTTCGATCCCGCCACTCTGCGCTTCGCCGGCACACCGGAAGCCGGCGTCACTATGCCGCTCGATGTCGTGCTCCACTTCACCAAGCCCGGGGCGCAAGCCGGCGACCCGGCCAGCGTCTTCACCGACACGCTGGCGATCGACCCGGCCTCGCTGGGAACGGGCATTGCCTATGAAAGCGATTTGGCCCTCTTCGATGTGAGCCATGGCAGCTTCTCCGTAAGCCTGGAAGGCGGCCGACCGCTGCCTGAATGGCTGGAGTTCGACGTCGACACGATGACCCTGGCGCTGACGGGCGAAACGCCCGACGCCAATGAGCAGCCGGTTCGCCTCCAGCTGAGCTTCACGCCCGACGCCCCTGTCGTGCCGGAAGGCAGCTATTCAGCCGCGAAGCGCGGGTTCACCCTCGAATTCGTCATCGGCCCCGCCGCGCCGCTCGATCCGGCGATCAACGCGCTCCTCCAGCAGAGCGACTTCTTCAAGTCCCAGGGCCTCTTCGCGATCGACCTTGGCTCTGCTGCGGACATCGCGGCGAAACGCGAAAGCGAAGCGCCGCTACCAGACTGGCTTGCCTTCAACGAGGGAACGCTTGCGTTCGACGGCACCCCGCCGCCGGCCTATGTCGGTGCATTGGGCGTACGCCTCGACGTCGCCGGCAATAATGGCAGCCTGCCGAGCTTCTCGATCCTCACCGATGTGGTTGTCGATAGCGGCTTCACGCTGGCGGACGGCGGGACCAATGGCATCGGCATCCGCACGTCGAGCGAGCAGATCGACCTCTCCGCACCGGAGGACTTCAACGGGTCGATCGCGATCAGCTACACGACGATCGACGAAAAGGGCGGCATCTCGCACAATAGCGGGACCATCATCTTCAACGTGCTTCCGACCGCCGAGAAGCCCGATGCAGTTGCCGATACGCTGGCGACCATCGAGAACCAGCCTCTGACATTCGCGCTGATGGACCTCATCGCCAACGATCGCGAGGACGACGGCGACTATCTGCGCGTCAAGGCAGTTTCCGCGGCCGGCCATGGCACGCTCGTCATCCATGACGGCATCGTCACCTATGGCCCGCCCGCCGCGCTCTTAGCGCCTGGGGCGACCTGGACGGCGAAGCTGGCGGACGGATCCGACCTGCCCGTATGGATGAACGTCGACAGCGCCACCGGCCTTGTCACCGCCACGGTTCCCTTCGATCTGCGCCGAAGCTTCGACATCGTCTGGACCGCGACTACCGGCGGCGACAGCCACAGCGCATCGGGAACGCATCTGTTCGACGGCAAGCTGGCGGCGAGCGTCACCTACACGCCAGAGGCGGGGTGGTCAGGCGAGGACAGCTTCTCCTACGTCATCACCGACGATCTCCAGGGCGACAGCAGCGCGACCGTGCAGATCGCCGTCGAAGGGCGTCACGAAGCGCCCTATGCCGGCCCCGACAGCTTCTCGACGCTCGAGCAAACCCCGATCGTCATAACGCCAGCGCAGCTCCTGGCGAACGACCATGACGTCGATGGCGATCCTATCCGCCTCGTCGGAGTCCTCAATGCCGCTCACGGCACGCTGAACTTCGACGGCACGACGATCGTCTTCACACCCGACGCCGACTTCAGCGGGCAGGCCGGGTTCGACTATATCATCAACGACGATGTCGATGGCGCACGGACCGGCACCGTCACCATCAATGTGCAATCGACCAACCATGCACCGACCGCAGTGGCCGACCTGTTCAGCACGGACGAGGATACGCCGTTCGAATTCACAGCCGCCGACCTGATCGGCAACGACAGCGACCTTGACGGCGATACGGTCAGTCTCGTCTCGCTTGAGACAAGCGGCGACCTGGGCCGCATTCAGCGCCTGCCAGGTGGACGCTACAGCTTCGTGCCCAAGGAAAATGCCAGCGGGACCGCGACCTTCCGCTACACGATCACGGACGGCCGTCTGACAAGCACCGGGACCTTCTCGTTCGAGATCGCACCGGTCAACGATGCCCCCTACGCCAATTCCGATGGCGTGGGCACCGGCAACAATCCGCAAGGCGTGTTCGTCGGCGACCAGGACACGGCTCTCATCATCGACCTGGCTACGCTTCTTGCCAACGATCGTGACATCGAGGGCGACAGCTTTGCAATCGTCGAACTGCTCGATGGCGACAATGGCACCGTTGCCATGGTCGGAAACACCGCCGTCTTCACGCCCCGCGAGGGCTATTTTGGCAACGCCGCCTTCTCCTATCGCGTCACCGACGCGCATGGCGCAGATCGCATCGGCCGAGTGTCCCTCACCATCCTGCCGGAGTTCAACATTCCGATCGCAGTGTCCGACCATGGGTTCGGCACGCTCGAAGACACCTATATCGATATCGATCCGGCCCAGCTTCTTGCGAATGACTATGATCCTGAAGGCGAGACGATCACCTTCCTCGGCTTCATCGGCGCGCCGGCCGATGCTTCGATCGCGACACTCGAGAACGGACAGTATCGGATCACGCCCGCGGCAAACTTCCATGGCACGCTGCTGCTCAGCTATGCGATCACGAACGCCTCCGGATTCCCGGTCACGGCCACTGTCGAGATTGAGGTCCTGCCGGTCAACGACGCGCCGATCGCGGGCGACGACACCTTGTCGCTCAGCGAAGATCAGCCGCCGCTGACGCTGTTCATCTCCCAACTGCTTGAGAATGACATCGAGCCCGACAACCAGGCCCTTGTCTTCAGCCGCATCGTCGACACGCACGGCCTGACGGTTACCACCAATGGCATCGGCCAGCTCATCATCACGCCCGATGCCGATTTCAACGGCGATGCCTGGTTCGACTATGAAGTCACCGATTCCGCCAGCGTCACCGACATCGCCCGGGTCGCGGTCACGATCGCCGCGGTGAACGATGCGCCAGTGATCGGCGCGATCCCTGCCCTGCGTGGGACCGAGGACCAGCCGTTCACGGCGACCTTGCCCGACAATCTTGTTTCAGATGCCGATGGCGACACGGTTCTTGTCGAAGTCCGCGGTGTCGGCGGCGCGGCTCTGCCATCCTGGCTTGCCTATGATCGCCAGACCAGGACGTTCACCGGCACGCCGCCGGCCAATTTCAATGGTACAGTAACCCTGGAAATCCTGGCGGCGGACCAGACGGCTACGGTCATCCGTCAGTTTGCGATCGTCATCGATGCGGTCAACGATGCTCCGGTCCTGACGCAGGCGCTGGCCGACCTGTCGGGAACCGAAGACCAGCCTTTCAGCTTCGCCCTTCAGACCGGTGCGTTCACGGACAATGATGGCGATGCATTGACCTTCTCGGTCACTCTCGCCGACGGCAGCCCGCTGCCCGCCTGGCTTAGCGTCGCAAATGGTGTGCTCTCAGGACAGCCGCCGGCAAACTTCAATGGCATTCTGGGCCTGCGCATCACCGCGAGTGACGGCCAGGGCAGCGTCAGCGACGCGTTCGATCTGGTGATTGCAGGCACCAACGATGCGCCCATGGTGGCGCAACCGATCGCAGACATGGCCTCGAGCGAGGACAGCCCGGTCGACTTGCTGCTCCCGACCGGAATCTTTACGGATATCGATGGGGACGTGATCACGCTCGTGGCCCATCTGGGTGACGGTTCACCACTTCCGGCATGGCTATCATTCGATGGTGCCCGGTTCACCGGCACCCCACCTGCCAACTATCACGGGACCATCGAAATCGAGGTCCGGGCGAGTGATGGCAACGCAAGTGCCGCCGACACCTTCGCGCTCACAATCACGCCGCTCAACGATGCCCCGGTCGCGGCTCTTGCCCTGGTCGATCGACAGAACCTCGAAGACCAGGCCATCGACTTCACGATTCCGTCGGGCGCCTTCAGCGACGTTGATGGCGATGCATTGACCTTGTCCGCCACCCTTGCCTCGGGTGATCCGCTGCCGTCCTGGCTGCAGTTCGATGCCGGCCGCTTCACCGGTCAGCCGCCTGCCAACTTCAACGGCCTCCTCAATATCGTCGTCGCCGCATCGGACGGGTTACTCTCGACGAGCGCCACGTTCCGCCTGATCATCGATCCCGTCAACGATGCGCCTGTTGTGGTACAGACGCTGGCAGATGTGTCTGTCGCGGAAGACATGGCGATCGACATCGCCGTCCCGGCCAGCAGCTTCAGCGATATGGATGGCGATGTGCTCACTTTGAGCGCACGGCTTGGCGACGGCGCGCCGCTACCATCATGGCTGGTTTTCGCAGGCGGACGTATCACCGGAACGCCGCCTGCCAACTATAATGGGTCCATCGAGATCACGGTAGAGGCAAGCGATGGCAGTGCCAGCGTCACCGACAGCTTCCTGCTCACCGTCACGCCCGTCAACGATGCGCCCGTGGTGCTGACGCCTATCGCCGATCATGAGTACGCAGAGGACCAGGCCATCGACCTGCTCCTGCCTACCGGTAGCTTCGCCGATGTGGACGGCGATGCGCTTGCTCTCTCCGCCACGCTGGCCGGCGGCGACGCCCTGCCCTCCTGGCTCGCCTTCGATGCGGCAACCCGCCGCTTCACCGGCCAGCCTCCGGCTAATTTCCATGGCACGCTGGAGATCCGCGTTACCGCAAGCGATGGCACAATGAGCGTTGCAGACAGCTTCATGCTCGCGATAAGCCCGGTCAACGATGCGCCGGTCCTGATCGCTGCGCTGCCCGATGTGAGCCTCTCAGGCGCCAATGCGATCGATGTGGCCCTGCCCCTTGGCAGCTTCACCGATGTCGATGGCGATATGCTGTCTCTCACCGCGCGCCTCGCTGGCGGAAATCCCCTGCCCTCCTGGCTCGCCTTCGACGGCGCACGCTTCACTGGTACGCCGCCCGCAGGCTACACCGCGATCGACATCGAGGTCATCGCAAGTGACGGCAGCTTGTCCGTCTCTGATATCTTCCGCCTGACGCTCGATGCCTCCAGCGGGGAGAATGACGCCCCGGTGCTGCTGCAGCCACTTAGCGATGTCGCCACCATCCGCGGCGCGACGCTCGATGTAACGATACCTGCGGGCGCCTTCAGCGATCCCGATGGCGATGCACTTACCTATACGGCAAGCATGACCGATGGCTCGACACTGCCTTCCTGGCTGAGCTTGACAGATGGCCATCTGACCGGGACCGTGGGTGCGGGTGCGCTTGGCGACTACAGCATCCGCATCACCGCCAGCGACGGAAGTCTTTCGGCAAGCGACACGATCACACTAGTCGTCGGCATGCTGCCGACCGGTCCCGAGTACACGCCCTCGCAATGGAGCCAGTTTACCGAGGGCAACGACCGCATTGTCGGTCGCGGCGCGCAGAATGCTGGCATATGGGCGCTGGGCGGCGACGACTACATGACTGCCGACGCCTGGGCCGTTTCGCTGCACGGCGAGGACGGGAACGATATCCTTGAGTTCATGTACTATAGTGGCTCTGGCGAAGGCGGCGCAGGCGCGGATACCTTCATCTTCGACGGCTTCTCGCTCCTCGCCGGCGGTGAAGCGGAGACATGGGCGACCATCGCCGACTTCACAGATGGTGTAGATCGCATAGGCATCGTCAATGGCACGGGAGGCGTCGACGGTTTTGCCGAGCTCGCGGCGCACATGATCCAGAACGGCGCGAACGTCGACATTGTCCTCGCGGGCCTGCCCGCGATCGTCATTGAGGACATCACGCTTGCCGACCTTGATGCCTCGGACTTCATGTTCGGTAGCTGGGCAACATCGGGCGGCTTCGGACCGACTCCGACAACAGGGGCGGTTCCCTGGCCCACGACGACGGCCACGCGCATGCTGAGCGATTGGCAGAATATCGGCAGCGCGAGCGAACGGATCCTTGGCAACGGTGCGAGCGGCGCCTCTGTCGATGCCCTGGACGGCGACGACTATGTCACGGCCGACAACTGGTCAGTCAGCGTCTATGGCGGCCGCGGTAACGATGTTATCGAGTTGTTTGGTACCCAGAACTACGCCATGGGCGGCGCGGGCTACGACTATTTCGTGTTCGACTCGACCATGTTGGAGGCAGAGGCCTGGGAGGAGCTTTGGGCGACGATCGGCGACTTCCACGATGGCGCCGACAAGATCGTTTTCCTCAACGGCTCGGACGGTCTCACCAGCTTCGCGGACCTCGCTCCGTTCCTTTCGCAGGACGGGGACGACGTGAAGATCGCAATCAATGGCCGTCCGGCGATCGTCGTCGAGGATGTTGCACTCTCGAACTTTGGTGCTGACGACTTCCTGTTCGTCAATCAGCCCACCGCGCTGAACGCAGGCCTCAATGGCCAGGCGCTCCGGATCGGCACGACGGTCGGACTTCAGACGATTTCGGCAAACGGTTATTCGAACGTGACCGTCACGGGGACCAATCGTGCCAACACGCTCGATTTCACCAATGTCACGCTGACTGGGATCGTCGCGATAAACGGCCTTGACGGCGACGATGTCATCATGGGCTCCGCTGCCGCGGATACGATCCAGGGCGGCGCGGGCAATGACACGCTGAACGGTGGCTCCGGCAACGACACGCTGGTGGGCGGTATCGGCGACGATGCGCTCAGCGGCGGGCTCGGCGACGACCTGTTCAAGGCAACAGGGACCGGTGACGGGTATGACGGCGTGGACGGCGGCACTGGCAATGACACGATCGCTGCGCAGGCCAACAACACCGCCATCGGCCTTACGTCCCTGTCCGGCGTCGAAACAATCACCGCCGGCATTTACACCGGCGTCTATATCCGCGGCTCGGCAAATAACGATCTACTCGACTTTGGCGCGTCCACGCTCGTCAATATCACGCGGATCGATGGCGGAACGGGCGATGACACCATCTTTGGTTCCGCCGGAAACGACACCATCCTGGGGTCTGCCGGAAACGACAACTTGTCGGGCGGTATCGGAAACGACGTGTTCCAATTCACTGGAACCGCTGCCGGAAACGACACTATCGACGGCGGCGCAGGCACGGACAGCATCGTGGCTCTCGCCAACAATGCAATCATCCGTCTCGCCGCCTTCTCGAACATCGAGACGATCTCGGGTGGAACCTATAGCGGCGTCACGATTGCCGGCAGCGACAATGCCGACAGCTTCGATTTTACGAGCGTGACGTTGAGCGCCATCACGAAGATCTCCGGTAACGCGGGTGACGATCTGATCGTCGGCAATAGCGCGGCGAACGTAATCTCCGGCGGAGACGGTCAGGACACGCTCTATGGCGGAGACGGCAACGATACCATCACGGGCGACGCTGGCGACGATGTCCTGGTCGGGGGTGCCGGCAATGACAGCCTCAATGGCGGCGCGGGCATCGATTGGGTCGATTATTCGGCCTACACCACCAACCTCAGCATCAGCCTGGCCGTCACGACCGCGCAGGGCGTCGCAAGCGGCGAATCTGACACTATCACGAATGTCGAAAATGTGCGCGGCGGCGCGGGCAACGACACGCTGACCGGCTCGAGCGCAGCCAATATACTGGAAGGCGGGGCAGGAACCGACACACTGAACGGCGGCGGTGGAAACGATACCCTGCTGGGCGGTTCCGGGAATGACGGCCTCAATGGCGGTGACGGCACCGATATGCTCGATGGCGCAGATGGCGATGACATCCTCAACGGGGACGCCGGGAACGACACGATCCTTGGCGGGGCGGGCAACGACCAGCTCAATGGCGGCACCGGCGCGGACAATCTGAACGGAGGCGAAGGAGACGATACGCTCACTGGTGGCGACGCAAACGATATTCTCGCAGGCGGGGCAGGAACGGATCAAATCTATGCCGGAATTGGCGACGACATCATCGATGGCGGTGATGGCAACGATACGATCACCGGTGACGCAGGCGCCGATCAGATTGCTGGCGGCGCGGGCAATGACAGCATCTACGGCGGCGATGGCAATGACGTGATCTATGGCGATGGCGGCAACGACACCGTCACCGGCGACGCCGGCGACGACTTCATTGCCCCGGGAACCGGCAATGACATGGTCTATGCCGGAGGCGGGACAGATACCCTGTCCTACGCCACCGCAACGGCGGCCTGGGTCGTCAACCTTGGCGCCAATTCCGCGACTTCGGGCGCGGAGACCGATGGCGTGTATGATTTCGAGAATGTGGAGACGGGGTCAGGTAATGACGTCATCATCGGCAATGCGGCGGCCAATGCGATGAATGGCGGCGGCGGCAACGACCGGCTGACGGGCGGCGCAGGCAACGATGTGATCAACGGTGGCGCCGGATCGGACATTGGCGTGTTCGCCGGGATATCTACAACCTATTCGATCTCAACTGTGGGCGGCAACATACAGATCGTCGACAACGCCGCCTCCCAGGACGGCAATGACGGCACCGACACCTTGACCGGCGTCGAGATCGCCGAATTCAAGAACGGCGTGCAGATTGGCTTGGCTGCTCCCATCCTCCTCGATCTCGATGGTGGCGGGGTGACGACGGTATCCGCGTTGGCTAGCAGTGCTGCCTATGACATGGATGCCGACGGGATTGCCGACGACACCAGCTGGATGGGCGCCGGCGAGGGCATGTTGTTCCTCGACCGCGACGGCGACGGTACGCTCAGCAATGCCGGCGAGTTCAGCTTCGTGAACGACCTGCCCGGTGCGGCCAGCGACCTTGCAGGACTGCGCGCTTTCGACAGCAACGCCGATGGCATCCTATCGGGCACCGACGCTCGCTTCGCACAGTTCCGCATCTGGCAGGACCGGAACGGCGACGGAACGGTCGATGACGGCGAGATCACAACGCTCGACGGATCAGGTGTTCAGTCAATCAATCTCGCCGGCACCGCCGTTGAGGGCAAATTTGACCTCGGCGAGACCGTGATCGTCAATAAGGGCAGCTATACCCGCGCCGACGGTTCGGCGGCCGAGTTCGTCGATGCCGCCCTCACCTATTTCTCCAGCACCTCTCCTGCCGTGGTGAACGAGTTGCCAGACGGTGGCATACCGAACAAAGCCGATGCAGGGATTATCGACCCGTTTGCGGCGGCCGACCAACTCGCGACAGCCCTTGAAGATGGCTTTAGCAATTTTGCCGATCTCGCAACCAACTCCCCAGGCCGCGACCGTCTGATCCGGATATCCGAGTCACCCCCTGCCATCGTGAAGCTCTTCGCGGGCGAGGGAAGCGAGACTCTCGACAAAGTGGCGGATCAACAGCCCTTTGCGCCTTCAGACCCGACCCGGATCAACCAGACCGTTGCTTCCATAATCCAGAGCATGGTGACATTCGGAGCCCAACCGGCAGGCGACGGTCTTACGGGCTGGAAGCAGGAGGCGACAAAACCTGTCGACTTCTTCGCATAATGGGCGTGGAAACGCACAGACCGCAGCATATGGGAGCCGAAGTCCGAGAGGAGTTCGGCTCCTGTCGCGGATGCGGAAAATGCAAATCTCAGGCGCTTGATCAACGCTGGGGATATCAACGGTGGGGCAACGAGAACGAGCGCAGAAGATGGCCGAGCAGACCGCGCCGCTTGTCCATGTTGCGATCGAGACGATGGCCTGACGGAACAGGCCAGCTGATTGAAGAAAACCTACTGACAGTCTGAGCCGCCGACTACGTTGTCCGCGCCTAATTGCGTGACGCTTTATGACCCAATAAATCTTGATTAGTGCATTTGCAGTGCTCATTAAAGAAGCACGACCAATGATATTCTGTCATACCGAACAGAAAGATACTTTCATCGCCAAATGATGAGATAACACTTCAACGCGCCAAAACTTACATTCAAATTGATTGTTTTTTACTCGTAACAGAAGCAATTGACTTGGCCCCTTGACGGGATAATAGGTGATCCGGGGAATGAGGCGCAGCGTTTTTCCGCGCCGTTCGGGGGCTGGCAATTTCGATGTACAAGACTCTTGCTGTTGGCGTTATCGGCCGTCGGTCCGCGATCGCGACCTGCACGCAAAATTGTGCGGCTATGCCCCATCTTTTCGCTTTTGACCGCGTTTGATCCGATCGGGATCGAGCCATGGCGCGTTTTTGCTACCGGTATATCGGCGGCCTTGCCGTGACGGCGTCAGCCTTGTTGCTGACAGGCAACGCCACTGCCCAGGGTCCTTCGCAACGCCTGAACAAAGCGCATGATGCCTATCCAACCCCGCGCATTGCCTTTGACGAAGAGCCAGTGCCGCCGCCCGCCGACGATAGTCTCTCGGCCGCTATAGCGGACAGTTTTACATCCAATCCAGGGCTAGGTGCGCGCCGCTACGATTTGCGGGCAACCGACGACGAGGTCGGCATAGCGATGTCCCAGACGCGTCCGTCGGCACAGGTGCAACTGTCAGGTGGCTATGAACTGACATTGCCCGGTGCAATCACTCAGGCAAACCGCCCCCTCTCGGACCGTCTCAACGACCCGAATATCGAGCGCAACGATCTCGCATCCCAATTTGTCATAGACCAGCCGATTTACACGGGAGGCCGTGCAGCAAGTGCCTTGCGTGCGGCCCTTGCCGGCAGCGTAGCGGGAAGGGAAACCTTGCGCGGAGCCGAGGGTGATTTGCTCGTCGATCTGATCGCAGCTTATACCGATGTGCGCCGCGACGGCCGTTCGCTTGTAATCCGGCAGCGCAATCTACGAACTTTGGAAGCTACCCTCGACGAAATCGCCGCGCGGCGCGATGCCGGTGAACTCACCAGAACCGACATTGCGCAGGCTGAGACGCAAGTACAGGCGGCACGTGTGCAGCTCAATGCCGCCGAAACCCAGCTGGAATCCAGTCGCGCGGCGTTCACGGCCATCGTCGGCCGCGAGCCGGGCAATCTCGCGCAGGAGCCGGGGCTACCGGATTTGCCCCGTACGGCCGACGAAGCCTTCGCGATGGCCGAAGCGAGCAACCCGGATCTTGCCGCTGCCATTGCAACCGCCCATGCATCTCAGGCGCGGATCGCGGCTGCGCAAGCGGAAGGCCGTCCCGAACTATCGATCAGAGGCACGGCCGGCACGACCGGTCCGGCCGCGCATTTCGACCGCGCAGATCAGGACGTCACATTTACCGGACGCGCCACCCTGACGATCCCTCTGTTCGCGGGTGGTCGTATCCGCTCGGCCGTTGCCCAGGCTCGCAATCGCCAGACCGCCGATACGCTTCGTATCGAAGCAACCCGGCGGCAACTGGTCCAGGCGATCGTCAATGCCTGGAATCAGTGGGTGACGGCTGATCGAAATGCCTTGGCGCAGGATTTGCAGGTGCAGGCGGCCCGCATTTATTATGAGGGCACGCTCGAGGAGTATCGCGAAGGGCTGCGGTCCACTTTCGACGTACTCTACGCGCAGAATTCGCTCAATGAGACGCAGATTGCCCTGCTAGGCAGCAAGCGGGACCGCTATGTCGCGCAAGCCATCCTGTTGCGCCATCTGGGCCAACTTGAGACGAAGCGGCTGCTTGCCAACCCGCCCGTTTATGCCCCGGACGATTATCTCGAAAAAGTCGAACGGCGTAGCGCCGTCCCCTGGGGCGGCGTCATTCGCACGATTGACAGGCTCGGTGCTCCGAGCGGCAGGCCTCGCGCCCCTGAGATGCCCGAATCGCAGGCAAGCGCCCTTCCTGCGGCAGCTTCGCCCGCCCAGGCCCCCCTGGACCTCATGCGCGGCGGACCGACTGCCTCAGAAACCCGCTCTCCTTCAACCGCCACCCCGAGAACCAAGCCATGATCCCCGACCAGGCGACTGAACCTTCAGCCGAGACGGCGGGGCAAGACGACTCGGGCCTCATTGCCTATGCGACGCTCCTTGCGCTTCACCGCATCGCGGTGGACCCGGCACAGCTGCGTCATAGCCTTGGCCATGACCGCGGCGTAGACGCCGACGATCTCAAGCGCATTGCCAAGCGCCAGGACGACGTTCGGGCTAAATCCGTTCGCTCTTCCTATGACAAGCTGCGGCAAACACCCCTTCCCGCACTCGCCAACGGCCCGTCAGGATGGTTCATCATTGCCCGGATCAGCGACGATGAAGCCCTGATCCAGCCGCCATGCCACAGCTCGGAAGGCGTCCAGCCCCAGATCATGAAGGTCGACAGGGCGGCGCTCGAGGCCATGTGGTCGGGCGAACTTCTGCTGGTAACAACCCGTGAAGGCATTGGCGGCGTCACGCGCGCATTCGACGTTTCCTGGTTCATCCCCCAGATCGTCAAATATCGCCGCCTGATCGGTGAGGTGCTGCTGGTGACGCTCGGCATCAATCTTCTGGGCCTTGCTTCGCCGCTGTTCTTCCAGAATGTCATCGACAAGGTGCTTGTCCACAATACGCTCGACACGCTCACGATCCTGGTAATCGGCTTTGGCGTCGTCTCGGTGTGGGAAACTCTTTTCGGGTGGCTGCGCACCCGGCTCTATTCGGAAACCAGCCAGAAAATCGACGTCGAGCTGGGCGCCAAGCTCTTCCGTCACTTGCTTGGCCTTAACCTGGCGTATTTTGAAGCACGCCGGGTTGGTGACATCGCCATGCGGGTACGACAGCTCGAAACGATCCGCGAGTTCCTTACAAACTCATCGCTGACGGTGCTGATCGATCCCCTCTTCACGATCGTCTTCCTTGTGGTGATGTGGTTCTATTCCACGCAGCTCTTCCTGATCTCGATCCTGGCGATCCCTGCCTATGTCGCAGTCGCTGTTTTCGTCACGGGTCCCCTGCGCGCGCGCATCGAGGAAAAGTTCGAGCGCGCGGCAGCCAACAACGCGCTCCTGATCGAGAGCATCGGCGGAATCCAGACGGTCAAGGCCGGCGCTGTCGAACCGCAATGGCAGGATCGTTGGGAACGGCAGCTCGCCGGCTACAGCTTCGCCAGCCAGAAGGTCATCAATCTTGGCAATACCGGCAGCCAGCTGATCCAGCTCATCTCCAAGATCAATATGGTTCTGATCCTCTATTTTGGCGCCAGGGCGGTGATCGACAAGGACCTGACCGTAGGCGGCCTCGTCGCTTTCAACATGTTTGCGCAGCGCGTATCGGGCCCGGTGATCCGCATGGCGCAGCTGTGGCAGGATTTTCAACAGGTACGGATCGCGATCGAGCGCCTGGGCGACGTGCTCAACCAGCCGGTGGAACCTGGTACCGGTAGCCGCGTCGCCCTCCCCTCGCTCAAGGGCGAGGTTAAGTTCGAGGGCGTCAAGTTCCGCTATGGCCTCGATGGTCCCTGGACACTCGAAGACATCGACCTCACGGTAGCGGCGGGCACCTCGCTAGGCATCGTCGGCTCCTCGGGCTCGGGCAAGTCGACGCTGACCAAGCTGCTTCAACGCATGTATGTGCCCGCTGCCGGGCGCGTCCTCATCGACGGCGTCGATATTGCCCAGATCGACCCGGCATGGTTGCGGCGGCAGATCGGCGTCGTCCTTCAGGAAAATCTGCTGTTCAACCGTTCGATCCGCGAGAATATCGCGCTCGCAAACCCAGCCCTGCCGCTCGAAAAAGTGATGGCGGCGGCTGAACTGGCTGGCGCCCACGAGTTCATCGTGCGGCTGCCGCAAGGCTACGACACGCCGGTCGAAGAGCGTGGCACCAACCTGTCCGGCGGCCAACGTCAGCGCCTGGCCATCGCCCGGGCGCTGGTGACTGGGCCGCGCATTCTCATTCTCGACGAGGCGACCAGCGCGCTCGATGCCGAAAGCGAGGAGATCATCCAGAAAAACCTCAAGGCGATCTCCGCCGGCCGTACGGTGATCATCATCGCGCACCGCCTCTCTGCCGTACGGCAATGCGATAATCTTATCTCACTGGAAGCTGGCCATATCGTGGAACGCGGCAATCACGAAGAACTGTTGCGGAATAACGGGCGCTATGCAGATTTGCATCGCCGCCAGAGCGGTGCCGGTTTCGCACGAGGTGCCGACGTATGAGCGCGTGGCGTCACCATTGGGATGTGCTCAAGGAAGCACTTAGGGCGGATCGGGAATGGCGCCGGACCTTCGTCCCCTCCCGTGAGGCCGATTTTCTTCCTGCCGCGCTCGAGGTTGCCGAACGTCCTGTGTCTCCCACGGCGCGGATGGCCGCCTGGATTCTGACGATCGGTCTGCTTCTTACGATCCTGTGGACCGTGTTCGGGAGGATCGACGTCGTCGCTTCTGCGCCGGGCAGCGTGATTCCGACCGGCAACATCAAATTGGTCCAGTCACCTGGAGCAGGCGTTGTTCGGGCGATCTATGTACGCAACGGCGATTTTGTGCGGCGGGGCCAGGCCTTGCTAGATCTTGACCCAACGCTGGCCGGTGCCGACCTCGCCTCCGCGCAGAAGGCACTGGCGAGCACCGAACTCGACATCGCCCGCAACCGGGCAATTGCCGACGCTTTATCCGGCAAGGGTTTGCATTTCACGGCTCCCAGCGGAACGCGGCCGGAAATCGCGGACACCCAACGACGCCTGATCGCCGCGCAACTTGCTCAAATCGAGGCAAGCACCGCCAGCCTGGGCGACGCGCGTTCCTCCGCTCTTGCTGACGTGACTGCGGCACGAGCATCCGCAGCCCGCCTTGCCGACACGGTGCCAATACTCGATCGCCAGATCGCCCGCATGAACCGGTTGGACGCGAGAGGATATGCACCTGGACAGCGCTTGCTGGAACTGGAACGCCAACGGCGATCTGAAGCGGGGGATCGTGAGATCGCCCTCGCCCAGGTCGACCGAGGCCTGGCCGAGGCGCGAAAGCTCGACCAGCAGCGGCGCGAAGCCCGTGAGCAAGCCAGGCATACGGCACTCACCGACCTTGCAAAGGCAGAGGCCGACGCAATCCTGCGTCGTGAGGAAGTAACGAAGGCCACCCAGATGAACCGTTTCCAGCGGCTCGTTTCATCGGTTGATGGAACGGTACAAAGCCTCGAGGTCCACACTGTGGGCGGCGTTGTAGAAGCCGCCAAGCCGTTGATGACGGTGGTGCCCGCCCGCGGTGGGCTGGAGGTCGAAGTTCGCATCCTCAACAAGGACGTCGGCTTCGTGCGGGTCGGGCAGGAAGCGGCGGTGAAGCTCGAGGCATTTCCATTCACGCGTTACGGCACGATCCCTGGCCGTGTTCGCTCGATCAGCCGCGATGCAGTGCAGGATAAGGACCTCGGCCTGGTCTATATCGCCACCATCGCGTTGGCGCGGAGCTACATAGACACGGACGGTCGGCGGACCGGGCTGGCCCCGGGTCTTGCCGCAACTGTGGATGTGAAAACTGGGACCCGGCGTATCATCAGCTATCTGCTCAGCCCGCTGCAGACGAGCATAGCACAGGCCGGCCACGAGAAATGATGCAAGGAACCGCAGAGATCTACGGCAGAACAGGCGATTGCGAAAGGTCCCGGCTGTGTCGCGCTCAGTAGCATTTTCTCGGCTCATACCATCCGCAACGTTAAGGTCGGCGGCGACATTCGAGATTACAACCGAAACATCGAGCAATATTTCATATCAGTTTAGCCAGGTCTGGGAAAAGCCTACCTCAAGCAAGGCGAGAGCGATAAAGTCCATTCTTCAAATTCCTATGAATTCGCAACACTTCTCACCGTTCGTGAATCTAAAACAGACGTTATTCTATCAATCACGACGCAAGGTATGCGCACTCTGGAAATCATTCGCTATACAGACGCTAGTGCTTTCCATAACCGCGTGCAGCGGAACCAGCTACATGGGCATACCCTTACAACCTGATAGCGAATTATCCGCTCTCGCACGCGAAGCGAAAGCGGGTGAAAAGAATGCCCAGTATCAGCTTGGAATGAGGTTCGAGAATGGCGACCAAATTCCATCGAATCAGGAAAAAGCGCGGAAACTGTATTTCTTGGCGGCTACCCCCACCGGCGGGTCTCAAATCACCTACGTACCTACAAACAATGGCGTGAAGCCTCAGCTTATTAATCGTGGCCCACTCGTGGCGGGGATCGCAGCAGCGAGAGAAAAGCTAGTCCAACGTAACGAATGGTCAGGGGATCGGACTCAAGACATATCACAGCTTGGTTCGAGCTCGGCGAGAGACTTTACTGTGCCCGACGCAGTGGACGCGCACAATCGCCCTCCTCGGAAAGTAGCCGTCGATATAATTCTAGACGATTTGGTCCGCATTGAACTTTTCTCTGATCGCTGCCTCAGTCGGCAAAAGGGTAATGAACCTAAAGACTATGACGCTTATGCTCTTGATGGATGGAATTGCCTTCTAGAATCAACGCTACCATCGGGTTGTGGTGAGTATCTCAACCGCCTTCCCGACATCGCACGGTCTGTGCGTTATTTTGATAAGTTTGCGCTATTGAGACGAAGACTTAATGCGGTGATTAATAACTGCCAGTCAGCAGGTGCTGATCATTCCTCGAAGTGGCCCGCCAAAATTCATCCGACATTCCTTGACATTGAGCTCGATGATCTTGGACAGGCAAGCAGAACGCAAAAATCGCTCGTCGCACAGTTTCGCTCGGCCCAATTTGTCCACTCGGACGGGCCAATCTTGCCAGGTTACGCATTCGAAACAGCCATGTGTCGCATGTTGACGAATGGCCAAGAAATTCGCGACTCAGTTTTTTGGCTGCTCGCCTGTCAAAATGATGAGTTTGTTGAACGACAAAGGGCCGCAACCGCAGTAATTGATGAGTTTATCGAAAAAGGGGGTAATAATGACTGATCCGACCAGAGCGATTGAAGCGCCTCGGCCCTCGGGCGTATCGTCGTATATATCGATCGGCACCCCCATTAGCAGCACGCCCCCTGCTCCTCCAACCAATGGACAGCCACTTGTAAAGGGAAATTTTAAATACGACTTCGATAGGGATGGCTGGGTTCTACGTGAGGACCTAGTAGCAAGGGCCGACTTGCCTGTGCTGATCATGGTTGGGGCGGACGACTATTACTTCAACTGCATCGACGGTCTCGTGAGCACCGTGATCGACGGCACAGCCGACCCATTTACGAAGGCCTTTTTCGCAACCGTTGGAACAGCCGAAACGCCAAAAGACGGATGGGGGCGGCGTCCTGAGCAGTACCGCGATGGGGCCGTTGTTGTCCTTGACTTCCAATATTACCAGATATCCGAAGGCGCCGCCACGATCCAGGACAGGACCGGCCAACGCCCGATATCGGGGATTGAAGGTATTGATAATGCAATTGCATCCGATAACTTCTGGTGGGGGACTACAAAGATGCTGATAGCAATACAGTTCATCAAAAATTCAATTAACGGCACCGGTAAGAGTGCGATCAATTAGTTGAGATACTGTGCAGGATAAAGATTTAGGGCTGGTCTATGTTGCTACCATCACTCTGGAGAAGAACGTTATTAACGCGAACAACTCTCAGTACGCGCCAACCCCTGGTCTGGCAGCAACGGTGGATGTCAAAACCGGTACTCGAAGAATCATATCGTACCTTTTCAGTCCGCTTCAAAGGAGCATCCAACAGGCAGGGCGAGAGCAGTGAGGCTAAGGTTAAGCTTGAGCGAGGTCGTATGGCATCACAAAACGCGGGCGTGAGACGCCGGCTCGTCGCCGGGATCGCCGCAGCCACAGCCCTTCTGACGCTGCAGGCCTGCGCGAGCAGAGCCAGCTTCATGAGCGTTCCCCTCGCTGCAGGCCAGACCAATCCTGAATTGCAGCGACTAGCTGCCCGCGCGCGCGCCGGAGACAAGCAGGCGCAACTCGAACTGGGAATCAGATTCGAGGAAGGGCTAGGTGTAGGGCGCGATATCGAGAAGGCCCGAGACATGTATCGCCTTGCGGCGTCTGACAGCGGTGGGTCTGTGTGGGTGTATGTCCCACCAATTGGAGATGGAAGCATGGGCCGGGTCATGCAGGCGGACAGAGGCCCGAAAACGCCCGGACTGGCCGAGGCGAAGGCAAGACTCCATTTGCTCGAAAGAATTCAGGGAAAGAACTAATATGGCGTTCATTTCCGACAACGCGAACTTCCATACCTACGAGGCGAAACCGCATCGTGGGCGCGTTCCATATTATCGACAATTAATGATCGTATCGATTTCGCTGATAGCCATCGCCACTCAAGGATGTTCAATGAACAATAACATGATTGAAGAGCATGAACGGATATGCAAGCAGAACATGAAGGTCATTGTTCATGATAACGATCTGTGGCGTGAATATCGTGCTCAATCCGCCGCTGCGTATCAAAGAGAGATACAGGAAACCCCTCCAATGACGGGGCGCACCTATTATACGCCTGTTGGAGATTTCGATACATCATTTGGCAAGAATAAATCACATTTTAGGCCGAATGTAGACGACAAGATTGTTCGCGATGACATTTTTATTACGAAAGGCGATAAGGTCGTCGCTCAGATTGTTGACTATATATATCAATATCGGTCCATCGATGGACCAACGGGTTTCAATTGCTTAAAATTTTATAAAGACTTATCTGTTGGGGGTGTTGATCAATGAGCGATAATCCGCCCCCAACATTTGCACGTGACTACCTGACATCTGCTCAAGTCGCAGCTCTAGGCTACATCGCTCCGGCAGTTAATATGTCTTTGAACGATACTGGCCCTGTTCTTGCTTTGAAGATTAAAACAAATCCCGGTGCCAGTGGGATTTTCACTGAGTCGGAGCTTACCAATTTCACAAACAACTATCGTTTCGTCGGTTCGACGTCGCGCGGACCGGGCGTTGCTGGTGGTGACGCCGTCGCCTTTCAGAATATCCAAACGGGCACAATTATTGTCGGAGTTGCAGGCGTAAACGATCATTCGTTCGCTTACCAAGAGTTGCCGCAGACGGACATCCAGACTGCGCTAACTGGTGGCAACGGCGCGATGTATGCCGACATTCAGACTTTTGTGTTCGGCTTGATGAACCAATATTCTACCGCACGTTTTGACCTAAATGGCCATTCGGCCGGGGGCCAGATGGTGCAACTTTTGCGTGCCGATGCGTCCTTGCAAGGCTTGAGCTCTCGCATTGTCACATCAAATACCTTTGGCTCTTTTGGTATCGGCTTCAGTCATCTGTTCCCGAATGGTAATGTTACAGGCTTCTCCGACATTATTACCGAACTTGATCGTATTGAAGATTCTGCCGGTTTTGTTCATTTCCGTAATGATAGCGATGGAGTGCCACTGTATTCCGATTCATCGGGCTATAGGCTTGCGGGGCCTGCGGCGAAGTATCTCGATGACGGAATTGATTACAGGGATAATTTCGGTTTTGTAACGGCTCATGGGATGGATATTTACATCCGCTCATTGAGGGCAGGTATTAACAATCAGGCGGCAATTATTTCTGACCCAACCGCACGGCCAGATGCGATTGCGGCGATAGCGCAACATTTGGCCGTTACCGAAGATGAAGCTGAAGAAATTGTCGTCGAAGCCAAGCGGCAACCAGATGGATCGCTC
The DNA here is from genome assembly GCF_001556865.1 of Sphingobium sp. CCH11-B1. Lineage (GTDB taxonomy): Bacteria > Pseudomonadota > Alphaproteobacteria > Sphingomonadales > Sphingomonadaceae > Sphingobium. Next base: position 52,522 of record NZ_LSJY01000169.1, on the reverse strand, counting down.
ATTGTGGGCACCAGAGCGAATCGGAGGCCGGCATCTCTGACGACCTATCGAGACCCAGAGACCGGGGCGTTTGTGCCAGAAGGTATTGACGTAACGATTATTCGCGGAAAGCCCTATTATACGGATCGAGACGGTCAAGAAACGCGCTTCATCATCAAGAAGGATGCTGAAGGGAATAGCTACATCGATGCGGCAATTTCGGGCAACGATGACATGAACGTCATCCGCCGCTTTTTGCCGGATGGCAGATTGATCGCTACAGATTTCAACGGCCGGACTTTCGTTGGCCTCGATTTCGCGAATGCGGGTGGAATAATCGGTTCGCAGCTCGGTTATCGTCTTGCCAACGGCGACGTTCTAACTGGCATCGTTGCATCGGCTGCCTTGAAAACGCTCGGCGACAATCTGGGAGACTCGCTTGATCGAGCTATTGGCGGCAAGTCCATAGGCGATGCCCTGGAAGGCGGTTTTGAGGCGTTTGGACAAGAGTTTGTCGCGAATCTCAAGTCGGCAGGCCTTGGCGCGATTTCATCATTCCTGACGGCGGAACTGGTCAACGCAATTGGGCTTGACGGTTTCGCGGGCGAACTTGCCAACAGTTCGGCCGGTTATGCGGTCGGTCAGATAATTGGCAACATTGCAGGCGGCGAGGCAATATTCGAAGGCCTTGAGTTCGCCGATCTTGGCAATGCTGTTGGTGGCTTCCTCGGCTCCTATTTAGCATCAAATATCGTGAGTTTTGACACCCTCGGTGGACAATTGGGTTCGGCGGTGGGTGCCGCCCTTGGCGGTATCGCTGTTGCTAGTTTGGTTGTCGGCACCGGAGCATCTGCAACGCTGGCGGGCGTACAACTTGGCGCGCTAGCAGGTCCCGTCGGTGCGGCGATTGGTGCGTTCGTCGGCTTCATTGCTGGTGGCCTTATCGGTTCCCTCTTCGGCGGTACGCCGCGTTCTGGGGCGGATTCTGCCTGGGATTCAGAGCAACAGAAATTTGTGGTGGCCAATGTATGGTCGAGGAAAGCCGGATCGAAGGATGCAGCCCGCAGCGTGGCGTTTGCGGTTTCCGACACGTTCAACGCCGTGCTGTCGGCGACAGGCGGCACATTACTCAACCCGGAGGCCGTGCAGTCGGGCAATTACGGGATGCGCAAGAGCGCCTTCGTCTACAGGCCCTCTTCGACGCGCGACAGCGATGCGATCACGCAGAAATTCTCGGGCAAGGATGCGGCGACACGGTTGATCGGCTATGGCGTGTATCAAGGGTTGACCGATCCCGACTTCCAGATCGCCGGAGGCGATATTTATGTGAAGCGCGCGCTTTACAACTCGTTGGAGATCGGCGGGCCTGATCCGCAAAACTTCGACAGTAGCGTGCTTCTGGGCAATATAACCTCGGCCCAGCAATATGAGAGCTACCTCGGCAATTCCAGCGTAATCAATGTGTTGGTGGCGGCCGAACCAGACAGCGCCTTTGCGATCGAGACGCTGATCACGCTCGCCCGCGCGCAAGAACTAGGGCTGACAAGACGTGCCGCAAGCGATTGGTTCGGCGGATTTGATTTCCTTATCAAGGAAGCCGAGAGCACCGCCGCCGATGTCGATTTCGGGTTCGATTACGATCCGGCAAGCGGCCAGGTAAGCCGCCAGATTGGCGTCGGCGACTATGTGCTCGGCGACGCGATCGATATCGCGGGCCAGACCACGATTGAAGCGGATAGCGCCAACAACACGATCGACCTTCGTAACGGCGACCTCGCCGACCAGCGCGGTTTTACAGTCAACAGACATTTCAACAACGATATTGCCGCAGGCGGCACGGATTTCACGGTGAAGACCGCAACACTCACGTTCGCTGCGACAACTTTGCGCTCCACGGTGCAAGTCAATGTCACGGTTGATGCGCTAGCAGAAGCCAGCGAGAATTTCCTCGCATCGCTTTCGAATGCTCCGGGCATGCAGATCATGGGCGGAGCAGCAACTGCAACGATCATTGATGGCACGGCAGCTTCTCCCACCCTGATGGTTGGCAACAGCTATGCCTGGGAAGGCGACGGCTACGCGGTATTCCGCCTCTCGCTTTCGAAAGCAGCCACAAGTGCGGTCACCGTTAATCTTGCCCTCGTCGCCGACAAGGCGACCGGCGGTGGCGTCGATTTCGGCAGCACTGGTGCGGCCAATATTCAGGTCTCCACCAACGGCACGACCTGGACGAACGCGACCAGCGCAACCTTCGCGGTTGGAGCGACGCAACTGTTCGTGCGGACCGCAGTGGTCGCCGACAACGTCGCCAATCCGGATTACGTGGCCCCGGTCGTAGTCAACGGCCAGGTCGTCACTCCGGGCAATGGCAAGCCGCAATTTCTCAACGTCGAGGGCAACGAGAAATTCAGCCTCCAGGCGACGGTGTCCGCAGGCGCGTCCGCTCTCGCCAATGGCACGCAGCCGGTGACGGGAACCGGAACGATCGTCGACGGCGCCGGAACCGAACCCCTCGTGTGGATCGACAGCGTCACTGTTGATGAAAGCTCGGGCAAGGCGATCTTCACCGTGTCGCGCTCCCGCACGATGGCGGCATCGACGACCGTTGGGTTTGCGACGAGCGACCGCCGCGTCCTCGATATCCCGATTGCCGCGACCGTCGATGGCGGCGCAGGCAACGACACCATCTACGCGTCGAACCTTGGCGACAATATCTTCGGTGGAACCGGAGACGACATCATCTACGGCGGCCGTCTCGATGACTGGCTGCTCGGCGGTGACGGCAACGATACGCTGAATGCGGGTTCGACCGCAGCCGGATCGCTCGGCGGCGATGGCAATTACCTCAACGGCGGAGCGGGCAACGACACGCTCACAGGCCGCGAAGGGTCCGATTGGCTCGAAGGCGGCGAAGGCACCGACACGCTGCTCGGCGGCGCCGGCGATGACATTCTCGTCGGCGGAGCCGGCAATGGCGACAGCCTCAAGGGCGGCACCGGCTCCGACCAATATGTCGTCCGGCGCGGAGATGGCGCGGACATCATCGACGAGGCCAGCACGGAATCGGCGCTGACCAACACCAGCGCCGATGGAATGGCTCAACGCCTAACTGCCATTGAGAATTGGAAGACCACTCCGGGGCAGGCAGGTGCCCTGCGTCCGGACTGGGTCGGCGCTTCGGCGGGTGTGGCATCTGGAACCGTGGAGGGCGGCGAGGACGCCATCGTATTCGGTGCCGGGATCGACATCGGCGACGTTCGCCTCAAGCGTTCGGGTACGGCGACCGCCCCCGGCAATGACCTGCTGATCACCCTCATGCAGACCGTCGGCACCGTCGAGAATGCGACCAGCACCGTTATCACAGTCAAGGACTGGTTCTCCAACCCCTACAAGCGTGTCGAATGGCTCAAATTTGCCGACGGCAACGAAATCCGCATCGGCGACACCACAAGCTTTATCGCGGGTGGGTCGGGCAACGATGTGCTGATCGGCACGCAAGGCAATGATTTCATTGCAGGCGATGCGGGCGATGACAAGATCTTCCTTCTTGCGGGTAACGACGTCGGAAATGGCGGCACCGGCAATGACATGATCCTTGGCGATGCCGGTAAGGATCTGCTCATCGGTGGCCTCGGCAACGATCAGTTGCTGGGCGGCGCCGGGATAGACGCGATCACCGGCGATGCCGGAGCCGACGACATCTATGGCGGCGCGGACAATGATATCGTCTCGGGCGGAACCGGCGATGGCGACGTCGTGGTTGGCGGTGCCGGTAACGACACCTTCAAGTTCGCGCGCGGCGACGGCCGCGATATGGTCTTCGACGATTTCGCCAATTACTGGCAGACCGTCTGGATCGCCGGCGAATGGAATTCCGCGTTCAGCTACAACGCCACGACCGGCATCGTTACGGGTCCTGGTGGAGCGGTGCTGCGCAAGAATGTCGGGACCGCTGACGAGCCCGATTTCCAATGGGTCGGGCGTTACGACTTCGACAGCGCAACCAGTACGCTCAAGGTCTTTGCACCTCCTGCGGACGCAGTCATCACCGCCAACTCGGGAACCGATACGATCGAGTTTGCACCTGGCATCAACCTGCAGGACGTGATCCTGCAGCGTCCTGCCGGATCGAACGATCTCGTCCTTGTCGTCAGCAAGGAGAGCGACGAGGTTTCGGATAGCTCGCTCGTTGCCGACAGTGTCACGATCAAGGACTGGTTCCTCGCGCCCGGCAGCATCGAAAAGCTGGCGTTCTACCAGACCGGCTTGCTCGACATTGATCCGGTGAAGATGGTCTTGAAGGCAGGCACCGACGCTGCGGATGGGACTGCCAGCGCGCCGCTCGCGGGCACGGCGATTGCCGACTGGATCACAGGCGCCGCAGGGGATGATGTGATCGCCGGCGGCGGAGGCAATGATATCCTCGCCGGCAATAGCGGTTTCGATACGCTTAAGGGCGAGGCCGGCGACGACGTGCTCTATGGCGGCACAGGTGATGACGCTCTCGACGGCGGTGCGGGCAAGGATATCCTGGTCGGCGGAGCCGGTCTGGATGCCGCGAGCTACGCGTCCACCTCGGCGGCGGTGCGTGTCCAACTCTCCGCATCGCACACCAACACAGGCGATGCGGCAGGTGACGAATATTATTCGATCGAGAATGTCATCGGTGGCGGCGGTGCCGACATCATCGGTGGCGATAGCGGCCAGAATGAACTGACCGGCGGCAAGGGCAACGATGAGCTTGCCGGCAATGCCGGCGACGACACCTATGTCTGGAACGCAGGCGACGGCGCCGACACCATCATCGAAGGCGGCTTTGTCATTGAAGAAGCGGTGACCGCGGCGGCTACGCTCGGCGCTGGTTTCTCTATCAAGTCCTGGGCCGCCACCGGGGCGGTCGAAGCGGCGTCGGGCAATCGCTATTGGCGCTTGCAGATTCAAGCTGCGGACGGGACCGTTGTCTATGACAACGCCACCTATCTTTATGCACCCGGGACCACCCCAGCTGCGCCGGCTCCGTCAGCCTATGCCCAGGCCGGATGGCTGGGCGGCTTTGCGCGCACCAACCTGCAACAGGTGACCCGCCAGCGCTTCGATGCCTCCGTCAACGGAGGCGATGACGAACTGGAGTTCGGCCCGAACATCAGCCTCAATGACCTCAGCTTCGCCTGGAGCGGCAATGATCTCATCATCAGCGTGGGCGGCCTTGCCACCTCGCAGGTGACGATCAAGGGGCAGAAGCTCGCGAACAGCGCGGTGGAAACGCTCAAGTTCGCCGATGGCATGTCGGTGTCTCTGGCCAGCATTCTCCTGGCGACAAGCGATGCCACGCTCGCAGGCACGGCAGCCGACAATCTGCTTGTCGGGCGATTTGGAGCTTTCAACGACAGTCTGAACGGGGGCGCTGGAGACGATGTCCTGGCCGGCTATGCGGGCGATGACACTCTGCTCGGCGGAGACGGCGACGATACACTGGAAGGCGGCCTCGGCGCGGATACGCTGAACGGCGGTGCCAACAGCTCCAGCGCGGCTTCGACCGATGCCGGCGACACGGCGCGATATGTGCGTTCTGCGGCGGCGGTCACGATCGACCTCAAGCTGGCTGGCGCCCAGACAAGCGTCGATGGTTCGGACGCGCTCGGCGACACGCTCATCGGCATCGAGAATGTCGTGGGTTCGGCCTACAACGACGCCATCACCGGCGACGCAGCGGATAACAAGCTCTTCGGCCTTGCCGGCACCGACACCCTGTATGGCGGCGCGGGCGACGATGTTCTGAGCGGGGACGACGGCAACGACAACCTCTACGGTGAGGATGGCGCGGATTCGATCTCGGGCGGTCTCGGAGCGGACAAGCTCTACGGCGGCGCACAGAATGATGTGCTCGACGGCGGTGACGGTGATGACCAGCTCTTTGGTCAAACCGAGGACGATACGCTCTCGGGCGGTCTCGGCAACGACGCCCTTAATGGCGGGGCCGGCAATGATATCCTTGTTGGCGGCGATGGGAACGACAGTTTCGTCGGGGATGCCGGCGACGATACGCTCGAGGGCGGGCGCGGTAATGACACCCTGAACGGAGGCGCCGGGAACGATACCTACGCCTTCGACCGGTATGCGGGCACGGACACCCTCACTGATACCAGCGGCATCAACACCATCACCTTCGATGAAAGCGTCGCGTACAACGAGTTGTGGCTGACCCGCGTCGGTAACGACATGCGCATCGCAGTGATCGGCTCGGACGCCAACATCACGGTCGTCGGTTTCTTCCTGACAAGCGGCCAGAGCAAGGTCCGGGCGATCCAGACCACGACACATGTGATCTTCCTCGATCATCCCGACAGCCTCAGCCTTGTTACGGCGATGACCGCCACGACCACAACTCCGGCCATCACCCCGACGGCGCTGCCGACAGACATCGCGGGAAAGCTGGCGACCTATTGGCATGCCGGTTCCAAGGCCGCACCAACCGGCCCCGCAGCGCCCCGAACTGTCACATTGGCCGAAGATGCCTCGATTGCCATCAACGGTAGCTACGGCGTGGTCGATCACGATCAGAATCTGACATCCTATGCGCTCGATCCGGCAAAGGGTCCCAGCAAGGGCGTGATCACCAGCTTCAACGCCGCGACCGGCGCCCTGACCTATACGCCATTTGCGGACGCCAATGGCGAGGATACCTTCGTCGTGATCGCTACAGATGCCGATGGGCAATCGGTGGCGCTTCCTGTCAACGTCACGATCACCGCCGTGAATGACGCGCCGCGGGCGATCGCAGTTGTCAATGGCACTGCGCTGCAAATCGCCGAGAGCGCGCCTGGAAGCACCACGGCAAATAACAGCCTTATCGGCGCCTTCACATCGGTCGATGTGGAAGGCGATCCTGTCGCTTATACACTCACCGACAATGCTGGCGGCCGGTTCGTCATTGCCTCAAACGGCGAATTGCGCGTCCTCAACGCGACTTTGCTCAACCGGGAAGCGGCCGCGTCCCACTCGATCCGCGTGCGTGCTACGGACAGCAAGGGCGCCTACACCGAGACGGCGTTCACTGTGACGGTGACCAACGTCAACGAGGCGCCCAATGCGCCTGTTCTGTCGACGTCGACTGGTATCGTTAGCGAATATGTCGCAGGAACGAACACGTCGAATGTCTCCGGACTGGTTGCACGCTTCACCACCAGCGATCCGGACGGCGCGCCCAATCCGTCCATCGTTTTTGTCGCCGATGGCACGGGCAACCCAGGCAACCGCTTCAAGATCTCCGGCACCGACGTTCAGTTCGCGGTGGAACCGGATTTCGAAGCGCTGGTAGGCGCCGGCTTTACGGTCACGGATAGCGACGGGGACGGTCTCGGCGAAGTGACGCTGACCGGAAAGGTCTATGCGTCGGACGGCGCCCTGTCTTCTGCAGCAGTCACCTTCACCGTCAGGCTAGAGGATGTGAACCAGCGCCAGACGGCGATCGCCCTTGCCGGCCCTGCTGCTTCGATCGCCGAGCGCGACCGCGTCGCTACCGGGGTCGCGCGTCCCGCCGTGGTGCTTGGCACGCTGAGCGCCACCGATCCCGACCTTGCAAGCCAGTTGGCCGGCCAGCAGACCTATGCTGTCTATGAGAACAGCGCGACGACCGTCAGTACGCGCTTTGCAGTCAACGCCAGCAACCAGCTGGTGCTCCTGGCCGACAAGAGCCTTGACTATGAAACCGACGGCGCCTCGATCATCCTCAAGGTCCGGGCAACGGACAAGTCCTCGGCGCCGCTCACGTTCGACCAGACCTTCACTTTCGCCATCACCAACGTCGATGACATAGTGGACGGCACCGCGAACGCCGATACTCGCACCGGCCAGCAGAACCGGGACATCCTGCGCGGTCTTGCCGGTAACGACACCCTGTCGGGGCTCGCCGGAAACGACCAGCTGGAAGGCGGCGACGGCAACGACACGCTCTATGGCGGCGATGGCAACGATACGCTGCTGGGTGATACCGGAGACGACAGGCTCTATGGCGAGGTCGGCGATGACAGCCTGACCGGCGGTGACGGTAACGACATGCTCGATGGCGGTCTAGGCAACGACACTCTGGCGGGCGGACTCGGCAATGAGGGTGTTCGTGCCAGCGGCACGGATGCCTGGCGCGGTTTCACGAGCGTTGGCCTTGCAGGCGGCGCCGGCGCGGACATCATCAATGGCGGCGATGGAGATGATTATCTCGAAGGCGGCGATGGTGCCGACCAACTGACCGGCGGCGCCGGTTTCGACGGCGTGACCTACGCGGCATCCACCACTGCGGTGAGCATCAACCTCGCTGCCGGCACGGGTACCGGCGGACAAGCCCAGGGCGATTTGCTGAGCGGAATCGAACTTGTCGAAGGTTCGAACCAGGCGGACACTCTGGTCGGCTCGACAGGCTCGGATGTCCTGAGGGGCGGGGCAGGCAACGACTCGATCAAGGGGGGCGCCGGCAACGACTATCTCATCGGCGGCGATGGCAACGACACACTCGATGCCGAGGCCGGTGACGACTATCTCGATGGGGGAGCAGGCGACGATGTCCTGATCGGGGGCGCCGACAACGACACCTACTTCATCGGCCGAAACCAGGGCAACGATCGCATCAAGAATTTCGATGCGAGCGGAGACAATTTCGATCATCTCGCCCTGGACAGTTCAGTGACCTACACGGACATCTGGTTCGACCGGGTGGACGATCAGGGCCAACCGAGCGGAACGGGCAATCACCTGCGCCTGACGCTGCTGGGACAAGCCGGCGCCGAGGGCACGGTGACGGTGGAGAACTGGTTCACGCTTCCCGACCGAACTCTGCCGGCAAACTATTTCAAGATCGATCTGATCTCCGACGGCACCGACAGGGCCACCGTGCCTGTGAATGTGGATGCGCTCGTTACGCTGATGGCAGGCATACCTGCCCTGAATCGTCCGACGACCCAGGACCAGATGGACACCCTTCGCGCGGCCAACATCGCCTTTGCCAACGGCATGGAGGATTATTGGGGACGCCTGAGCCCTCCAAAAATCAGCGATACCGTCTCGCTCAGCGCGACCGAAGCGCTCGACAATGGAACGACCACGATCAGCTTTGCCACGCGGGCCTGGTACGAGGATCTGCAGGGGCTCGGCATCGCCATCCCGGCAAGCAGCATCGATCTCACGCTGACCGCGCTGGGTGGCTATAACCTTGCCAGCTACGTGACCGGCGTCAATTACGGCACGCCTGACGCAGCAGGAAACCGTACCGTGACCCTCACGCTGGCCCCTAACGCCAGCACGCATTTGTTGCCGGGGGGTACGCTTCCCCTGCAGTTGCAGGCAAAGATCCGGGGAACGACACGCACGGTCAATGACCTTGGCGGCATTGCGCTCAGTATCGCGCCGACGGCGGACAATGGCAGCTTCTCGACGCTTGCGAGCGCCGGCGGTACTGCCGGCGCGAACATCGCCATCTCCGTGGCGGCTGTCACGCCGGATACGGATGGTTCGGAGAGTGTCGATGTTCTCGTGAAAGGCCTGCCCAGCGGATACTCGCTGGTCAATGCTGCAGGCACAGCAGTTGGAATCTGGGAATCCGCCTCTGGCTGGTGGCGACTGACCTCCGCGCAGCTCAGCGGTCTGCGCATGGCCGTCCCTGCCGGACGTTTTGAAAACGCGGCCCTGAGCTTTGCCGTCCAGACAAAGGACGGCACCTCGACGCGGACATCGGCATGGTCGAACCTCGCCGTGGTCGTGAACGGCAAGCCTACGAATATCACGCTGAGCGGCTCCATCGCGGAGAACGCGGCAAACGGAACATTCGTCGGGGCGCTAACGGGCATCGATCCCGACACGGCCGAGGGGATGGCGGCGCCCACAAGCTTCCAACTCATCAACAATGCAGGTGGCCGCTACGTCCTCGACACGGCCAACACGAGCCGCTTACTCGTTGCCAACGGCGGCGCGAACCTCGACTATGAGGCTGCCGGCCGCGACGCGGCCAACACCATAACCGTTCGTGTGTTCGATGCGGCCGGACAATATTACGACAAACAAATCGTCGTACCGCTCACCAACGTCAATGAAACGCCCAATGCGCCCGGAGGAGGGGCGACGGTCTGGTCATTCTTTGACGAAACCGGGTTGGGTTCAAACCCAGCGGTGGCCGGCAAGACCGTCGCCACCCTGGCGCTGAGCGATCCCGATGGTACCACGCCTACGCTGCGCTTTGCGACCGACGGGAACCCCGGCAACTGGTTCACGATCGTCGGCAACCAGATTCGTTTCGCCGCAGGCGTTTCGTATGACTACGAGTCCCTGCGTGCGGCAGGTTACGGCATCAATGACTGGAGCGGCGATGGGCGCCTCGAAGCGCACATCGCGAATGTGTCGGTAGAGGCGGTCGACAGTGGCGGTGCGGTATCGGCGCCGACCCTCGTTCAGGTCTTCATCTCCGACGTGAACGAGAGGCCCAACAATCTTGTGCTGGAGGCATCGAACGTCTTTTCCGAGACAGTGGGCGGCGATTCTCCGCATGCCGGAAATCTGATCGCCCGCTTCACCATGGCCGACCCGGACGGCGTGGCACCCCAACTCTATATCGTTGGCGGTAACGAGAATGGCTGGTTCCAGACATTCTCCAACAACCACATCGCCTTCTCGCCCGGCGTGAATTTCACGTCCGATTGGCTGCGCGCCTATATGGGGCAGTTCGGGACCAGCGCGAACATGAACTTCGATACCGACGGCGATGGTATCAAGGAGGCCCGGGTTGCGACGCTCACGCTGGTCGCGCGCGATGCCTCCGGCGCCGAGTCCTCGCCGTTCAGCTACTCGGTCTACATCGAGGACAAGAATGAGCAGAACGCTCTGACTGGGCGTACTCTAAACGTCATCAATGAGAACACGGCAGTCGGAACCGTCTTCGACACCGTGAACGCGAGCGACCCTGACAGCGGCGCGACGGCGTTCAGCCAGCAGCGCTACTGGTTCTGGGACGGCACGAACTACTCGGCATCCACCTGGGATGGTCGCTACGCGATCGACAATGTGACTGGCGCGGTTCGCGTCAATGCGGCGCTCGACTTCGATACTGCAGGCGAGACCGGCCGCAACTACGTCATTCGGGCCAGGGACAATCAGAATAATGCTGGATTCCGCGAGACAGAGGCGAACTACTGGATCCAGATGGGCGACATCAACGAGCCGCATGCGCTGGTCAGCGCTTCCGGCGCAACTGACGAGGCGAGCGGATTGCCGCCTTTCCATGAGCAATTCAATCTTCGCAATCTGATGCTTCGGGACCCCGAGCAGAGAAACATGCAGTGGAGCTTCGCCGATGGCTCGACGCAATCTGGGATTTGGGAGATCACGTCCGACGGCAGTCTCGTATTCAAAACCGGTTCTGCCGATTATGAGGCGTTGACCACGCGCTACGAGACGGTGACGGAGTGGGTCGACTATGGCTGGGGCCCGGAACCGATCGAAACCACGGTTGCGGTTCGGGATACCTCGCTTGCAACGCAGGTGCTTCAGATCCGCGCCGTCGATCCCACGAACGGAAATTACAATTTCACCGCCAACTTCACGGCGACCATTCGCGACGCACCCGAACAGCCCGTGTTCCAGTCCTCCTACAAAACGTACAATGGGAGCGATGGCCCGGTCATCTTCATCGATAACACCACGTACCGGGTGTCCGCACAGCGCAATGGCGGCAGCATCATCCAGGTCATAGCTGCCGACCCAGAAGGCTCGCCGCTGACATATAGCATTACTGAGTGGAATCCCCGGCGGTTCAATACGACGTCAGGTGGGGGGTCGGAAATCGATGCTTCGGGTGCCCCGACAATTTCCGTCAACTCGGCCGGCAACATTTCCTTCTATACCCCGGGCGAGGGCGGCGGCGAATGGGAAGGCGGCACCAAGATCAATGGCGTTCGCGTAACAGAGAGCATCGAGGTCACCTTCAAGCTGAACATCACGGACAATACAGGGCGTACGACGGCTGTACCCTTCTCCGTCACGTTCATGCGGCGCAATTCCAGCGTGCCGCCAATCGTGCTCGACCTGGACGGGGACGGCATCGAACTGGTGGACTATGCCACATCGAGCATCTCGTTCGATATGGATAGCGACGGCGCTGCCGATCGGACTGGATGGGTGGCTGCGGATGACGGCTTCCTTGCGCTTGACCGCAATGCCAACGGCGCGATCGACGATATCTCGGAGATCAGCTTCATCAACGATGCCGCCAATGCGCTGACTGACCTTGAAGGTCTGCGCGCATTCGACAGCAACGAGAATGGATTGCTCGATGCCGGTGACGCGCGGTTTGGCGAGTTCCTCGTGTGGCAGGATGCGAACCAGAACGGCGTCAGCGATACAGGTGAACTCAAATCCCTGACCGAGGCAGGCATCGTACAGATCAACCTGACCATGCATGAAACGGGTAACGATCTTGGCCAAACCGGCAACATCGTCACGGCAACATCGGACTATCTGCTCGCCGACGGCACGTCACGCGATCTGGCCGACGTGATTCTCTCCTTCGATCCGGTTGCCGATAGCGAAGATCCGGACGCCCCGCCTGAGGCGAGCCCGCCGGCACAGACCGAGACTGCTACGTCGCCGCCAGCGGACGATGGCCTGGAAAGTGGCCAGACTGCTGCCAGCGGAAGCCAGGACGTTCCGGCCGCCGTTTTGGGTGGGGACGATGTTGGCCAGCCCGGAAGCGATGCTGTTCAGGATGAGCCGGAACAACCGGTTCAACCCTCCAGCATTGCCGCCCCCATCGTCCTGGATTTCGATGGCGATGGAAAATCGCTTGTGTCGCTCGCCGAAAGCCTGACCCGCTTCGACATGAACGGTGATGGCGTCGCGGATAAGACCGGGTGGATCGAGAGCGATGATGCCTTCCTTGTCCTTGAGCGCAACGGAAACGGCGTCATCGACGACATCAAGGAAATCTCGTTCCTTCAGGACAAGCAGGGCGCAAAGACGGACCTGGAAGGTCTTGCGGCCTTCGACACCAACGCCAACGGTCTGCTCGATGCGGGAGATGCCCGGTTTGTCGAGTTCAAGCTCTGGTTCGACCGCAACAGCAACGGTACAAGCGATGCCGGTGAACTGCTGAGCCTCACTGAAGCAGGGATCACCTCGTTTGCACTGCAGGGCACGGCTACCGGCGAAACGACTGCCGCTGGGCAAAACATCACGTATAACCGTTCGGCGTACACCCTCGACAACGGTACTTCGGGAACGCTGCTCGACGTCGGCCTCGCGTTCAAGGCGCTCTCGGCGCTGGTCGATCCCGAATACAAGACCGGAGAATGGGCTGGAAAGGCAAAGCGCTTCCGGCTGTCAGGGAGCTCCGATGGCGCCCATGTTATTCCGCGTGACGCGGCAGGGCCCATCGCGGCGTCCGCAGGCCTCATCGGGCCGGCGGCTATCATTGAGCTCGACAACGCGAAGGTGGGCATGTTGTCCGCGATCCTCATCGATCTCGATGGCGACGGGCTCGAAGCGCGCAAGCGCAGCAAGACCGACGCTCGCTTCGACATGGATGGCGATGGAACCCTAGACGATACCGGGTGGGCCGCCGATGGTGATGGCATGCTCGTCCTTGATCGCAACGGCGACGGTGTGATCACCCATGCTTCCGAAATCTCGTTCCTTGCAGAGAAGGAGAATGCCAAGAGTGCCTGGGATGGACTGGGTGTGCTCGATGCCAACAAGGACGGAAAGATCAACGCGACGGACGCCCGGTTCGGCGATCTCAAAGTCTGGCAGGACGGAAATCATGACGGCGTCTCTGATCAAGGCGAACTTCATAGCCTTGGTGATCTCGGCATCAAGGAGATATCGCTGGCGAGCACGAACGTCGGTGAGACCGCGAAAATCGGTCGCAACCTTCCGCTCACGACCGCGATCTATACTAAGGACAATGGCGTCACTGCGACGATCGGCAACGTGGCCCTCGCGTTCGATCCTTCCTCGACGCATACCGAAGCGACACAGGCAGCGGCCCGACTTGCCCAGGCGATGAGCACCTTCGGCGCCAACCAAGGCGATGGTGCATTGACCGGGAAGCTCGTCGATCAATTCCACAGCTATGATATGCTCACGGCTTCGGCTGCCTGAGACCGATCGAGAAATGGACCTAAGATGACTACGAAACAGGATAACACCACTACCGCGCCACTGACCGTCAGCCATTTCCTTGGGGAAATGACCTGGCTCCTCACGCAGTCTCCCCTGCATCGGAGTTTCAGTATTGCCGACATCGAGTGGCTGCTCATGCCGGCGCTCCTGCATGAGCAATTCTACATGTTCCGTGACGGCCAGCAGCCGGTGGGACTTGCGCTGTGGGCGAAATGTTCGCCCACAGCAGCGGCCAAGCTCGACAAAGGCATGGTCGAACCGGAGAACCGGCTGAGCCTTGATGAATGGAAAGGCGGCGATCAGATCTGGCTCGTGGACCTGATTGCACCCTTCGCAAATACCGACAACAAGCAGCGGGAAATCATGATTGCCGATCTGATCACCGGCCCGCTCAAGGGGCAGGAATTCCGCTTCCATCAGACCGATCCAGCCACCGGCAAACGGTCGGTTCAGGTCGTGTCTGCGGACGCAGGGGACCGCTTGCGCCAGGCTGTCGAAGAGGCTGCGCGGTAGTCGGCAGGGTTGAGCACTCGACCTTCGGAGAGTGCTTGCCCTGTTTAACTCATATCTCCGGTCGCGACCCAAACGCTATCCTTAAATGGACGGCCAGAGAGGTGGGCGGAGCAATTTTTTCGTTTCATTTGGGGGTAGATCGTGAAGAAGTCTCTGCTTGCGGCGGCACTTGCCGTTGCTGTCGTCATGCCCGCGTCGTTTGATCCGGCCGTTGCCAGGCAGCGCACCGTTATCGAGCAATTACCGCTCGAGATCGTCGACAAGAACTATGTCGATCAGGTCGAAGTTATCCTCGCCGACACTGCCACCGCCAAAATGGCGGAACTGGACGCGAAGGCTGGCGAAAAGCGGAGCGAGGCAGGCCTTGCTGCCTATGATCCTTCGGGCACGGTGACTGTCCAGGACCAATATGCAACCGTGCCCTTCTCGTCGATGATGCCCTTTATCATGCGTGATGTTACCCGGAAATGGGGGCTCACGCAGGAGCGTGGTGGCAAGGCGGTCAACCTGCGTATCACGATCGAGAACATCAAGACCGCCAATGCGGGCATGGCCCTGCTGCTTGGGAGCAGCGACGAGCTTTCCGGAGAAGTCGTGGTGCTCGATCCCGTCACGCAGCAACAGATCGGCAACTTCTACGTCCAGGTCGTCAATGCCCATGGGGGCCTTGCCGGGTTGGCTATGCGGGGATCGGGTGTGCGAGAGAAGCTGGTCGAGGAATTCGCACTCGAAAGCTCGCGGATCCTGACCGGGAGCACTAAGAAGGACTGGAAGAAGCGGTTAAAAGCCAACGAGAAGGTTGCCAGCGAAAAGGCGAACGTGATCACTTCAACCAAAGTGGGCGCCTGATCGCATGCTGCCTCCCGCACGTCGTTTTGCCGTACCGCTTCGCGCGGTCAGCATAGCTGCGGTCGCCTTGCTGGGCGTCTGTTTGCCCAGTTCAGTCAGTTCTCGTACCGTTGAGTATTTGAGCGACCTCACAGCTATTGAGGCCGCCGCCGCCGATCAAGGCATTCCAGGACCGTTCTCGCAAGCACCCGCAGTCGGCGGTGCCACCATCGCTCTGGAGGGGGCATCGGCCGCGGATCATCGCGTCATCGTCGCCAGCAACTATTGCCAGGCGTATCACATCGAGAACCCGGTCTCCGCGTTGCTCCAAGATCTGGTGACGTCCGCGAACGGGGGAGCGGATGGAAAAATCAGGTCGATTGATAAACCATCGGTCACGCTGCGCCTCCTGTCGGGCTCGACCGTTCTGCGCTGCATGGGAAAGAGTGACCTGGCGACTATCTGCAAGAACAGGGTCCGGATCACGGCAGAGGCGAGCGTGATCCATGCAGACGGATCGATCGCGCAGGTCCCTCTGGTCGCGCAAGTTGAGCGCGAAGGGCGAGTGGGAGGGCTTTGCGGTAATATTGCGCGCTACACGGGGATCGTGACGAGAGAAGCCGCGATCGACCTGCTCCGACAGGCGTGGACCTTATAAGAGCGCTCCGGGCATAATGACTGGGTCGGATAAATCGATGCCTGAGATACTATGGGATGGGGCATGCAATGAAGACAGTATATCTCGGCCGCCAGAGCCGGCGAGTTACCCCCGCCCCCGACATGGAGGGCGATGTCCTGGAGTTGCTCGCGGACAACTGGGATGATTATGGCAACAAGACCACGTTCGCCACGACTTGCCGCATCGCGGGCAAAAGGGTCGAACTGGGATATCTGAAGTTGATGCTGGAGGACGCCGATTCCAGCGAACGCAAGCTGGATAAGCTGCGCGAAGAAGGGTGGAACGGAATTTTTCCGATCCCGGGCACACGGTATCTGTCACTGCCGGGCGAGATCAGCTTTTACGAGCAATTGCGCGACCGTCTTGGCGAGGCAGCGGCAAAGCAGGCAGCCCAGCAATTGCGAGATGCAAGCTATCTTGTTTATATCGAACAAGATCCCGATGCGCTTGCGTTGATCGATACCCAGGCCTTCCGTAAATCCCTCCAGCGTGAGCGCGGGGAGATCAAATCCTATCTGGATGGATGGAAGATTTTCGCGGCGGCCTCTATGGCGGTTCTCGACCTGGGCTTCCGCTTCAACGACGTGTATGGCGACCTCTCCACGCTCAATTTGAAGTTCAGCCAGCGCGGGTTGCTGCCCCATGGCGTCAACGTGCTGATCGGTCCAAACGGGGTCGGCAAATCACAGCTGCTGCATCAATTGGTGCGGGACTGGCTCGACGACAATCCCAAAAAGGACGAGCATGACGTCGGATTTGTCGAAAAGCCAAACCTCAGTCAGATCGTCGTCGTCTCCTACAGCCCTTTCGAGCGTTTCCCTGTGGACCTGGAGGCGCACGAGCTTCAGGACAAGGAAGTCTATCGGTATTTCGGTTTTCGCGGGCGTTCGGTCAGCAGGACGAAAGGGAAGCTTGGTGGAATATCGCTCACTCACCAGGCGCCCAAGAAGAACGCGGCCGCATCCCTGCTGGACTGCCTGACGGACGATCTACGCTACAAGGGCTTGCGCAACTGGGCGAACAAGTTGGCGACCGTTGAAAAGGTTCTTCGCACGGCCTTTGCGTTCGATTACGCCACCGTCAACATCGGCGTCCCGGACGGTAGAGCCAGCCGGCTTTACAGCGATGCGGGGCTTCTCGACGATCTCGCTTTCGACGTCGACGAGGAGCGATATGTGCCGATCAGTTCCGACCGGATCGAAGAACTGAAAATCGACAAAATCCGCGATGCACTCAATGCCGCCGATGGCGTGACCTTCTTCCATGACGGCGAGATCGTCGAACTGAGTTCAGGCCAGAAGCTGTTTTCCTTTATCGTCATCAATATCCTCGGGGCAATCCGCCGCGATAGCCTGATCCTCATCGACGAACCGGAGCTGTTTCTGCATCCGACGCTGGAAATCCAGTTCATCGATATGCTCAAGACGATCCTCGACCGGTTCAATTCCAAGGCGCTGCTGGCCACCCATTCGCTGGTTACCGTACGAGAAGTTCCCACCGACTGCGTGCACGTGATGGCGCGGACGAAGGACGGGTTGTCGATCCGGACGCCGCCCTTTCAGACCTTTGGTGGCGACATGCAAAGGATCAGTTCCTATGTGTTCGGCGACAGCGAAGCGTCGAAGCCTTTCGAGCGATGGATAACCGAGAAGCTCGAAGAACTGGGGTCCGCCGAAGCCCTGATCGAGGCCCTCGGCAAGGATATCAACGAGGAACTCGCCATCCAGATTCAAGGGATGGAGCGCGAAGGATGGTGATGCTTTTGCCCGTGCCGGGCGCCGACTGCCTCACGTTGATCGATGCTGTCGTGGCGGAGCGGACCAAGGAACCCAACAAGAGTTTCTTCCAATCGATCGCCGCCGAATGGAAGGTGCGGGTTGGCGTATATATCGCCCATGGAGGGTCCCCGGCGCAGGTGCAGACCTGGCCCGCCGCCGAAGCTAAGGGAGGGGCATTCAAGAACCTCTATAGCCACCCCGCCGAGAATTCGGCGCAAGGCGCGATGCTGGAGGCATTGCGGGGCCATGACCTTGACATCTGTCCGGCATGCGGCAGCCCCACCCCCCCGGAAACGCTGGACCATTATCTGCCGAAGGGGCGATATCCGCAATTCGCGATCACCCCGGTCAATCTGACCCCAATGTGCGATCCTTGCCAGCGACGGAAGAAGGAAAAAACGGGGAACGCTGTGTCGCCGCGCTTTTTCATTCATCCCTATTTCGACGCCTTCTCATTGCCCCAGATCGTGCAGTTGGACATTGCCGCGCCCTTTGTAGCACCGACTTTCAGCCTGACGCCGCATCCCGATCTGACCGTTGAAGAGACGGCACTGGTGACCACCCATATGCGGGAACTTCAGGTCGCCCGCCGCTATGTCCGCTTTTTTCGAAACGAGCATCGCCGCCTGCTGCGCAATGTCAGTAAGATGCGATCAACGGGGCTTGTCGTCATCGACAACATCGCGGCCTGGCAGGAGGGGCATGCACATCCCACCGCCAATAGCTGGCACCACCTCTTCTACGATGCGGTGACCCGCAACACACCGCTGGTCGATTATCTGACGAACGGCGACCTGCCAGCTTTCCTATAAACGGCAGAAAATCGGGCCGAATGATGAGGGTCAGTTGCCTCTGATGATGATCGACGGCAAAGGCTCTCCGCCCGTCTCCTGGCGGTGGCGCCGGATCTCGCCGATTCCCAACCTGATCTTCTTGGCCACGATGTCCGACATCCGCCGAACATCGCCGGGCGTATCGAGACCGGGGACTCCTTCCAGAAATTCAGTCAGCAGAATCGTGAGCATCTGACAGACTTCGGCCGAGCCGATATAGAGGGTGTCGCCCTTCCCCGCCGCATTGGATCGTTGCCTTTCCGCCGACACTTCGCAGATGGCCTTGACCACCGCCCGACGAAGGTCGCTGATATACTCCTCGTTCAATTCAGCCATGGGTGATGTCCTTCCTGCTGGAGCGAGGAGACCATGATTTCGGGCATGCAGCAGCGAGTCCAGCCCTTTTGATGAAGTGGCGCATCCTGAAGCCGCATATGACGCGTACCACAAGATATTTCAAGGTAACTCAAAGGGATAGGGCGGCCCTAGTCGGTCCCGTGGTTCACGTACGACGCTCCGCTGGAACTGGGCCATACGCGTATTACGGCCATATCACCTTGTTTTTACGGGCTAATGTGCCTGCAGCACCCGTGCGTAGGGTCCATTACAAAACGGCCTTGCGCCGTGCGTCCCGCCTTACGCAGCGCGCTCGCGCTGCGCAGCCTCGTGCCGGAAGGCGCGGGGCAACCTTGCTTCTGGAGATTGGTGTTCACCGCCGCAGCGGCTCGAGGGACAAAGGCCATGGGTGGGGGCTCCCTGCAAGCAAAAAAGGGGCCGGATTCGAGCCCGACCCCGGAAGTCATTCGCTACTATTCGCCCGGGCATGGAGGCTCCGGATCGCTGAGGAAAATATTATGATGGGCGTTGTAAACGATCTGCGCGGTCTCGTCGGTCCGCCCCTGTGCCTTGAGGATTAAATAGGCATTCGAGGTCGCGGCGATCAAGCCCAGATCATGGGCCTTGGTCGTCGCCTCATCATATTCAGCGTCGCATTCGCCGGTGATGACAAGGTCGTGGGTAACCGGGTCGGTATAGCCAGTGTAGCAACCGGCATAGTGATCTGCCCGTCTGACCTGTTCCTCGATCTGGCGAATGAGCGCGAAACCTCTGATCTGCGCAGCCCAGTAATCGGGGTCATTGGGTTCGACAAAGCGATCGAGGTGGGGTTCGGTGGTGGACATGACCGTCTCCTTGCCTCCCTTGCCTGCGCACGGGAGGAACGATGGGAAGATGAGATCTTGGGAAGGAGGGAACTGCAGATTGCAGTCGCCGGTGCCGTTAAAAGCGTCGATCGCCCCTTGCCTTGCACAGTGACTCTGGCAGAATGCGGCGCGACGGGCAGGCCATCGGGGAAGGACGATGGACATGCCAAAGATGACGGAAAGGGATCGGCTTGCCGATCTGGAAGCGCGTCAGCGCAAGCTGACGCAGGACCTGGAAAGTGCCCGCAGCGCCCTGCGCGGCAAATATGCTGCGATCGTGAATGGCCTGCCCGTCGAGAAACTCACGGAGCGGGAGTTCCGCGAGCTTCTGACGCACGCGATCCGGGTCGGTGGTGGCAGCGCGTTAACAGCGCTCAAGGGACTGTCGCCAGCCACCTGATGTACCGAAACGGATTGTCAAAGATGCCGGCAGGGGTGCGCTTCGAGGAACGCGCTCCTGTCGGAATCGGACCGGAGGGTGATGAACCGCTCTTCCGGCGTGAGCCAGATGAGAATGAAGCATCGCCGCGCCGCCAGTCGGTGAATGTTGGCAAGACTTCCCCGACTGCGACCGTCCCAGATCACGAGACCGCTGAAGGCATCCCGCGCCATCGACGCATCCTTCGGGGCATGGTAGGCGGCGGTCCCCTTTCTCCCGGAAGAGGGAATGTGCCGGACGGGCCAATCACGTAGATTGTTACGCGGTCCCTCGCCTGAGCAGTAGACCGTAACGCCACCGACATTCCGGTCGGAGAGATGGCGCTGGACCAACCGGTCCGCACCGCGCGCGTCCCCGATCAGGATAGGAAGCCGGCGATCGAGAATGCCACTGATACGCTCGATGACGGGTTCGGGAAGCGATGCGATCGAAAGTGATCCCGAAACGAAGACGCCGGCATGGGAGGGGGTGTGTTCGGTCATGGCTTTGATCTCCTCAATTGAGCCACCCTCCCCGTCCCTCCTCTCCTCTGATTGTAGGGCTGGACGTTGCAGGCACGACCATCCCCGCCGAAACGGCACCCGAAGGGTGTCCCTGCGACGAGCACGGCGGAGCCGCGCGCAGGAGGCCGGGACCGCGTAGGCGGTTCCGCATCGCGCCCGCGACGGGCCCGCTTGCGGGTCCCAGAGCGGGGGCGAGTGTGACGCTCGAAAAAGAAATGAGGACCGGCCCGGTGAAC
Organism: Sphingobium sp. CCH11-B1; assembly: GCF_001556865.1. Taxonomy (GTDB): domain Bacteria; phylum Pseudomonadota; class Alphaproteobacteria; order Sphingomonadales; family Sphingomonadaceae; genus Sphingobium. The sequence goes on along the minus strand of NZ_LSJY01000169.1, from coordinate 31,375 downwards.
CGGACCGATCCTCTTGGGATAACTCACTGCGCCTCCCATCCCTGATCGCTGAGCGTGACGAACCGCGCCGGGATACGCTTCTCCCTGACGAGGCGCGCGAGGTGCGATTGCAGACCTGATCCTTCGCAGACCAGCGCCTCGATGGGCCGCAGTCCGACCATCTGCTCGTTGCGTACGAACCCTGCCCTCTTGCCCAGCTTCGCACTGAGGCGGAACGTGATGAGCTTCACCTTTCGGGAGGCTGCCCATGCTGCGGCCATGGCGTCGCACCCCTTGTCCTGCGCCGTCGTCGCCAGCACCATCTTCGGATTTCGGGATTTCGCCTCGTCGAGTTTGCCCCAGATGAGGCGGTCGTCGAACCAGCAGTCCGCCCCGCCGGAGAAGATCACGATGGGCCCCTGCGGATTGTGCGCGTCGGTTCGGCGCTGGCGGCGGGCGGCGAGGAAATCGGTGGCGGCTATGACCGAGGCAGTGCGCTTGCTTGACACCAGCGATCCTTTGGGCGCGGACCACGGCCGCCCGGTTTCGGTGTGGAAGACGTCGGCGGCGTGATCCCGCATGCACCGCAGGGCGTCGGTGGCTTCGTCGAGATATTCGAGTTCATCGCGTGCCTGCTCGAGTTCGACGCCGTGGATTTCGCTGCCGTCGGCGCGCCGCAGCAGGTCCTGAACATCACGCATCGCCTTGTCGGCCTGGCCCTGCCACTGGTCGGCGACGTGATGGAAACTGTTGACGATGCCCCATGCGAGGCGTTCGGCGGCGGGCTGTAACCGTGTGTCCCGCAGCACGTCGAAGAGTGTCGTGACAATGAGTTCGACGGCAAGCTGTGCTTCCCTCGGATCGGGCATGTCGGTTGCCATCTCCTCCTCGCCGCGCCCGATGCGGACGCCGTCGAGGTCGGAGGTGAAGGCGGCGTGGAAGTCGTCGGTGGTGGGCCTGGTCTCCTGCGCGATGAATTCGGCGATGTCGGAGAATGGGCGGACGCTGCGGTTGATCTTCGTCATGTGAACCTCCTTTGAAACGAAAGAGGTCCCCCCTTGGGCACGGGCTCCGAGCGGCGGGGTCAAGGATCGCGTAGCGACCGGCGCAGCCGGCGATGGGGGTCACGATTTTTTTGGGCGGCCACCGTCATCGCAGAGGAAACGCGCCGCTGGACCCGCCCAAAAAAATGGTGGGGCCCCGTCGTCCTTGAGGCCGACGCGGTCCCGTGCCACCATTGGAATTCTTGAGAGAGAGAAGAGGCTTTGCGAATCTGGGGCTCGATGCCCCTGATTCGCAAATGGGTGCCTCCAGGCGCCCGCCTCGCGGGGAGCACTGCCAACCCTTGACCTCATCGCCGCGACCAGCATCCCCCGCATAAAAACGGGGACAGCGCGCAGCGCCGCCCCCGACGGGATGATTGAAGTTTGCAGAAGTTACGCCGCCCGACGCAACCGACCTCGTTGCGGTGGAGCGACCTTTTCGACCGGAGCCTGATCGGCCTTGCGGAACGCATGGATCGGGACGCCTGCCTTACGCAGGGCCTGATAAAGGTTGGCCTGAATACCTGATCCCTCACCCAGCAGGGCTTCGACAGGCTTCAGGTCCACCAGCTTGCGATTGCGGGCAAAGGGTGCACCGCGCCCCGAACCCGTCAGCGAATAGGTCACGAGTTGTACGTCGCGACTGCCTGCCCATGAGGCCACGATCGCATCGAAACCCTTGCGCTGCGCGGTCGTCACCAGCGTCATGTGCGGGATGCGCTCGAGGATGGTATCGAGCCGGTCCCAGAGGAGTTGCCAGTCATGCCATTCCGCATGGCCCGAGGCGATGACGATCGGTCCTCTGGGGCGGTACCGCTCGCGTGTCGCAAGCTCGCGGGCGCGCAGGAAATCCTGTATCGAGACCTGCGTGGCGGTCGCCACCTTGGAGACGCGCGACCCACGTGCGGGTGACCATGGACGGCCCGATAGTGCATGAAAGGTCTCGGCGGCATAGTCGCGCATGCACTCGACCGCCTCGCGCTGTTCGGTCAGCGACTGGCACAGCAGCTGCTTCTCCTCCAGTTCGGTATTGAATACCTCCGAAGGCTCCGTCCGGCGGATCATGTCGCGCAACTCGTCGGCCAGCATGTCCTCCTGTCGCTCGAGCTTGCCGGCAACGAAATGGAAGCTGTTGACCATGCCCCATGCGATCTCGGGCGCGAGCGCGTCGAGGCGGGTATCGGTCAACAGATCAAAGATGGTGGCGATCACCCCGGCGCAATCGGCCTGCGCGTGAAGGGGTTCGGGCATGTCATGTTCGCCGGGTTCATCGCCAGGGCTGATGATCGAAAGCGGCATGGGATCGCCGAAGGCGCGCCTGAATTCCGGGGTCGCCGTCATCTGCGCGATCAGTGCCGGAAGGTCTGCGAAGCGGCTGATGCTGCGCGAACGGTCTTGGGTCATGGGACTTCTCCCTTTCATGCAAAAAAAGAAAATGGGGCGCAGACGCGCTGGCGTCCCGCCCCATGGCGTCGGATCAGTGCATGCTCGCCCGAGCGCGCGCGACGAATGTCGAGCGCGTCAGGACGGCATCGACGATGTGCGCCGCATGCGGCGCGAAGGGTGTGCCATCGAGCAGGTCGTAGATAGCCGCGATGACCTCGCCGCAGGTGACCCCGATCGGGATCGCTGGCGTGCGGGTCGTGGTGGAGATTTGCGGCGTGAGCAGCTCCGCAATGGCGGGACTGGCCATAATCGCGGCACAGAGCGCGGAGAGATCGGCGAACGGGGCGAGGTCATGCAAGGAAGAAAACGACATGGACTGTCTCCTCATGGACGAGAAAAAAGAATGGGCCGGGGAAGCCTGACGCCTCCCCGGCCCGGAACCTGTTCCGATCAACCGGTGATCAGAACGGGTCCTCCTCGCCGAACGGCGCGTCGGCACCGGTCAGTTCTCCGTCAGTACCTGCGGTACTGTCGCCGAAGCCGCCCTGATCGCGCGAGCCGCGATCGTCATAATTGGTGCGGCTGGTCCCCATGCCTCCGCCGAAGTCGGAGCGCATGTTCTCGCGCCGCCACGCGACCATGTAGCCGCCATGATCCGCCTGGAAGAGCGCGATCGGCAGCGGTTCGGGCAGGCTGGGGTCGTCGATGTTGCCGGCAAGGAACACCTCACCGGTACGCTTCGAGGCGGCCTCCCACAGTGCGCCGACCTGAACCCAGCGACGCGCGACATTAAGCGCTAGGATCTCGAAGACGGGGGCCTTCTCATTCTCGCTCATGACCTTGCGCAGCCCGATGCGGGGGAGATCGATCGTGCGGGTGGCGATCGAGCCCGTCAGGCGGCCGTTCTGATTGAAGATTTCACCGATGTTCATCGTCTTGACCTTTCGAATGTCGCTCGAAATCCATTTTCCGGCGACACCCTCCCCGGTCCTTCTCTCCTCTGTATCCCGCCCTCGCCCCGCGCGCCGCCCGCTCGCGGCCAGGCGCTCCCGTTCCCGCTGGCGCGACGCCGCCCCGCCTGCCCCACGCTCAACGCCGCGTCCCGCCCACAACTCTGCGTGACCACCGCGGAATGGCGCGGAGCCGGGATGGAAGGTGCGGGGCCGAAGATGGGTTGGGGAGCGAGGCTGGAGGCGCGGCGGTAGCCGCGCTGGCGCTACCGTCGCTGGAGTGCCTGTCGCGGGGCGCGTCGCAGGATCAGGCGGTTCCGGCCGGCGCTGCAGGTGTGACGGGAACCACCTGCACACACTGGTGCGTCCCCAGTATCGCGAGCAACTGGCTGATGGCGGCGGCCCGCGCGGCGGAATCCGGGAATATCTCGATGGTGTAGGCGTCGCGTGCGAACATATCGCCCTGATCTGCCGCCAGCGCGACATGATCGGCAGGCCAACGGCAGAGCAGAAGCCAGGGCCAGCCCGCGATGGTGGGATCGAAGAGCGCGAAGACGATATCGATGGTGGTGAGCGCGGACGCTCTGCGATCGAGCAGATCGGGCACGATCGGCGCGGGTCGATCTGCCTGGAGGAAGGCCTCGAACTCCTGCCGCTCTTCAATGGTCTCCAGGATTACGGGATAATAGCGCCCGAGTGGCAGGCTGGTAGACGCAAAGGCCAGGGGAACATCGATCAGCAGCACATCGGGCAGAGTCGCGATAGCCCGTGTATAAAGATGTCGGTTTATCGCGAGATCGTCAGAAAGACGCATCGGGGGATGGACAACTCATAACCAGCGGGAAAGCCTTAGCTGCATGCTCTTCACCCAGATCCGAAATCTCCCATGGCCTCGAAGCACAAGCTGAATTGAGGCGGGCCGACTTTCCGGTTCGACGTCGAATTCGCCGGCCTGGCGGGCGGACGTACCTCGACGGGTAGACGGCAGATCATCCTCGGTAAAAAGGCTGGCTTGCCGCGCGTCAGACATCAGGGGTCAATCCCATGTTCCAGCCCGTTCCCTCTATCAAGATATTGCAGTCGGCGCGTCCGGATACTGCAAGGCTAAGGGATAGAATGATTCAACGCAAATGACAGCCTTCACACCGATCATGCCAGGGACAAGGCATGGTGAATATCATTGAAATGCGCCGTTTCCCGCTCACCAGCGGTCGGGGCCGATACATCAGTTAGCCTCTCTGACCTCGTCCAGGTCGTTGGCAATATTTGAAGCGTATGCCAGCCCCGCGTTGAAGCGTTCGATCCATGTCTGGATATGTGATCGCTGCTCGATCGGGACGGCTGCTGCGGCCCGCTGGAACTCGAGAAGATCGAGGGGCGCGCTGGCAATGATCGAATCGATCTCGGCGACATCGAGCAGCCTCTCGTTGCGGATGAACGCGGTCATCGATCCGGGACGCTTTTTCGTCGATTTGCGCCACAGCCCTTCGACGGTTCGAAGCCGCGGTGCGGCGCGCGCTTCAAGCAGAACGATGAGGCGCAACTCCTCGCGCGTCAGCGCGCGGACCTCTGAAATCTGCATGGCCGCGCAGAAGAAACATGAGCTTTTATAGAAACTTGGCAGGCCAGCATCCGCGATAATGCGCTCGCAATCCTCGCGAGTGAAACCCCACTCCCGAAGAGGATATCTGTACTCATAGAGGTCCGAGATATTCCCTTCGCGATGGGCGTAGCGCTGATTGTCACGCGTTGAGCAGTCGTAGCCGATCAGGCGGGTGACCTTATGCCCGTTCGCCCAGGCATGCTGTGCCGGAGGCCAGGCCTTAACCCATTTATCCTGGGGCGAGATTTTATGACGGGCACTGCAGCTATGCTGGCCGAAGCTGATCGACGGCAATGTGCCATTCGTCAAACAGGCGTCGAGCAGCGACGTATAGGGCGGCCAATGTTTGAAGAAGCGGGCCTGATACTCGACGATCTCGTTGGGAACACCATGATCGTCCATCCACTGACGGAAGACGGGGATGAGCCGTCGCGTATGAGGCTGCTCGGGCATCGCAGCCAGCAACGTCATGTCCGGGATTTCGCCGCGACGGACAAGCTCGATGATCATCGCGGTGGAGTTGGTGCCCGCGCCCCATGCCGCGACGACGGGCGCGCACTTACCCGCGCTCATGCGACCATGGCCAGCCAGCGGTCCGGCCAGGCCGGCGGTCGCATCGTAACCTTGAATGCCTGCAGGGGCGCAATGCCATGCACGACATAATGCGGCACGCCGGTCGCACGTCGCAGTTGCTGTGCCGTTCTGAGGGCATGATCGAAGGAACATAAACGGCCGCGAAACGGCGACAACCGGGCGGGCAGATCGGGCAGCGGCATCATGGCCTCCATGCGAGACAGGGTCAGGCGGCGAACGGAAGATCGGCATCGACCGCTGCAGCGGGCTCGAGCGCAAGCAGGCTCTGAAGCGTCACAGGCGTTCGCTTTGCCCGGCGGGTTCTGGGGCCTCGGGCGGGCCTCGCCGGATCGTTGAACCGGCAGCCGATACGCGCGGCGTGCTTGCCGATAACGGCGGGATCGCGGCCAAGCGCCTGGGCGACATCGACCATCGACACGCCATGGGTCCAGGCATTACGGATCGCCCTGTCCTCCGCAGGGATGAACGCGCGCATGAAGCCGTGCGTGAGGCCCATCCGATTGGCATGGTAGAGGACGGCGCGCGCACCGCGACCCAGATTTTCGGCAATTGCACGTGTCGGCACCTTGCCGTAGTCCGCTCGCAGCCGGGCTTCTTCCTCGGCCGTCCAGACAGGGCCCTGCCGGAACCCATCCCGATGGACATGGGTGCCACGCAAACCCAGCGCTTCCGCACGCCATCTGATCGAGTGCGAAGTGCGCCCAAGACGCTCGCGCAGCGGCGTCAGGCTCTTGCCGGTCGCATAGGCGTGGCGGAGGAACTCGTCTTCCTCGGTGATCCAGGGACGGCCCCAGCCCCTACCGTAACCCAGTTTGCGAAGGCGCTGCCCGAGGCTGCGGCTGTTCCGGGACGGGAAACCTTCAGCCGTCAGAACCTGCACGATGGCAACATAGCGTGCACCGGTGGCCGCCAGTTCGAGCGCGCGCGTCATTTCCGCGTCGCTCCAGTCGCCCGGCTGGCAGGCATGACGTAGTCCCAATGCCGAAGCGCGCGAAATGACGCCGGCAAAGGGACGGCCGATCAGGCTGGCAATCTGGGCGACGGGAACGCCGTTCTCGTACCCGGCGCGCAGTTGTGCGTCCTCCCAGCCACCGTAAGGCGGGGATCCGGGCTCGGACAGGTCGAGCAAGCGTGCGCGCGCATAAAGCGCATTCACGCCCCGCCCGAGCCGTGTCGCCAGCATCGCAGTCGGCTCTTGCGCGTAGCATCGCGTCAGTTCCTGGTCGTCCCAGCCGCTCCATGAACGCCTCGAGTTCCGGCGCAGACCAAGATCATGGATACGCGTGGCGACGCCTGCTCGGGGCCTGCCGAGCATGGCCGCGATCTCGTCGATCGTGCGATCTTGGGCGAAGGCGTCGCGCAAGCGCGCTGTTTCATCGGGAAGCCACGCGTCGGCGCGAAACGCCACTTCGGCAAGCGGCGCTGCGTCGAGCGCCGTCGGGCGAGGAATGAAGGGAACGAGTTCAACAATATCCGCGTCGAGATCGAAAGACGGCTGGGGCATGGCGATCTCCATTCACACAAGGCCAACGACGGGCGTGTCGACGACGCGCAGCCGCAGCCGCGCCGACAGACGCGCAATCCGCGTGTTCCCGCGGGGCATGGTGTCGGACGCGCCGATGGCAGCAAGCAGGTCGAGCCCGGCGTCGATGTCGTTGGCCGGCAGCGCCAGATGACGGGCAAGATCGTCCGCGGTCGTGGCATTGGGTGCGATATGCCCCAGGGCGCCGATAATGCGTGCGGCAGCCGGAGCGGCGGGGTCGATGAGGAAGGCGTCGAGCGCACGTTGGCCGCGCATGACCATCGATTTCGCTCGTGCCGGTGTAACTTCGCGCAGGGCGTCGAGGTCTAGCAGGCTGCGGCTTTCGTCGGGGTCGAGATCGGCGGCGGCGACCAGATCGGGCGTTCGCCCGATATGCGGGGTGATGGTGGGATCTATCTTCGCCAGCACAGGCGTTGCCGCCAGCGCAGGACCGAAGGCGAAAAACTCGCCGGGTGGAAGCTGGCGCAGAAGCGCAGCCTGGTCGCTCCCGAAGCCGAGCAGATCGGCGGCGCGCGCGACATCACGGTCGAAGACGTTGAGGCCGATCAGGTGATTGTGCAGTTCGGAGACCACGGAACTGGCGAGCTTGGCAAGGCGCTGGGTGGCGACGATCGTGCCGATGCCGCGCTTGCGACCTCGGGCGCACATGTCGGTGAGCGTGGCGACGCCGAGGCGGCGGGTCTCGGCATCGCGCGCAGAGGCGGCCATGTGCGGCGCGAGCAGATGCGCCTCGTCGATGCAGACCAGCACCGTGTTGCCCCAATGCTCGCGCGGCGCCGAAAGCAGCCCGGCGAAAAAGGCGGCGGACTTCTCGATGCGATGATCCGGCTCCAGGTCGGTCAGATCAAGGTGCAGCGCAATCCGATGCTGGCGGGTCCGCAGCGCCAACCCGGTCAGGCCATCATTGGCATAGTCGCGGGCTATGACGGTGGTCGCGCCGATATGGGCTGCAAGGTTGGCGAACTCGCCTTCCGGGTCGATGATGATCGTGGTGAGATAATCGAAGGCTTCCTCGACGATCCGGCGCAGCGTCTGGCTCTTGCCAGCGCCGGATGATCCCTGGATGAGACAGCGCCCGGACATGAGCTTGCCGAGATCGAGTTCGAGCTGGCCGGTCGAGCAATGGCCGAGCGGGACGCGGGCGTCGCGCGTAAAATTGCTGGAGGCGACGTTCATCGGGCGTACTCCTTCACCGGCCGCCCAAGACGGCTATTCATGTGGAGTGTGGCGGGAACCATCATGGCGATCTCCTTCCGGGGCTGTCCGAATTGACCCTCGCTTCCATTCACCCCCTTCCCTCCGGTCGGATTGCATGGCGGACAGATTTACGTTCCGGTTTTCAGACGCATGCCGTTGCGGCAAATAGACGGGCATGCCTGATTCTCCGGATTCGAAACTGAACCAACTGCTTCGTCGCTTGCCTGACTGGATACGCCGCGATCTCGCTTCCACAGACGCTTCACGCCGAGCGCGTGCGGAAGACTCGCTGCACGCCATGCTGATGCCTCTGATCGCCGCCGAGCGCGCGGCGGGGAAAGACGCAGGTTGATGGCAGCAAGCGGGAAGGCCTCGCGCAGTTCGACCAGGCTGACGCTCGAAAATCTGGAGAGCCTGGGCGCGGCCCGGCTGGCGCGGCTGGTGCTGAACCAGGCCGAGGCCGATCCGATCTTTGCGCGTGCCGCGCGGATGGAACTGGCGGCAAAGGATGACAGCGGCGCGCTGGCGCATGAGATCGAGAAGCGCTTGAAGACCATCCGTAGGTCGCGCAGTTTCATCGAATGGGACAAGGTGCGGCCGCTCGCCCAGGAGCTCGACCAGCTGCGCGCCAGCATAACAGGACCGCTGGCCGAAGCATCGGCGGCTCGGGCGATCGATCTCATGCGCCTGTTCCTCAGCCTTGCCGAGCCAGTGTTCGAACGCGCCGATGACAGCAGCGGTACTTTGGGCGTCGTGTTTCGGCAGGGCGGCGAAGATCTGGGAAAAATCTGGTGCCGCGCCGGAGCGCCGGAACCAGCAATCCTCGCTGATGATATACTCACGCTGATCGAGAGCGACGGCTATGGCGTGTTCGATGAGTTGCCTGAGGCCGCCTCGCCTGCGCTGGGCAAGGAGGGCCGGGCGGCATTGCGACAGCTGCTATTGGACCGTCAGGAGACGCTGACGGGAACGGAACGGCGCAGCTTCGACTATAAGGCCGGTTGGCTCCTGCCCAAACTCGCCGACCTCGATGACGATGTCGATGCCTATATCGCCACGGTCGATCCTGAGCGGCGTAACGCGCTGCTCAATGCGAAGGTCGCTGAGCGACTGATCGCGCATGGACGCGCCGAGGAAGCGCTCGGCTGGATCGATGCGCCGACCGAACGCGGGCATAACGAGCGTGAGCTTTCCGACCTCAGGCTACGCGCTTTCATCGCCTTGGGCCGCAGGGAAGACGCGCAGGCGCAGCGCAAGGCGATTTTCGATCGCTGGCTGGATGAGACAGCGCTGCGCGACTGGCTTAAGTACCTGCCCGATTTCGAGGATCTCGACGCAGAGCAGCAGGCGCTCGATCAGGCAATGGCGTTCGATCCGAGCGTTAGCGCGCTCGCATTTCTGGTCGAATGGCCGGATCTAAAGCGCGCCGGCCAACTGATCCGGGCTCGGATCGATCGGCTGGACCCGCGGGCCTATGAGGTCCTGCGGCCCTGCGCCGAGGCCCTGTCGTCGAGCGATCCGGTTGCTGCCACCCTTCTTTACCGCAGACTGGTCACTGGCGTGCTCGATCGCGGCGCTTCAAAATATTACGCCTATGCCGTGCGGGATTTCGTGGCTGCGGGCAAGCTTGTGGACGGCGTTGATGGCGGGTCAGATACCATGTGCCATACTGACTGGGTTGATTTTCTGCGCAAGAGCCATGGGCGCAAAATGGGCTTTTGGAGCCAGATTCCAGCCTGAGGGATGATACCCGGCCAGTTCTACCAGTCGTGGACCGGTAGGACATCAAGGCTGCCTGCGTCGCAATCGAGCAGGACGAAACGGAAACCCCGATCGCGGCCGAACGCGATCAGCCGCAGCAGGTCCTCCGGCAATTGCGCGCGGCATTCCTCAGCCAGTTCGCGTGTCGGCACGAACCAGCCATAGACCGAGGCGGCAATATCGATCGGACGCTCGCTTGGTGGCCAGGACGCCCATTTGTCGAGGCGGTCGGCGGTCTGAAAGGTCAGATGGGCGGTCGACAGGACGCAATAGGTTCCGGTTTCGGGGAGTTGCGGGATGCGAAGGGGAATTATCGGCGGTTCCAACGTCACGCGATCGGTTGAACAGCTCTCATGCCCATGATCGTCGAAATAGGTCTCGATGATATCCCTGTCTGAAAGACTATGCGGATCCCTGTTGTCGCCGATCTCCCTCCACCATTCGCGGCAATAGGCAGCGACTTGTGCGTCAAGCGCCTTCGCATCGAGAGCGACATGCAGGTTCGTGCCGTGCCGGTGTTCGATGACCGCGACATGGACATCGGTCGGCCAGGGCAAGGGCGCGGCCGACAGCCGTCTCTCGGCGTGGGCAATGTCCCAGATCAGCGCATTGGAGCCGTCGGCGGTGAGACCGGCCGGCGTCTCCAACGCGGCGCGTGCTCGTGCCAACAGCGCGAGATGTTCGGGCCGACCGACGGGCACAGGGGCCTTTACGGATGCCCCCTTCCGGACGGCGGCGCGCTCACCCCCGGGGACGTCCCGGTGGGCGCTATCGGTTCGGATGTCAGGATGGCGCGGATCCGACCAGTCGATCGTGTCGACGATCCACTGCGGCACGAAATCCCAGTCGAAGGAGAAGGGAGAGCTCTCCTGAGCCTTGTACCAGGCGGCATCGACCGCATCTGTCCAACCTACGACCATCAGGCGCAGTCCAGACGTGCCAAGAACGTCGAAGGTTTTGCGGATTGCCAGCGCTCGTTCGATCGCGTGAGGTTCGGCATCGGGGCGGTCGCGCAACTCAAGGACCGCTTCCCACAAACAAGCAGCCGCTTCGAGATGGGATAGCGTGTAATGGTTCATGGATAGGGTCCCTGTGTTAGGCCGCACGGCGATCGGCACCTAGGTGGAGACCGAGGTCGGGAGGCATCAGCACGTCGATGCGGGGAGCGATGGCATCGAAGGCCGCGTTGAGATCGATGGTCGCGAACCGATGAACGGCACTTCCCGGATCATGATCGAGAAGAAGGGCGAGCGGTGCCAGGTGGGTCATCATCTCGGGAAATACCGAGCGCAGGATTATGCCTTCGACGCGCCTGCCGACGAGGTTGAGCCGGGCGGCAAGACCGCAGGGGACGGCAAGGTTCCGCTCGAACCAGCGATCGGGCGCCATCGTGTCGGCGATCCGGGTACAGGGCAGACGAGTGGTCGGGGTCTGGACCTGCAGGATGGCGACACGATGCCGGCGCGCGGGATTGACCTCATCCAGCGGGACCAGTGCGCGATAACAATAACGGGGAGCCGATCCGGTTATACGCGTCCGTGAAGCGATGATGTCCATCGGAGAATCTCCTGTGGTGAGGGAATGGCGGCATTCTGCCGCCCGGCTTCCTCACCAATTCCCCCTCTCCTTTTGCGACCATGTCCCTGCGAGGTCCCACCCTCTGACGGGCGCGGGCCCAACGCGGTGCCGGATGGCTAGAGACCGGAAGGCCGGATAGCCGGGATCATGGGGCGGATGTCGCGCTCCAATTGTCGTAAAGAGGCTTGTCGCCAGGGTGCCACGGTCCTGCGCGCCAGATCCTGCCGTTATAGCTGATTCGGGCTACGACCCTGTCGCCGATGGCGAGCTCGCCCTCGGGGAATTCGCTGGCGCCCAGACCGCTGTGATCGCGCCGACCGCAATAGCAGTGCGAGGCGTCGGCCCAATCGCGTGCCGCAATATCGGGAAATCCCGGCTGGCGCACTACCAGCGGCATCCTGCCGCGATCACTGCCTGCTCTACCAAGGGCGCGCAGGATGTGGCCCGCATAGGTAGCAACCGATGCCCAGTAGGCAGCCGTGAATGCCTTGCGCCGATCCCAGCTTTGCCGGGACTTCGACCGTGCGTCCTGCCGAAGATCACGAAGCAGCCATGCAAGGACTGTCCGTATATCGGGATCAATAGCAGCGAGAACACGGGCAGCTGGAAGGGCCAGGACAGGATTGCGGACTTCGGCCCGGGTCGATCTGGGCGCGTGCCGTTCATTCCCGGCCGGATCAGTGGTCATCGTCCGTCGGTCCGGATAGAAGGATGACTGCGATCGACGGTTTGCTCGTCAGCTCTTCGGAGCGACTGTCGTAGGCGCGTGTGTCGCCATGGCCGATCGTGAAGATATCGAAGACGGGTGTCGGCGCGCCGCGCGCATCGGGCACGGTGGCGGCTGCATCATGATATTGGATATCGACGAAGCGAGCCGGCCCGCCCGTGACATAGGGCCCGAAATAGAAGGTTATGCGCCTTCCTTCGCTGGTTCTAGCCGAAAGGGTGAACCCGCCGTCAGGGATGTCTATGGGCAAGGTCGGAACGGCGTTGAAGGCCGCGAAACCGATCGCCTGCGCGTCGCCGGCGGTCATGACAGGCAAAGAGGTGATGTCGTTCATCTGAGTTTCCATTGTGATCGGATGCAAGGGTCAGGAGATGTCAGGCGGCTATCGCGTGATGCTGCGGGATGGCGGCTGCGAACCGACGCAGCATGATGGTCATGGCCTTTCGCAAATGAGCCTTGTTGGTGATGACCGTCTCGGGAACCAGCGGTTCGCCCTGCGGTGTCATGAAGCCCAATGCGGGGGTTCCGTTACGCAGTTCCACAACGATTCGGTGCCCGCGAGGCTCGGCTGGTCCTGCAGAGCGCGTCACGAACTCGCCAAGGCGCCCCGAGAGGCCCTGAGCGATTTTGGTCCAGCGGATATGCCCGCTGGCCATCATCTCACCGTCGCCCAATCCACGATCGAGCCAGGCGCGGAACTGCACACGCTGCTGGATCGGCGAATTGCGCGTGCGCTCCATCGTTCGGCAGAGTGGCAGCAGGCTGGCATGGCCATCGATCCAGGCAAGATCATCGCCTTCTGCCATCACCAGCAAATCGTCAGGCTCGACCCCGGCAAGCAGAGCGCGCAACTGATCGGAGGGTTTCGCAATCTCGGCGGAAAGACCCGCTTGCCATAGATGGAAGCCACGCGCAGCAGCGGCGATGATGATCTTTCCCGCCTGATGCCCATCCTGCGCCTGCAGCATTTCCATCAAGCCCCTGGAGGCATCGGATGCGATGGTCGCGCCGATGATCAAAATGCGCTTCGACCAACGGCTGGGGCGCGGTCCGTCCGTCGGGAGCGGCCAACTGCTGGGAAGGGGTCTTGAAAGCGCGGGATGTAGAGGAAACGCCAATTGTTCTGCCTTACGCGCGGCGGCAGCGTAGGCGCGCCTCGCCGCATCGAACAGATCATCGAAACAGCCACCGCCGTCACGGAAACCCTGAGCATAGGCGGGCGATATCTCACCTTGTCGAGTGGAAAAATCCCGAGGCGGCCAGCCTGCATGTGCTGCATACCAACCGTTTGCGTAACGGACGGCGGCGTTCCAATCATAGCCGTGTAGATCGCGCCCGTTCAGAATTGCCTGGTCACATGGCTGTTCGCTGCCTTTGGCGACACGGTTCTCGATACAGGCAAAGTTTGCCCGCTGTCTGTCGCGCTCGGCTTCCTTGCGGATCGTGTCGTTGAACGGACGCAGCGCCGCAACCCGCGCCCGGCTCCGCGCCATGCGTTCGTCAAGCGGCGCATGGGACGGCAGGTCCGGATAATCCGTCCATACCGACGCCAGTATCTGGGCATGATCTGCACGGCGGCCATGTGCGATCCAGCAAGCCGCGTCTGCGGGGTCAAAGGCACCAACGTCGGCCGTCACAACACAAGGCCCGGCGGAAACGGCGCGGTGCATTCTCCGGTCGATAGCTGCGGGCTGCAAGACCGACTATGCCGACGGTGGTGGTACGGAGTGAGCATAAGGGCGATCTCCCTGGGATCACCCCCTATCTTTCCCCTTCTCCTTCGTGTCCGCTCGCGAGGCGAAGCTTGTCGGCAGAGCGTGATCCGGCCCTTCACGGCATGATCGCGCTCGACCGTAAATCAGCTCGGTCGTAGTTGACCGGATGGTGGTAGAGTTAACCCGCGCCGGTTACGCTTGCGGCTCGAGCCAGTTCTCGATCTTAAGGCCCCGGATACGCCGGAATTCATCGACATTGGCGGTAACCAGTATAGCGCTGACAGCATAAGCATGCGCGGCGATGAGCAGGTCGTTTGGGCCGATGGGGCAGCCCGCCGCCTCCAGTTCGGCACGGATGCCGCCATATTCGGCATCGCCGGGAACATCGAACGGCAGAATTTCAATACCGGCAAGGATCGCCTCGACCTGCGCGAGCAGCTTTGCCGAGCCTTTCTTAGCGCAGCCGTAGCGCAATTCTGCCGCAGTGATCACGCTGATGCACAGACGGTCGCTGCCAACTTTGACGATCTTCTCGAATACGCGCCCCTGCGGGTTGCGAACGAGGTCCGACACGATGTTCGTGTCGAGCATGTAGCGTGTGCTCACAAATCGACATCCTTGAGCGGCAGCAGCGTCGCGTCGAGATCCTCGGGAAAATCATCGTCAGGGGCGAGCGGCGCAAGTGCCTTGAGGATATCGACCAGATTGGCTCTGGGTTCAGGTTCGATGATGAGCTTGTCGCCCTCTTTGTGGATGAGAACGCGGCTCCCGGAAAACTCGAACTCCGCCGGGATGCGTACGGCCTGGCTGCGGTTGTTGCGAAACAGCTTCGCCTCGCGAACGACACTGGTGGAAATGGGTTGAGCCATCGGGCGCGCCTCCTTGCATATGCCATGTATATACCAAAAGCCGTCACCGGCCACAATGACCTATGATGCGGCGCGATTTATGGACGCGAGCGAGCATCATTTAGTGCCGACGGCAACCTGCGACGCCATGCATCAGCGGGATGGCGACGGTTTGGCCGATGGCAAGATTGATGAAGGCGCCCGCATGTCCGATCGACCCGCGCCCTAGAAGATCGAACAGCAGGGCAAGCGCGTGGCTTGCCAGGACACGATTGACGAAAAGCGATTGGCGTTCGAGGGCCTCGGCGACCGAACAGGATGGGGCATCGTCTTCGGCAACAGCCTCGTCCGCCAGTTCCGGAAAGGTTTCGAGCACGGTCGGAAGGCGGTCAGTACGTTTGTCAGTCGAGTTACCTGGGCAACCGATCAGATACTGCCCGTCGCTCGCACGATTGCCGAGGTCCATCCAGTAAGCGGGGCTGCTATGGCCATTCTCCAGCGCCGCCCCCAGCGTACGCCGCGCCGAAGCGGTATCGACACAGGTGATGAGGATATCGGCGCCTTCGATCCCGATCGCGTCAGGTGCGCGACCGTGCACTGCCTTCCAGGAAAGCCCATGCGCGAGGTTGATGCGTTCGGTCAGTGTGTGGGCCTTCGAGTTGCCAATGTCACAGCGATAGAAGGGCTGGCGACCGAGATTCGCCTCGGTCACGATATCGTCGTCGACGACGGTGACGTCGAGAGACCGGGTCGAGATCGCGCGGAGCGCGGTGTCGAGCGAGGCGAGTCCCATGAGCATCTGGGCGCCGTTCCCGCCGCAGCCCACCAGCAGGACACGAATAGCCCGATTCTCGAAGTCAGCGTGTAGATAGTGACGCGCGCGGATATCAGCTTGCATGACCATCTCCAGAGAAGGGGCTGCGCGGCAGCGGCAGGAACATCCCCCCTGCGCAAAGACGCGAGGCAGCGAGGGGACTACCGGCGTGATCAAGCCGACCGAAGACAAGCGAGATTTTGGTTGAATGTGCATCATCGACGTCGTCGGTGGCGCTGAAGAAGGCCGGTCCTGCCGCGTGACTATGAATATCACAGATCAGGTGCCAGTCGGATCGCAGGATCGGCGGGTGATAGACGAGACGCGAGGGCGTCGCCTCGTCGATTATCGGGAACTCGACTGAGAATTCCCGCGTGACCGCGTTCCAGAGGATAAACGCCGCGGACTCATTGGGTAACGCCCCACGTAGATGTTCCAATATGCGCTTGAGCAGTTCACCGGGAATCAGTCCGCACCGCAGGTCGGCCCTCGGTGTGCCGGCGCTGCCATAAGGGAGGTAGGCCGAGATTGGCGGTGTGACCCAGGCATCGAGCGCGAGCCACGGTCGGCGCAGGATCAGCATGACGCCGTCGTGGCCGACCAAAAGTCCATGACCGGCACGCGCTGTCCGAAGCGCTTCGATAGCCGGCGATCGGCCTTGCGACGGGACGGGATAGCAGGGCATCGCGGCAAGCAGCGCAGCGGCTGTCGGGTCATCGGTGAGCGAAGTCATCGCCGGTTCCAGCGGGCGATCAAGGCTCCGACGGTTACAGGGTCTGGCGCAGTGCGCCGTACGTTTGGTCCTGGCTGCCGGCGCCCGGCGAAACTGAGAGGCTTGAGACGGCCGACCGGGAAGCACTTCGCGCCGCGCGCGGCGAGGTCGTCCCAGAGCCGGATGAGTCCTCCCTTGCCGGTAACAGTGCGTTCCTGCCCGGGATTAGGATGCGTCGACCAGCTTTCGAATACAGCGCGCTCAAAGTCCGGGATGGAGGCGATGCTAAGCGATCCGGGCCTGGGGATATTGCCCCAGCATAGCTGTCCGCCGACGAACACATTAAGAATAGGTGAGTGCAACAACCGCGTCTCGGCCGTCGGGCGTGCATTCGTCGGCAGGGCGTAGACGCCGAGGCCCGATCGGGTGGCGACGAACAGATGCGCGGGATAGGGCACAGGTACGATGTTCCTTTCGTGCAGGACACGGAGCCCGTCAGGCGGAGATGATAGTGCGAACCAGGCCGGGCGCACCTGCGGGGGAACCCACCAAGCGAGCATATCGGCGTGCGCGACCAGTATGTTGTCGGGAAGAAGCTCGGGCGCCACGCTCCGTCCAAGCGCTTCGGTCCATTGCCGCAAATGCGCGCGGGTAAGTGGCACACCGGCCGCGATTGTCGGATGGTCTTCGTGGGTCTGGTCGACCGCATGGATGCTGGCGAAGGCGCAAGCGTCCTGTGTCGACGCGCCATAGGCTTGAGGGATTCGGGATCCCTGGCTCCGGTAGAGCAGGATGGCGTTTGTCAGGATCATGCCGCCGCTCGTCGCTTCAAAATGCGTGCTGTGGTCGGGCATAAGGAGCCTCACAATGTAGTTGGATCGAGCCGGATCAGGTCCTGGGCGGCAACGAGAAACTGCGCGCCGAGCCGCAGGGAGGTGAACCAGTCGTCGATGCGATCGGCGTGCGGCAGCGGAAAGATCCCTGCGATGTCCATGAAGCCCATCTCCATGCCGTTACGGGCAATGTCGTCGAGTTCACGGGCGAATTGCTCGAAGGGCACGAGCGTCAACGGCGGCAGAGAGGAACATTCCTCATAGCCCGGGATGTAATCCTGGATGATCTCGAAATCGCAGTTCCAGGCATTGCGTGCGCTCTCAAGACCCCCGAGCGCCTTGGATGTCCGTCCGAGTGCGTTCAGCCTGCGGCGTAGCGCGCCCGGCAGTCGCTTCGATGGCGCCGCATTGGCTGCGATCATCCACGCAGGCCGCCGAGCGTTCATCTCCGAGGGCAGCACCATATTTTCGAGATCGTCGGCATCTGCGCCGTGATAAGCGATCAGGCTCTGGCGGGCAGCGTCGTCTTCGGTTTCGCCATCCCAATAGTACATCGCGATCTCGTCGAAGAGGAATGGGTAGCCGTAGATGGGCAATACTCGGCCAAGGTTCCGTTCCAGCGCCCGATAAGCAGCGGCGCGCCAGGCAACAGGCGCATCTCCGGTTTCGATCCAGCCGAGATCGATCTGCCCCAGGCTCTCACAGATAATGGCAATCGCGGGTGGACCGCCCTGCTCGCCGCCTTGAAGGACGACGACGCGCAGATCGACCAGATCAACGGAATTGAGGACGTCGAGCACGGTAGCGTCGAAGACTCGCTCGATATGCCGACGCGCGGCCGGACGGGTGAGCGTCCGCATCGTTTTTTCGAGCGACAGAGCCCACCGGCCGACCAGTTCGTGATGGGGACCCAGCGGCTGGTCGAAGAGAACGGGAACGTCAGTAGAGAGCACGACCGACGTGCCGGCGAGGTCAGCCGAGCGGCGGCAGACGCAGAGCGGATGGGGGTTGGAGGGGCTCTCGGACTTCGCCCGGACCGCTATCCGGGGGGAGCGCGATCTTGGCGTGGAGGGTCCGGCTCGCGGCGCTGCAGGCAGGCCGGGTAAAGCTGGGCGTGTCGCCATCGTCAGCCTCGATCCATTGGCACAATGTCCTGTGCTGTGTGGGCGGTATAGGGGTTCCGGCACGCCGCGCCATGGTCAGCCCTTGGTGCCGACGGCACGGCGATATTCGGTGATATGGGCGCCCCCAATAATGCCGGTATCGACCATCTCAGCGTTGAGGATCGCCGGGTAGAGCGTGGCATGATAGGTACGCAGGGCGTTGCGGTCGTCGGCGAGATGGGGCGGCACCGGCAGGTCGATGCCGTCATATCGATAGGCCCGGGTGAGATGATTGATCTGCATGGCAAGCCTCGTTGGCAATGGTGTTGGAAAAATCGGGCGGCTGTCTCACCAGAGGCTGGCGGGTTCCTCGGCCGTGGCGTCGGCTGGCGGATTATTCGCTGCTGATGCTTTCACGGGCGTGGCAGGCACGGCCTGTTTGGCCGCCGCGGTGTTCGGCTTCGCGGCTTGCGCAGCGGCGGTCCGCGCAAGCTCGGCCGCCTGGCGTTGCTCGGCGATCTGGTCGGCGAGTGTTTTGCGCGAGGCCATAAGCTGCCCCAATGCGCCATCTGCGCCTCGTCCGAGTTCCGCATCGATTTCTGCGGCGCTCGCCGTGATCGAGATCGGGCGGGCCTCGCCGGCTTCGAGATTTTGGGCCACCCCTGCCACCTTGCGGGGCATAATGGTTAGAGTGACGGTGTCGTCGGGGCCTGCGACGAGATCGAAGCCGAGCGAATAGTGGCTTAGCAGCGGAAGCAGGCTGGTAATCAGCATGATATCTGTCCTTCTCGTGAAAATGCAAAAGCAGATCAGGCGGCGAGCTTTGAGGGCACCGCAGGAGCGGCGTCGCCCGGAGGTGGTCCATATCGTCCATCGAGCGTCATGCAGCTCGGCAGGCGTCCCGCCCATTTGAAGCCGATGGCGCCGAGCATACCGGCGATGAGGTCGGACTTTTTGCCCCCCAGCCGTTTGGCGAACGCCTTTTCGCCCATATGCGCGATCAGGCCGCATTCGCGAGCGATGAACCTCAGTTCATCCTTGGTGTATCGCTCAAGAAAAGCCTTATCGACCTGCCAGATGGCGCGCAGATCCACGTCGAAGGCGCGCGCGAGGTCGGCAACATGTTCGAAATTTACCACGTCCTTGGCATAGGCCGCGCCGATCGCCGACAATATGGTGGCTGCCTGCGCTTTCTCGAGTTCGCCGATCACCGTGATTTTGGCGCGATAATCGAGGCCGGGGAATGCGGCGTCGACCAGCAGGCCCGAGCGCGCCTTGAGGGTTTCCGCCTTGATCTGCGGCAACGTGCCCGACATCGCGGCAACCAGGATCGCACTCTGGGCATGCGCGCTATTGCCCGCAAGCGCCCTTGCAACCGCAGTGCGCCACATCGCTTCGCGCAGTTCGACGGTACGGTCTGCGATCGATTTGGCGGTGACAGTCGATTTGGACGCCGTCGGCGCGCTATTCGCTTTGCCAGCCGCGACGGACGGGGCAGATGCGACCATCCGGCTTCTTACTGGAGAGCCGGTCCCATCGCCTGACATCTCCTTGCCGTCGCCCCTAGCTTCATTGATGACGTCGTCCTGCTCTTCATCGTCAGCGTCATCGTCTGCATCATCATCTTTCACACGGCGCGCCGCCGCCCGCGCGGCCTTGTCGGCGCGTTCCTGTTCCTCGAAGCGGAGCATTTCCGCCGACTGGGTCTTGAGTTCGAAGCATGCCGCGTTGGTGCAGTGGCCATCGTCGATATGGGTCTCGAAGAGCGCCCGCTGCGTTGCCGAATTGAACGGGCAGGTCATGCATTCGCTCTTGTCGAAACTGGCGCTGGCGAGAACCTGCGTGACGCGCATCAGCAGGTCGCGTGTCTTGCTCACGTCCAGGCCGGAGCTCAGGATCGTATCGAGCGCCTTGTCCTGCTTGTCAGCGGGCACGGCGGCGAGCAGTTCGGCATGGCCGACCTTGATCCGGCGTTCGTCGAGCGCGCGCTTGACGGTATCGGAGAGGTTACCCAGAGCAAGACGGCGGTCGAGCTTGGCTTTCGACCAGCCGAGCCGGCGCGCGGCTTCGGCCCGATCGTCCTGGCAGGCCGCGAGCACGCGCACGGCGGCATCGGCCTGCTCGGTTTCCGATGCGTCGTCGCGCACGTCGTTTTCGTCGATCGCTGCCTCAAGGGCTTCCTGATCGGTCATCTCTCGGATGACGACGGGAATTTCGCCCTCAGGCCCGAAGGCTTCCAAGGCCGCCCGGTAGCGACGCCCGCCTGCGACGATGAGATAGCTGTCGCTCGCATCCTTGGTCGGACGAACCAGTATCGGCTGGAGCATTCCGCGCAGGCGCAGCGACGCGACGAGCTCGTCATGCTTCCTGCTATCGAAATAACGGCGGGGATTATATCCAACGGAGATGTTAGCGAGTGGCAAAGTCGTGATGGGTGGGGGCGATGCGGCGATGAGGGCAGAGAGCCCTGTTCCCAGACGCTGGGTGCGATTGCGGGTCATGAGTCGGACCGAACGGTGACCGCGTAGGTCTGGCTGGCAAAGTGCTCGCCGTCGCTGAAGAAGGCGACGTCCACGGCAAAATCATTCAGGCAAACATCGGATTGGGCGCGCATCGCCTTATCCTTTCATGAGCGATAGCCGTCCCGGTCGGAGACCGGAGCGGGCGTTGGAGGTAAAATTCGGCAAATCCGAAGCCAGGCGTCAGAGCGCCTGTTCGAGCAGCTTCCTGGCCTTGCCCTCGAGTTCGAGGCGGCTGTCCTGATGGGGTTTTGAACGTGCCACAGCGGTGATGCCTTGCACGAAATCGTACAGGCTTTCCGGGGGATGCCCCTCCTCCGCCATTACCGTCTGGATGATCTTCGTCGTCTCGGCCTTGGTGAAGCCGCGGCGGCGCAGGAAAGTATCGCGGTCCTCATCCTTGCGCGCGACGATGCGTTCCCGCGCGGCCTTGATCCCGGTGATAAAATGCTGCGGCGAGGAGTTCGCGAAATGCTCGAGCGCGGGCGCAGCCTGGTGAGAGAAACGGGCGGCCGCGAATTTCGAGTGACGGATGTTCACCTCCTCGAAATTCTCGACGCCCCACAGGCACCTATTGGCGCAAACGCCTCGTAGGTAGAAGGTCGCGATGCCGAGCGTTTTGGAGCCGACCTCGGAGTTCCACGCGTAAAATCCGCGAAAATAGAGATCGGGATCGCCGTTGGGCAGCTTACCAGCCTCGATCGGGTGCGTGTCGTCGACCAGAAATACGAACACATCCCTGTCCGAGGCGTAGAGCGTCGTCGTATCCCTGGTGATGTCGACGAAGGGGTTATAGGTCATACTGCCCCACTGGATCGTTCCGGGCACCTTCCAGCGTGTGTCACCGACACCGTCGCCGGCGAAAGCCATGATCGCCTGCACGAGTTCATGGTCGAAAATACGGCCATACTCGCTGCCCGTGGCGGCGCGCAGTTCGGTGCGGCCATCGTCGGTCTGAAGCAGTTTCACCTGTTCGCCGCGATGGGTGATGAGGCCGTGTTGCAGGTTGATCCCGGCCAGAGCGGCGGGAAGCTGACGTAGATAGGAGGCCGGCGCACCGACGAGGCTGGATATCTGGCCGAAGGACCAGTTGGTCGGTGCGACAGGCCGTCCATCCCCCGGCGCGATCAGCATCAGCCGTTCGGGATTGTCGCTCCTGGCTTCGACCCGGATCGCGCGACTTTCGACGATGCGCGTGGTCGAGTGATCGGCGCGGGCGCGAACGCTGTCATAAAGACTGGAAAGCGAGAGAAATTTCTCGTCATCGGGCCGTGAGAACCATTCCGAGGATACGCGGCCGCTGCGGCCACCGCGCGACACATCGATGCGATAGGGTGCGGACACGGGGGGCGTGTCATTCAAGCGGGCAAGGCTCGCCATGGGAACCATCTCCTGGAGCTAGAGGGGCAACGGGCCGATCCACGTTTCCCGTCACATTCCTGCCCCTCCCTTCCCTTTCCGACATCTTGGGATCCTGCCTTCGCAATGACCTGATTTGGCGCTAAGATAGCGGCCGCGTTCCAATCCTCCTTCTGGCTCATCCATCGATCGCCAGGAGGCCTAACTAGTGACGACGTTCGGAATATTGACCCGGCTGACACGGCTGATGCTGTCTGCGGGCCTGGGTGCAAGGCGAAGCATGGTACAGGCGTCCGGCCTGGAAGCCGTCGTGATCGTGATGGGCGTCGTAGGCCCCTATGCGCTGAAGCTGTTGATCGACGCGCTGGACGGACCGACGGGATCGCCCCTGCAGTTGCTCCTCACCATCCTGCTGTTCGTGGGATGCTGGGCCGGTGCTTCCATCGTCGAAACGGCCAGGCTCGCCTGCACCGCGGAAATGGTCGAGGCGCTGACCCGGCACTTCACGACTCGGGCGCTTGCCGCCGCCTTGCCGGAGATCACGGCGGCGCGGGACAGTCAGAGCGGGCGGCTACCCGGCATGCTGGAGCGGCTGCCCTATAGCCTGACGCTGGTCGTGGAAGGATTGATCTGGCGGCTCGGGCCGGTCTTGCTGCAGGCTATCGCCAGTCTTGCGGTGATCGCCAGCCTGATCCAGCCTCGTTATGTGCTGGTACTGACGCTTACGCTTCTGGGATTCGTCGGGGCGACCTGGATCGGGGCCAGACGCCACCGCGCGCACGCGGACGCGACCAATGCGGCGGCATCGCATGTGTCCCGCACGATCGGTGACATCGTCCGCAATGCCCGCCGCGTGGTGCTCAACGGCGCTCTGAATCGTGAACTGCGTTATGCCGGCGATATATTGAGGGCGAAACGACAGGCCACCGCTGGCATGTACCGTTCGCTGACCCTCATGGCGGCGCTGCAGTTCTGCAGTGTCGGCGTCGGACTTGTGGCGCTGTTGATGCTTGCCGGCCTTGATGTGGGCAAGGGACGCATGACCGCAGGCGACTTCGTCCTGTTGCAGACCTATGCTTTTAGGCTGACGGTTCCGCTGAGCGCGCTGGGTTATATCCTCGCGCAGGCTGGTGTCGCAATCGCCAACATCCGCGACGTCCTGGCATTCACGAACGCCAGTGTCGTGCCGAGCACCCCGCAGCCCGGTCCCACAGGTGCTGCGGATCTGACGGTCGAAGACGTCAGCTTCTGCTACGGCGACAACATGCCGGGTATTATCGGCATTTCGCTTTTTATCCCGGCGGGCCGCTTCGTCGCGATCGTTGGCCCGAACGGCTCAGGCAAATCTACCCTTGCACAGATGCTGGCCGGCGTGCTCACGCCTGGCTCGGGGAAAGTCGAGATTGCAGGGGTCGATATCGCGATGATCCCGTGGGGGGAGCGCCACCGTTATATTCTCTATGCACCGCAGTTCATCGGCCTGTTCAACCGATCATTGCGGGAGAACATCCTCTATCCCCCGGCGAACCAGTCGATCAGAGAGGTCGGGGAACTGCTTCACGTTTGGCGTTTCTACGAGCCGGGGAGACCGATCGACTTCGAGATGGAACTTGGGGAACAAGGCGAGCGTCTGTCGGGAGGCCAGATACAGAAGCTGGAGCTTGCCCGGCTGACGGGGGTGGAAGTGCCGGTCCTTATCCTCGATGAAAGCACGTCCGCGCTCGATCCGTCCAGTGAGGCGAGTGTGATTACGAGATTGCGGAGCCGGGCCAGGAGCGCGACGACGTTGATCATGATCACCCATCGCCTCGCCACAGCGAAGGCCGCCGATCAGGTTCTCTTCATGCGCAGCGGGCGACTGGTTTGCAGCGGAACGCATGGTGAATTGATGCAGCGATGCGCCTCCTACCAAGCTCTCTGGCGCGCTCCGCAAGTGTGAGCTTAGCCGGCGCCTGTCCCGATCACATCTTGCATATTTTACAAATTGGCGTATCTGTTTAACGCAAAGGAGTTTCCCGATGGCGACGAGACACGAAGATCATCTGTCCCAGCGACATGAAGCAGTCGTGGCTGCCGCGAAGGCGGCAGGCTTGCTTTCGGGCACGAACAGCGCGGTCGGCGCCCGGGTCCCGCGCGAACTCATCGATCGTGCCAAGATGCGCAGCGGCATCGCCTCTACCACCGATCTCGTCGAATATGCGCTCGCCAAAGTGGCGCTGGAAGATGATTTCGGGGCCAGGCTGGTGAGCCGGAAGGGCTCGGTCCCGGCAGATATCGCGCTTAGGATTTGATCGCAAAGCGTCGCTGCGCCGGATCAAGCCGCAGCGATCGGCAGCAAAGCTGGCCCGGCGGCGCGAAGAGGAACTGCCGCTTGTTCATAAAGCAACTGTCGTAGGCCGAGAGCTTCTGCTCGACACCTGCGTCTATATCGATGTGCTTCAGGGCAAGACGCCTGCGCAAGCGGATCGGTTGCTGGAAAACCGGATCGTTAATCACTCCTGTGTAGCGCTGGGCGAAATGACCCATCTGATGGGCGCGCTCGATCCGGCGGACAAGCGCACGGCTTCGGTTCTCAAGACGCTGGGACGGACAATCGATGATATTCCCGAACATCGTCTGACCGTACCTTCCTCGCGGGTGTTCGCCGAGGCGGGCATGTTGGCAGGATTGGTAACGCGCCTGTCAGGCCAGGCCCATTCGATCGCGCTGCTGAACGATGCTGTGCTGTTTCTTCAGGCCGCTGCGATGGGCTGTGATTTGCTGACCGGTAACCGACGCGATTTTGATTTTATGGATCAACTCGTGCCCGGAACGGGCGTCATCCTGTACTGACTGGTGGATGACCGACAACATTTACCCCGCTTCGCCCTGCAAAACGGCATAGACGTCCTCAGTGTTCAGGCGTGCGATCTGATCGGCTTCATCCCAGAAATGGGTTTCGGCACTTAGCCGTGCGGCGATCCAGAGCCCGGTTTCCAACCTGCGTCCTGTGCCGATGGCTGTCGATAACCCAGGCGGCGAAGACTCAAATCGGATCCTCCTGATCCCTTCGGTACCATATTGACTTGCGGTCGCCCGCCGGGTCGAACGACATAGGGCGGATTTCTGCAATGGATCATCAAGGGGACTGAAGTTTGAGTGCAGAAAAGGCTCGCCCCCATTTTCAAAATTCGATCGCGCAACTCGAGACTATTTTCCGGACCTCTCAGTCGGACCCGGAGATCCTTCGTCTTCTTGACCATGAGCTGAGTTTTCGTACGACGGATCGGGCAGCGCGCTTGCGCGCCGGCATTGCAAACGCCCTTGCGACGGAGCCGGCGAGCAAAGCGCCACCTGGCAAAGCACCCGAGCGCTCCGAGGCGCGATCTTCGCGCCAGCCGAGCACGGCCCCTGACCCGTTCGCTGGCAAAGCAGCGCCATCCTCTATTGCATCTTTGCCGCCCATTCTGGCGTTTGGCGATTTGCCTTCTGTCGCAACGCCGGACCATGACAATATGGCAGCCGGCATGCTCGCAGCCTGGACCGCTTTGGAAGCACTGTCGCCCCAGACCTATAGAAGGCCTGAAGACCTTGCTTCCGGCGATCGCAGCTGTGTCGCCGATCTCTCGCGAGGGCAGGTTCCTTGGGGCAAGGGTGAACGGTCGCGCCCCAAGCGGCAGCTCTATTATCAGGTGATCCTCGGCGCGATCCCGATGGATCGTGCGACCGAAGATCTGGTCAAGGCCTTCGGCGCAGATGAAGAGCGGAGCACGCGGCAGCGGGAGAAGGCCGCGATCGGCGCGGTCCTGGTTGACAAGAACGGCGTCCTCCTTGAGGACAACAGCATCTCGGTCTCAAGCTTCGCCTGGGCGCTTCCCTTGGCGCTCAAGCTGAAGCTGGGCGCGCTCGGTGCATGGCCTCGCATCGAGCCGCGGATCATCGGGGCGCTCGAGAATATCCTGCGCCGAACAGACGATGCCGGAAACCCGGTCCCTTTGGATCTCGCGACGATCGACCAGGCGCACCGCTGGCTCGTTGCCCAGTTCGGCCTTCCCGCTGTTCTCGTAGAGCCGCCGAGCTTTGCCTTGCGGGTGTTCCACTATTTCAAAGCGAGAAATCCGCCCGAAGTCTCGCTACTCAATTCCTTTTTCATGGGCGACCTTTCGAAGGCGGTCGATCTGTGCGCGAAGGGAGAGCTACCCGGCGGCCTTCGTCAGTATCTGGGTATGGATGCGCCCAGCAGGACGATCGACCTGTTCTCGGACACCGACGCGCTCGAAGCGGCCGTGGCACCGGCCAGGACGCCCGCGGCGCGCTGGCCGAGCCCTGGTGGGCATCCCCTGGTCCTGCTGCAGCAGGCCGCTGTCAATCTCGCCCGTTCGGCACTGGCCGACGGCGGAGGCGTGATCGCCGTTAATGGTCCTCCTGGAACCGGGAAGACCACCCTGCTTCGCGACATCGTTGCCGCAACCGTACTCGATCGCGCGATGGCGATGGCGTCGTTCGACGACCCTGCAAAGGCCTTTACGCCTTCAGGAGAGCGACAGGCGTTCGGTCCCAAAGCCTTCTTTCATCTCTATGTGCTGGACCCGTCGCTCAAGGGACATGAAATGCTGGTCGCCTCCAGCAACAACAAGGCGGTGGAGAATGTCAGTCGTGAGCTTCCGGCAGCCAAGGCCGTTGGCCGTTCGACCGACGACATAAGCTATTTCAAGTCCATCAGCGACCTCGTCTACAGCCCCCGTGCGTCGACCGAGGACGACGATGGTCCCGCCGTTCCGATGGAGCCCGCTGACACCTGGGGCCTGATCGCGGCCGTGCTGGGCAACGCGCGCAACCGCGCTGCCTTTCAGCAGAGCTTCTGGTGGCATGAGGACTGGGGGTTTCGCACCTATCTCAAGGCCGCCAAGGGGGACCCGGTCGTTCAGGAGATCAAGGATCCCGAGACCGGCAAGATCATCGAGCGCCGCACCCCGCCGGTTGTGCTCGCCGAGCAGCCGCCCTCGCCCGCATTCGCCTTGAGAAACTGGTACAAGGCGCGCGACCGCCTGCTCACACTCAAACAGACGGTAGACGGGCGATTGGCGGCGCTGGAAGCCGTCCGGATTCTCTGCGTTCGGCTGGCGGAAACCCGAAAGGCGATCGCGAGGGACGAAGCGGAACTCGCGCAGACGCGCTCGCGTCGTCCGGACCTTGAGGCCGACCGCGCCAATCGGCAGATCGACGTTGAGAACGCCGCGCGCGTCCATGGCGAGCGGAGCGCCGCGATTGCGGCACATCGCACCGAACGGCCCGTCTTCTTCTCACGCTTGTTCCGCACGGCCCGATGGGCGGCCTGGACCTCCACCCAGGCACCTCTGGTCGCGGCCCAGGCGCAAGCCCGGACAGCCCTACGCGCCGTCGAACGTGCGTTCGCTGAGGCTGACGCCGCCCTTGCCGCTCTGGATCAGGATATCGCCGGACGCGAAACAAGGCTCGCCGCGCCGCGGGCGGTGGCGACGCAATTGGCAAGCGAGATCGACCGCCATCGTCCTGAATTGGGCGACCGCATCATCGACGACGCCTTCTTCGCACGAGGCCATGAGGCGTCGAACCTTGAGGCGCCCTGGATCAACGACGCCGTCCACCGTCTCCGCGAAGACCTCTTCATCGCCGCACTGGACGTGCACAAGGCCTTCATCGACGCCTCGGCGCAAAAGATGCTGCACAATCTCAGCGTCCTGATGGACTTCTTTTCCAGGGGAGCGCCCCAGGATCCGGCGAAAAAGGCGCTGCTTAGGGACCTATGGTCGACCCTGTTCCTGGTCGTACCGGTCATTTCCACGACTTTCGCCTCGGTCGAGCGCATGCTGGGCGACCTGCCGGTCGGCAGCATAGGCTGGCTGTTGATAGACGAAGCGGGACAGGCGCTGCCCCAGGCGGCCGTCGGCGCGATCCTGCGCGCACGCCGCGCGATCATGGTCGGAGATCCGTTGCAGATACCGCCCGTCGTGGCCTTGCCCGAGCGCCTGAATGCCGAGATTTGCCGACACTTCCGGGTCGACAAGCCAATCTGGGCGGCCCCGGAAGCGTCCGCCCAGACGCTCGCGGATCGGGCATCCCCCTATCAGGCTGCATTCCGTTCGGACCAGGGCTCCCGCCGGGTTGGTATTCCGCTGCTCGTTCACCGCCGTTGCCAGGAACCGATGTTCGGCATCTCCAACAGGATCGCCTATGACGGCCAGATGGTCCATGCGCCGGGCCCTCGCCAGAGTGCGATCGGCCGGGCGCTGGGTCCTTCCCGATGGGTCGACATCGACGGCGAGGCGGACTCCAAATGGTCTCCCGACGAAGGCGAGCAGGTCATCTCGCTCATTCGGCGTATCATCGACGCCGGCATCACCTGCCCGGACCTGTTCGTCATCACCCCTTTCCGCATTGTGGCCCAGGAGATGCGTCGCCGTTTGGAGAAAGAGAGGGCGATGTTCGCCGCGGCCGGGGTCAACATCCGGGAATGGTCCAACGACCGGATCGGGACCATTCATACGGTTCAGGGACGGGAGGCGGAGGCGGTCATTCTGGTTCTGGGCGCGCCGAAGGCCTCACAAAATGGCGCGCGCAACTGGGCGGCTGGCACACCGAATATCCTCAATGTCGCCGCTTCGCGAGCCAAGCAGCATCTTTATGTCGTCGGGTCTCATGGCGCCTGGTCCGGCGTGGGTCATGCCCGGGAACTCGCAGCCCTGCCGCGCGAGCGACCCTGACGCTCGGTTTACACCGTCGGTTGGCGGTTTGCCGCACGCTTCTTTGCGCGGACTTGTAACGGTATGCGCCCGACGAGGACGATGCGCAGGCCGCGATTCCAGGCGGTCGCTCCAAGCCGGTCAGACAGCTTGCCATTCGTATAGCAGGTGGTCATCGGGGCTATATTCCGAACCGATAGCGATCCTGACCAGGCGCCCGTCGCAAGCAAAGGCGGATGCACGCGGAAAGGACAGGTAGGAACGGCCGTCGAGGATCAGGTCGCCGGATCGCACCTTGGTGATCTCACGGATCGTGCCGATCAGGCGATGGCCGGCCGGGGCATCGACCAGTTTCAGTCGGTCGCCCGCTTTGACGCGCTTCTTGAACGCCCCCAGAGACAGAACCATGTCGACAGGGTTGCGTATGCCTCGGTGTCTGGCGAGCGCCGCCCAATAGGCCTGGCCGATGCGGACCTCGCAATAGAAGCTGCACGACCAGAAATCCTGCAACGGATTGGTGCGCGTGAACCCGAACCTTTCCATCTGATCACGGACCTCGACGATGAAGGCGTTCTGCGCATCGCGGCCAGTGAGATCGGCCGGTGTATCGAGGACCTCCGCGATGATCTTGCGCCCCCCGGAGAACTTTTCCGTGCGGATGGTAAACGTCGCTTCGGCGAAATCTTGTGCAAGATGGCTTTCGATCCGCGAGGCGAGTGAAGCCAGTGCTTCGCCGACGCGATAGAGATCGCCTTCATAATGGAAGTTACCACGTTCGTCATGGCTGGTCTGGCTGTACAGGCGCGCGGGCACGCCCGGCGCGGGGGCGTCGGTCATCGATAATATCCTTGCGGGTTGCGGAATGGTGGGGCGAGACAGCGATTGTTCGCTGAAGGCGATGTTAGAGGCCTGCGGACGGGGTTTGATCGGGATCCGGCGATCAGGAGTTGGCAGGACGCATGTCAGCCGGCTCGGCAGCATGTCGGGCGGTGACCCAGTCGAAATAGCCCAGACGGGTATCGTCATTGGCCACTTCGTCTTTCCAGTCGGACAGGGGATGGACCGGATCTTCGATCCAGGGATCGCGATGAGTGGCGGGGCGGAGCGCCCTCGATAGCCCTTCGCTCGTGGCGCCATATTCAATTCCATCGACGAAGATGGCGCACCATCCACCACCGATGCCGTCGGCGCGCGAGCGCGAACAGCTATAGCTCCATTCAAACCCAATTGGGGCTTCAGATAGAGTCAGCGGGCAGCAGCGTTGAACCAGGCGCGCAATCGCGTCCGGCTGGAAATCCGTATCGCCAAAGATCGATACCAGACATGTCTCCGCGCCGCTGATCTCGATGTCCGCGCCGAATATGGGAAAGTTCGGATCGTCGAATATCTCGAGCAGGCCGTTGAACGGATTGCCGAGGTCAGTCGGCGGAAAGGACGCGAGAAACTCGGCGGTGGGTTCGCCTGGCGCCGCCTTGTCACCGAGATCAGCGGCATGTTGCCACGCTTCCTCGATAAGCGCGCTCTCCGCCGCGGTGCAGGTGAACGAGAAGGAACCCTGGACATAATAGATCCTATGCAGGCCGGATCGGCTATGCCGTTGTTCCGTCAAACCCCACGGAGAACGCTAAATGGAGAACTCGTCGTCAGATTACTGCCCCAAGACTTCTGTCATTGTCAGCGTTGAGCTCAGCAAGCGCAACTGGCTTGTTGCTTCGCTCTCGCCAGGAGCCGCGAAGCCTTCGCTACGGACAATTCCTGCCGGGAACAGCGCGGCACTGATCAGTCACCTTCGCAATCTTGAGTGCAAGGCCGCTGATCGTATCGGTGAACCTGCCGCCATTCGCCTGTGCTTCGAGATTGGATATGATGGCTTCTGGCTCGCAAGGCTACTGCGGTCGAACGATATCGATACATATGTGCTGGATCCCGCCAGCTTCCTCGTGTCGCGGCGAGGCAGGCGCGCAAAAACCGACCGGATCGACGCCGAAGCAATGATCGGAATCCTCAAAGCCTATCTCGCTGGCGACAAAAGCGTGTGCCGTGTCGTGGACGTGCCCTCCCCCGAGGAGGAGGACGCGCGCAGAGTAATGCGAGAGCGCGGCGATCTCGTGCACGAGCGCACCCGAATTATCTCTCGGATCAGGGGGCTACTTGCATTACAGGGCATACGATCTGTCAAAGCCATCAAGGGCGGTGACTGGTCAAAACAGCTCGACGACATGCGCACCGGCGATGGGCGGCCTTTGCCACCAAACCTTCGTCGACAAATTGAGCGCTGTTTCGAACGGCTCGCGTTGCTCAACGATCAGATCAAGGACATCGAGCGGGACCGCGCTGAAGTTGTGCTCCATGAGGAGTCTACCTTCCCATGCCGAGAGAAAGCGGTTCGCCTTGAGCAGCTGAAGGGCAT
>NZ_LSJY01000017.1 GCF_001556865.1 Sphingobium sp. CCH11-B1 | reverse complement strand
ATCCACATCACCCGCGCCTTTGTCCCCGCCATGCGGCTGCGCGGGAGCGGCCGGATCATCCAGATCTCCAGCGCTAGTGGTCAGGGCTCGCTTCCGACGAGCAGTCTCTATCATGTGGCCAAATGGGGCCTGGAGGGCTTCAGCGAATGCCTCCGCCAGGAGCTTGAACCCTTCAACCTGTTCGTGACACTGATCGAGCCGGGCGGGGCGCGCACCAGCTTCAGCCACAATCTGCAATTCGCCAGCGAGATCGCCGCGTATCGCGATACGCCCGCCGGCCATATCCGCAAGATGTTCGAGACCGCCGGAAACGAGCTCTACACGCTCGACCCGCAAAAGATCGCGCAAGCGATCGTTGATGTCGCAACCAGCGACCATCCGCCGCTGCGCGTGACTCTGGGGGGTGACGCTTTCGGCGTTGTCCAGGCGGCGCTGCAATCGCGGCTCGCCTTTCTGCAGTCCCAGGAAGCGCTCGCGCGCTCGGTCGCTTTCGACAGTTGAGCTTTTCCGTCTTCCAGCTTTCGTCTCCGCGCGGTGCGACGCGCCTCACCGGGGCCCGGCAACCCTGTCGTCAGCGCCGTTATCCGATACTTAGGTATAGTCATCCGACACGATTGCAGAGGCGCCACACGGGCAATCGCTTGGTACCATCGCAAGAGAGGAAAACCCTCGCGGTCGCCAATCAAGGGTGCGCAGACCTTCGCAGTCTGCGTGCCCTTGATGTGGCAGCGCGCCGCCCAGCCACGCGCGTCATGAACGGGAGCGGCCTTCTGCGAAACCCAACGCTCCGCCGCATTTTCTATAAGCTCTCGCTCGAATTGCTGCGCGCCGCCTTCTTCTTCCTGCGATTGGGCTTGAAGAATGACGAGTGTTTGTGCGCGCGTCTCAATAGGCGAGGCACACGGCTTCCGGTCGCCGCCGCCGTTCTTTGTCACAATGGCAAACGGCTACGGCCGGCGACCCTGATCGATCCGGCGTGCGAGCACGTCGGCAAGGATGACTTCGTGTGGATCAAAATGTCCCAGCCCAGCGAAACAGAACTTGCCGACATCGCCGGGAATTACGGCCTTCACCCGCTTGCCATGGAAGGTGCCGACAACGGCCACCAGATTTCGAAGCTCGACGATCACATGCTCAGGGTTGAGAGCGCCATCACCGGCATCCGCGACATCCTGATCTCGGTGTTCGAGGCGAGTCACCTGCTCGAACAGCAGCGCCAAGGTGCGATCACCCGTTAGCTTGCCGCCCGGGCTGCGATCCTCGCGGTGCCTACCGCGATTGCCGGAATCTACGGCATGAATTTCGAGAATATGCCCGAACTGAAGACGCAATGGGGATATTTCGTCATCCTCGGCGTCATCGCTGCGGTCTGCATTGGGCTCTACATCCGGTTCAAACGTAGCCACTGGCTTTGACGGCGCAGATCGGCTTTCCACATCGCGCCGGGCTGAGGCTGCCGGGGGCCGGCCGCCACAATTCAATGCTTTCGAAGCGTCTCGATGCGGTGCCGGTCCAACGCTTCGAGCAAAGCCCTGCCGATCAGCGGCTTTGCGAGAACATGATCGAAGCCCGCCTCAGCGGCCCGCGAGGCCAGCAGCGTGTCATGAAAGCCTGAGATCATGATCGCGCGTCCCGACCATCCGATCTCGCGAAGGTGACGCAGCATCGCGAATCCGTCGATGTCGGGCATGCGATAGTCGAGGATGACGCAGTCTGCCTCCTTCGCGCGGGGGTCGGCCAACAGCGCGTGGCCGGTCGTATATCCCCACACGGCATAGCCGCGCGATCTCAGCAGCAGCTGGAGGCCACGCCGCACGCCGGGATCGTCGTCGGAGACGAGGATGGTGTATCTGCCATCATGCTGAGTGGAACGGACCGATGGCATTGCGAGAAGCGGACACCCGTGTGACGATTGCACCATCGATCGCATATCGCGCCTCGTCCCGTCGCTACGTAGAGGTCGCAGTCACTTCGGCTTGCGGCCCATGCCCGCGGCAAAGGCGATCCGCAGGGCTTCGGACAAATTGCGGACCTCGAGCTTGGCCATCAGGCTCGCGCGATGGACCTCGACCGTTCGCGATGAACAGCCCAGGTCATAGGCGATCGTCTTATTGGGCAGGCCGTTCGCCAGCCCTTCCAGCACTTCACGCTCCCGGGGCGTCAGTGCAGCGACCCGCACGCCGGCTTCAGAGGTTTCCAGAGTGCGAAGGTCGACATCGTCGAGACGCGCGAACGCGCGGCTGACGGCGCCGAGCAGGGCGGCTTTCTCGAAGGGCTTCTCGAGAAAGTCGACCGCGCCGCCTTTCATGGCCTGCACCGCAACCGACACGTCGCCATGGCCGGTCAGGACGATGACCGGCATATTGACCCCGCGTGCTGCCATGGCGGCCTGAATCTCGAGACCGTCCATCTCGGGCATGCGCACGTCGAGGATGACGCAGCCGACGGCCGCCGACTTCGCCTCCTTGAGAAACTCCACGCCCGAGGCATAGGTCACGACGTCGTAGCCCGCGGTCTTGAGCGCAAAGCTCGCCGCCTTGCGGATGCTCTCCTCGTCGTCGACCAGATGGATGACGCGTCTATCCCCCATGTTCCTCCTCCGCCCGCGCATGGATCAAGGTAAAATGAAAGCGCGCGCCGCCGCGGTCGGGGCGCTCCATCCAGATACGGCCCCCATGCGCTTCGATGATGGTCCGGCAGATCGAAAGGCCGAGGCCCATGCCGTCGGCCTTTGTCGACTTGAACGCCGTGAAGAGCTGCTCCCGGACCTCGTCGGCGATGCCGGGGCCGGTATCCTCCACGGTCACCTCGATCAGCCCGTCAGGGCGCAACCTGGTCGCTACCTTGAGGTCGCGAACAGGACACGCCGCCATCGCCTCGATGGCGTTGCGCATCAGGTTGACCAGCACCTGCTGGATCTGCACCCTGTCGACGAGAACCGGCGTCGCGGCGGGATCGACCGCGAAGAAGCTGCGGATGCCGCGCTCGCGTGCACCGACCAGCGCGAGCTCGCTCGCCTCGGCGACAACCTGCGGCAGATCGTGGAGGCTCTTGTCGACCTCGCCGCGGGCGACGAAATCGCGCAGGCGCCGGACGATATGGCCGGCCCGCAGCGTTTCCTGTGCCGCATCATCCATCACCGACCGTAGCGACACGAAGGGTTCGTCGTCCCGCTCGTCGAGCATGTCGCGGATCGTCTCGAGATAGAGCGCGACCGCGGCAAGCGGCTGGTTGAGCTCATGCGCGAGGGTCGAGGCCATCGTGCCCATCGCGCTCAGCCGGGAGACATGGACCAGCTCTGCCTGCAGTTCCTTGAGCCTGAGCTCATCCTGCTCCTTGGCGGTGAGATCCCGGATGAAGCCGGTGAACAACCGCTGCCCGTCTTCACCGGCCTCGCCAACCGACAGCTGCATCGGGAAGGTCGAGCCGTCGCGGCGCTGGCCGACCACGACGCGGCCGAGGCCGATGATCCGGCGCTCGCCGGTCTGGAGATAATGCGCGATATATTCGTCATGCCGGTCGCGATCGGGCTGGGGCATCAGGCAGGAGACGTTGCGGCCGACGAGCTCGGTTTCCGAATAGCCGAACAGGCGTTGGGCGGCCGCGCTGAACGACGTGATGTCGCCGGTCTCGTCGATGATGATCATCGCATCGGGGACGGTCGCCAGGATCGACTGGAGATGCTGCTCGCGGGTCTCGATTGACGCCCGGACCGCCGCCTCGTCGGTGACATCGCGACTGATGCAGGCAAAGCCTCGATGTGCGTCGCCTTCGAACAGGGCGCTGATCGTCAGGCGCGCGAGATACTCCGCTCCGTTCTCGCAGACAGCCCCATGACCTGTTCTACCCGCCCGACGAGATTGCGGCCGGCCGCCAGGTCTGCGCACGGGCGGCCGGCCGCAATCTCGTCGGGCGGGTAGAACAGGTCATGGGGCTGTCCCAGGACGCGATCGAGGGGCCAGCATTCGGCACGCTCGCCTTCTTCATTATAGCTCAGCACGATCCCGGCAGGATCGAGCAGCGTCAGGACATGGCCGCCAGCCTGTCGCAGGAACAACGGCGCAAGCCGCACCACCTCCCTGGCAATCTCGTCCGCCCCGCGCCTCGTGTCGACCATCGGCCGGCTCACATACCTGGCCGGGCGCACGTATCCGGGCGTAGCCCGACCGTGCCACTCAGCGCCGCGCGAGTATGGCCTTCATCTCGTCGATTTCCTGCCGCTGCGAGCGCTTGATCGCTTCGCAAAGCCGGATGACTTCCGGATCGCTGAGCTTTGCTTCCTGGCACATCAGGATCGCCCCGGAATGATGCGGGATCATCGAGCGCAGAAAGGCCGTGTCGCCGATCGTGGTCTGGGTGCGGATGAGTGCAAAGCTGCCGAAGAAGGCGACCAGCGACGCGGCGATCAGCGCGATGTTGGCGGCCTTCGACACGAACATGTGTCGCATGGCGAGGATCATCAGCACCACCATCGGTGCGACCATCATCAGCGTCATGTAGAGCATGTTGAGGTTGTTGTAGAAGCTGTCGAGCCCGTCGATCATGACGAACATCACCAGATACATGATGACGCCGCTGATGACGGTCTGAACGGCAAGGCTCCAATAGGCACCCATCTTCCGGGTGTTCATGTGGGACGAATGGTCCATGGCGTATCTCCTTCGCTCGGCGCCGGCCGACCTGGGTATGAGTGTAACGCCCCGCTCTCTTGTTCGCCCCCGCCATCAGCCGTCCTGATGCTAAAACCAGAAGCGAACGCCGGCGACGAAGCTGGTGGCATGGACGTCCTCGCCCGCAAGCCTCGACAGCCGCGCCGTGTCTCCGGCTTTGCGCAGATAGGAAACGCCGATGTAAGGTGCGAACTGGCGGCTGAATTCGTAGCGCAGGCGCGCGCCGAGCTCTATGTTGACCAGCCCCGAACCGATGTCGTTCTCCGGAATATCCTGCGCGGCGAAATTGACCTCGGCGCGCGGCTGCAAGATCAGGCGCTGGGTGATGCGCTGGTCGTAATAGCCCTCGACCCGGCCCAGAACATCGCCCTTGGTCGAGAGGAACAGCGCGCCTTCGACCTCGAACATGCCAGGAGCCAGGCCCTCGACGCCGATCGTCGCGTAGGTGCGGTCGGGCCCGCGGCCGAAGTCCTGGCGGATACCGCCCTGAAGATTGAAATAGGGGTCGATGGCCCGGCTGTAGAGCACCTGCACCTCGGCGCGGTTGATGTCGCCGCCGTAAAAGCCTTCGCCATCCCAGCGATAGCCATCGCGGCCGCTATGCGCCTGATACTCGAACAGGTTGAGCAGCACCTGCCCGAAATTGTTGCCGCCGCTGTCCTTCATCATGATGTCGCGCGAGCGCGCCATCTCGCCGCCGGGAAAATCCCGATCGGCGAAGTGGTCGCCTGGGGGCGGCGGCGGGGGCGCATTGCCGGCCGGAAGTGCGGTGCCGGTCATTTGCATGCCGGGCATGGCGGGCGTTCCCGGCGTCGCTGTCTGGCCATGCTGCGCATGGTCCATCCCGGGCATGTCGGGCATCGCGCCGTCCTGATGCTGGGAGTGGTCCATGCCCGGCATCTCCGGCATTGCGGGAGACGTGGATTGCGGCTGACCGGCCGCATTTGCTTGCGCCGCGGGAGTGGTCTGGTGCTGCGAATGGTCCATTGCCGGCATGGTGTCCGGCGCTGGCTTCTGAGCGCGCGGCCTGGCAGTGGGCTTGGGGCGCGGCGCGGCGGCCTTGTCCTTCTTTTTCTCCTGCGCCGGCCGCGCCCCGCCCGGCGGCGCCATGCCGGGCATGTCGTGCATCGAATGATCCTGGGCAAAGGCGGGTGCGGCGGCGAGAAGGGCGATCGCGCTCACCAGCGGCGTGAGGATGCGGGTCATTGCGCGTCTCCCTTCGGACGCACGCTCACGACCCGCATCATCCCTGCATGCATGTGGTAGAGGAGATGGCAGTGGAAGGCCCAGTCCCCGACCGCGTCGGCGGTGAAGTCCCAGCTCACCTTGCCGCCGGGCTGGACGATCACCGTATGCTTGCGTGGGCTGTGATCGCCATGCCCCGTCACCAGCTCGAAAAAATGCCCGTGAATATGGATCGGATGCCCCATCATCGTGTCGTTGATGAGATTGACGCGCACCCGCTCGCCTTCGATGAACGGGATCGGCTCGTGATGGTCCGACATTTTCTCGCCGTCGAACGACCACATGAACCGCTCCATGTTGCCGGTGAGGTGGATGTCGATGCTGCGGCTCGGCGCGCGCACGTCTGGATTGCGCTCGAGCGCCATCAGATCCTTGTAGACGAGCACCTTGTGGCCGACGTCGGTGAGGCCCTGGCCGGGCTCGCCGGTGCGGTCGACGGGCATCGGCGAGATGGTCTGGACGCTCGGATCGCGCTTCACCTGCGGCGCGTTCGAGAAGTCGCGCATCTTCATCGAACCCATCGCGTGCCCGCCATGATCCATGCCCGCCATCTGGCCATCGGCGCCCATCGCGCCGTGGTCCATGCCGGCCATCGATCCATGATCCATCCCGCTCATCGCGGAATGATCCATCCCCGAATGGTCCATGCCCGCCATGGCGCTGTTGTCCATGGTCGCCATCGCTGCCGCCGCGCCGGTCGCGAGGCGCGCGGACGCGTTCTTCTCGGCCGTCGGATCGACGCCCCGCATAGCGCCGCCCGACATGTCCATGCCTTCCATGCCCGGCATCGAGGACATGTCCATGCCCATGTCCTTCATGTCGGCGAGCGGCCGTTTGCGTAAGGGAGGCACCTCGCCAGCCATGCCGGCGCGCGGCGCGAGCGTGGCACGCGCCATACCCGAGCGGTCGATGGCCTCGCCGACAAGAGTATAGGCCTTGTCCTCGCCTGGGCTGACAACGACGTCGTAGGTCTCGGCGACACCGATCTGGAACTCGTCGACGGTGACGGGCACCACATTCTGCCCGTCGGCCTGGACGATGCTGAGCGGCAGGCCGGGTACGCGGACGTTGAAGGTGGTCATCGCCGACGCATTGATGACGCGCAGCCGCACCCGCTCGCCCGGGGTGAAGAGCGCGGTCCAGTTGTCCATCGGACCATGGCCATTGACGAGATAGGTGTAGGTCGATCCGGTGACATCGGAGATGTCGGCGGGGTCCATCCGCATCTGGCCCCAGTCGAGCCGGTCCTTGAGTGGCTGGTCCTTGCCCGAGAGCAGCCCGGCCAGCGTCTGGCGCTGGAAGTTGAAATGGCCGGGGTTGACCTTGAGACGCCGGAAGATCGCCTGCGGCGAGAGTGCGCTG
Organism: Sphingobium sp. CCH11-B1; assembly: GCF_001556865.1. GTDB lineage: Bacteria > Pseudomonadota > Alphaproteobacteria > Sphingomonadales > Sphingomonadaceae > Sphingobium. Next base: position 3,500 of record NZ_LSJY01000017.1, on the reverse strand, counting down.
TGATCGGCGAGCACGATGACATGCTCGCGGTCATAGGCGACCGGATCGGCACCGGCGGGGTCGATGATGATCGGGCCGTAATGGCCTTCCTGCTCCTGCAGGCCCGAATGGCTGTGATACCAGTAGGTGCCGCTTTGCACGACGGGGAACTGGTAGAGGTAGTTCGATCCCGGCTTGATGCCCGGAAAAGACACGCCCGGCACGCCGTCCATATTGGCCGGCAGGATCAGCCCGTGCCAGTGGATCGAGCTGTCCTCCTCGAGTTGATTGACGACGTTGAGCCGCACGCGCTGGCCTTCGCGCAGCCGGATCAGCGGGGCGGGGACCGTGCCGTTGAGACCGATTGCGCGGAACTGGCGCCCGTCGATGCTCATCGACTGCCGGGCGATGGTCAGCGTGATGTCTTCGCCCGACACGGTCGGTAGCGTCGGTCGCATCCCCGGCGAGATGGTCTGCGCCCAGGCAGGCAGCCAGGCTGATAATGCGGCGCCACCACCGGCGAGGGCCGCGCCGCGAAGGAACTGGCGGCGGTCGAGGGCAGAAATCATTCGGTTTGTCTCAGCTTGCGGAAAGAGGGCGGACCTATTGGAAATACGCAGCCCACCCGCCTGCCCCTCAAACTTTCTTCAAACTTTCCGCGAGGCGCGCCCGGGCGCGGTAGAGGCGGGTCTCGACGGCCTTCTGGGAGATGCCGAGGATCTCGGCGGTTTCGGCTTCCGATTTCTCGTCGATCGTCCGCAGGATGAGCGTGTCCTTGAGCGAGGCGGGCAGGGCGGCGATCGCTTTCATCGCCTCTGCCAGTTGCTGCTCGGCGCCGATTGCCTGGTCGGGTAGCGGCGCCTCATCGGCGACGTCATCCGCCTCGCCCAGCGGCAGGGCCATGGAGAAGAAGTTCCGGACCGCGCGCCGGCGCCGCCAGTCATGGCATTTGTTGATGACGATCCGGGACATCCAGACCTGGAAGGGTCGCGCAGCGTCATAGCGGTTGAGTGCGGCGAAGGCGGCGACGAAGCTTGCCTGCGTGACGTCCAGCGCCTCCTCTCCGTCACCTATATGGCTGCGCACGAGCCGAAATACCCAGCCTTGGTGTCGCCGCACAAGTTCGGCGAAAGCGGCCTGCCGGCCGACGAGTGCAAGAGCGGCAAGCTCCCCGTCCGAGCAGTCGGGGAGAATTATGGTCATTCGGACTTTGCCGTCAGCGCTTTCACTACGGCGTCGTCGAACTTCTGCGTCTGATCGGGGCGAAGTACGGCACGCATTGCAAAGATGTGCTCGAGCGTTTCCTTCTGCAGCGCGCCCATGGCTTGGTGCGAGCGGTCCACTGCCGCCGCGACTTTAGGGCCATAGCCATGTTCCGCCTCAATCGCCTCTGCTAGGCGAGCATTGTCGGCGCGCAGCTCGGCTTCAAGTGCCTGACGCCGAATGGCATAATTCTTCTCGATGAACTCCAGCCGGGCGTGCTGAGCCGTATCCAGTTTGAGATCCCGATGGAGCAGCTCGTGCAGTTCGTTTTCCACGGGCGGTGCCGACACCACATAGATCCGCCCGATCACCACCCCGGCGATCGCCGCGGTAAAGGTCAACAGTAGGAGGAGCAGGAGCCGGCGGCGGTCCCGCATCATTGCGAGCCCAGCAGCGTCGAGGGCGCGAGCGCCAACTGCGCATCGAAGGGCGATATCGGGCTCGCGTCCGCCGACCCGATTGGAACCGCGGAGCCCGCGATGCCGATGAAAAGCGCGACTGCGGCGGCTAGACCAAACGTCGTTGCGCCCAAGCGCGGCATGGCCTGGACCCTAGCGATTTCCGTCAGGACGCGGCTGTCCAGGCCGGCAAGCCTGGGGTCAATTGGGGCATCGCGCAATTTCGCGAGCATTTCGTCAAGGTGGTCCATGGTGTTTCTCCGTCTTCTCTTCACAATACGCATTCTGGCCCACGACCCCTTGGCTCGGAACAGAAAAGAAATTTGAGAGGGGTGCAGGCTGCAGCTGCGTATTCTCTCATGTCAATGACTGGAGAATTCCCGAATGCGCTTCCTTTCGCCTTTCGCAGCTGTCGCCGCCGTCAGCCTGAGCGTTTCGGCTCCGGCCTATGCACATCCCAAGCTCGTGTCTTCAACGCCCGCCGCCAACGCCAGAGTCTCGGCACCGTCGCGTATCACTCTGACGTTCAGTGAAGGCCTGATGGCCAGACTATCTGGTGCCGAGATCGTGATGACCGGTATGCCCGGCATGCCAAACCATCGCATGGCGGTGACCGGCTTCAAGACCGCGGTCGAGGGCGGTAACAAGACGTTGGCGCTGACACTGGCCAAGCCGCTTGGCGCTGGTACCTATCAGGTCACCTGGCATGTCGTCTCGATGGACACGCACCGCATCCAGGGCAATCTCGCCTTCATCGTGCGATAGGGCAATGAGTGAGGTAGCAGGCATCGCGATCCGCTGGGCGCTGTACGCCGATCTCGGCCTCTTGTTCGGCCTGCCGCTGTTCGCGCTCTATGCCCCAGGTGGCGGCCGGACGGTGCAGCGGCATCTGCCGATGGGGGCGATGGTGGCCTGTCTTGCCTGCTTCGGGCTGCTGCTATCTGCGTTCGGCTTTGCGGTGCAGGCTGCGGCCATGTCCGGACTGCCGCTCACACAGCCTGATTTCGCCCTGCTGGGTGATCTCATCAATGAGACGGCCATGGGGGCGGCGTTGAAGGCGCGCCTTGTCGCGCTCCTTGTCCTCCTATTCTGCGTCCTCTTGTATCGACGGCAATCACGTCCCGCCTTCATCGCCTCTACTCTCGCAGGCGCGCTCGCGCTCGCGACCCTCGCCTGGAGCGGACATGGCGCGGCTGGCGAAGGCTATCCGGGCTGGCTGCAACTGGTCGCCGATCTCGTCCATCTGCTCGCCGCCGGCGCCTGGGTCGGCGCGCTTGCAGCCTTCCTCGCGCTGGTTATGCCTAAAGCAGCGACCGGTGATATGGAGCGGGTCTCGCTCGCCGAGGAGGCCTTGACGGGCTTCTCCCTGGTAGGAACGATCATCGTTGCCCTGCTGATCCTGACCGGGATGGGGGCGTCACATAAAACGGGCACAGATATACGCTAAGGCCTGAGGGCGTCGGAAAACACCTGTTTGTCGTACATTGGCCGGTAGGAGACAGTCCGGATCGGAGCCGGGTTGCGAGGATAGCTGACACGCACGTTAAGTCGGCAGCCGACCAAAGCCAGCCATTCAACGTCCAATTGCGCGCGGCTGATTTCAGTTGAACCTGCCATTACAAGACCCGGGAACTTGGGCGACACGGGTCAGGCAGTGTCCGCCGTCAGCACCAATGGCACAGATTTGAGGTTGTGATTTAAGGAGGATCTGGGCTTCGTCGTAGTGACGAAGGAACGAAGATGAAGCCCAGATCCTCCAATGTAAAATCGCCCGCCAAGGCCCCAGCAGAGCGGGTAGTGAAGGAGGCTCTGTTGCAAAAATCGTGAAGCTTGAGCATGCTTGGCGGAGATTGGACGGAC
>NZ_LSJY01000168.1 GCF_001556865.1 Sphingobium sp. CCH11-B1 | reverse complement strand
GGGGACTGTCAGGATTTCCGTGTGTGGGCGGGCATAATGGGCAAGAAGGAGTCCCACTATGTCCCGACGCAAGGAGCCGGTAATTCCGGCTGATTTACTGGATCAACTTCTGGCTGGCGGCGATGCCACGGCAGCCCTTCAGCAGGGTGGCCTTCTGGATTCGCTGAAGAAGGCGCTGGCCGAACGCGCCCTCAATGCTGAGATGGATCATCATCTTGGGCACGGCGACCAGGCCGGCAACAACCGTAATGGCTATGGCCGCAAGACGGTGGTCACGGACACCGGCAAGATCGAGATCGAGGTACCCCGCGATCGGCAGGGCAGCTTTGATCCGCAACTGATCGCCAAGTACCAGCGCCGGTTCCCCGGCTTCGACGACAAGATCGTGTCGATGTACGCGCGCGGCATGAGCACGCGGGAGATCACCGGGCATCTGCGCGAGCTATACGGCATCGACGTTTCGCCGGACCTCATATCGACCGTCACCGACGCCGTGCTCGAGGAGGTCGCCGCCTGGCAGGCCCGCCCGCTCGATCCGGCCTATCCGCTGGTTTTCTTCGACGCCATTCGGGTCAAGATCCGCGATGAGGGCATGGTCCGCAACAAGGCGATCCACATCGCGCTGGGTGTGCTGGCCGATGGCACCAAGGTCGTTCTGGGCCTGTGGATCGAGCAGAACGAAGGCGCCAAATTCTGGCTGCGCGTCATGAACGAGCTGAAGAACCGTGGCGTCGAGGACATCATGCTGGCCGTTGTCGATGGCCTCAAGGGCTTCCCTGACGCAATCACCGCCGTGTTCCCAGAAGCCGTGGTCCAAACGTGCATCGTCCATCTGCTGCGCAACTCAATGGACTTCGTCTCCTGGAAGGACCGCAAGCCGCTGGCCACGGCACTGAAGGGCATTTACCGCGCCGTCGACGCCAAGGCCGCCGAGGAAGCACTCACGGCCTTCGAGGACAGCGAATGGGGGCGGCGCTACCCTGCAATCGGCCAGAGCTGGCGGCGGGCGTGGAGTGAAGTTATTCCCTTCTTCGCCTTCCCCGACGAGGTCCGCAGGATCGTCTACACCACGAATGCCATTGAGGCCCTGAATGCCCAGCTCCGGCGGGCGGTCAGAGCCAGAGGACACTTTCCCAACGACGAGGCCGCGACCAAGTTGCTCTATCTGATCTTGAACAGATCCGAGAAAGAGTGGAAAATGCCGCCGCGTGAGTGGTCCATGGCCAAGGCCCAGTTCGCCGTCCTGTTCGGCGAACGCTTCATCAAGGCCATGGCGGCGTAATGTTTAACCGCCCGCCCACACACGGAAATCCTGACAGTCCC
>NZ_LSJY01000167.1 GCF_001556865.1 Sphingobium sp. CCH11-B1 | reverse complement strand
ATCTTTAACCAAGGCGGAGCTCGGGTCGCACGAACCGAAGCGCGTCTACGGATCGCGCGCGCGCGCCTGGCGCAACTTGCGCTCGCGTCCGGGAATGCGGTTGGGCTGGGCGCGGAACGCGTACGCGTGCTCAGCGAAGTGGTGGGCCTGTATCGCACGGCCTTGGTGCCGCAGCGTGAAATCGTGACCCGTCAAAGCCAGCTCGAACAGAATTTCGCGCTGATCGGCGAGTTCGAGGTGCTTCAGGCCAAGGCGCAGGAATACGAAGCCTATCAAGGGTTCCTCGAAGCGGTTCGGGATTACTGGCTCGCGCGCGTCGATCTGATGCGTTTGGTGGGGAACAGGCTGCCGAGTGATGCGGAAGCCAGGCAGAACACGCCGACCGTTTCCGAGATACTGACGCCGCCTGCCGCCCCGGCGATGGATCACTCGATGCATGGCGGCCACCATGGCGGGGGAGCGCCGCCGCCGGCGCCTCCGGCCATGCCTGGGATGGTTCACGATCATGTGCCAACGCCGGACGCCAGCCCTCCTCCTTCGCCACCGCCCGCTCCGACGCCTGAACACCAACATCATGGAGCCGGCCAATGACCATCCATCGTCGTGACATCCTCAAGACGGGTGCCGCCGCAGCACTGGGGTCAGCGTTGACCGCGCGTGCCGCCGCACAGGATCATTCCATGCATGGCGGCATGGCGATGGGCCCGATGCCCATGCCGGCGGCCGAGCCTGTGGGCGTGGCGCCCGCCGTGCCGCGCGATCCGCGCTACGTGCCCGTCCGCACGCTCAACGGCTGGACGCTGCCGTGGCGGTTGAATGCCGGGGTCAAGGAGTTCCACCTTGTCGCCGAAGAGGTAAAGCATGAATTCGCGCCCGGATCGAAGGCAACCTGCTGGGGCTACAACGGTGGCACGCCCGGGCCGACCATCGAGGCCGTGGAAGGCGACCGGGTAAGGATTTTCGTCACCAACCGGCTGGGCGAGCATACGTCCG
>NZ_LSJY01000166.1 GCF_001556865.1 Sphingobium sp. CCH11-B1 | reverse complement strand
GATGCCGAAATTGGCGGTGGCCCAGATAAGCTACACCACGTCCCGGGACGCGATCGCATCGGTCAGGGCAGCATCAAGGTTGCCAGCCATCATATTGGCTTGTGCGCGATGTCCCAAGGTGAAGCCGTTGCCTGGCTCCGCTTTCAAAGACTCCGAATAGGCACTGATCGCGGCTGCTGCATCACCCTTTTGCTGCGCCAGCAGACCGCGCGCGCGGGATATGACAGGATTTTGTGGATTGATCTTGGCGGCCGTCTCCAAATCCTTCGTCGCTGCGTCACGATCCTGTTTCCAGACATTCGCCATGGCACGGTTGGCGATGGCCCATTCATTGGTGGGATCGATGGCGCTGGCTCGATTGAAATCCGCTATGGCTTCATCATATCGTCGAAGGTCGAGATAGTAGTTGCCCCGAGTGACGTAACCACGGGCGTCGTCTTTGTCGCTTTCAATCGCCGTGGAGAAATCGGCCAGTGCTTTGTCGGTGTTGCCTAATGCGTGATAAGCGCGGGCACGATGCTCAAGCGCATAATCATTGTTGGGTTCTTTCGCTAATGCCTTTGTATATGCGCCAATGGCGGCACCGGGATGCCGTTCTACATCAGCAAGCATGCCCTCGCCGATAAAATTCTGAACAAACTCAGGATCGATAGATTCAGATTTCTCAAGATCGGCCCTAGCGCCGACAAGGTCACCAACCTGAATGCGAGTGATGGCCCGATTGGACCAGGCGTAGACATTGGCTGGATCGAGTTCGATAGCCTTATCGTAGTCAAGAAGCGCTTCCTTGCGCATATCCCTGTTAATGAAAGCCTTTGCACGGCCTACATAGCCCGATGATGTCGTGGGCACCTCGGCGCGGACTGATGCGATATCCTTGCCGGTATACACATAGCTGGCAGGCATGCGTAACGTTGCATTCTTGTCCGCCAGCGTACGTAGCGCGGCTTGCTCAGCTTGGGCATCCTTTGCCGGAAATTCAGGAATGACGCTGCGTTCGGTTTTCTCGATAACAAATATGCCATTTTCGATCGTCGCGTGTCGGCGATACTCTATTCCCCCGGCCTTCTGGTCGACTTCCATGTTCGTGCCGAGCTTGAAGTCACCGACCGCTTTGGGAAGAATGATCGTCTCGCGCACCCGGGTGAAATACGGGTAAGGGACGGCGAAAGGCGCGTCCTTGTCTATTTCAGGGTCACGGCTGAAATCGGCGCGATAGCCGACATTCGTGCCGTCGGTCTGATAGTTGCCATTCGCCCAGTCGAGCTTGGCGGTGCCCTCCATGGTCAGGCGCTGCTCTCCGGTCTTTGCATCGAAGCTGGCGCTGGACGACTTGACCTCGATGAAGTCGTACTGATTTCTCCAGTAAGCCTTCAACGCTTGATCGCGTGCAGCGGTCGTTAGATTCGCTAGCCCTGCATTGATCGAAATGGCTTCATCACCACGCAGGATCGTTTCAACAGTCGTTGGAGCTGGAGCAGATATTCCCGCGCTTGCATCAATGCGGATGGATGTATCGTGGGTCGGCGTACTCAACGGGACGGGGAGCATCCGGGTGAGTGCGGCACCCTTGGCGACCAGCGGCAGTCCCCAACCAAAATTCGGTACTTGAAGCCTGTCTAGGGCCGTATCTCCGATCCTCGTTCCATCCATCCAATATGTCTGACCGGCTACTGTCGCTCGGACGATGACATGATTGAACAATCCGACGATGGGCAAGCGCGCATCAAGCCCATCTCCGAACGTGGTGCTGACGGCGACAGGTTCAGCTGGAATATCCAGACCATGCAGTAAAGCGAGAAGGAGAGCCGACTTCCCCTTGCAATCACCATATCGACGAGACCATGTGGTTTCGGCATTTGCCGGCACGTAGCCACCCGCGCCCATGGTCAGAGCAACGTACCGTACCCGATCTTGAACAAGGGCAAGTGCGGCTTGTGCGCGAATTTTGGGGTCGATTGATAGGTTCTTTATACGATCCAACTCGGTACGTAATGATCCTTCGGCAGGCAGAGTTGCTGCTTTGTCGTATAACGGAGCCATGAGTGTGCCGATGTCGGCCCATGAGGCGTAGTCTGTTGCCTCAACCAAGCGGCCGATCTGATAGCGCAGCGGGGCACCTTTCGGGGGAATGACCGGCTCCACCTTATCCAGCAAAAGTTCTGCTATCGAGGTATCACCAGATTTCCTTACTTTGATTTCCGGAAGTGACCCAGTCTGCCGGAGCCGCACTGGGATGGATGCAGGCCATTGAATCCTAAGATGCGCTCGATCGACAGCGAAGCCGTTCCAGTTCCCTGCGATCTGTTCGACATGCCCCTGCAATGTTGGGTCACTTGATGAAAGAGACATCGCGAACTCGATGATGTCGCCCACCTGCAAGCCTTCCGGCTGGATGTTCGCTGTTAGCACGCCGTCGAGCGTGGCGTTTTCAAGATTTTGTTCGCGTCGAACTACTGTGAACGTCTGGCCTGCTGCGAGCACGTCAATGACCTTGCCGCCGCGTTGGATTTGCAACTTGTGGACAGTCAGTACGTCTGTGTCCGGACGCCAGGGAAAGGACAAGTTTCCAGCCGCTAGCCCCTGAGGCGTCTGGATTTTTACGGCGACGTTAGAATAGACGGTTTCCTTACCACGCTCTAACTGAATCTGCTGGTCGGACAGCAGAATGCGAACCGGGGACTGGTCATCCGTATTAGGCGAGGCGGGCAAAGATGTCGGTTTCACCCAAGAAGGCGGGGGAGCGATGATTGGCTGATCTTCGGCGTAAGCAACGAACGTAAATGCACTCCCTGCGAAAAGAGCAGCAACCAAGGCCTTCATAATTCCCCCGACCAATATTCCATTCACAACATAGCCTGCTTGCAGGCAAATTCTACGCGGCGTTTGAGACAAGCCTGGCATTGCCTATAGCGTAAGCGAAAGAGAGCTGGCGACGACAGCTGACGTTCTGCATGTGGGGGTGGCTGGTCGAGCGGGCGGCGGTGCCCATGCGGGCTATCTTGTTTTCCTACTGCGCGCCCCTCATATGGGCCGGGTTGGCATCCGCATGATGCTCAATCGCAAATTGGCAGCGCTGGCTCCCCGCTTGTGAGGCGACGACATATCGTCGCGGTCCAGCGGCAGGATGCACATCATGACATTCCAACCGCTCCACGATGGCGTTCTCGTTCGCCGCAGGAACGCCGCTGCGGCAACGCCCGGTGGCATCATCATCCCCGAAGCAGCGCAGGAAAAACCACAGCACGGCGAGATCGTCTCCGTGGGCGGCGGCATCATGTCGCAAGGCGGTATCATTGAGCCGCCAGACTTGAAGGCTGGCGATCGCATCCTGTTCGGAAAATGGGCCCGGGCCTAGGTGAGGGTGAATGGCGAGGACCTTCTCATCATGAAGGAGAGTGATGTTCCGGGCGTTGTCAGTTGGACCCGCCGCTTTCTTCTTTCCGGCGCCTGTTCAGGCGTTAACCGACTTACCCTGAAGGATCACCGTTTATGTCAGCCAAGGACATCAAATTCTCGCGTGACGCGCGTGAAGGCATCGCGCGCGGTGTCGATATTCTCGCCAACGCCCTCCGGGTAACGCTCGGTCCCAAGGGGCGCAATGTCCTCATCAACAAGAGTTTCGGCGCTCCTCGGATCACCAAGGATGGCGTAACCGTCGCAAAGGAAATCGAACTTCCCGACAAGTTTGAGAATATGGGCGCGCAGATGATGCGCGCTGTTGCCTCAAGGGCCCACGACCACGCCGGCGACGGCACGACCACGGCCACCGTTCTTGCGCAGGCCATTGTGCGCGGAGGCATGAAATCCGTGTCCGCCGGCGTCAATTCCATGGACCTGAAGCGCGGCGTGGACATCGCCGTCGCGGCTGTGGTCGCCGAACTCAAGGCGCGCTCCAAGCCCGTTTCCAACAACCAGGAAATCGCGCAGGTCGGCATCGTCTCTGCCAATGGTGACGAGGTGGTCGGCCGCAAGATTTCCGAAGCGATGGAGAAGGTCGGTAAGGAGGGTGTCATCACCATTGAGGAAGCTAGCAGCGTTGAGTTCGAACTGGATGTCGTCGAGGGCATGCAGTTCGATCGCGGCTATCTCTCGCCCTATTTCATCACCAATGCCGAGAAGATGTCGGTGGACCTTCAGGACCCGTACATCCTGATCCACGAGAAGAAGCTGAGCAACCTGCAGCCGGTTCTTCCCATCCTTGAAGCGGTGGTACAGGCTGGTCGGCCGCTCCTCATCATCGCCGAAGATGTTGAAGGCGAAGCGGTCTCCACGCTTGTCGTCAACAAGCTGCGTGGCAGCCTGCATATCGCGGCTGTGAAGGCGCCCGGCTTTGGCGATCGCCGCAAGGCGATGCTGGAGGATATCGCTATCCTCACCAATGGAAGCATCGTCGCGGAGGAACTCGGCATCAAACTGGAGAGCGTGACGCTCGACATGCTAGGCGGCGCCAAGCGGATCGTAATCGACAAGGACAGCACTACGATCATCGATGGCGCGGGCGATCAAGGGGCGATCAAAGGGCGCATCGACGCGCTTCGGGCGCAGATCGAGACGACCGCCAGCGATTATGACCGCGAGAAATTGCAGGAGCGGCTTGCCAAGCTTGCCGGCGGTGTCGCCGTGATAAAAGTTGGCGGCGTGTCCGAAACCGAGGTCAAGGAACGCAAGGATCGTGTCGAGGACGCGCTGCATGCGACCCGCGCGGCTATCGAAGAGGGCGTCGTCCCCGGTGGCGGCACGGCGCTGCTCTATGCCTCCAAGGCGCTGGATGGTCTCAATCCAGTCAATGACGACCAACGGCGCGGTATCGATATCGTCCGCAGGTCGCTTCAGGCGCCCTTGCGGCAGATCGCCGAGAATGCCGGACATGATGGTGGCGTGATCGCCGGGCGCCTGCTCGATAAGCAGGATGAAAATATGGGGTTCAATGCCCAGACCGAGCGGTATGAAAATCTCTTCCAGGCCGGCATCATCGATCCCACCAAGGTCGTGCGGGTCGCCTTGCAAGACGCGGCGTCGATCGCGGGGCTGCTGATTACCACCGAGGCGGCCGTCGCCGATCTTGGCGAATGAAGCAGCGGCGCCTCCATTGTCAGTGGCGGGGGATATTGATCGGTTCCCAACATGATGCTCTGCGCGAGCGATCGGCATCGCGCCACGCGCCTGGCGAAATGCTTTCGAAAAGGAATGCCCCATGATCCACACATCCGCCTTCTGCCTGGCTCAAGAGGCCGTGCAGCGTGATCGCGCCGCAACCGCAAACCTCAAGAATGTCCAGATGATCGCAACATCCGCTGCCGCGGTGTGGGCGCGCGAAGCTGCCAGCGCACTGCGCCGCGAGGCAAAACTCGGGCAGGAGGACCGATTGCCGGCCGCAGCGTCACTGTCCGAGATTAAAGAGGACTTGTGGTCCAGCGAAAATCCCGACCGCGGGTCGGCAAGCTGATGGTATTACGGACCACGAGATCGTCGGTGACCTTCGGTTTCCCGTTCCACCTGGAGGCGTTTGACGAGCTTCTCCCTGCCGGAAGCTATGATATCGATACGGAGGAATAAGGGATTGAGGGTAATGAGCGCACCGTCTATGTTCGCGTCGCGACGCTCCTGTATCTGCGGACTATGGGTAGGGTTGAAACCGTCACGATAGATCCCACGGATCTGCAGCGGGCGGTCGATGCTGACAGGCTGCGGAGCGGTCTTGAGTCCATCTGACGTTGCGAGCTTCATTGGGCTGTGAGTACTAGGGCTGTTTCAACGGATCAGATCGGGCAGCGATATTGAACTTATATTTGTCGCATCGTCATGCCTGATCTCACCAGGCCCGAACCCTATATTCTCTGGCTGACGGGTGCGGGTGTTCTGATTGCGCTCGCGGTGTGGCTGCCCCTTGCGTTGAGGCGCCTGCCTCTGTCGTTCCCAATAATCTGCATCGGGCTTGGTGCGGCAATCTTTTCGATTCCCGGCGTCGATCTTGTTCCACTGCCGATACGCTATCCGGCTATCACCGAACGTTTCACCGAATTCGTCGTCATCATCGCCTTGATGGGCGCCGGATTGAAAATCGATCGCGTCTTCAACTGGCGCCGCTGGAACGTGACATGGCGGCTAATCGGCATTGCGATGCCGCTCAGCATCGCCGCCATCACCGCAATAGGTGGGCTGTTACTTGGCCTCCCCTGGGTTAGCGCGCTTCTGCTCGGTGCAGCGCTTGCCCCGACCGACCCCGTGCTGGCGTCCGACGTGCAGGTCGGCCCGCCAAAGAGCGGCGAGGAAGACGAAGTACGCTTTGGCCTGACTTCGGAGGCCGGACTTAACGATGGTCTGGCATTTCCGTTCGTAAACCTCGCCATCGGGATCGGGCTTGCCGCGGGAACCGGAAAGCCGTGGTTTGCCGATTGGATCCTGCACGATGTGTTGTGGGAAATCGGTATTGCCATCGCGGCTGGCTGGATCATCGGCAAACTGTTCGGGTGGCTGACTTTTCATGTCCCGACCGAATCGAGTTTGGCACGAACCGGTGACGGACTTACCGCGATCGCTGCGACATTCGTATCTTATGGCCTGACCGAAGTGGCGAACTGCTACGGTTTCCTGGCCGTGTTCGTCACCGCACTGACGCTGCGCCATGCCCATCGCGATCATGATTTCCATCATGACATGCATGACATTACCGAGCAGATCGAGCGGCTGGCGATGATGGTGCTGCTCGTCCTGATGGGTGGGGCACTGATGACCGGCCTGCTCTCACCGCTTGAATGGGTGGATGTCGTTGCAGCCGGCGCCATCATTCTTCTGGTCCGCCCCGTCGCCGGGTGGACGGCATTGTGGCGATTTCACGGTGATCGGTCTGAAAAGCTGGTGCTCGCCTTTTTTGGCATAAGGGGCGTGGGCTCCTTCTACTATCTCGCCTATGCGCTCAATCACCTCCCATTGGCGGAAGGCGAAAGGCTTTGGGCCATCGTCGGCCTCGTCGCTTTGTTTTCGGTCCTGCTGCACGGCCTGACCGTTACCCCTGCGATGCGTGCTCTGGACAGAGGACAAGGCCGGGATCCGGACGCCGCAGGTGGCTCGAAAGTGTAACGAGGCGGGATTCAATAGAAAGGCTTAGTCGTTTCGACGTAAAATAAAATTTACAAAATGGTGAATAGAACATCATTTGTATTTTATTTGGATAGGTTTATATGCCTATTCGCATCAATTTTTAAAAACCATTTTTGAATTTATTAATTGAGCAAATTATTTCGGTTTGTTTGGCAGGTCGGCTTGAAATTTATGCCGGAAATGCCCACTTATTTTTCATCTCCGCCGACATCTGCTTTTCCAGACATGACGCAGTCGCCCTCTTGGGCAAATGTCGCTTACCATGGCCTCAATATTTCAGCTGCAACCCGGTGCGATTGATCCGGCAGACTAAGGATCATAAATGCTGATACGGGCTGGATATGATATCGCTTTTGCAACCGACATGGCCGTTCCGATGCTGGCAATGCTCAGCATCCACCCTAGTCGAAACCGGGATCTTCGCAGCGCCCAGCGGATATTCACCCAGCCCGATGTAACAGCCTATGATTATGTCGATGGGTTCGGCAATATCTGCACCCGTCTCACAATGCCGCCGACAGGCATCACTATATCCTGCGGCTTCGTAATCGAGGACAGCTTTCTCCCCGATGTTAGTGCCCCGGAAGCGATACAGGTGCCGCTGGAGCAAATTCCCGACGATGCTTTGCATTTTCTGCTGGGTAGCCGCTATTGCGAGACAGACCGCCTGTCCGATCAGGCATGGGCGCTTTTCGGCCGCACGGCACCCGGCTGGTCGCGGGTTCAGGCGATCTGCGATTATGTGCATGAGCGTATCAGCTTCGACTATACGGCCGCGCGGTCGACCCGCACCGCATGGGATGCCAACGAAGAGCGCGTCGGCGTCTGCAGGGACTACGCGCACCTTGCCCTGACCCTCTGTCGTTGCATGAACATCCCCGCGCGATACTGTACCGGCTATATGGGCGACATGGATTTTCCGGCCCCTATCGGCGATATGGACTTCTCAGCTTGGTTCGAGGCCTATCTCGACGACACATGGTACACGTTCGATGCGCGCCACAACCGTCCGCGGCGTGGTCGCATCCTGATGGCGCGCGGGCGCGATGCCGCTGACGTGGCACTGACCACGACCTTCGGCACTGCAAGGCTTACGCGCTTCGACATCTACACCGACGAGGATCGCCTTGGGCATCTTGTGCCCTGACATTCAACACAACCAGGAGATTGCAAATGGCCAAGAGCCAGAAGAGATCGAACCGCGAAGTGCGCAAGCCCAAGGCCGAAAAGCCGGGCAAGACCAATGCGTCCAATCCGTCGACCAAGCCCGGTGTCGTCGGTATCGTGACATTGAAGAGCTGATTTTGCGCAAGTTCACACCACGCGCTGCGGTGAAGCTTTCCGATGGCGAGGCCATGCGCCAGAGCCGCGTGACAAAGCTTGCCCTGGACAGACTGGGAACGTCTGCCGCCATTGCCTTTCTCAATGGTCACTTGGACGATCTTTCGGGCCGACCGATCCAGATTGCCGTGGCCAGCGAGGAAGGGCTCCAGTGCATCGAGCGACTGCTGGCCAAAACGCCGGCGATCGCGCGATAGCCCTGAACATCGTCGGCGCTAGGCGCTTGCCGCTGCTAGAATGGCACCGGCCAGTCGCTGCGCCCAAACATGCTGACCGGCTTCGGTCGAGATCAGGTCCTGCCGGACTTCGATCTCGGCGTAGCGCAATGCGCGCGAAATGGCGTGGCGCGGTATGGTGTAGTCGGTGTCGTCCATCGCATAAGGTTCATTGTCGCCAATCATGATATCGCCCCGTTGTCCCAGGGCGTGCAGCATGGCTACGGCGATGCCGGGCCGGCCATGGCAATACAGGATGCCGATTTCCCAAGGCCGGGTCATGCCGTTCATGATCGGCGTAAAGCTGTGCAGTGACAGCAGGATCGCTTGGCGACCGGCCGCGAGGCGGGCTTCGATGTTGGCAGCGAGCGCGGCGTGATAAGGCCGATGAATCTCCTCGATCCGCGCCTGCCGCGCGACCGCGTCCAGTCCCTCGTTGCCCGCGATACGGGTGCCATCGGACACCGCCGGCATCGCGTCCGGCCGGTCCGGATCGCGGTTGCAATCAACAACCAGGCGCGAATAGGTCTGATGCAGGAATGGCGCATCGAGCAACAGCGCCAGTTTCTCACCCATGCCAAGCACGCCAATATCCAGCGCGATGTGGCGCTTCCGATCGACGGGCTCCAGCCCCAGGTCGCCGAGCGCGCGGGGAATGGCCGAACCGGCATGATCGCCGATCAGCAGGAACGGCGCGGTGCCCCCTGCGTTGAACAGCGTGAATGGCGCCGGGTCCTCCGGACCCAACAGTTCGTCCACTGCGCGCCCGACCGTCAGGATTCCATTCCATGCCATTGCTGACGATCCGCCATGTCACTGATTATCGCTACAAAGCGCCGGTATCGTTGGGTGAGCATCGCATCATGATGCGCCCGCGCGAGGCGTTTGACCAGCATTTGCTGTCCGCCCGCCTCGAAATCGATCCCAAGCCCAAAGAACTGCGCTGGCTGCACGACGTGTTCGGCAATTCCGTGGCGATGGCCCTGTTCGAGCGGCGGACGTCGCACCTGACCGTCACGAGCGAGACGACGCTGGAACATGCGCCACTGGCGCAAGGGCAGGTCGACGTCGAACCCTATGCGCGGCTGTTTCCGTTCACTTACTCCTCGGAGGACATGCCCGATCTGCTCCGGTCGATCGAGCGTCAGCACCATGATCCCGAACGTGTCATCGACAACTGGGCGCGAGGCTTCGTCAGCAATCATGGCGATACGGAGACCATCGCCTTGCTGACCGCCATGGCGACCGGCATCAAGCGCGATTTCACTTATGTACCCCGGCACGAAAAGGGAACCCAATCGCCGATTGAGACGCTGAAAAAGCGGCAGGGCACCTGTCGCGACTTCGCCGTGCTGATGATCGAGGCGGTGCGGGCACTGGGCTTCGCCGCGCGGTTCGTATCGGGCTATGTCTACAATCCCTCGCGCAAGGAAGACGTGCTCGGCGGCGGCAACACCCATGCCTGGGTACGGATCTTCCTGCCCGGATCGGGCTGGGTCGAATTCGATCCGACCAATGGCATCATCGGCAATCGCGGCCTGATCCGCGTCGCCATCGCGCGCGATCCCTATCAGGCCTTGCCATTGTCCGGCACCTGGTTCGGCTTGCCCGCCAGCTATCTAGGCATGGACGTCACCGTCGACGTGTCGCGCGCCGATCCCGCCAAATTCCCGCGCTCGTCCCATGGCGCAATCAACAGCCGACCCGTCGGCACTTCAGGAAAGTGACGTGCATGCTGATCCGATGCGGATATGACATCAGTTTCGAAGCTGAAACCCGGACCGCGATGATGGCGATGCTGAGCCTGCATCCCTCGCGCCACCAGGACCTGCAGACCGCGCAGAGGTTGATGATCAGCCCGGATATTCCGCTCTATCATTATGAAGACGGGTTCGGGAATATCGCCACGCGCCTCACCGTTCCGCCCGGCGGCGTCACCCTGTCCTGCGACTTCGTGATCGAGGATAGCGGCGAACCGGATCGCCGCGCGCCGGTGGGGCCGCAGACGCCGGTGGAGGATCTGCCGGATGACGTGATGATCTTCCTGCTCGGCAGCCGTTATTGCGAGACCGACCGGTTGATGGATGTGGCTTGGGCGAATTTCGCCCATTATGGGACGGCCAGCGAGCGCGTCGACGCGATCGTCGATTTCGTCCACAATCATATCGAGTTCGGCTATCATCATGCACGGTCCGACAAGACCGCCTGGAACGGCTATCAGGAGCGGCAGGGCGTCTGCCGCGATTTTGCCCACCTCGCGATTACGTTGTGCCGGTGCATGAATATTCCGGCCCGTTATTGCACCGGCTATCTGGGCGATATCGGCATCCCGCCGGTGGACGCGCCGATGGATTTCAGCGCCTGGTTCGATGTCTATATCGACGGCCAATGGTACACCCACGACGCCCGCCACAACCGTCCCCGGATCGGCCGCATCCTGATGGCGCGTGGCCGCGATGCCACCGATGTCGCCTTGACCACGGCCTTCGGTCCGGCGACGCTGACCCGGTTCGAGGTTCATTGTGAGGAGGTGCAATCGATTGGCTGATCTCCCGATCCTGTTGCGGCCATGGGACGGTCCGCTCGGCGCGCCGCCCTTTGCGCAGGTGCGACCCGAAGATTTCCCGTCGGCTTTCGACACGGCCATGGCATGGCATCGTGCCGAGATCGCGGCGATCGCCGACCAGTCCGCCGCGCCGGACTTCGACAACACGATCGCCGCACTGGAACGGTCGGGCGAAGCGCTGGCGCGTGTGCGCCGGTTGTTCTGGGCCCTGTCTTCGGCACAGGCGACGTCCGAGATCCGCGCGATCGAGGCCGACATTTCCGCGCGCCTCAGCGCGCATTCCACTAGAATAGGCCATGACGAACGGCTCGCCGCGCGGATCGCGGCGGTTCATGCCGGCCGACATGACGCCGGCCTGAATGAAGCACAGATCCGGCTGGTCGAAACTACCCATGCCGGCTTCCTTCGCGGCGGATCGATGCTGGAGCCGGAGCAAAAGGCGCGCTTCGCGGACATCGACGCGCATCTTGCCGCGATCGCTGTGCAGTTCGGGCATAACGTGATGGCCGCGACCGGCGGCTGGATACTGGACCTGTGCGCTGACGATCTCGCAGGCTTGCCGCCAGCGCTGTGCGCCGCGGCGGCCGGGCGCGCCGCCGCTAGCGGCGCACCGGGCCGCTATCACTTCACGCTCGACCGCACGGATTATGAAAGCGTCCTGACCTTCTCGGCGCGACGCGACCTTCGCGAGCGTATGTGGCGTGCCTTCACCGATCGCTGCGACGGTGACGCCCACGATAACTGGCCGCTGATTGCCGAGACGCTGGCGCTGCGGCGCGAGCGCGCCACGCTGCTCGGCTATGCCGATTACGCGCATTATGCTCTGGAAGACAGCATGGCGAAGACGCCCGGCGCCGCCCACGCGCTGCTGCTGCAGCTATGGGAGCCGGGCAAGCGCCGCGCTGCCGAGGAAGCAGCGGAATTGCAGGCGCTGATCGACCGCGAAGGCGGCGGCTTTGCGCTCGCGCCGTGGGACTGGCGCTATTATGCGGAGATGGTGCGTCAGTCTCGCTACGCGCTGGACGGGGCGGCGGTGGCGCGGCACCTGCGTCTGGATGCCGTGCGGCAGGCGGCGTTCGATACGGCAGCAAAGCTCTATGGCCTCCGCTTCATCCGCCGCGCCGACATCCCAGGATATCATCCCGATGTATGGGCTTGGGAGGTGCGAGACGACAGGGACGTGCCGGTGGGCCTGCTCTTCACCGACTATCTCGCGCGGCCGGAAAAGCATGGCGGCGCCTGGATGGGCAGCCTGCGCGTGCAGGAAAGCATGGACGGCGAGGTGCGGCCGATCGTCTATCTGGTCGCCAATTTCGCCGCCGCGCCGCCACCAGACGCCGCCGCTACCCGCCTGTCGATCGACGAGGCGCGCACACTCTTCCACGAATTCGGCCATGCTTTGCATGGCTTGCTGTCCCGCGTCACCTATCCCAGCCAGTCGGGCACCGCCGTCGCACGCGACTTTGTCGAGTTTCCCAGCAAGTTCATGGAGAACTGGATCGTCAGCCGGGAGGTAATGTCGGGATTTGGCGTGCCCGATGCGCTGATCGCGGCGATCCATGAAGCGGAAGCATATGGCCAAGGATTCGCGACGGTCGAACTGATCAGTTGCGCGCTGGTCGATCTCGCAGCCCACCGCACGCCGGAAGCCGCCGCCGATCCTCGCGCGTTCGTCGCTGCGGAACTGGACAGGCTCGATATGCCGAGGGAAATCGGCCTGCGGCACTGCTTTCCCTGTTTCACGCATATCTTCGACGGCGGCTATGCCAGCGCCTATTACAGCTATGCCTGGTCCGAGGCGCTGGACGCCGATGCTTTTGAGGCCTTCGTCGAATCCGGCGACCTATTCGACATGGGCCTGGCACATCGCTTCAGGCAGGAAATCCTGGAACGGGGTGACAGCCGTGACCCCATGGCCTCATTTCGCGCCTTTCGTGATCGCGATCCCGATCCAAATGCCTTGATGAGGGCAAGGCATCTGTTGTCCGCCTGATATGCGGCGGACCTGCCGCATTATTGCTTCTTTCGCTTCGCAAGCCTCCGGGCATTGGCCGTCGCCGTCTTGTGTATCGGCGCCAAAGTCGCCGCCCCCATGCGCGAAACGGCATCGATCGATCGGAACGCCTGGCGGCTGCCCTGAAGCATCCAAAAGGGATTGCCTGACAGCATCGCCGCCGCCATCGCCTGCCCTTGCGACAGGAACGCCTGATGCATGGCCGCCATATTCTGCGTCAATGCCGCCCCGCTTTGCGTAAAGGCCTCGATCTTCTCCGGCACCATGCGCGAAAGTTCACGATAGTCGCCGGTCAGGGGAGACTGACCGGCATTGCGAATAAGGATCGTTCGGGCATCGATGACACGCTGCGACGCCAGCAGCGTCTCCGTCGCCTTCATCCATGTCCTTTGCATGTCGAAGCCGATTGCGAACATGTGCGACCAGGTCGCCAGCGGTGAGTCCGTCTGCGGCGCGCTCATGCGAGCGTCCGCAGCGCAGGTTCGCGTGCATAATATCGCAATGCTGCCGCCTTTACGAAGGCCTCGCCTGTTCCAACCACGCCTTCGTCCGGCTCGACGCCCGCCTTGTCCAGCAGCGGCTTTGCGGCGTCGCTCGCGCCGATCGCCTTGAGGTGGCCGAAGGCATCCATCGCGAACTGAACGGCGGCCGCCTCCTTCACCAGCGCGGCGCATCCCTCTTTCGACAGGATGATCGCGACCGCGTCGAAAATCTGACTCGGCGACCCGGCCAGCTGGCCATCGGCCTTGCGCATCTTGCCGTCGGACAGTTTGGCGCCGCCGACCTTGGGCGCGACGACGACCGCCTTGCCCCCGGCCTTCCCGACCGCCGCGATCAGGCTGTCCAGTTCCTGCGCGTTGGTGCCATCCGCGATCAATATGCCGATCGCACGGCCTTCCAGCGTGGCCTTCATATTCTTGTGGATCGAAAGCGCATCGGAGGACGCCATGTCCACCGGCGTCTTCGCCGCGGGCGCGGCCTTGGGCAATGTGATGCCCAGTCCATCGGCGACGCGCTTGGCCAGATCCTCATCGACGTTGCGCAAATTGGCGACCAGCCGCGCCGGCACCTGGTCGAGATCGGCCACTTTCGACAGTTCGAACACGAAGGAAGAGGCGATATGCGCCTGTTCATTCTCCGTCTGCGACCGGTAGAACAGCCGCGCCTGGCTGTAATGATCGGCGAAGCTCTCCGCGCGCACCCTCAGCTTGTCGCCGGTTTCCCCTTCCCCTGAAAAGGCGGTGGATGTCGCAAAGCCGCTTTGCGGGCTTTCGCGCGGACCGCCTTCCTCGCCATGGTCGGCCAGGCTGTTGGGTTCGTAATTGGCGCGGCCTTTGGGCACCGCCATCTGCATGTGCCCGTCGCGCTGGAAATTCTGGAAAGGGCAGCGTGGCGCGTTCACCGGAATCTGGTGGAAATTGGCCGTGCCCAGCCGGGACTTCTGCGTATCGAGATAGGAGAAGAGCCGCCCCTGAAGCAGCGGATCGTTGGAAAAATCGATGCCCGGTACGATATTGCCGGGGCAGAAGGCAACCTGCTCGGTTTCGGCAAAGAAATTATCGACATTGCGATCCAGCACCAGCCGGCCGATGATGCGCACAGGCACATCCTCCTCCGGGATCAGCTTGGTCGCGTCGAGCACATCATAAGGCTGGGCATCGGCAAAGGCCTTGTCGAACACTTGGATGCCAAGCTGCCATTCAGGGAAATCGCCGGCATCGATCGATTCGAACAGGTCGCGGCGATGATAGTCGTTATCGGCCGCCTGAAGTTTCAGCGCCTCGTCCCAGATCGTCGATTGCAGGCCGAGTTTTGGCTTCCAGTGAAATTTGACAAAATGCGTGTCGCCGGCCGCGTTGACGAGCAGGAACGTATGCACGCCGAACCCCTCCATCATGCGCAGGCTGCGCGGCAGGGTCCGGTCGGACATCGCCCACATCAGCATGTGCGTGGTTTCGGGCATCAGGCTCGCCCAGTCCCAGAAGGTATCGTGCGCACTCCCTGCCTGCGGATAGCCGCGGTCGGCCTCCATCTTCACGGCATGGACCAGGTCCGGGAATTTCATCGCATCCTGGATGAAGAAGACGGGGATATTGTTGCCGACCAGATCCCAATTGCCTTCGCGCGTGTAGAATTTGACCGCGAAGCCGCGCACGTCGCGCGGCGTATCCACCGACCCCGCGCCACCCGCTACGGTCGAAAAGCGCACGAAGACTTCGGTCTTCTCACCTTTGGTAAAGAGCGCCGCCTTGCTGAGGTCGGAAATATCGTCGGTGGCTTCGAAATAGCCGTGCGCGCCCGTCCCGCGGGCATGGACGATGCGCTCGGGAATGCGCTCATGGTCGAAATGGAAGATTTTTTCGCGAAGGACGAAATCTTCCAGCAAGGTGGGGCCACGCGTGCCTGACCGCAAGCTGTTCTGATTGTCGGAAACTGCGATGCCCTGATTGGTGGTGAGGATGGCATCGGCGCCAGCGCCGCTGGCGGCCGTTTGATGCGTTTCTCCGCCTTGAGGTGTAGACGTGCTAGGATTGCGGTTGGCCATGAGGCGCCCTTTTCATTTTGGATTTTTGCTTGGCACGGCGAACACCGGCCTTCGATCATCCCAACGTCTGAAAGACAGGTACGTCCGTGTTGCGGATCATTCTCAGATCCGACTGATCTGCATCAACGGAATCCAGGTCGAAGACTATGCCGGTCGCCCATCGTTGGGCGAGATGGCGAGGCATTGCGGATCGTCGAGTAGCTTCAAGCAGCAGTCCGTTCCACCAGCGCGGCGTCATCGTCG
Organism: Sphingobium sp. CCH11-B1; assembly: GCF_001556865.1. Lineage (GTDB taxonomy): Bacteria > Pseudomonadota > Alphaproteobacteria > Sphingomonadales > Sphingomonadaceae > Sphingobium. The sequence goes on along the minus strand of NZ_LSJY01000166.1, from coordinate 21,018 downwards.
TAACAACGGCCGACAGCAGCGGCCAGCTTTTCCCCGACCACTCCGCCCAATTCGTGCGCGCTGGTTATACCCTGGATGAAGGGGTGGCGTCCCATGAGGAAGGGCAGGCTCAGACAGAAGATCTGGTCCTCAGGAATGTCGTCGGAAATCGGATGGATGATACGCTGACGGTGTCCGATCTTCTCATCGCGCGCCGTCTTGCCGCTGGCAACATCGACCGCGAACTGCTCGACGTCCGCAATGCTCACGTCACCGATCCGCTTGCGACCAAGCAGCGGGACAATGTGATGGTCGATGCGTGCGATCGTGTACTTTTTCGTGAGCGGTTTCATCGGTTGCCCGATCTTTTTGCCACGCTGGATCACGCAGCCGCGTTTTCGTACAGATCGCGCAGTTGAGAGATCAGCATCTCCCCGCGCTTGGCGATCCGTTTTTCTCCGGGGTCCTGGCCATTGGCAACTGCACCGAGGACGGTTTTGGCGCTCTTGCGGGCCTGGTCGATTGTCAGTGCGCCAAAACGACCAAGTGTATAGGTGCGGCGCTTGGCGGTACGCCCCCCACCATCAGCGCGATAGCGCACGATGAATGATTTCACGCCGCTCGGCATGATGCGCAGGCCGAAGCCAGCGATTTCGGCGTCCCAGAGCTCATATTGCTCTTCGCGCTTCTCCGCCCGTTCGCAAAGATCGCGCGTCAATTTCGCCGTTGAACGCTGACCCGCTTACTTCACTCCTTGTGGACCCGTATCGACGCCGGGACCACCACGGGTCCACCAACAGGGTCGATTGGGTCATGTTCGAGCGAAGTGTAGCACGGGAGGAATCATAATAAAACAGTTACTTGTCATACTCTGGCGTAGCTGAACGAACCCCATAGAAGCATCAGTCTAGATTTGCCAAGGTTGGGGTCGAGGGTTCGAATCCCTTCGCCCGCTCCAGTTTTCCGATGCAGATACGGACAGTTGGCAGGGTCGCCGAGAGGTGACCTTTGCTGCGTTTGGGCTTGGGGAGCATAACTGCGGCCGACGTTCCCAGAATGGCCACCCTTCCTGCCGGATAGGGTCCAGGAGGCGGAAGATCTTCCGCTTCCGCCGGCTCCACCAGAGGGAAGCGGTACCCGGTCGCTATTTCTGCAATCCGGCCGCCGTTCACTCCGAACCACGCAGCAATGTCATGCTGACGGTCGCCACGCGCCAACATGCCCTTCACGATCGCCGCGTCCGCTGCCACGAGGACGAGGCCGCTGGGTTCTGCACGCTGGGGTTATCTGTTCGCGCGATGCCAGCCTTGAACCTCGCCCCGTAGTGGGTTGGGCAAAGCCTATCCGTTTCACTCATGTGTCTGACGCGGTGACTTTTATTCGAACGAGCGTCGCAAAATTCGAAGGTGCAGGTCAATTGACGAAGCTTTGTATGAAGGCGTGGGTATCGGGCATGGCGGTGGCCATGGCCGCTTCGGCATCAGCACAACCGGCCAACCTGCCGCCACCCGGCGGAGAGACGCCGGTCGCTTTCGACGTCCATGAAGGCACATCGCTGGCGGTTTCCGCCTCTCCGGACGGCAAGTGGCTGGCGATGGACCTGCAGGGTACGCTCTGGATCGTGCCCGCGAAGGGTGGCAAGGCGAAGCGCATCACCGACTATTTCTGGGACGCGCGCCAGCCGGTCTGGGCGCCGGATGGATCGCGCCTCGCCTATTTCGCCTATCGCGATGGCGGCTACGACCTCTGGATAATCCGGCCCGATGGGAGCGATGCGAAGAAGCTGACCAACGGCACCTACGACGATCGCGAACCGGCCTTTTCGCCGGATGGCGGGACGATCGCCTTCTCCTCCGACCGGTCTGGCAGCAGCTACGACATCTGGACGATCGACCTGGCCAGCGGCGCCCTTCGACAAGTGACGAAAGGCCCGCTGGAAGACCGGATGCCGACCTGGTCGCCCGATGGCGCGCGCATTGCCTATTCCAGCCAGGAGGGCATGACCAGGGCGTCGCTGTTCGCGACGACGCTGGCTGATGGCAAGGAAAGCCCGCTGAAGGCGGTCGAGGGCGTCCGGCTCGACGCTCCCTCCTTCGGCCCGGCGGGGCAACTGGCCTATGTCGCCTCCGATCCCAAGGGGTCGCGGCTGGAAATCGACGGCGCGGTCGTGAGCGGCAGCGAGAATGTCTTTCCCTTCCGCCTCTCGTGGAACGGGCGCGGCTATTATTATGTGTCTGACGGCAAAATCCGCCATCGCGTCGGCAAAAACCTGTCGACCGTCGATTTCGCCGCGACGCTGGAAGCGAGCCGTCCGAGCTATGCCCGCGCCAAGCGCGACTGGGATTCGGCCGCACCGCGCAAGGCGCTGGGCATCGTCCATCCGAAAATCTCGCCGGATGGCAGCCGCATCGCCTTCGTCGCGCTTGGCGATCTGTACGTGGTCTCGAGCAAGGGCGGCGCGCCGGAGAATCTGACGAAGGACGCCGCGCTCGACGCCGATCCCGCCTGGTCGCCCGACGGCAAGAGCATCGTCTGGTCCTCCGACCGGGCCGGCGGCCTCCCGGAACTGTTCATCCGCGACCTGGCGACCGGCAAAGACCGGCAGCTTACCGACATGGACACGCAGCCGCTGGGCGCGGCCTGGTCGCCCGACGGCACCAAGGTCGCCTTCCTCGATATTGACGGCCAGTGGGGCGTGGCGGGCGTGTGCATGGTGGATGTCGCAACGGGAAAGGTCACGCGGCTTCAAAAGTCACTGGGCCAGCCGGGCAGCCCTAGCTGGTCGGCCGACGGCAAATATGTCGTCATCAGCCTGAGCCACAAATATTCGGCCAGCTTCCGCGAAGGCACCAACCAGGCCTATGTGATCCCGATCGATGGCAAGACCGAACCCTTCTGGCAGATTCCGGAAGAAAATATGTCGCTCGACACGCGCAGCGGCAGCGGCCCCGCCTGGTCTCCCGACGGAAAGTGGATGGCGGGCATATACGAGGGGCTGCTGAAGGTCTGGCCTGTCGACAAGGACGGCAAGCCGCTTGGTCCGCCCCGCGCGCTGGCGTCTGACACGGCCTTCTTCCCGAGCTGGACCGCCGACAGCAAAACCATCTTGTTTCAGTCCGACGACACGCTCAAGACCGTCAACGTCGAGACCGGCGCCGTTACCGAGGCGCCGCTCGACCTCCACTACCGTCTCGCCAAGCCGACCGGCCGCACCATCGTTCATGTCGGCAAGCTGATCGATTCGGTCCGTGACGAGACCCAGCTGAACAAGGATATCGTGATCGATGGCAACCGCATCACCGCAATCCGCGATCATGACGCGGGCGCGCGCGATCCGTCCGTCACCTATGTCGATGCGCCGGGGCTGACGGCAATCCCCGGTCTTATCGAATATCATGCGCATATTCAGAAGGATTTCGGCTCCAACCTGGAAAAGGCATGGCTGGCCTATGGCATCACCACCGTGCGCGATCCCGGGACCATGGTTTATGACGCGGTCGAGGATCGGGAGGCCAGCGAAGCCGGCGTCCGCATCAGCCCGCGTTTCTACACTGCCAGCCCGTTGCTGGAATGGCAGCGCGTCTATTACAAGATGGGCGTCGCCGTATCGGGTCCGGCGCATCTGGAGCGCGAACTGGCCCGGGCCAAGGCGCTCAAATATGACATCATCAAAAGCTATGTCCGCATGACGGACTTTGGCCAGCGGCGTATCGTCGAGGCCGCGCACGCCATGGGCGTGCCGGTGTCCGGTCACGAAATCTTCCCGGCCGCCTACACCGGCGTCGACGGGACAGAGCATATGGGCGCCACCAGCCGACGCGGCTATTCGCCCAAGCAGGGGCCGATGGGCATGGCCTATGACGATGTGGTCCAGCTGTTCGGACGTTCCGGCCGCACCCTGACGCCGACGATGTTCGGCGCGCTGTCGGGCTATCTCGCCAAATATCCCGCCTATAGGAATGATCCGCGACTGAAGCTGTATCCCGCCTGGGCGCAACGGTCGGTCACCGAACGCAGCCCCTTCGAGGGTCTGATCCGGCCGATGATGGCGGGCATGATGGTCAGTCTCAAAAAGATGTACGACGCCGGCACGCAGGTGGTGGCCGGCACGGACACGATGATCGCCACCAATCTCCATGCGGAGATCGCCTCCTATGTCGATGCGGGCCTGACGCCCTTCCAGGCCCTCCAGACCGCCACGGTCAATCCGGCGAGGGCGCTAAATCTCGACGCCGGCACGCTCGAATCGGGGAAGCTGGCGGACATCACCTTGATAGAAGGCGATCCGCGCGAGAATATCGCCAACACCTTCAAGGTGAAGACGGTCATCGCCAATGGCCGTGTCTTCAAGGAGGAGGAACTGACCGGTGCGGCCAAATAGTTGAGCGCGCCTGGCCCACCGCATCGCGGCCGCATGCTGTGAACCGCGAACGGATCGTCGGGCTGGATGCGCATGGCGGTTCGCCGACAATATCGGGGAACTATCGGTCGCTGGCGAACGCGTGGGCCTGCGTTCCGGCATGGAGCACCCTGTCGGTGGGCAGCAGCGCGTCCTCGGCGATCATGTCCATTCCGCGCAGCCGGTCGTAGATCGGGCCAAGGTCTGCGTCGCGCGTCTGCCGCAACAGATCGTCGAAACTGTCGATCACGAAATAGCTCTGCTGATAATCGTCGATGCGATAGCGCGTCCGCATCACGCGCTCCAGATCAAAGCCGATCCGGTTGGGCGACGGGTCGTCGAGCGCGAAAAGGCTTTCGCCGTAGGAAGATACGATCCCCGCGCCATAAAGTTTGATGTCCCCGCCGTCGCGGATCAGGCCGAACTCGACCGTGTACCAATAGAGCCGGGCCAGCGCCTCTATCATGCCGAGTTTCGCGGCGCGCAGCCCGCCCATGCCATAGGCCTGCATATAATCGGCGAAGACCGGATGGACGAGCAGCGGCACATGGCCGAACACATCGTGGAAAATGTCCGGTTCCTGCAGATAGTCGAACTGTTCGGGCGTTCGGATGAAGCGGCCCGCGACGAAGCGCCGGTTGGCAAGATGCTCGAAGAATATCGCGTCCGGCACCAGACCCGGCACGGCGACGACCTGCCATCCGGTCGCACGGAACAAGCGCTCGTTCAGTTCGTCGAAGTCGGGGATGCCGGGTTTCGACATGCGCAGCACGTCCAGCCCCTGCATGAAGGCGGGGACGACCCGATCCGGCAACATGCGCGACTGGCGGGCGAACAGCCGGTCCCAGACGGCATGCTCGCCGGCGCTGTAGGATGCCCAGTCCTGCGATATGGTCCAGTCCGGAGCCGCGCCCTCGGGCGGTGCATTATCCTCTGCCATGACCACAGCCTACCATGATTGCGCGGATATCCATCTCAAAGCTTGCGGGAATTGGGCCATCATAGATAAGATGCTTTCACGAACAGATGATCGCTGCGGATATTTCATCATGACACGCACTGGCGCACCACATTTCCACGGAGCAGGGCAGGGGAGATGACCGCGTCCCGCCCCCTCGACGCCATCGACCGCAAGCTGCTCCAGGAACTGCAGCGCGATGCTTCTATCAGCCATGCGGACCTGGCCGAGCGGGTCGGTGCTTCCACCGCCTCCTGCTGGCGGCGGATGCGCGCGCTGGAAGCGGACGGCATATTGGCGCGACCCGTCCGCCTTGTAAATGCGGCGCGCGTCGGCCGGGGCGTCAACGTCATTTGCCACATCAAGATCAAGAATCATCTGGCCGAAACGACGGAGGCGTTCGAAAGCTTCGTCGCCGCGCGCGACGAAATCATCGAATGCTATTCGATGTCCGGGGACTGGGATTATCTGCTGCGCATCCTGGTGGCCGATGTGGAGGATTATACGCGCTTCCTGATGCGCACCGTGCTGCGCCATCCTTCGGTCGCCACCGGATCGTCGCATTTCGCGCTGGCACAGGTCAAATATACGACCGCGGTGCCGATCTGATCGGCCTTTCGATCCCGTCCCATCTGCAAAAGAAGTTGCGGCCCGGCACCGCCGCCATTATCGCCTTGATCGTCCGGCCATCGCTGATGTCCGGGCAAAGATCGCGCCGGTGCCTCGAAAGAGGCTTAAAATGGGAAGGCGGTGTGGGTGGGGCCTTTGGGCTCGCATGCCCAAATCCGCAGCTGTCCCTGCAACTGTAAGCGGCGAGCGCGATGCACAGCGCTTCCTTCGAGCAAGGAAGCAGCCACTGGGCCTGCCGCGTTGCGCGGCTGATCTGGGAAGGCGTGCATCAAGCCATGACCCGCGAGCCAGGAGACCTGCCGGCGTCTGGTCGCTCTTGCCTTTGGCCCAGGGATTGGCCGAGGCACGGTCTGAGTCCGTCTGAGCGACATATGTGATGCGGCTGGGGCCGCGCGGTCACGCGTCCGGGGGCGAGCGCCCGTCTCAGGACGCCTGTCCGGCCATCGTCCATCCCGCGATCGGGACAGGCATGGCACGCCCCGCCCGATAGCTCCGGCGCGGGACAGGATCGGGACGATGCAGCGCAGCGAGGAAGAGCATAAGGCGCGGATGCGCAGCAGGCAGGCGGCCCAGCGGAGGATCGTCGCCAGCCGCACGGCCGAAAAGGGCCTGTTGATCGTCCATACAGGCAAGGGCAAGGGCAAGACCACGGCCGCGCTTGGCATGGTGGTGCGCGCGATCGGCCATGGGCAGAAAGTGGGCGTGATCCAGTTCGTGAAGGGCGCCATGGCGACCGGCGAAAAGGCGGTGTTCGACGCTTTCCCCGATCTGGTGGAATTCAAGCCGATGGGGGAGGGCTTTACCTGGGACACGCAGGACCGCGCACGCGACATCGCAACGACGCGCGCGGCGTGGGAGGAAGTAAAGCGCATGATCGCTGATCCGGCCTATGCCATGGTGGTTGCCGACGAACTGAACATCGTCCTGCGCTACGATTATCTGCCGCTGGCCGAGGTGCTGGATGTGCTGGCGGCAAGGCCGGCGATGAAGCATGTGATCGTCACCGGCCGCAATGCGCCCGACGCACTGTTGGACCTGGCCGACCTCGCCACGGAGATGACGCAGCTCAAACATCCTTTCCGTGACCAGGGCGTCCGGGCGCAGGCCGGAATCGAATTTTGACCGGGCGGACCCTAGCGCGCCATCGCGAGCGCCCGCGCCGCCTTCACATAGGCGGGGCCCCCGCACACCGTCCATGCCTGCGGGATGCTGATCCGCTTGATGCCGGCGAGGGCGGGGTGGTGCAGCATTTCGGTCCCCTGGTCCGCCACCTGATCGGTGGCGCTTTCCATGATCAGATAATCGGGCCGGGCGGCGACCATCTCTTCCAGGCTCATCTGCGACAAGGGCGGCTTGTCGATCTTCGAAGCAAGGTTGGTGAGGCCCACGCGCTGCATCAACTCGTCGATCAACGTGTCCGTGCCGGTCATGTAGCCCCGCCGCTGATAATAAGCAGCGACAAGTCCCGGTCGGGCCCGTCCGATCCGCGCCAGATCCGCGTCCATTCCGGCGATCAGTGCCTCGCCGCGCGCCGGATGGCCCACCGCCCTGGCAACTTGGCGGATCGACGCGACGATGGTCCCATAGGTCTCGGCGGATGTCAGGTCGACGACGGCGTAGCGCGCGGGGTCGAGCGCGGCGGCGGCGGGATGGCGTTGTGGCGACATGCCGACGATCAGGTCCGGGTCGGCCGCCAGCACTTCTTCTGCCGATCCGCCCAGAATCGGAAGCCCCTGTGCCTGACGGGCGGCCGCCGACATTTCGACATCGGTTGCATTATGCGTCAGGCCGGCGATCTGGCTGCGGTCGGCCAGCGCCAGCACCAGCTGGTCGGCGCACAGGTTAAGCGACACGATCCGGCGCGGAACAGCGGCTCTCGCCCGTTCACCATCGACGGGAAGGGTCGCGCCGGTCGCGCCGCCGCACAGCAACAGCATCAGGCTGGCCATGATCTGGCGGGCGGGGACAGGAGGGAAGCGCTTCATGACCCAACGTCCATAACGTCAAGCCCCGACGACACAAGAGACACGGCTCACCCCCATATCGCGAGGCATCGTGCCCAATCCTGACATTCCCCCCTCGCGCCGCCGTGCCTTGATCCCGGTCCTGATCGGCGGGCTGGCGGCGGTCACCGTCGTTTCGCTCGCCTTCGGGCCGGTGGCGCTCGGTCCCGACCGGATCGGCGCGGCTATCTTGGGCCATGGCGACCGGGTCGCCGCCACCATCCTGTTCGACCTGCGTCTGCCGCGCACCATCGTCGGCCTGATCGTGGGCGGTATGCTTGGCCTGGCGGGCGCGGTGCTACAGGGCTATTTGCGCAATCCGCTTGCCGAACCATCCGTTTTGGGCGCGTCCAACGCGGCGGCGCTCGGCGCGGTGGGCGCGATCTATTTCGGCCTCTATGTTGTGCATCCCGTAATGCTCCCGCTGCTGGCGATCCTTGCCGCCCTGCTGGCGCTGATCCTGCTGATCGCGCTCGGAGGCCGGTCGGAAAGCCCGCTCGGCCTCATCCTTGCCGGGATCGCCATCTCGACGCTCGCGGGGGCGGGGATCAGCCTGGCCTTGAACCTGTCGCCCAACCCCTTTGCCGCGATGGAAATCATGGCCTGGTTGCTCGGATCGATCGAGAACCGGTCGATGGAGCATGTCTGGATCGCGCTACCCTGCATCCTGCTGGGCGCGGGGCTGCTGCTGTTCGACGGGCGGGCGCTGGATGCGCTGTCGCTGGGGGAGGACGGCGCTCGCTCCCTCGGCGTCGATCTGCGCCGGACGCGTCTTCGCCTGCTGCTGGGCGTCGCGATCGGGGTGGGAGGCGCAGTCGCCGTGTCGGGCGCGATCGGCTTCGTCGGCCTGATCGTGCCGCACATCGTCCGTCCGCTGACCGATCGCAGCCCGTCCGCCATCCTTCTTCCCTCCCTGCTGGGCGGGGCGGTGTTGCTGACCGCGGCGGACATTCTCGTCCGGCTGGTTCCGACCACCAACGAATTGAAGCTCGGCGTCGTGACGGCTTTCCTGGGCGTACCTGTCTTCCTCCTCCATCTGCTCAGGGAGCGTCGCACATGGTGAGCATCGCCGTTCGCCAGTTATCCGTCGCGCTTGGCCGCCGGCCCATTTTGCATGCCATCGACGCCGATTTCGCGCCTGGCCTGTTCACCGGGATCATCGGCCCCAATGGCGCGGGGAAATCCACGCTGATGCGCGCCATGCTCGGCCTCACCCCCATTGCACAGGGTGAAGTCACCATCGACGGGCAGCGGCTTTCGGAAGTTGCGCCGCGCGACCTTGCGCAGCGGATCGCCTATCTGCCGCAGGGCCAGACGCTGCACTGGCCGCTCAGCGTCGCGCGCGTGGTCGCGCTTGGTCGCCTGCCGCATCTTGCCCCCTTGTCCCGCATCGGAGCGGCCGATCAGGCCGCCATCGGCGAAGCAATGGCCCGCGCCGATGTCCTGCACCTTGCCGATAGGGACGCAACCCGGCTGTCCGGCGGCGAGCGGGCGCGGGTCATGCTCGCTCGCGCGCTTGCTGTCGGGGCGCCGGCGCTCGCGGTCGACGAACCGCTCGCCTCGCTTGATCCGGGGCACCAGATCGACGTCATGGACTTGCTGGGGCAAGAAGCGCGACGGGGATCGACCGTCGCCGCCGTGCTGCACGATCTGACGATGGCGGCGCGCTATTGCGACCGCATCCTGCTCATTGATCGGGGCCTTCTCGTGGCGCAAGGGACGCCTTCGGAGGTGTTGACCGCCGATCGGTTGCGCGCGGTCTATGGCATAGATGCCGTTATCGACCTGTCCGCATCCCGTCCGACGATCATCCCGATCGGCCGCGTAACGAACGATTGACCTTTGTCGGCCGCCTGCTTATCGGCGGCAATGCAACAGGTTCCCCCTGACGGGGGATCAAAAGGGAACGGGAAAAACCCGGCTGCCCCTGCAACTGTAAGCGGAGAGCCATTGGCCAATCGCCATTGGGACGCATGTCCCGAGAAGGCGGCCAACCGGCGCCGACCCGCTAGCCAGGAGACCTGCCTGCTGCAGTCGTCTTTCGCGCGGACAGGGTGTGCCGGGCGGACGGGGGTAAACCCGCATGACGGCAGAACGCTCGGAACCGCATCGCTGCGGGGGAAGCGTCGTGCCTTCGGCCCGGCATGCCCCCGCGCGATGCGGCCCGTCCTGCTTGGGCTGTAAAAAAATGTCGACTTTGACTGCACTTATATTCCTGTTTTCGTCCGCCCCGCTCGCTGATGCCGCCGCCGAACAGACCGCCCCGCCGCCGGACGCCGCGGCGGCGGCCGCCACCGACGAACCAGATCGCCGGGAAATCCTGGTGACCGCCACCCGCCTCGCCCTGCCGCTCGACAAGGTGGCGGCGTCGATCACTGCCCTCGACAAGGCGGCGATCGACCGGATGCAGGACATCGGCGTTACCGAACTGCTGCTGCGCACTCCGGGCGTCAGCATGTCGCGCAACGGCGGCTACGGCACGTCCACCTCGCTGCGCATTCGCGGCGCGGAAAGCGACCAGACAGTGGTCGTCATCGACGGCGTGAAGCTCAACGACCCATCTTCTGCGGGCGGCGGCTATAATTTCGCCAATCTGCTGGTGGGAGACGTCAGCCGCGTCGAAGTGCTGCGCGGGCCGCAGTCGATCCTCTGGGGCAGCCAGGCGATCGGCGGCGTCGTCAATGTCGTCACGCCGCTGCCGACGCAGGCGATGGAAGGCAGCTTCGATATAGAGGCCGGATCGCGCGATACGGTCAGCGCGCGCGCTGCGGTCGGCGGCGTCAATGGTCCGGTGCGCTGGCGCATCGGGGGGCAGAGCTTCACCACCGCGGGCATTTCGGCCGTCGCCCCGGCCTTCGGCGGCCGGGAACGGGACGGCTATCGCAACCGCCAGTTGACCGGCCGCGCCGAAATCGCCCTGGCGGCCAACCTGATCGCTGATCTGCGGGGCTATTATTCCAGCGGGCGCACCGCATTCGACGCCACCAGCGGCGACAACCCCGCCTATGGCACCAATCGCGAGTTCGTCGGCTATGCGGGCTTGCGACTCGACCTGCTCGATGGCCGGTTCCGCAACCGGATCGGCTATGGTTACACCGACACCGACCGGGACAATTTCGACCCCCGCCTCGCCCGGACGAAGACATTCGATTCGGCCGGCCGCAATCAGCGGCTGGAATATCAGGGCAGCTTCGCCATCAGCGATACATGGACCGCCCAGTTCGGGGTGGAAAATGAACGCTCCCGTTTCCGCAGCGTATCGCCGCCAGCCTCGCTCGCCATTCCCATCCCTCCGGTGGCGCGTGGCCGGGCGGAAATCAGCAGCGTCTATGGCCAGTTGTCGGCCGAACCCGTGAGCGGCCTCACCCTCACCGGCGGCGTCCGGCATGACGATCACAACCGTTTCGGTGGCCGGACATTGGGCTCGGCAGGCGCGGTCTTGGCCCTGCCGACCGGCACGGTGTTGCGCGCCAATTATGGCGAGGGTTTCAAGGCACCCACCCTCTACCAGCTTTTTTCCGAATATGGGAACCAGGCGCTGAACCCGGAACGCGCCCATGGCTGGGATGCGGGGGTGGAGCAGCGCTTCCTTGGCGGCCGGGTGCGGCTGGGCGGCGCATGGTTCGAACGCGCCACCCGTGACCAGATCATCTTCAACAGCTGCTCTGCAACATCCAGCCTGCCCCTCTGTTTCCAGCCGGGCAGCACCACCATCCGCCGCAGCGGCTATTATCAGAATGTCGCCCGGACGCAGGCGCACGGGATAGAGGCGCAGGCCAGTGTGGAGCCGACCAAGGGCCTGATCCTCGACGGCAATTATAGTTGGACCGTGGCGGAGGACCGCTCGCCCGGCGCGAATTTCGGCCGGTGGCTGCCCCGCCGGCCGCGCAATCAGGCCAATGCCTCGATCAGCTACGCCTGGCCGTTCGGGCTTACCACCGGGGCTGCCCTGCGCTGGTCGGGCCACAGTTTCGACAATGCCTCGAACGCGCAGCGGCTGGACGGCTACACGCTGGTCGACCTGCGCGCCGAAGTTGCGCTGCACGACAACCTCCGCCTCTACGCGCGGGTCGAGAACCTGTTCGATGAAAGCTACATGACCGCCTATCGCTACGGCGCGTTGGGACGCAGCGTCTATGCCGGTTTGCGCGGCCGGTTCTGATGGGGCCGCTTTTGATGGAGCCGGTCCGATGCTGAAGGCGGTGGAAGGCGGAACCGCCGTCGTCACATGCAGCACCTGCCGCTTTTCGGCGGGCGATCGGGATGACGAACGAGGCGTGCGCGGCGGCGCGCGCCTCGGACAGGCGCTCCGCGCCCTTCAGGCGGCTGACGCGCGCTATGCCGGTATTGCGATCCACGACATGCCGTGCCTGTTCGCCTGTGGGGATCATTGCACTGTCCATCTGCGCGCGCCCGGCAAGGTCAGCTATGTGCTGGGCCGCTTCGCCCCGGACCATGCGGCCGCGCGTGCCATCCTCGACTATGCCGTCCGCTATGCCGACAGCGCCCATGGACAGGTGCCCTACGCCGACTGGCCCGAAGGCGTGAAAGGCCATTTCATCACACGGTCGCCACCGGAAGGATTTGTTGCGATATGATATTCCCAACGCGCGCCCGGTTCGAATCTGCGCTGTCCGCGCTGCCCGGTCCCGACAGGTGCGCGATCCTGGCGGCGCGGGCGCGGCAGGCGCAGTTGACCAAGCCGCCCGGTTCGCTGGCCCGGTTGGAGGAGATCGCGCTGTTCTTTGCCGGCTGGCAGGGCAGGGAAAGGCCGGTGCTCGAACGGGGCAGGGCGTTGATCTTCGCCGGCAACCACGGTGTGGCCGTGCATGGCGTCAGCGCCTTTCCGCCCGAAGTCACCGCGCAAATGGTCGGCAATTTCGCGGCCGGAGGCGCCGCGATCAACGCGCTGGCAGCCCTTGCAGACCTCGAAATCCGCGTGCTGCCGATAGAGCTTGACCGCCCGACGGCTGATTTCACCTGCGCGCCTGCCATGACCGAAGCGGAATGCCTGGCCGCCCTGTCCATTGGCGCGGACGCCGTGGAACCGGGCCTCCATGCCGTCATCCTGGGCGAAATGGGCATCGGCAATTCGACCGCCGCTGCCGCCCTCGCCGCGCGCAGCTTCGGCGGCGCGGCGTCCGACTGGGTGGGACCGGGCACGGGGCTTGATGCCGACGGCGTCGGCCGCAAGATCCGTGTCGTTGCGGACGCGCTCGCCTACCACGCCGATGCGCCGCACAGCCCTTTCGACACATTATGCCGCCTCGGCGGGCGGGAGATCGCCGCCATGGCTGGCGCGGTCCTGCGCGCGCGACAGCTCGGCATTCCGGTCATTCTCGACGGATTCATCAGTTGCGCGGCCATTGCGCCGCTGGCCGCCGCCACCCCCGCCATCGTCGATCATTGCCTGGCGGGCCATTGCTCGGCCGAACCGGGCCATCGCCTCCTGCTCGACCGGCTTGCCCTTGAGCCGCTGCTTCGTCTCGGCATGCGCCTTGGCGAGGGCAGCGGCGCGGCGGTCGCGACCCTGATCGTTCGCGCCGCACTCGCCACCCACGCCCATATGGCGACCTTCGCGGAAGCGGGGGTGTCATCCGGGGCATGAGCGCGCGCCTGCTCCACCTATTGCGTCACGGCGCGCCGCAAAGGCCAGGCCTGCTGCTGGGCCGGACCGATGCGGCATCGACATCGGCGGGGAACGCCGCCTGCCTCGCGCGCGCGCGCGGCCTCGCCCTGGATGCGGTCATGAGTTCCGATCTCAGCCGCGCGCGCGATGCAGCAAAAGCCATTGCGGATCGCGATCGGCTCCCCCTCGCTGTCGATCCCCGGTGGCGAGAGCTGGACTTCGGCGCGTGGGACGGCCTGCACCCGGTCAGCATCGACCCGCCGATGCTCGACCGCTTTTACGAAGACCCGGATGGTTATCCACCGCCGAAGGGCGAACGCTGGTCCGACCTTGTCGATCGTGTCGGCGCGGCCATCGCCGGGCGCCCTGCGGGCGACATTCTCGTCCTCACCCACGGCGGAGCAATGCGGGCGGCGCTCGCGCATCTCTGCGGCTTCGCGCCGGCGCAGCTCTGGTCCTTCGACCTGCCCTATGCGGCTTTGCTAACCCTCCGTATCTGGCCGGAACCCGATGGCGGCGCGCAAATCGTGGGGTTGCGCGCATGAAGGGCCTGATCGTCGCCATTCAGTTCCTGACGCGCCTGCCGACGCCGCGCATCGCCGCGACCGACGCGTCATTCGCCCGGTCGATGCGCTGGTTCCCGGCGGTTGGCCTGATTCTCGGCCTGTTCATCGCTGCGGCCGCGTGGCTTGGCTGCAGGCTCGACAGCTGGACCGGCGCGCTGCTGGCTTTGCTGGCATGGACCCTGCTGACCGGGGCGCTGCATCTTGACGGGCTTGGCGACATTGCCGATGCCGCCGGCGCCGCGCATAAGGGCAAGGATGGCGCGCATCTCCGCGCTGTTCTTGCCGACCCGTACGTTGGCAGTTTCGCCGTCGTCGCCATTGTGACTCAGCTTCTGGCCAAATTGGTCCTCCTCCATGCCCTGCTGGACCGCACCCTCTTCCTGCCCGTCATCCTGATCCCGTTTGCCGCGCGCATCGGCCCGCTCGTCTGGACGCGGACCTTGCCGCCTCTGCATGACGGGCTGGGCTCCCGCTTCAGGCACGTCGTGCGGACGGTGGATCTGCTGGTCTGGAGCCTTTACCTGATCGCTGCGGCCTGCTTCATGCCGGCGCTTCTGGCGACACCATTGCTGCTGCCGCTCTGGGGCCTGTGGCTGCGCCGCTGTATCGGCGGCATTTCGGGTGACGGCCATGGCGCGGGCATCGAACTCATGGAAAGTGGCCTGCTGCTTGCCTCCCTCCTATGGGCGGCGCTTCCATGAGCGATCGCTGGACCTGGCATGGCGGCGACCTCGCCGCTGCGCGCGCTGCTTTTGGCGATCAGGGCGCGCCCTGGATTGACCTGTCGACCGGCATCAATCCCCACCCATGGCCGGTGCCCCCGCTCGCCATCGACTGGTCGCGCCTGCCGGGCGAAGCGGACTTGGATGCTCTCGAAGCCGCCGCTGCTGGTCATTTCGGCGTGGCCCCCGATCATGTCTGTGCGGTGCCGGGAACGGAGATCGGGTTGCGCCTCATGGGTCAGCTTTTTTCGGGACCCGCTTTCCACCTGACGCCGACCTACCGCACGCACGTGGAACTGCTGGGCGGGAGCGCGCCGCTCCTGCTGAAGGACGTTGCAAAGGCCGACGGCGCGACCCTCATCCTTGCAAATCCCAACAATCCCGACGGCCGCGTGCTGGATCGCGCCCGGATGCACGATTTGCTCGATCGGAGGGGCTGCAGCGGCCGGCTGTTGCTCGATGAAGCCTTTGCCGATGCCTCTCCCGGCATCAGCCTGGCGAGCGAGGTCGGCCGGGACGATCGGCTCATCCTCTTCCGGTCCTTCGGCAAATATTTCGGCCTTGCCGGGGTCCGGCTGGGCTTCGTTCTGGCGGCGCCCCATATCCTCTCGCGCCTGCGCCTAAGCCTTGGCGCATGGCCGCTCTGTGCGGCGGCCATCGCGATCGGAACGGCGGCCTATCGCGATCGTGACTGGATTGAAACCACGCGCGACGATCTGGCAATGCGGGCAAGCAGGCTTGACGCCCGCCTTCACGCCACGGGGGTCGCCATGACCGGGGCATGCCCCTTGTTCCGCTTGCTGCAAGTGCCAGACGCCCGCGCGCTGTTCGAACGGCTCGCCCGTCGCCACATCCTGACCCGCCCGTTCGCTGACAATCCCGCATGGCTGCGCATTGGCCTTCCGCCCGACGAAGCCGCGCTGGACCGGGTTATGAAAGCGCTGGCCGATGGCTGAACCCGTGGCGCTCGCCGCCCTTGCCCTGGATGCCGGGATCGGCTGGCCGGACGCGCTCTACCGGCGCTTCGGCCATCCGGTGGGGGCCTTCGCCCGCCTCATCGACGGTTGCGAGCGCCGCTGGAACCACGCGCCCTTGTCGCCCTCTCGGCGCAGGCTGGCGGGGGTTGGGACGCTCGCCCTGCTGCTGCTCCTGTCTGCGGGACCCGCCTCGCTGATCCAGAGCGTGGTGCATGCGCTTGCCGGCCCGCTGGCCTGGCCGTTCCTCGCGCTCTTCGCCTGGCCAGCGCTCGCCCAGCGCAGCCTGCACGCTCATGTTTCCGCCGTAGAACATGCGCTGCGCGCCGGCGATCTGCCGCAGGCGCGCAGAGCCGTGAGCATGATTGTCGGCCGCGACACCGCCACGCTCGATGAAGCGGGCGTCGCGCGCGCCGCGATCGAAAGCCTCTCGGAAAGCTATTGCGACGGCGTCGCCGCGCCTCTCTTCTGGCTGCTGGCCTTGGGCCTGCCCGGCGTCTGGGCATATAAGGCCGTGAATACCGCCGACAGCCTGATCGGCCATCGCGAGGAACGCTGGCGCGCGTTCGGCTGGGCGGCGGCACGGATGGACGACGTGCTGAATTTCCTTCCCGCGCGGATCGGCGGCGCGCTGATCTGCGTCGCCGGAGGCGGCGGCTGGCGCGTTATGGCGCGCGACGCCCGCCTCCACGCCTCGCCCAATGCCGGCTGGGCCGAAGCGGCGATGGCGGGCGCACTCGGCCTTCGCCTTGCCGGCCCGATCGCCTATGACGGGGTCATGCAGGACAAGCCATGGATCGGCGGAGGGAGGGCAGCGGCGGGGCCGGACGACATCCGCCGGGCGCTGCACATCTATCACCGAGCCTGCCTCCTCCTCTGGCTCGTCGCGGGGGGCGTCGCGTGGGCGCTCTGATGCTGCAGGGCACCGGATCGGACGTCGGCAAGTCCGTGCTGGTCGCCGGCCTCTGCCGCGCGCTTTCCAACCGGGGCTTGCGCGTCCTGCCCTTCAAGCCGCAGAACATGTCCAACAATGCAGCCGTTACCGTCGATGGCGGGGAGATCGGCCGTGCGCAGGCGCTTCAGGCGCTCGCCTGCCGGGTCGATCCACACAGCGACATGAACCCCGTGCTGCTGAAGCCCCAGGCCGACCACACGTCCCAACTCATCGTTCATGGGCAGGTGCGCGGGACGCTTGGCACCGGCAATTTCCGGCGGGCGCGCGCGCCGCTGCTTCCCGACGTGCTCGCCAGCTATCGCCGTCTGCGCGCCGCCTGCGATATCGTCGTGGTGGAAGGGGCGGGGTCGCCCGCGGAAATCAACCTGCGCGCCGGCGACATCGCCAACATGGGCTTCGCGCGCGCGGCCGGCGTGCCGGTGGTGCTGGTGGGCGACATCGACCGGGGCGGCGTGATCGCAGCCGTCGTTGGCACGCGAACCGTCATCGACCCGCAGGACGCGGCAATGATCCGAGGCTTCATCATCAACAAGTTTCGTGGCGACCCCGCGCTTTTCAGCGACGGCTATGCGCAGACGGAGTCATTGTCCGGCTGGCGCGGCTTCGGCATCGTCCCCTGGCTCCCTGCCGCGGCGCGGCTGCCAAGCGAAGATGCGGTGATACTCGAACGTGGCCAACCCATATCGGGTCACGCCCGGTTGATCGCCTGTCCCATCCTGCCGCACATTTCCAATTTCGACGACCTGGACCCGCTCAAGCTGGAACCGGCCGTGCGTCTTTTGATGGTCCCGCCAGGCCAGGCGATCCCGGCCGACGCCGCGCTCATCATCCTGCCGGGATCGAAAGCGACGATCGGCGACCTCCACGCCCTGCGCCGGGAAGGATGGGACATCGACATCCTCGCCCATCACCGGCGCGGCGGCGCGATCCTTGGGCTTTGCGGCGGCTATCAGATGCTGGGGCGGACGGTGGGGGATCCGCTGGGCCTGGAAGGTCCGCCTGCTTCTGTCGCTGGCCTTGGCCTCCTCAACATCGAAACCCGGCTGTCGCCCGCCAAGACGCTCAAGCGGGTCGCCGGCACTGCGCTCGGCGCGGACTTCACCGGCTATGAAATGCACATGGGCGAAACATCGGGGACGGACGCCGAATGTCCCTTTGCTTCGCTCGCCGACGGTCGGCCGGACGGCGCCGTCAGCCCGTGCGGTCGCGTCATGGGCAGCTATGTCCACGGCCTTCTCGCCAGCGCCGGCATGCGTCGCGCGCTGCTGGAACGATTGGGGGCGACCAGCAGCGGTGCCGACTATGACGTCAGCGTCGACCACGCGCTGGACGCCATCGCCGCCGAGCTTGAGGACCATCTCGACATCGATGCGCTGATGGCCATGGCGCAGGACGCGTCATGACCGGCCTGCTTCTCGTGCTGGGCGGCGCGCGCTCGGGCAAGAGCCGCCACGCGCAGGCGCGTGCCGAGGCGACCGGTCTTGATCGTCTCTTCGTTGCGACGGCGCAGGCCTTTGATGATGAAATGCGCGACCGGATCGACCGCCATCGACAGGAGCGGAGCGAGAGCTGGCGCACGGTGGAAGCGCCCGTCGACATCGCCGCCGCACTGGATGCGCATGCCGCGCCTGACAGGGTCATCCTGGTCGATTGCCTGACGCTCTGGACCACCAACCTGATCCTGGGCGACCATGACGTCACTCGTGCCACCGACGCGCTGGTTTCCGCGCTCGCTCGCGCGGCTGGCCCTGTCATCCTCGTCGCCAATGAAGTGGGTCTGGGGATCGTGCCCGACAATGCGCTCGCCCGCCGGTTCCGCGATGCAGCCGGCCTGGTCAATCAGCATGTGGCCGCTGCCTGCGCGGAGGTTCAGTTCCTCGCCGCCGGCCTGCCGCTCACGCTCAAGCAGCAAGGCTAGAGCATGATCCGTTCATGCTGAATCGCATCATGCTCTAATTATCTTTTGTTTTCCGGATTTTCCCAGGCAGCGGGCGATGCCGTCCGCTGCGAAAATGCTCTAGTCGGTCAGGGCCGCGCCTGATCCAGTATCTCGACCGCGCGCGGCTTCAGCCGGTCCACCGCCGCCGCATGGATGCCCGGCGCGGCGCAGAGCAGTCCGAAGGCGGTGGGCTGCGGCCGGTTGAAGCGAAGCGGCGCGCCCAGCGCGTCCGTCACGACCGCGCCCGCTTCGGCGCAGATCAGCGCCGACGCCGCGACGTCCCATTCATTGCCCCATCGCACCGTCGCCACCAGATCGGCCTCGTCGGCGGCAACCATCGCCATGCGCAGGGCAATGCTGTTGGGCTTGGCTACTGCCACCAGGTCGCGATCGTGACGCGGCAACTGGTCCGCCGGCACCCGTGCGCCCTGCAGTCGGGTGCGTTCTCCGGCGCGCAGCAAAGCGCCGTTGCGCGTCGCGCCCTTGCCCGCCTGTGCAATCCATGTTTCGTTGCGCGCCGGCGAGGCCAGCACACCCAGCCGCACCGCGCCATCCTCCACCAGCGCTACCGACACCGCCCATCCCGGCCGGCCACGCAGATAATCGCGGGTTCCGTCGATCGGATCGACCACCCACACGCGCGATACGCCCAGCCGGTGCACCGTGTCGGCGGTCTCCTCCGACAGCCAGCCCGCGCCCGGATCGATCGCCGCCAGCCGTTCGCGCAGCATGGCGTCCACGGCAAGGTCGGCCTCGCAGACCGGATGGCCCGGCACTTTCTCCCATTGCCGCACACGGGTTTCGCCCCCCGCCCACAGCGTCAGCGCATGGTCGGCGGCGTCGGCAGCGGCGGACACTACCGCGCGCAGGAAGGGATCATCCCCCGGCAACGGTCATCCCGTCGATACGCAGCGTCGGCACGTTCATCGCATATCGGAACTGCAGGTCACTGGCGGGCGTCAGCGCCCGGAACATGTCCTTGAGATTACCGGCAATGGTGATTTCGGACACCGCATGCGTCACCGCGCCATTCTCGATCAGGAAGCCCGCCGCACCCCGGCTATAGTCACCAGTGACGCCATTCACGCCCATGCCGATCAGTTCGGTGACGTACAGGCCGCGCTTCACATCGGCCATCAGGTCGCCCGGCGATGCGGTGCCTGGCTCCATATGAACGTTGGTGACGCTGGCACCGGGCGCGCCGCTGCCGCCGCGGCTGGCGTGGCCGGTGGGCTCGAGCCCCAGCTGGCGTGCCGACGCGCTGTCCATCAGCCATCCGGTCAGGACGCCCCGGTCGATCAGCGCGCGCCGTTCCACCGGCAGCCCCTCGCCATCGAACGGGCGTGAACGCAACCCCCTATGCAACAGCGGATCGTCGATGATGGTGACCCCGGCGTCGAAGATCGCCTGGCCCAGCATGTCGAGCAGGAAGCTGGAGCGGCGGGCGATGGCCGGACCGACGATACCGCCGATCAGATGGCCGACCAGGCTGGACCCGATGCGCGGTTCGAAGATCACCGGCATGACGCCGCTTTCCACCTTCACCGGATTGAGCCGCGCCACCGCCCGTTGCCCGGCGCGGGTGCCGATGGTTTCGGCATCGTCCAGATCCTCAAGGTGGCGGACATTGTGGCTGGCATGGTCGCGCTGCATGTCCGATCCCGCGCCCGCCAGCACGCTCGCCCAGGTCGAATGGCTGGTTCCCGCATAGGCGCCTGCGAAGCCATGGCTGGTGGCCAGCGCCACCTGGCTGCGTCCGCTCGAAGCGCCGCCGCCTTCGCTGTTGGTGACGCCGGGAACGGACCGGGCCGCATCCTCGGCCAGCAAGGCCCTTTCGCGCAACGCCGCAGGCTCGGGTTCCTCCTCGTCCGCCAGGTCGAGCGAGGGCGGGCGCTTGCGCAGCAGCCGGTCTTCCGGGGCGAGCCCGGCATAGGGGTCTTCGGGCGCTTCGCGCGCCATCGCGATGCACCGTTCCACCAGCGTCCCCAGCGTCGCCGGGTTCATGTCCGACGCGGAAATGCTGGCCGACCGCTGGCCGATGAAGACGCGCAGGCCGATTTCCTCGCCTTCGGACCGCTCGACATCCTCCAGCGCGCCCAACCGCACCGAAACGTTGGTCGACGCGTTGCAGGCATAGATGGCGTCGGCTGCGTCCGCGCCGGCCTTGCGCGCGGCGCTTACCAGATCCTGCGCGCGCGACTGGGCTTCGTCTAGGCTGAGCATCGGGGGAAAATGGTCCTTGTCTGGGCTAGAGGGCAGGGGGC
>NZ_LSJY01000165.1 GCF_001556865.1 Sphingobium sp. CCH11-B1 | reverse complement strand
ACCGACACATCAAACCCGGCACGCCCCAGTGCAGCGGGCTCATGAATAAGCCGGGCTAGGTCTGCGTTCGAAGAAGGCGTTTCACACCGGAACGCCTTCTTTGCTTGAATATAAATCACCGATTTTGACCGAGCTTCGATATGAATGACGATCAGCTTCGCGATATTGTCATCCTGGGCGGGGGCACTGCCGGATGGATGGCGGCAGCTCTGTTCGCTGGAAAGCTCGGTTCGTCCGGCGCGCGCATCAGACTGGTGGAATCGGAGGATATTGGCATCATCGGGGTCGGTGAAGCGACCACGCCGGCGCTTACCCGATACCATATCCTGTCGGGGATCGACGAAGCCGACTTCGTCCGCAAAACGCAAGGTACCTTTAAGCTTGGTATCGAGTTTTGCGATTGGGGCACGGTTGGGAACCGGCATTTCCACGCTTTCGGCGACTACGGCCATGTCGTGGAGGGGGTGTCGGCGCATCATTATTGGCTCCGCCTGCGTCAGGCTGGAGAAAAGCACCCGATCGACGATTATTCTTTCCCCTATTGGATAGCAAAGTCTGGACGTTTCGCACCGACGGATCCGGCAAGTCCCAAATATCTCCACGCTTACCATTTCGATGCCGGCCTTTACGCTCGTTACCTGCGCGAAATTGCCGAAGCCCGGGGCGTGGAACGGATCGAAGGAAAGGTGACTTCCGTTAGCCGTAACGCGGACAGCGGTAATATCGAGACTTTGCATCTGGCAAATGATGTCGCGGTGTCGGGCGACTTTTTCATAGATTGCACGGGCTTTGCCTCTGAACTGCTGGGCAAGGCGTTGCAGACCCCCTTCATCGATTGGTCGCATTGGTTGTTATGCAACCGCGCGATTGCCATGCCATCAACCGTGGACAGTCAGCCGCACCCCTTCACGCGTTCGACAGCCCATGAAGGGGGATGGCGTTGGACCATTCCGCTTCAGCACCGGACCGGGAACGGGATGGTGTACAGTTCTGACCATTGGAGCGATGATGTCGCGCTGGATGCGCTCAAATCTAGCGTGGGGGGCGAGCCCCTCGCCGAACCAAGGCTCTTCAACTTCACGTCGGGTCGACGCCAGGTGTTCTGGAGCCATAATTGCGTAGCACTTGGGTTTGCGGGCGGATTTCTCGAACCGCTCGAGTCGACTGGCATTCAGTTTATCGTGACCGGACTCGCCCGCCTTCTTCAGTATTTCCCCGGCAAAAGTTGCGACTTTTCCCTTCGCGACGAATATAATCGGGACGCCATACTTGAGATGGAGCGCGCCCGCGACTTTATCATCGCGCATTATTGCCTGTCGCAGCGGCCCGAATCTTTGTGGCAGACATGCCGCGAGATGGCGCTTCCTGATTTTTTGCGGCATAAGCTCGAAGTGTGGCGTGCCTGCGGTCAGGTCGTGTTGGGTGAGCTTGAATCCTATTCCGAACCGAGTTGGGTTGCGATCTTGCTCGGAAACGGCGCCGTTCCGTCGCGATATAATGTGCTCGCAAACCTTTATCCGCTTGAGGACATACGCAAGGGCATGATCGGGCGCCGGGAAGAGATGATGCGGGCTGCCTATACGGTACCTCCGCATTCCGCCTATATCGACCGGTACTGCAAGGCGGAGCCCATGACGCTGCGGCCAGTCGTCCAACTTGCGTAAGACGAGTGCCGGGCTCCGTCATTGAATGTATAGAGAAACATGGCGAACAAGGCCAGATAGCTGCGGGCCGTCGGGTCGACGGACAAAGGCACTACGCGACTGCTGTCGTGAACCGGCGAGCGTGCTCGCATCGGACCAGTCACGGCCCAACCGGGCCAGAATATGCTGCGTTTGCAAATTGGCAGGCCGAGTAAGATCTGCTATGAAATCAGACAATTTACGCAGGCTTGAACTTGCAGGAGCTGTTGATGTCGCATGAGCCAAATTCGACATATGTCCGCCGGATTGCCGCGCTGGCGGTGGCGCTCACCCTTATGACGGGCAGCGCATCCGCAAAGGTTGCGGCCCCCGAACGTGTGTGGGGCAAGGCTGGCGTGACCTATGAGCAATATCGCGCCGATGCTCTCGAATGCGGCAAGCAAGCGCTGGCTGCGGACATCGACCGTACCGATCCTGTCAAAAAGCTGCGACAGTCTTCGGAGGAAATCGGCGCGCTCGACCAGCAACTGGGTGCCACATCTTACTCGCAAGATGGTATGAGCAACAGCATGCAGACGGTTGTCCAACGACGGCAAATGGCGGTGCAGGGCGCGCGCGTCGATCAGCAATATAAGCGTATCAAGCAGGTGATGTTCGAGACTGCGCGCGCTTGCATGACTGAAAATGGCTATTCGCGTTTCACTCTGACGTCCGATCAACAAAAGGCATTTAGCGGCTTGAAGGACGTCGAGGCAGGACGCCGCTATATTTACACCCTTGCTAGCGACGGACAGGTCCTCCAGGCGCAGAAATACACCGATCAGACATCTCGTTAGACGGGAAACGGCGCAGCAGTCTTGATTAGTTGCTGAAGCCCGGAGCGTGCGGTAGCGCTGAGCCGTTCTGTTTTGGCGCTTTATTCGGTTGCCTTCTGACCTGGGGCCTGGAGGGTCGTGACGTATCGGGCCTTTCGCTCGCGCATTCGCCCCCCTGCAATCGCCCGCTCTGCTTCGGGGATACGCTGGCTTAAGGTCAATCGGCGACGACGCGGCAAGCCGAAATTCCAAATTGACATGCCCGCAAGATAACTCATACAAATTTCAAGGCGGCGCGGTTTGCGATGTCGCTCTGGCTGGCTCAAGCTGAGCAGAAAATTGGATGAGGTTGAATGAGGCGACAATTTGAGCAGCTGTTCGTCGATGCAATACGGGCGGGGACCGGGTTTTTGCCGGACAAGTCGATGGTTGAGCCTGCTGATGCGATGAAACATTCATGATGAGCGGTAAGGCTTGCCGCCTGTTGGCTACGATGCTGGGTTGGCTGGCTACTTTTGGTGCAGCCGTGACAGCACCTGCCGTCTTTGCTGAAGAGCCTGCTGTCGAAGTGTCGGTTCCGGCGGGGCGAGCCAGGGTCAATTTCAACGCTGGATGGCGGTTCGCGCTTGGATCGCACCCCGGCGCGCAAGTTGCTTCCTTCGATGACAGTAAGTGGGAACAAGTCGGGCTGCCACACAGCTTCAGCATGCCTTATTTTCGCGCGCCAGATTTCTACACAGGTGATGGCTGGTATCGAAAAGCGTTCATCCTCCCTGCGCTGCCGCGAGGGCGCCGGCTCGAACTTGAATTCGAAGGCGCGTTCCAGGACGCGAGGATATTCGTCAATGGGCGAGAGATCGCGCGGCACAAGGGAGGATATACAGGGTTTCCGGTGGATATCACCGACGCGGTACGCGCAGGGCGTAATCTGGTTGCCGTACTCGTCAACAATGATTGGCAGCCGGCCTTGCCGCCACGAGCGGGGGAGCATGTGTTCAGCGGCGGACTCTACCGCGATGTCTGGCTGGTCACCACCGATGATGTGCATGTCCCCTGGACCGGGACGAGGATCACTACGCCCGAACTGTCGGCAGCGTCAGGCCGGGTCGGTGCGGAAACCGAGATCCGCAATAGTGGCGCCACGCCCGCCGACGTCACGGTGCGGACCAGCGTGATCGACGGGCGGGGCAAGATCGTAGCGAGGTTGCCCGACCAGCGATTGAAGCTTGCTCCAGGCGAGATGGGGCTGGCGCGACAACTCTCCATGCCAATCGCACGGCCTGAACTGTGGAGTCCGGAAAGTCCCAGCCTATATCGCGCCGTCACCAGCCTGATCGTGAAGGGCCGAGAACGGGATCGGTTTGACACCGAATTCGGCTTCCGCCGGTTTGAATGGACAGCCGATCGCGGTTTCTTCCTGAATGGCAAGCACCGCTACTTCCGCGGCGCCAACGTCCATCAGGATCAGGCGGGCTGGGGCGACGCGGTCACCAACGGCGCGATCGAACGCGACGTCAGAATGATCAAGGATGCGGGGTTCGATTTCATCCGTGGCTCACATTACCCGCACGATCCTCATTTCGCCGAGGCGACCGATCGCATTGGCGTGATGTTCCTGTCGGAAATGAGTTTCTGGGGAACGGCGGGGTTTCGCAACCCATGGGGGGCGTCGGCCTATCCGACCGATCCCGCCGATCGGACAGAGTTCGACGCGAACGCCAAGCGGCAGCTGGCCGAGATGATCCGCATCAACCGCAATCGGCCTTCGATCGTGGTTTGGGGGATGGACAATGAAGTGTTCTTCACGGCGCCTGAAACCATGCCGGACGTGCGACGGCTGCTGTCGGAAATGGTTGCCCTGACGCATCAGCTCGATCCGACCCGTCCTGCCGCTATCGACGGCGCGCAGCGCGGCGACATTGACAAGCTGGGTGACATCGCCGGCTATAATGGCGATGGCGCCAGCCTGTTCGCCGATCCTGGCATTCCCAATTTCGTCGCCGAATATGGCACGACCATGAGCAATCGGCCGGGTAAATATGAGCCGGGCTGGGACGATCTGGTCAATACCCGTGGCGCGGATAAGGGCAAGGAAGGGTCGTGGCGGCTGCCCTGGCGGTCGGGCGAGGTGATTTGGGCGGGTTTCGACCACGGCTCGATCGCGGGCAAGCGGTTCGGCGGCATGGGGATGATTGATTATTTCCGGCTGCCCAAGCGGCAATATTACTGGTATCGCAACGCCTACGCCGGCGTTCCGCCGCCCGTCTGGCCCGTGGCTGGCAAGCCGGCGGCTCTGCGCATCACGACCAGCGCGCCGACCATTGCCCGTGCCGATGGCACTGATGATGTCCAGGTGATCGTCAGCGTGGTCGACAGCCAGGGGCGGCGCCTCAGTAACAGCTCACCGGTCCGGTTGAGCATTGAGGCGGGGCCGGGTGAATTGCCGACGGGACGCAGCATCGACTTTGCGCCCGACAGCGACATCGAAATCCGAGATGGGGAGGCGGCGATAGCCCTGCGCAGTTGGCAGGCGGGGGTTATCCGGTTGCGCGCAACCTCGCCGGGCCTCACAGATGGCGCGGCCACGGTGCGGGTATTGGAAGGTCCGCAATTCGTGCCCGGAAAGACCGCGCTTGCCGCACCGCACCCGTACTCCGCTTTCGTAAGGCCACAGCGAGAACGTCCTGGGGACGGCGAATTCGGGCTGAACAATCCAACCTTCGCCAGTAGCAGTGCGCCTGCGCACAGCTCGCGCCTGGCAAATGACGGCGATCCTGCAACCTATTGGAGCCCGGCACCGGATGATAGCGAAATGACCCTCGCTATCGATCTGGAGCGCGTGGTGGAGGTCCATTCGCTGACCATCACCTTTCCGCAATCGGCGCCCTACGGCTTCATGGCGGAAATCCTCGACGAGCAAGGCCAATGGCGCAAGCTTGTGGACGAATTTCCGGGGATGCAGGACGCGATTACGCGCAAACTGGAAACCGAGCCGGTGGTGGGGCGACGCGTGCGCATCCGCTTCTGGCCGCCCAAGGACGCGACCGTCGGGATTTCTGAGTTGCGGGTCTCTGGCGCCTTGCAGAACTGATAGACAAAGGGGGAATGTCGATGGTGAAAATGGTCAACCTGCGCTCGCTGCAGCCGCCGCTGGCCCTGGCTTTGACCGCAATGTTGCTTGCCGGCACTCCAGCGCAGGCGGACCGCCGCGTGGCCGCCGATATGAGTGCGATTGCGGGCGACACAAGCCAGATGTGGCGCGATAGCGTCGGCGCGGACCATGGTGGATTGCTCTTGCGGCGTGAAAATGCCGAGCAACTGGAACTGACGCAGCGGGAGATCGGGTTCCGCTATATCCGCTTTCACGCGATCTTCCTGCACGACACCGATCCCTATCGCGAGGTTGACGGGCGGCCCTATTATAATTTCGATCGGGTTGCTCAGGTCTATGCCAACGCGCTCAAAGCGGGGATCAAGCCGTTCGTCGAGATCGGCTTCATGCCGACCGATCTTGCCAGCGACAGCCGCACGATCTTTTACTGGAAGGGCAACGGTTCGCTACCGAAGGACTGGCAGAAATGGTCGGACTTCATCACCGCCTTCACCCGCGACATGGAGGCACGGTTCGGCCGGGAGGAAGTGCGCAGCTGGCGTTTTGAAGTATGGAATGAGCCGAACCTTGACGGCTTCTGGACCAAAGGGGACCAGGCCAGCTATTTCAAGCTCTACGAGACGACCGTCCGGGCAATCAAAGGCGTCGATGCCGAACTGAAGGTGGGCGGACCTGCGACCGCCGGCGCGGCCTGGGTTCCCGAATTTCTTGCGCACGCTAGGCAAGTGGGCGTGCCCGTCGATTTCGTCACCACTCACAGCTATGGTGTTGCCGGCGGTTTCTTCGATGAAAAGGGGGAGGGCGACAACCGGCTCGTGCTTGATCGCCGGGCGGTCATCGACGATGTCGACAAGGTACGCGGCGAGATCGACCGTTCGTCATTCCCCGGCTTACCGCTCTACATCACCGAATGGAGCACGAGCTATAATCCGCGCGATCCGATACACGATACCTATCTCAACGCGGCGTTCATTCTCAACAAGCTGAAAGGCACGGAAAAGACCGCGCAGTCGATGAGCTATTGGGTCTATAGCGATTTGTTCGAGGAGGCGGGGCCGCCGCCGACACCCTTCCACGGCGGCTTCGGATTGCTGACCCGCGAGGGTGTACGCAAGCCCTCCTATTTCGCCTATCGCTATCTTTCGCAGCTGGGCAAATCCGAGTTGCGAAACGGCGACCCAGAAAGCTGGCTGACCCGCAATGGCGACAATTTCGCCGGGCTGATCTGGAACTACACGATCCCCGACCAGAAGCTGTCCAACCGGCCTTACTATACGCGGATCCATCCCGCGCAGAAGCTGGAACCGGTGCGCCTGTCGCTGGCGGCTGTAAAGCCGGGATCGTATCGCTTGCGTGTGTACCGCACCGGCTACCGGGCCAATGACGCTTATACGACCTATATGCAGTGGGGGCGGCCGGACAAGCTGACCGATCAGCAATTGGCCCGCCTGCAAGCCCAGACACGGGACAGGCCGGAATTGGACCGGACCGTCAAGGTGGGCGCCGATGGCCGGTTCGAGCAAAAGCTCGACATCCGCACGAACGACCTGTTGCTGGTGAAGCTGGACCGGCTGTAACCGCCCTGCCTCAGGGCAAGGAGGCGAACAGCGAAAAGTCGGGCAGGGGATGCGCTTTCAGTTGCGGCGCATCTCCAATCACATGGATCGATGCGTTTGATCCATCGAATGCAGGCCAGTTGGGGAGTCCCTTGCGGCTTGGCTTGCCGGTGTTGGCGAAAGCTATGACGGTTTCGGCCAGCTTATCCGCGAGTTTTCGATCCTTCTCGTCCCACGCGCGGGGATCGGCCGACAGATTGTCGAACAGATACTGGATTTCAACGCCGTGCCCCGCACCGCAAGCATAATAGCATGGGCCAGCCGCTTTGGCCGGTTGGTGCGCGAAATAGTAGACATAGGATGAAGATCGTCCATATCGGGCCTGTAGCCGCGCCCAGTGAACCATCCGCCAGCCCCACCAGTCGTTGACGAACCGAACCATCGAACCCTGCGCCTGCGCATCGGTGGTGGCGGGATAGGCGGCCAGAATCGGGGGTGAAGGGGGACGGGGCAAAAGCTCGCCCATCAACCCCGCGCTATTTTTGGCGTTGAAAGTGGTTCCGCCGGTCAGGTCCTTGCTTTCTTCTGCGTTCCAGCCGACCAATAGCGGCACGTCGTTCTGCACGCCACCGCGGTAGGTCGTGGTCATGTCTGAACGCAGCAGGTGTCCGTCGATGTGAACATTCGGTTGCCAGATGTGCTTTTGCAGCTCTTCCATGCTCATCGCGCGCAGGGCCGCCAGATCGGCGGCCCCGGCAGTCTTGGCGAATAGCTCCCCATTCGCTTCCGCGGTACGGTTGTCGGTAAAGCGATGGCTGTCCTCCGGGCTGATCGGCACTGCATCGTTCCCGCTTTCAGCTATGGCCCGGTGGAACAGGCCCTTGGCAAGAGGGGAAGCCACCAGCACGGCGACCGATTCTCCGCCGGACGAACTGCCCATGATCGTGACTCTGCCCGGATCGCCGCCAAAGGCCGCGATATTGGCTTTCACCCATCGCAAGGCGGCGATCTGATCATGGATGCCCTGATTGCCCGAAACGGAATCGGGCGATTCACGGCTGAGCGCAGGGTGGGCGAAGAAGCCGAATAGGCCGACCCGATAATTCAGGCTGACCACGATGGCTCCGCGTTTTGCCAGATTGGCGCCATGCTGGTTGGGCTGCGTGGGCGTGCCGCCTTTCATGGCGCCGCCGTGGATCCACACAATGACAGGCAGGTCTTTCGCCTCATGCGGCGCCCAGACGTTCAGGTAAAGGCAGTCTTCGCTCTTGGGGATGGAAACCCAGCTCACGTTCTGCGCGCAAGCAGGCGAAAAGCTACGCGTCTCACGCAGGCCGGTCCATGGTGAGACCGGTTGCGGGGGGCGCCAGCGCAGCGCGCCTACAGGGGGCGCTGCGAAGGGCACGCCAAGATATTCGTCGACATCTGCCTGTCGCGTTCCGACAATAGCCCCGCCGCTGACCTTGAGCGGCGGAGTAGCGGTTTGCGCCAGAACGGAGCCGGTCGAGGTCGCTAGCAGCAAGCACGCGAGGAGCAACGCCTTCGATCCGTATATGCCTCTCTTCATTGCGCCACCCCCCGTGCCAGCTACTTGTGGCCTATCCTCATCGAGAAGCCGGAGGCGGGAAGCCCCGCAGGATTGTACAGGTTGACGATCGGGCTGGC
Source organism: Sphingobium sp. CCH11-B1 (assembly GCF_001556865.1). GTDB lineage: Bacteria > Pseudomonadota > Alphaproteobacteria > Sphingomonadales > Sphingomonadaceae > Sphingobium. The sequence goes on along the minus strand of NZ_LSJY01000165.1, from coordinate 7,320 downwards.
CTGCCAGAGGTATCGCACTTCCACAGCCTCTGCGTCGGCGGGCAGCGTGACCGTGTCGCCCGAAACCTCGCCAGGCACGAAGCGGCACTGCGCGGCAGCATTGCACAGTTCGAAGCCGATCGCCGGCGACCCGCCCATTGCCAGCAGTGGTCCATGCGCGAAACGCACCTCTATGCCCTTGGCGGTTCGTGCGACGGCTGCCGGCGACGGTCCGCGATCCTCGATCGCTTCTCCAAGCGCCAGATGGCGTGCAGCGAGCGCAAGCCGGCGCCCGACGTCCTGCTTGTTGGTTGGGTGGATATCCGTAACCTGACCGATATCGATTGCGCTGGCCATGCCGACATGGGGATCGGCATCGGCGACCTGACGCTGAACGTCGCGCAATTGACCCCATGGGTCGTCCGTCGGCGTGGAAACCAGCGGCCCCCAATTGGCGAGTTGAACCATGATGAAGGGGGTCGCGCCAAATCGCTTCCGCCAATCGGCAATCATCAGCGGCATGAGCTCGGCATAGCCCTTGGCATCGCCGGCATTGGCTTCACCCTGATACCAGGCGAAGCCCTTGACCGGATAGTTGTGAAGCGGCGCGATCATGCCGTTAAACAATGTGGTCCGTCCGCTCCCGCCCGTCCACGGCGCGGACGGCAGCGGGCCAATCTGGTTCATCGGCGCGCCAACGGCGAAACTCCATTTTTCCAGCGGAATGCTTGTTCCATCCGCAAGAGTGAGGGTGCGCGGGCCATCGCCCCACAGGCCTCCACCACCGCCGCTGTCGACCACCGTGACGTCGATGAGATTTTTGCCCGGCTTTAATGTACCGCGCGGAACGGGGTAGCTGCGCAGTGTCGCCCATCCGCGCTCTATCCCCACGCTCTTGCCGTTGACCCGCGTGAAATCCGCATCGTCTATGGCACCGAGCGAAAGCGTCGCGGCTTGTTTAGCCTGCGCCGCGGTCAGGGCGATCGTGGCGCGATAATAGACAATCCCATCGAAGTTCGCGAGTGCCGGAATGCCCCAGCTTTCCCAAAAACCAAGGGCCGGAACATTCTGCCATTTCGCATCGGCGGGCGCTGTCTCCTTTCCGCCCAGCGCGTTGCGCGTCATGCCGATCCACTGTTCCGATGCCGCCTTCGGATCGCGGACATAGGTATCAAGCAGCGCCAGTTCGCCGGTAAAGCGGGGGCTGGTCTGCAACGCGTCCCGGCTGATCCATTCCTCGATCGGGGATCCACCCCAACTGGCGGCAATGAGGCCGACCGGTATCTGCTGGTGCGACTGCAATTCGCGGCCCATGATGAAGCAGGCAGCGGAGAAATCGGCAGCCGATGAGGGCGTAGAAAGCTGCCAGGAAGTGGTAGCGGAAAAATGCTCCTGCGGCTGCAGGCTGGATTGTCGGGGGACGTTCAGCAGCCGCAGCATGGGGTTGCCCGCGCCGGCCACTTCCTCATCCGAGTTGGTCGCATGGCGCAGCGTGAATTCCATGTTTGACTGGCCCGAACAGAGCCAGACATCTCCGACCATGAGGTCGTCCAGGCGCATCGTTTCTGCGCCGCTGCGCAATTCAACGACATAGGGACCGCCAGCCGCGCGCGGGGGAAGAGTGATCTGCCAACGCCCTTGCGCATCGGCATTGGCGGAGTGGCTTTCCGAGCCGATGGTGACCGTCACCTTGCTGCCCGGCGCAGCCTGGCCGCTGATCGGGAAGGCCCGATCGCGCTGGATGACGGCGTGGGAAGATAGGGGTGTGTCCAGGTCCAGCGGCTGCGCCGATGCGATCGCAGGCGCAGACAAAAATATCACGGCAGGGATCAGCTTCATTTCGGGCCTTTCAAGTTCAGGCAAAGAATGCGGGCGACAAGATCGGCTTCACAAAGCTGCGGTCGGAAGGCGGCGGCGCTGCAGTCCCTTGCCCTCTTTGGATCACCGCAGGCATTTTCGGGTCGATCTTCTTTCCTCTCGGTTGCTGCCATGGCTATCCGAGGATAAATAATCAGACAAGTAGGGATTCGAGGAGAGATATGTGTTCAATCTGAAACGGCGCGACCTGCTGTCTGGAGGCATCGGTCTTGGGGGGATGATCGCGGCTTCGGCCTCGGCAGCGCCTATCAAGCCGAACTGGACATCGCTGGTGGAAGGTTGGGAAACCCCTGAGTGGTTCCGGGATGCGAAATTCGGCATCTGGGCCCATTGGGGGCCGCAATGTCAGCCGGAAGCTGGCGACTGGTATGGACGCCTCATGTACGTGCCCGGCAGCGGTGCCTACCAGCATCATGTCGCGACCTATGGCCACCCGGCCGATACCGGGTTCATGGAGATCATCAACCGTTGGAAGGCGGATGCGTGGGATCCAGCCGGCCTGGTCAAGCGGTACAAGCAGGTCGGCGCGAAATATTTCATGGCCATGGCCGGCCATCATGACAATTTCGACCTTTACGACAGCAGTCATCATCCCTGGAATTCGATGCGGGTGGGGCCAAAGCGGGATATTGTCGGCGGATGGGAGAAGGCGGCGCGTGCCGAAGGTTTGCCTTTCGGGGTGAGCAATCACATTGCCCACGCCTGGCACTGGTATCAGACGGCCTATGGTTATGACGCCGAAGGTGCGCGCGCGGGAGAGCGATATGACGCATTCCGGCTGCGCAAGGAACAGGGCGCCGGCAAGTGGTGGGAAGGACTCGACCCGCAACAACTCTATGTCGGGCCATCCTTCGTCGCGCCGGACGGCATAACCAGCAACAAGGCGATGGAAGCCTGGCATGAAGTGCATGACGGACGCTGGCTGGAGCAGGCGATGGATAAGCAGCCCGCTTTTGTCCGCAACTGGCTGCTGCGTCAGAACGAACTGGTGGACCGCTACAAGCCTGACATGGTCTATTTCGACGATACGCGGATACCGTTCGGTTCAGTCGGCCTGGAAGCCGTGGCCCATTACTATAATCGGGCGATCGAATGGCATGGCAGCCCGAACGTAGTGCTGACGTCGAAGATTTTGACTGATTATATGCAAGGCGCCCTAATGAATGATGTGGAGAGGGGTTTCTCTCCAGTCATGCGCGGGCAGCCCTGGCAGACCTGCACCTGCATCGGCGACTGGCATTACAACCGCGGACGGTTTGACCATAAGAGTTACGTACCGGCGCAAAAGGTTGTCCAACGCCTGAGCGACATCGTCTCGAAGAACGGCAACCTTCTGCTGTCGGTGCCGGTGCGCGGCGACGGAACGATCGACAGTGAGGAGGAGAAAATCCTCGACGGCATCGCCGCCTGGCTAAAGGTCAATGGCGATGCTGCGATCTTTGACAGCCGTCCCTGGCGCAGTTTCGGTGAAGGGCCTACCAGCGTACCTGGCGGAAGGATGGACGAAGGCAGCGCCAGCGACTTCACCGAGCGAGACGTGCGCTTCACTACCAACAAGGGCGCGCTTTATGCCATCATGCTTCTATGGCCGACAGGCACGGCGCGGATCGCGTCGTTGGGCAGGCGTGCGCTTGGCGGCGCGACCATCGAAAGCGCCGAACTGTTGGGCGGCGGAAAGCTGGGTTGGAAGCAGGAAGACGATGGGCTGGAGATCAATTTCCCGAAGCCAGCGCCGGGACAGATGGTGCCCGTGGTGAAGCTGCAGGGAGCGGGGCTGCTCTCTGCTTCCTGACCGGAATGCAAAAGGCCGGCCCTGACAGAATCGGGGCCGGCCTTTTTTCGTCGGCGGGGACTCCCGGTCACCGCATGGAGATGGTGACCGGATTACCGTCATAAACGATCGAATATTTGCCGTTCTCCGTGAAGTCGATCGGCTGCCGTGTCGCCTTGTCGTAGAAGCGGGCAGAGAGGGCCCGCTTCTCGGGCATACCGGGATAGGTGCCTTCGCGCTTGCCAATGGTCAGGGTATGGGTCGCCTGGTTCCACTCAATCGGCACGCGCGCAAACGCGTCCTTGCGGTAGCCTTCGCTGGTGCCATCGTCTTCGTAGAGAGAATAGCTTCCGTCCGCACCGGTAAAGACGTGCAGCACGATGGGACCATCCGGCTCTTCGCTCGTGTGCTGGATCGCTGGCCCGGTCGGAACGATGGATCCGGCGCGAACGAACAACGGCATACGTTCATGGGGCGCGGCCGCGTCGATCTCCTGCCCGCCGGCATGGAAGGTGCCGCTGTTGAAGTCGTACCAGCCCGATCCGGCGGGCAGGTAGACCTTGCGGCTACGTGCCTTGAAATCGGTGACCGGCGCGACGAGGAATGCCGGGCCGAACATATATTGATCGTCGATGTTCCAGACCTTGCGGTCGGCGCCGAAATCCTGGACCAGCCCACGCATGATCGATCCGTCCTTGAACCATGTGTCGGCCGCGGTCGTGTAGATATAGGGCAGCAGCCGGTAGCGCAGCTTGTCGTACCAGATCATCGAAGCCTGCATTGCCGGATCCTTATCCGCGATCAGGTAGATTTCGCGGAACGGCGTCTCCCCATGGCTGCGGAACAGTGGCGAGAAGGCGCCGAACTGGAACCAGCGCAGATTGAGCTCGCGCCATTCGGCAAGATGGGCGGGGTCCTTGTTGGTATAGCGATCTTCCACCGCAAAGCCGCCGATATCGTGCGTCCAGTTGGGCAGGCCGGACATCGACACGTTGACGCCAGCCGAAATCTGTTCACGCAGATTATCCCATCGGGCGGCGACATCGCCCGACCAGATTGCCGCACTGGCCCGCTGCAGGCCGCCGAAGCCCGAGCGGGTCAGGATGAAGGGGCGAACGCCCGGCCTCGCCTCGCGCAGCCCTTCGGCCACCCCGTCCACATGGACGAGCGGGTAGCTGTTGAACAGCGGTTCCGCCGGGCCGATCGCTGTGGGACCCATGGTCTTGATGCGCTTTTCAATCGACAGGTTGGAATGGATATCCGGCTCCGTCGCGTCTAGCCACCATGCGTCGAAGCCTTTCGATACCAGCTCGCGGTTGATCTGGTCGAAGTACATCTTCCGCGCGCCAGGCGAATAGGCATCATAATCGGTGTTGAGATAACCCGGCCCCACCCAGTCAAGATTCTTCATCTCAAGGTTGCCGTGGTACAGCCATCCCTTCTTGTCCAATTCCTTGGCGTTTTCAGTGTTGGGATAGAATTTCGGCCAGACCGAAATCATCACCCGCGCATCTAGCGCGTGAATTTCATCGACCATGCCCTTTGGATCGGGAAAGCGCTTGGGATCGAATTGATGGCTGCCCCATTGATCCTGCGGCCAGTAGAACCAATCCTGCACGATATTGTCGATAGGGATTTCGCGCTTGCGATATTCCCGCAACACCCCAAGCAGGTCTTCCTGGGTATCGTATCGCTGGCGGCTCTGCCAGAATCCATAGGCCCAAACCGGCAGCAGCGTCGCCTTGCCGGTGAGCTTCCGGTAGCCCGCGATCGCCGTGTCGATCGTGCCGCCCCCCACGAAATAATAATCCACCGCCTTGCCGGTGTCCGACGTCATCCACAGCGAATGCCTGTCCTTCGCCGGGAGCGGGTTGTTGTGGAGGAAGGCCAAGTAGCCGGCGTTTGGCGTCCATTCGATGCGCATCTTGACCGGCTTGCCCGCCGTCATCGGCAGTTTGAGATTGTGATACCATGGATTCCAGTTTTGCCGCCAATGATCCATGACCAGCTTGCCGTCGGCATAGACCTTGAAATAGCTCGAACCATAAACCTGGAAGCGGTGCTCGCCCGTCACGTCCGCGGTGACGTCACCGGTCCAGATAACCTGCTGTTCCTGGGTGGCGACGCCGGCGGTGTTCTGGCCGCTGTCGGCCGACGCCCTGGTTGTCGCCTTAGCGTTGGCCGGCCATTTCGCTTGATCCTCGATATACTGGTAGTCGATGATCTCTTCCTGCCGCTGCGCTGCGCGCGCCTTGCCCAGAAAATATTCGGCCTTCCAGCCCGGCTTGCCGTCGCTCGTGACTTTCAGATCCTTGCCCACGAATTCATAAGGGCGCGGATTGCCGAAGCGTGTGATACCATTATTGTCCCACAGCAGGCCGTAACCCCGCGTTGAAACGACGTAAGGCACAGCAATCGCCATATTGTGCTGGGCGAGTTCAACGTCCTCGCCATTATAGTTCATCTGGCCGTTCTGGTGCTGGCCCAGACCATAGAAGCCCTCGTCCGTGCCGGGATTGAATTGCTGAGACACGGTGAACCAGGCCTTGCCTTCCACGTCGCGCGGGCGAAACGGCCTGCGTTCCGACTCTGCAAGGACCGGCTTGCCGGTGCGATCCAGAAAGCGCACCTGCCCATTGGTCAGGCTTACCACCGCACTCGCGCCCGGAAGCTTCAGGGTCACATATCCCTTGGACTGCGTGACCTGCGGATTGCCGGCTGGCCTGGCGTTGACCACGAGGCTTTCGGGAACGTCGGAGAAATCCCCTGTTGGCATCGCGGTGACGCGGAAGCTGTCGTCGCCATAGGCAACCACGCGCACCCGCTTGGCAGCGCCAGCGTCTGGGGTGACGACCACACCATTGTCGACGGGTTGATAGCTGCCGGCAATGGCCGACGTGCTCGCAGTGGCGAGCAGCGCCAACAGCGCGACGCGGGAAAGAGACATAACGCTATTGCTCCGGCTGATCAGTTGGGATTGCCGACGGGTATCGGCGGGGTGCCTTTGACGGCAGCGAACGAGACGCGCAGCACCTGCTCGCGATCGGTGAAATTGAGGCCGTAATCGACTGAATCGCCATTCCAGAGGCGGCGAAAGATCCATTTGCCGTTGTCGTATCGGCCTTCCTCGACGCGCAGCATCATCATCGATTCAAACGGCGCGGGTTTGGACAGACCGAAATAGACGCGGGCCTTGAAGCCGGTGACGAGGAACTCGTTCTCGGCGATCTGGGCAATCGCAACACCGCCGACCGGCTCGGCATTGCCCGTGGGCTTGTCCGTGCCGAACTGCCACTGTCCGAAGGTGACGGTCATGTTGTACTTGCCCATGTCGACCTTCTGGCTGTGCTCGGCTTTCGGGTCGGTAGGCTCGGCCACGCCCCAAGTCTTGCCTTGCGCTGCCCAGGCGGCCCATTCCCGCTGCATCGGCGCGAACAGCCGATAGTTGCGGGCGAACATCTCCATCGTTGCGTCGTCGAGTTCCTTCGCGCCGAGCGGGTAATTGTAATAGCCCGTATAATCCATGCCGAATGGCGCGAAGCCGATTGCACCCCGGCCAACGACCGGGAAGAAGAACCTGGCAAAATCACGGTCGTTGCCAGTTTCGGGAACGATCAGCGCATTGTCGGGCCGGTCGTAATAGATCCTATGCAGGCCGGATCGGCTATGCCGTTGTTCCGTCAAACCCCACG
>NZ_LSJY01000164.1:0-2500 GCF_001556865.1 Sphingobium sp. CCH11-B1 | reverse complement strand
TGTGTTTAGGGGTGAAAGGCCAATCAAGCCGGGAAATAGCTGGTTCTCCGCGAAATCTATTGAGGTAGAGCGTCGGATGATTGCCGTTGGGGGTAGAGCACTGGATGGTTGCGGGGGTCGCGAGATCTACCAATACTAACCAAACTCCGAATACCAACGAGTCTAGTCCGGCAGACAGACGGCGGGTGCTAAGGTCCGTCGTCAAAAGGGAAACAGCCCTAACCTACAGCTAAGGTCCCCAAGTCACGTCTAAGTGGGAAAGCATGTGGGATTTCCAAAACAACCAGGAGGTTGGCTTAGAAGCAGCCATCCTTTAAAGAAAGCGTAACAGCTCACTGGTCTAAACAAGAGATCCTGCGGCGAAGATGTAACGGGGCTCAAGACGTGCACCGAAGCTTAGGGTTCAGTCTTTGACTGAGCGGTAGCGGAGCGTTCCGTAGGCCGTTGAAGCGGGAGGGTAACCGACCGTGGAGGTATCGGAAGTGCGAATGCAGACATGAGTAGCGATTAAGAGGGTGAGATGCCCTCTCGCCGAAATTCCAAGGGTTCCTGCTTAAAGCTAATCTGAGCAGGGTAAGCCGGCCCCTAAGACGAGCCCGAAGGGGGTAGTCGATGGGAACCACGTTAATATTCGTGGGCCTGGTGGTGTGTGACGGATGCCGTAACTGGTCAGGGCTTATTGGATTGCTCCTGGCTGGGAAGATGTCCCAGGAAATAGCCCCACCGTATAGACCGTACCCTAAACCGACACAGGTGGAATGGTAGAGTATACCAAGGCGTTTGAGAGAAGTATCCTGAAGGAACTCGGCAAATTGCCTCCGTACCTTCGGAAGAAGGAGGCCCCACATATGCGCAAGCACTTGTGGGGGGCACAGGCCAGGGGGTAGCGACTGTTTAGCAAAAACACAGGGCTCTGCTAAGTCGGCTTCAAGACGACGTATAGGGCCTGACGCCTGCCCGGTGCCTGAAGGTTAAGAGGAGGAGTGCAAGCTCTGAATTGAAGCCCAGGTAAACGGCGGCCGTAACTATAACGGTCCTAAGGTAGCGAAATTCCTTGTCGGGTAAGTTCCGACCTGCACGAATGGCGTAACGACTTCCCCACTGTCTCCAGGATATGCTCAGCGAAATTGAATTCTCCGTGAAGATGCGGAGTACCCGCGGTTAGACGGAAAGACCCCGTGCACCTTTACTGCAGCTTCAGAGTGGCATTAGGAAAGAACTGTGTAGCATAGGTGGGAGGCTTTGAAGCGAGGGCGCCAGCCCTCGTGGAGCCATAGGTGAAATACCACCCTGTTGTTTTCTGATGTCTAACCTCGCACCGTTATCCGGTGCAGGGACCCTCTGTGGCGGGTAGTTTGACTGGGGCGGTCGCCTCCTAAAGAGTAACGGAGGCGCGCGATGGTGGGCTCAGGACGGTTGGAAACCGTCTGTTAGAGTGCAATGGCATAAGCCCGCCTGACTGCGAGACTGACAAGTCGAGCAGAGACGAAAGTCGGTCATAGTGATCCGGTGGTCCCTCGTGGAAGGGCCATCGCTCAACGGATAAAAGGTACGCCGGGGATAACAGGCTGATGATTCCCAAGAGCTCATATCGACGGAATCGTTTGGCACCTCGATGTCGGCTCATCACATCCTGGGGCTGGAGCAGGTCCCAAGGGTTTGGCTGTTCGCCAATTAAAGTGGTACGTGAGCTGGGTTCAGAACGTCGCGAGACAGTTTGGTCCCTATCTGCCGTGGGCGTCGAAATTTGAGAGGAGTTGACCCTAGTACGAGAGGACCGGGTTGAACATGCCTCTGGTGTACCAGTCGTCCTGCCAAGGGCGCAGCTGGGTAGCTATGCATGGACGGGATAACCGCTGAAAGCATCTAAGCGGGAAGCCTCCCTCAAGATAAGATTTCATCGAGCCGTGATAGACCATCACGTTGATAGGCCGGATGTGGAAGCGCGGTAACGCGTGAAGCTAACCGGTCCTAATTGCTCTGTTCGCGCTTGAGATGCCCCACCATCAACGACAGCTCTGATCCGCTGTCAAAGACAAGTGGTCGGCAACAAAGCCAGATATATAGAGGATATGCACGGGCATCGATTAACCCCCCCAAAAGCGCCAGCTCCATTGCTTGGTGACCATAGCGTCAGTGACCCACCCGATCCCATCCCGAACTCGGCCGTGAAACCTGACTGCGCCGATGGTACTGTGGCTCAAGCCCCGGAAGAGTAGGGCGTCGCCAGGCATTGAAGCTCGCGCTTTTGAGGATACACAAAACCCATTCACTTTGTTTGTTGGCCTCAGGCGCCGGCGCGGACCTCCGTCCGCTTGGCTGCCGCGCCATAAGGCGCGACGGCCCTTCGCCCTTGCGGAGCCTAAAGCCTCCGCCCCTGACCAACAAACCCTATGGTGACGCGGGATGGAGCAGCCCGGTAGCTCGTCAGGCTCATAACCTGAAGGTCGCAGGTTCAAATCCTGCTCCCGCAACCATAACACCAATATACATACCAACA
>NZ_LSJY01000163.1 GCF_001556865.1 Sphingobium sp. CCH11-B1 | reverse complement strand
CCGGCGGCCAGTATGAATGGGACAGCATGGCGCCAGTGGCGGTCGCCGCCGCGCACGGGCTCCATTGTTCGCGCATCGACGGCGCGCCGCTCATCTACAATGGCGAGAATGTCTACATGCCCGACCTGCTCATCTGCAGGAAGGAACATGCCGGGCGCATTTTGGAACTGGTTGCCGCGATCGGTGCCGGGCAGGACTGAGGGACGAAAGGGCCTGTCGCGGAAGAAGCGAGGCTTCCCGCCGATGCCGGCCGGTCGCCTTGCCGAAAACATCTCGCAGATGCGAAACAATGGCCGGCGGTCCGCGTTGCCCCGCTATGACCGACATCAGCCTTTCCCATGTCTCGCTGACGGCCGCGCTGTCGATCCTGCTGTCCGTCGCGGTCGCCTTCCTGATCCACTGGATGCTTTACTCGATCCTGCTGCGGCTGGTGCGGCGGTCGAAGCTGGAGCCCGCCCTTCTCCCGGCCATCTACCATCCCACGCGATGGCTGGTGGTGCTGCTCGCGCTCAGCGCTGGGCTCAAGTCCATAGAGCTCGGCCCGCGCGTCGCGGAAATCTGGGCGATCGGATCGCGCATGATTTTCGCGCTGCTGGTGGGCTGGCTGATCCTGCGCGGAATGAGCGCGGCCAAGACCATGGTGGAGCGCGGCGCGGACATCAGCGTAGAGGATAATCTGAAGGCGCGGCGGCAACGCACGAAGATCGGCATCCTCTACCGCATCGCGCAATGTGTCGTCGGATTTCTGGTGATCGCGATGATGCTCATCGCCATTCCCGGCGTTCGCACGATCGGCGTCACGCTGATGGCGTCGGCCGGCCTGGCGGGTCTCGCGGTCGGCGCGGCGGCGCAGCCTGCGCTCAAGAATCTGATCGCCGGCGTGCAGATGGCCTTTTCCGAACCCATCCGCCTGGACGATGTGGTGATCGTCGAAGGGGAATGGGGCCGGATCGAGGAGATCAAGCTCACCTATGTCGTCGTGCGCATCTGGGACGATCGGCGCATGGTGGTGCCGGTGTCCTATTTTCTGGAAAAGCCTTTCCAGAACTGGACCACGAAAACGTCCGACCTGCTCGGCACGGTATTCTTCCATGTCGATCCTGCGGCCGACATAGCGCGCATCCGCGAAGTGTTCGTTTCGGCGGTGAAGGGGAACAGCCGATGGGATGGCCGGGTCGCAATCCTGCAGGTGACCGAACATCGGCCCGAAGCACTGGAACTGCGCGGATTGCTCTCCGCCCGCAACGCCGGCATCGCCTTCGACCTGCGGTGCGAAGTGCGCGAGGCGGTGATGGATTTTCTGCGCACGCAGATGCCGGACGCATTGGTGCGCACCCGCCAGCGCATCGAGGCGGGGGAGGGCTTTACCAGGCTGTCTGACGCGGCGGGATGAGGGACAGCAGCGCTTCGTATATGCGCGGCTCGATGGCCTCCACAAACTCCATGCCCGCCCGATTATCTTCCGACCAGCGGATTTCCGCGGCATAGTCCTTCAGCATCGGCAGCCATATGGTGATGCGCTCGCCCTGAAGAAGCGCGTCCTCGCTGCGGCACATGAGGCCGAAGGGCGAGATGTTGATGACCCGAACGCCATGGATCCGTCCGCGCGCCGTGACGTGGCTCACCATATCGACGAGGTCGCGCCTGGCTCGCCTCTGTTCGACCGAGGGATCGCGCGAGCGCAGGACGTGGCCAAGACCAGCAAGGACGGAGGAGGTCATGCACCAGCCTTAAGCGGCGGAAAGTAGCCGATGTCCTACCAGACAGGCTTAATGAACCACTAAGGCTGGATCGATCAGGCGATGACCAGCCCGTGCCGCTTCGCGCCGAAGCTCAGCTTGTCGCCCGCCTTGACCGTTACGGCCGGATCGGTGACGACATCGCCGTTCAGCCGGATCGCGCCTTCCGCCAGCTTGCGGCGGACTTCCTTGTTGGATGTCGCAAAGCCAAGGCCCGTGGTCGCCTGTACTACGGTCAGTCCTTCCGCGCCCAGGCTGACGGTCGGGAGGTTGGCGTCCGACGCGCCTTCCTCGAACGTCTTGCGCGCGGTTTCGGCGGCGGCGGCGGCGGCTTCCTCGCCATGCGCCATCGCCGTCGCCGCATGGGCGAGGATCTTCTTCGCCTCGTTGATCTCCGCGCCTTCCAGCCGTTCCAGCCGCGCGATCTCGTCCAGCGGCAGGTCGGTGAACAGGCGCATGAACCGGCCGACATCGGCATCCTGCGTGTTCCGCCAGAACTGCCAGTAATCATATGGGGAGAGCGCGTCCGCGTTCAGCCACACGGCGCCCTTGGCCGTCTTGCCCATCTTGCCGCCGTCCGCCGTGGTGATGAGGGGTGAGGTGAGGCCATAGACCTGCGTGCCGTCGGCGCGGCGCGACAGTTCGATGCCGTTGACGATGTTGCCCCACTGGTCCGACCCGCCCATCTGGAGCCGGCAGCCGGCGCGGCGCGACAGCTCCAGAAAGTCGTAGGCCTGGAGGATCATGTAGTTGAACTCGAGGAAGCTCAACGACTGCTCGCGGTCGAGCCGCAGCTTCACCGAATCGAAGCTCAGCATCCGGTTCACCGAGAAATGCTGGCCGATGTCGCGCAGGAAGGGGATATATTCCAGCGCATCGAGCCATTGCGCATTGTCGAGCATGATCGCGTCCGACGGCCCGTCCCCGAAGGTCAGGAAGCGTTCGAACACGCGCTTGATGCTCGCCACATTCTCGTTGATCTTCTCGACCGTCAGCAGCGATCGCGCCTCGTCACGCAGCGAGGGGTCGCCGATCTTGCCGGTGCCACCGCCCATCAGCACGATCGGCTTGTGCCCCGCCTGCTGCATCCGGCGCAGCATCATGATCTGCACCAGGCTCCCGACATGAAGCGACGGCGCGGTCGGATCGAAGCCGATATAGCCCGGCACCACCTGGCTTGCCGCAAGGGCGTCGAGCCCTGCCGCGTCGGTCAGCTGATGGATATAGCCGCGCGTGTCCAGCAGGCGCAGGAGTTCGGACTGATAGTTGCTCATGGCGCGCGCCTGTAGCATTGCGGGCGAGAGTGTAAAAGAGGCGGAGTCCCTGCAATGTTGGCAATCGGCCTGATGTCCGGCACCTCGCGCGACGGGATCGATGCGGCGCTGATCGAAACCGATGGGGAAGGGGCGGTCACCCCGGTCGCCTTTCACGCCATGGCCTATGATGACGGCTTCCGGCTGCGGCTGGCCGAAGCGTGCGCACGGGCGATGGGGATGGCGAAGCGGGACTTCGAACCGCTGATCGCGTCGGTCGAGGCGGAACTGACCGAACGGCATGTGCAGGCGGTGGCCGATCTGCTGGGGCGCAGCGGCCATATCGCCGAGGATGTGGGCGTGATCGGATTCCACGGGCACACCGTCGCGCACCGGCCCGAATGGGGGTGGACGTGGCAGATCGGCGACGGCGCGGCGCTGGCGGGCGCATTCGGCATCCCGGTGGCGGGCGACCTGCGCAGCGCGGACGTGGCGGCGGGCGGGCAGGGCGCGCCGTTGCTCCCGGTCTATCATCGTGCGCTGGCCGAGAGGCTGGACAAGCCGGCCGCCGTGCTGAATCTGGGTGGCGTCGCCAACATCACCTTCATCGGATCGGACGGCACGCTGGTCGCATTCGACACCGGGATGGCGAGCGGCCTGATCGACAACTGGATGCAGGCGCATGGCGGCGCTGCCTTCGATGCGGGTGGCGCGACCGCGGCTTCCGGCAGAGTGGACGAAACACGCCTGGGCGCGATGATGGCGGACGCCTGGTTCGATGCGCCGCCGCCCAAAAGCATCGATCGCGAACGGTTCGGCATCGACGCGGTGCGGGGACTTTCCCTGGAAGACGGCGCTGCGACGCTGACGGCGTTCACCGCGGCCACCGTGGCGCGCGGGGTCGATCATCTGCCGGAACGGCCAGCGGCGATCCATGTCGCCGGCGGCGGCCGCCACAACGCCACGCTGATGGCGATGCTGGCAGAGCGGATCGGCGCAGACGTGCGGCCGGTGGACGGTCTTGGCTGGGACGGCGACGCGCTGGAGGCGCAGGGCTTTGCCTATATGGCGGTACGGTGCCTCAAGGGCTTGCCGATCAGCTTCCCCGGAACCACCGGCGTGCCCCGGCCCATGACGGGCGGCGAACTGTTCCGCGCCTGATTCTCACGCCGTTCGCCCGGTAGCATCGAGCCGTTCGAGCAGATGGTCGATCTTTTCGTGCAGCAGCGCGATTTCCGATTCCGCGCGGACGTTGGTTTCATAATCGAGCCGCGCTTCCAGCCGGTCCTTGGCCGCCTGCCGGTTCTGGCTCATCATGATGATGGGTGCCTGTAGCGCCGCCAGCATGGAGAGCATCAGGTTGAGGAAGATATAGGGGAAGGGGTCGAAGGCGCGGCTGGCCAGGATGACGCTGTTCAGCACCGCCCAGATGGCGAGGAACAGGGCAAAGCCGATGATGAAGCGCCACGATCCGCCAATGGCGGCGACCCGGTCGGCGAGCCTTTCGCCGAAGGTCTGGCGGCTGTCGAACACTGCATAGACATCGCGCGATGCGGGTGCGCGGTGGAGCGGGGCCGTGAGAAAACGGATGGCTGCGTTCATTTATCACCTCCTGAAACCGACCGGGCCGATGGTCGCTTCAAGAGGTGTCGGCCGCTAGCGGCGCGCCTCTGCTCCCATCGGGATCATCGTTCGACTACTATGGTCGTTGCTTGACATGATCCCCTCTCGGGCGTTGCGGACATTGGCGCGGACGAAGCCCTCGCACGCAGGCGAAATGGACCGGGACGCGGCGCGGGTCAAGGCGGCGGCGGATTACAAATTCGTCATGTCGTCATCGCGCCATTTCATGCTGGCCAAAGCCGTCCGGGCCGTCAGGCGCACGCTGCCTGATCCAGCGGCTGGCGACGCGCTTCACGCCGGAACGCACAGGGAGGCCTGCATGCTCGCTCATCGGATCGGGGCGGCCCTCGGCCACGCTGTTGGAAAAAAGCAGGCCGTCGCCCTTTCGCGCCGTGACATCAATGCCGACCCGGGTGAAGCGCGTCTCTCCGCCGGCATGGTCGTCGCCAAGATAGATGAGGAAAGTCAGAATGCGCTGATTGCCCAGACCCGGCAGCGCATCGAGATGGGGGCGATATTGCTGACCCGGACGGTAACGCAGCAGTTGCAGTGGCTCGCCCTGTTCAACCGCGGTGCCGCTGGCGCGCGCCAGCCTGCGGTTGAGCGCGTGGACGAACGGCCATTCGGACAGGATCGGAAATCCCGCCGCATCGGAATCGCGGATTGGATCGGCGACGAACCGGCCCTGTCCTTCATGAAAGATGACCGCCGGGCGGAGGCGACGCTCGGCAAGCTCCACAAGGAAATCGCACTCGTCAGCCGTGAATAATCCGGGAAAAATCTGGATGAGCGGCGCGTCGCAAAGGGAGTGTGGCTTTGGCAGATGCGTCGGATCGCCTTCATCGTCGATGGCCATCCGGGCGATGAGCGATGCCTGACGCGCGGCGAGGGGGTCATGATCGCGCCACTCGGCCAGCACCGCCAGCGCACCTTGCCAGTCGCGCGGTCCCCCGATGCCCGATGCCAGAAGCCCACCCAGCATTCGCGCCGCACCGGCATTGCCTCTCCGGGCGGATTCAGTCAGGTCGGTTCGTGCTCCGCCCATGTCGCGAGGCATCAGCTTCCCTTCCACGCGCCAGAGGGCGCGCAACGCCAATGCGTCGCCATCCCCGTCTGCGCAGCCGGCGTCCACGCGTATCCGCGCCGCATCGGCCTCGCCCCGCCCGATCATGCTCAGCGCTTCGGACAGCAGCGCGCTCATCCTCTCTTCCGGGTCAATTCGCGCATGGCGGCGTCGATGCCGTCTATCGTCAGCGGATACATGCGATCATTCATCAGTTCGCGGATGATGCGGGTGGACTGACTATAGTCCCACTGAGGTCGCTGCGTCGGGTTGAGCCACACCGTGGCGGGATAGGTGCGGGTAACGCGCTGGAGCCAGACCGCGCCCGCTTCGCTGTTCACATGCTCGACCGATCCGCCGGGATGGCTGATTTCATAAGGGCTCATCGCGGCGTCGCCGACGAAGATCACCTTATAGTCATGGCCATATTTATGGAGGATATCCCAGGTCGGAATCCGTTCCGAAAAGCGGCGGCGGTTGTCCTTCCACACGCCTTCGTACAGGCAATTGTGGAAGTAGAAGAATTCCATATTCTTGAACTCTCCCGTCGCGGCGGAGAAGAGTTCTTCGGTCAGGGTGATGAACGGGTCCATCGATCCGCCCACATCCAGGAAAAGCAGCAGCTTCACCGCATTGTGCCGTTCGGGCCGCATGCGGATGTCGAGCCAGCCCTGCCGTGCCGTGCCCCGGATCGTTTCGTCCAGGTCCAGCTCGTCCGCGGCCCCTTCGCGTGCGAACCGACGCAGGCGGCGCAACGCGACCTTTATGTTGCGGGTGCCCAGTTCGCGGCTGTTGTCGAGATTGGTGAACTCGCGCTTTTCCCACACCTTGATCGCCCGCTTGTGGCGGCTCTCCCCACCAATGCGGACGCCTTCGGGATTATAGCCGCCATGGCCGAACGGCGATGTGCCGCCGGTGCCGATCCACTTATTGCCGCCCTGATGCCGCCCTTCCTGTTCTTCCAGCCGCTTCTTCAGCGTCTCCATGATCTCGTCCCAATCACCGAGCGACTGGATCTTCGCCATCTCTTCGGGCGTCAGATATTTTTCGGCGACGAGGCGCAGCCATTCTTCCGGGATGTCGGCCGTCAGGTCGTCCGCTTCCAGCACGCCCTTGAACACCTTGGCGAAAACCTGGTCGAAGCGATCGAACAGGCCTTCGTCCTTCACATAGGTCGCCCGGGCAAGATAGTAGAATTCCTCCGGCCGGCGGGCGATGACATCCCG
Source organism: Sphingobium sp. CCH11-B1 (assembly GCF_001556865.1). Classification (GTDB taxonomy): domain Bacteria; phylum Pseudomonadota; class Alphaproteobacteria; order Sphingomonadales; family Sphingomonadaceae; genus Sphingobium. The sequence continues at coordinate 7,732 of NZ_LSJY01000163.1, read as the reverse complement.
GTCGAGCGCTTCCAGCAGCAGCAGATGCTCCTTGATCCCGGCGGGAATGCCAGCGGCGCGAAGGGCATCGAGAAAGTCAAGCAGCATGACGGACCTTGTCGGTCAGCCCGGCCCGCGATGCAAGCGGCGTGCGGCCTGTCACATCATGGAAATATTAAGTGTTGCAGTGCATGGTTAATGCTGCACTATCCAGACGCGAGCCAGAAGTGGGGGAATTGTTGGAAAACGGGGACTTGTTGGCCGATCTTGGGGAAAGATCGGGCGACATCGCTTTGCAGTGCAGCGAAACCGCCGGCTATCTGGGCGAGCTGAACCGACGGATTCAGGCCGATGTCGCGCAGTTGGGCGATTTGCAGGACAATATGGGCCGGCTGGCGGCGAGCCAGTCGGAGAGCGTGACCGCGGCACGCGAATTGAGCGTGACGGCGGCGCGCGCGGGGCAGGTCATCGCGCAGGGGCATGACGTGATCGGCCTGTCGCTGGATGAGGTGACGCAACTGGTGCATCATGTATCGGGCCTTGAAAGCCACCTTCGCCGGTTCCTGACAGTGATCGAGGCTGTAGGCGGGATTTCGGAAGAATTGGGCGCGATCGCCCGGCAGACCCGCCTCCTGGGCATTAACGCGGCGATCGAGGCTGCGCGCGGGGGAGAAGCGACGCGCGGCTTCGCCATCGTGGCGGAAGAAATAAGGCGGCTTGCCGAACAGGCCGGTGAGTCCGCAGGTTCCGTCGGGGAAAAGCTGGGCTTGCTGGACCAGGATGCCCGGCGGTTAATCGGCGGAGTGGAGGACAATATCATCCGCAGCCGGGGCGTGGGCACGCATATCGACCGGTTGCGCCTGTCGGTGGCGGAAATTGCCTCGCTCGTGGGGCAGTTTGGCGAACGGTCCAACGCCATCGTCGCCTGTACCGATGCAGCGGACGGCGATGTCGCCGCGCTGCGCGCCGGCCTGTCGCAGTTCAGCCGGTCGGCCGGCGAGAATGCGGCGCGGGTGGATGCGTCGCGTGTCCAGCTGGAAGGGTTGGAGGGGATGGCGAACGCGATGCTGGATCGCGCGGCCCATGGTCCGGGCAAGACCCGCAACAGCCGCTATATCGCGCTCGCGGAAGAAGGAAGCGACGAGGTGTCGGCGTTGATCGACGGGGCGATCGCCGAAGGACGGCTGACGATCGAAGATCTGTTCGACACCGCTTATCGCCGGATCGAGGGATCGGACCCGCCGCAATATCTCAATGGCTTCACCCGCTTCGCCGACGCGGTGATTCAGCCGTTGCTGGACCGGCGGACAGCGCAGGACGATGCGATCGTCGGCTGCTGCCTCATCGACATGAACGGCTATCTCCCCACCCATGTCAGCGGGCGCAGCGCGCCGCAACGGCCGGGCGCGCGGGATTGGAACATGGAGCATGCGCGCAACCGCCAGATCTTCATGGATGGCCAGATAAGGCGCGCACTGGATGAGGAAGGCGACTTCTTCCTTTGCACCTATCGACAGGATCTGGGCGCCGGGCGCTACCGCGCGCTGCGCAGCGTCTTCGTACCGCTCGCCTTTGGCGGGCGCCGCTGGGGCCTTTACGAGGTCGGCTATCTGATCTGATCGGCGCGGCGCGCGGCGATAATCAGCGTCCGCCGCCCATGAAACCGATTCGACAGGGCAAATGCGTCGGGTCAGCGACCCGCCCGAGGGAGGTGGCTGACCGTGACGTCCCCGTTGGCGGCGTAAGCGGCGACCGCGCTTGCCTGTGCCGTTTGCGGGTCTTTTCCGTCGATGATCGCGGCGACCTGGGTCGGGCTCGGCACCTTGTCATAGGTGCCGTAGAGATCGGTCTGGCCGACCATATGGATGGACAGCCGGTATCCGCTGGCGTCTTGGGCAGGATCGAAGGCGAGCACGGTGCCGCTGTCATCCACCGGTACGATGATCGGGCCGTCGGCATTATCTGCCTGCTGCAGCATGTCGAAGCTGCCATCGGCGGTGACGACCTTGTCTCGGACGCAAAGCTTGTCCCTGCCGTCGCGCGGAATGCGTACGTCCGGGGGCGCGGCGGCATCGCCCGGCGCAGCGGGGGTCAGGCGCGCATCCGTCGAATCGGTCGATGGACAGGCACTGAAGCTGGCCGGCGCAACAGGCCGAAGCTGCGCGACATCATCCACTTGCAGGGCCGCCAGCATGCCGTCGAGGCCCGCGACAACCTCCGCGCGGCGCTCGGTCGGGCCGGTCACGCGCAGCTTCACCACCCAGCGCCCGACATGGACGAAGCCCGCGGCCGTGGTCAGCGCCCCGTCCGCCGCATCATCATAGATCGCGCGGATCGCGCGACCGGTCTGTCCCGCGACGGCAACGCTGGCATAGGCGGTGCGGCGCGTCTTGGTGCCGAACCGCTCGATGATCGCCTTGTCGGTCATATAGGCGGCAAGCGCCGCGTCGGCATAGGTCGGCATATAGACGTAGAGCGTCGCCTGGACCGCGCCGTCCTCCGACAGATATTGGGCATAATTGTCCACGGCGCGGCCGCCGTTGGAGGCTTCCCCACTCTTGGTGAGGGACAGGTTCGCTATGGTTTGGGGCAGGGCGATGCCGGCGGCCGGCGCCCGGATGGCGCTGTCGGTCGGCAGCCAGGCTTCCGTTTCGTCTGCGGCATGACCCTGCGCCGCCAGCATCACGCCGGCGGAGAACAGAAGCGTCGAAATCATCGTCCGGGTGCGCGCGCGCATCAGCATCCCTCTCCAGAGCCAGACCGTCTTTGCGCGGCCTTGAACTATGACAGGGAAGCTACAGGCTGGACGGCCGGGCGCAAGCGGCTTTTCAGGCGACGGGCGGGATTTGTGCCGGATAATGGGGCAGATCGGGGTCGTGATGCGCCCAGTCCGGCGCGGCCTCGGTCCAGATGACCGCCTGCGGCGCGATCAGCGAGGGATTATCGAGCGCGCCGGCGCGGATGAAGGTCAGGTGCGGCCGCGATTCGGCCAGGCTGAAGATCGGCGTCCCGCATTCCGGGCAGAAACCGCGGCGCATCGACGTGCCGCTGTCCGCCGTGCTCGCGTGCCAGCGCACATCGCCGCTGGTCGTGACCTTGTCGGATGGAAAGGCGACGTTCACCGTCGCTGATCCGCCGCCCAGATATTGGCAAAGACGGCACCAGCACATGCGCGCGGCAAGCGGTTCGGCGTCGATGGTGATGCGGACCTGTCCGCAAAGGCATCCGGCGCTATGGGGCATGAAACCTCCGTGGAATGGCGAAAGGTTCGGGGCGTCAGCGTCCCTGCCGCCGCGCCATGAAAGCGAGCCGTTCGAACATCATCACATCCTGCTCATTCTTGAGCAGCGCGCCATGGAGGGGCGGGATCGCTTTGGTCGGGTCGTTGTTCTGGAGCACGTCGAGAGGCATGTCCTCGTTCAGCAGCAGCTTCAGCCAATCGATCAGTTCGGAGGTGGACGGCTTTTTCTTGAGGCCGGGCACGTCCCGGATCTCGTAGAAAATGTCCATGGCGCGCGACACCAATATCTTCTGGATGCCCGGGAAATGGACCGCCACGATCCGCTCCATCGTCTCCCGGTCGGGGAACTTGATATAGTGGAAGAAGCAGCGGCGCAGGAAGGCGTCCGGCAGTTCCTTCTCGTTGTTCGACGTGATGACGACCACCGGGCGTTCCGCCGCCGCGATCGTCTCGCCCGTTTCATAGACATGGAAGGCCATGCGATCGAGTTCCTGCAACAGGTCGTTGGGGAATTCTATGTCGGCCTTGTCGATCTCGTCGATCAGCAGCACCGGCAGGCGCGGCGAGGTGAATGCCTCCCACAGCTTGCCCTTGCGGATATAGTTGGCGATGTCGTGGACTCGCGGATCGCCCAGCTGCCCGTCGCGCAGGCGGGCGACGGCGTCATATTCATACAGGCCCTGATGCGCCTTCGTCGTCGACTTGACGTTCCATTCGATCAGCGGTGCGTCGAGCGCCTTGGCGATCTCCTGCGCCAGCACCGTCTTTCCGGTGCCCGGCTCGCCCTTCACCAGCAGCGGACGGCGGAGCAGCACGGCGGCGTTGACCGCGACCTTCAGGTCGTCGGTGGCGACATAATCCTGCGTACCTTCAAACCGCATTGTCTGATCCCGTTGCTGCATACAACGGAACTAGGCAATACGAGGCATCGGCGCAATCGTTAAAGGGGGATCAACCAGCCTTGGCGCGCAGGTCCGCACGGGCGGCGAGCAAGTCCCACAGGCCGCGATGCTGGTTCAGCAACTGGCGCGCGCCGAACTGGATCGCCCGGTCGATCGCGTCATCGCCGCCGATCGCGCGCGCAACCGCCAGCGTTTCGGCGCGGTCGGGCAGGGCGCATGGCTGCGGTTCGATACCGGCGCGGATGGCCGCCATGTCGAGCACATGACGAACCGCGCGCCAATCAAGCACGAGTGCCATCGCCGCGCCCATGGCGCAGCCGCGCCGATCGGACTGGGCAAGCATGTCGAGCGCATGGCGCTGCTGGCTGACCACCGTTTCGCAATCCGCCTGCCCCGCCGTGCTGGGCGCTGGCCCTGCGGCGACCGTCACCTGCGTCAGATAGGCGCGCTCCCGCGCGAAGCCGTCCGCCGCCTCGATCAGCCACTGGCGCGCTTCATTGTCGGCGGATCGGGTCGCGGCATGATCGACGACGCCGGGATGGCGGCCGTGCAGCAGGCAGAGATAATAGGCGGCGTCCGCCAGGTCTGCGAGCGACAGCAGCGCCTCACGCGACACGCCGGTCGCTGCGCGATTGGCATAGGCATGGGCTGCGGTGCCATCGGCCGCGACCAGCGCTTCGAGCACCCGCGCTATGTCTCCAAACTGGTATCGCGGTGCCGCTTCGCTCATGTACGAATCCCTGTTCTGCCCTGCACCTGCAGGAAGTAGGAGCGCACCATAGGGCGTCTGGGTAAACGTCGGGTATATAAACGCGAAAAGGGCGACCGTGAGAGCCGCCCTTTTGCGTCAACGATGGTTAATTCCGCTTTACCGGTTCCAGCAATTTACTGGTCGAGGAAGCTGCGCATCTTGCGGCTGCGCGAGGGGTGCTTCAGCTTGCGGAGCGCTTTCGCCTCGATCTGGCGGATACGCTCGCGGGTGACGCTGAACTGCTGGCCCACTTCCTCCAGCGTATGGTCGGTGTTCATGCCGATGCCAAAGCGCATGCGCAGCACACGCTCCTCGCGCGGGGTCAGGCTGGCAAGGACGCGCGTGACCGTTTCCTTGAGGTTCGCCTGGATCGCGGCATCCACCGGGATGATGGCGTTCTTGTCCTCGATGAAGTCGCCCAGATGGCTGTCCTCCTCGTCGCCGATGGGCGTTTCGAGGCTGATCGGCTCCTTGGCGATCTTCATCACCTTGCGCACCTTTTCGAGCGGCATGGAAAGCCGCTCGGCCATCTCCTCGGGCGTGGGCTCGCGGCCCTGCTCGTGCAGGAACTGGCGGCTGGTGCGGACCAGCTTGTTGATCGTCTCGATCATATGGACCGGGATGCGGATGGTCCGCGCCTGATCGGCGATCGACCGCGTGATCGCCTGCCGGATCCACCAGGTGGCATAGGTGCTGAACTTGTAGCCGCGGCGATATTCGAACTTATCCACCGCCTTCATCAGGCCGATATTACCTTCCTGAATAAGATCAAGGAATTGCAGGCCACGGTTCGTATATTTTTTAGCGATGGAAATAACGAGGCGCAGGTTCGCCTCGACCATTTCCTTCTTTGCAATCCGTGCTTCGCGCTCGCCCTTTTGCACCATGTTGACGATGCGGCGGAACTCGGGGAGCGACATGCCGGTCGCCTGCGCGATTTCCGCCACTTCGTTGCGGATGCGGTCGACCGCGCGTCCCTCGGCGGCGGCGAAGGCCGACCATTTCTTGTCGATGCCGCCCACCTTGTCGAGCCAGGCGTCGTCCAGTTCATGGTTCACATAGCGATCGAGGAAATCCTTGCGGCTGACCTTGTGCCGCTCGGCAAGGCGCAGCATCTGGCCGCCCAGCGCCGTGAGGCGCCGGTTATAGGCGTAGAGCTGGTCCACCAGATATTCGATCTTCTGCTGGTGGAACTGGACGCTCTCCACCTCGGCCGTCAGGCTTTCGCGCAGCGCCTGATAATCGTCCTCCGCCTTCTGGCTCAGCACCTCGCCGCTCGCCATCGCCAGCATGCGCGATTCCTGCGCCTTGGAAAAGCTGCGGAAGATTTCGGTGATGGTCGCGAACTTTTCCAAAGCCATCGGCTTCAGCGTCTCTTCCATCTGGGCGAGGGAGAGGGTGTTGTCCTCCTCTTCGTCATCCTCGGTGCGACGGGCGCGGCGTTCGGTCAGGCCGTCCTCATCCTCATCGGCGTCGGCGGATTCCTCCTCGGGCTCCTCCTCTTCCTTGAAGCTGGGACCAGCGGTCTTTTCGCTGATTTCGCCGTCATCATCCTCGGCCCCTTCCTCCAGATTTTCCGGGGCAGGATCCTTGGACAACATGGCGTCGAGGTCCAGGATCTCGCGCAGCTGCATCTCGCCATTGTTGAGCGCGGTGGACCATTCGATAATCGCGTTGAAGGTCGTCGGGCTTTCGCACAGGCCCAGGATCATCGTGTCGCGGCCCGCCTCGATCCGCTTGGCGATGGCGATCTCGCCCTCGCGGCTCAGCAGCTCGACCGCGCCCATCTCGCGCAGATACATGCGGACCGGGTCGTCCGTGCGGTCGACCGTTTCCTTCTTCTTTTCGGTAACGAGTTTGGGGCCGTCGTCTTCCGCGCCATCCTCCGCCGACTCGTCGTCGGCGTCGTCGCGCTGGTCATCGCCGTCCTCGCCGGCTTCCTCATTCTCGACGATGTTGACGCCCATGTCGTTGAGCGCGGACATGACATCCTCGATCTGCTCGGAGGACATCTGGTCCTGCGGCAGGGCATCGTTCAGCTCGTCATAGGTGATGTAGCCGCGCTTTTTCGCGCGCGCGATCAGCTTCTTGACCGACGCTTCGTTGAGATCGAGCAGGGGAGCATCGCCACCATCCTCGCCATCGCCCGCGCCGTTATTCTTGCTGTTCGCCTTGGTCGCCATCTATTCGCCTTGCACTTCGCAATCCCGACAGGCGGGATAAACCAAATCAAATACCATCTTCGGGCTGCGCCAGTTCCGCCAGTCTGCGATCATGATCGGCCATCAACGCGCGAATGCGCTGTTGTTCAGCGAAATTGGCTTCGCTGACGTCCTTCTCGAATCGCTTCGTAGCTTCCACCATCGCCGCTTCCAGCTCCGGCCCCTGCGCCATCACCCGGATAGCCTCCTCCAGATCGCGCGACACGCGACCGGGATCGGCTGTCATCCTGTATGGGGTGAGTGAAAACGTATCGGCCCGGAGCATCCCCTTGGCCCTATTATACACTTCACCTTGCCCCAATATGGTAAGCAGGGCCTGCGTTTCAACTGTTTCTTTGTGGAAGGAGCATCGGATCATCGTCGCGAGCAGCTCCGCCAGCGCGGGATCGGCGATTCGCAGCCCGGAAAGCTGCTCCCGATGCGGCGCAATCTGTTCGGGATGACGCAACAGGCTGGCAAGAACGGCGCGCAGCAGCCTTTGTTCCATCCCGCCTTCACCGATGGCGCGCGCTTCGGCGCCGGCGGGCGGGGTGGGCGGCTTCCAGTTCCCGCGCCTGTCCTTTTGCCAGCGCGGTGCCCCGCCGCCTCCGAACGGGCGGGACGGGCTGGGCGCAGCGGCGCGCCGGGCGAAGAACAT
>NZ_LSJY01000162.1 GCF_001556865.1 Sphingobium sp. CCH11-B1 | reverse complement strand
CGGTCTGCTGGCGACGACAGGACTTCGGATTTCCGAGGCTCTCGCGCTACAGTGCGACGATCTGGTCGAGGATGGGCTGGTTGTCCGCAACGGCAAGTTCGGCAAGCAGCGGCTGATCACCTTGCAGCCATCGACGCGCAAAGCACTCGAAGCCTACATTGCGATCCGCGCGAAGCATCCGGCCAAGTGTAATGACCTGTTCGTCACGATCCGGGGGCGAGCGCCGCACAAGG
>NZ_LSJY01000161.1 GCF_001556865.1 Sphingobium sp. CCH11-B1 | reverse complement strand
CCCGCCGATATGGCGTCAGTCGCGCCGGCGCAAGAGGAGGAGCACCGCCAGCAAGCTTCCGACCTGGGCGCAGGCCATGTCCTTCTGCGCATCCCACATGTCGCCCTGCTGGCCATTATAATAGTCTGCCGTGTCGCTTGCGGCCACTATCGTCAGCAGCCATTCGAACATCTCGTAGATCGCACTGCCAAGACCAATGGCGGCAAAGGCAAAGGCGACGCTCCAGCGCGCCGTCAGCCCGCCATGCCGCCGCGCTAACTCAGCGGCCGGTAAGGTCACAAGCAAGCCGAACGCGAAATGCACCAGCCGGTCGTAACCGTTTCGCGGGGCATCCAGATGACTGGCGAGACCGGTGCCGAACAGCCGCCGCAGCCAGTCGTCATAGGGGACATAGCTGTATATCCATCGTGCGCCCAGGGTGTGCAGCAGCAGGAACAGGAGGATGCAGCCGGCCGCACCGGTCGACATCGGCCATCGTTTGAGCGCAAAGGGCGCGGCCATCAGCAACGCCACGGTCGGCCCATGCTGCAATGGCGCAAGGTCGGGATAGGGTTGCGCCACATTGGCCAGCGCAACCGCGATCGAGAGGATCAGGATCATCCGGCGCTGCGCGAGGGGAAGAGCCTTCCACGTCGCGACAGCGCCGGCAATCATCGGGCGTCAGCCCTTTTTAAGGTGCCGGCGGCCGAGCAGCTCGGCAATCTGCACCGCGTTGAGTGCCGCGCCCTTGCGGAGGTTGTCGCTGACGCACCAGAGCGAAAGGCCGTTGTCCACGGTCGAGTCCTCGCGCACCCGGCTGATGAAGGTCGCATAGTCGCCCACGCATTCGACCGGGGTGACGTAGCCGCCGTCCTCTCGCTTGTCGACCAGCATGACGCCCGGCGCTTCGCGCAGGATGTCCTGCGCTTCCTTGGCCGAAATCTCGTTCTCGAACTCGATGTTGATCGCCTCGCTATGGCCGACGAACACGGGAACGCGCACGCAGGTTGCCGTCACCTTGACCTTGGGGTCCAGGATCTTCTTCGTTTCCGCGACCATCTTCCATTCTTCCTTGGTCGAACCATCGTCCAGGAAGACGTCGATGTGCGGGATGACGTTGAACGCGATCTGCTTGGAGAACTTCTTCGGCTCGGCCGGATCCCCCACGAAGATGTTGCGGCTCTGCTCGAACAGTTCGTCCATGCCCGCCTTGCCCGCGCCGGAAACCGACTGATAGGTGGCGACGACCACGCGCTTGATCTTGGCGGCGTCGTGCAAGGGCTTCAAGGCCACGACCATCTGCGCGGTGGAGCAGTTGGGATTGGCGATGATGTTCTTGGCGCGATAGCCGCCGATCGCATCCGGGTTCACCTCGGGAACGACCAGCGGCACGTCCGGGTCCATGCGATAGAGCGAGCTGTTGTCGATCACCACGCAGCCTGCCGCCGCCGCCTTTGGCGCATATTCCGCCGTCGGGCCGCTGCCCGCCGCGAACAGGGCGATATCCCATCCGGTGAAATCGAAATGCTCGATATTCTTGCATTTGAGCGTCTTGCCGGTGTCACCGAAATCGATTTCGGTGCCCTGCGACCGGGACGAAGCAACCGCCGCGATCTCGTCAATCGGGAACTCGCGCTCGGCGAGAATGGTCAGCATCTCGCGGCCCACATTCCCGGTGGCTCCCACGACGACGACCTTGTAACCCATGACTCAACACTCCACTCATGCAATGATTTGCGGGGCCGGCGCATAACGCCCTTGCGCCATTTGTCCAGACACATGGGCTTTGTCGCGCCCAATCGCCACTTTGCCGACCCTTTTATTGCGCGCCGGGGGCGACACCGCGCCGCGCAAGAAAGTCCTCGATCGTGCGCCAGAGGTGGACGCTGATCTTTGGCCCGCCCACCCGGTGCGTCTGGCCCGGATAGACCATAAGTTCGAAGGGGACAGCAGCGCCCTGCATTTTCGCCATCAGCGCGGTCGAATTGTCGAACACGACATTGTCGTCCGACATGCCGTGGATCAGCAGCAGCGGGTCGCGGATTTTCACCGCATCCTCCACCGCGTCCGAACCGGGATAGGCGCTGCGCCGGTCGCCCGGCTGGCCCAGATAGCGTTCGGTATAATGGGTGTCGTATAGCTCCCACTTCGTCACGGGCGCGCCGGCTATCGCGGCGGAAAAGACACCAGGCGCCTTCTCCAGCAGCTTCAACGACATATAACCGCCATAGGACCAGCCATAAGTCGCGATCCGCTGCGCATCGACGAACGGCTGGGCCTTCAGCCACTCGACGCCCCTCAACTGGTCCTCGACCTCCACAGTGCCCATCGCATGATAAAGCTGATCCTCGAACGCCTTGCCGCGGTCGGGAGTGCCGCGATTGTCGATCGAGAAGACGATCCAGCCGCGGTCAACCAGATACTGGTTCAACGCCCCGGACCATGTGTTGGTCACCTGCCGCCCCGCGCCTGGCCCGCCATAATGGATCATGAAGACGGGGTAGCGTTTTCCCGGCTCCAGCGGTGGTGTCATCATCTTTGTGTAAAGCGTCGATCCGTCCGCCGCCTTCACCGTGCCGAATGTCGTCTTCGCATGGCCGGCGACATAGGGAGCATAGGGATGGCTGCCCGTCAGCGCGTTTTCCGAAAGCCATCGCAGCTGCTTGCCGGCACTGTCGGTCAGATAGACCTGCTTGGGCTGATCGCTATTCTGCCGCGTGACGATCACCCGGCTTGCCGCGCCGTCCATCACCGCGTCATTCCACCAACCCTGCTGCGTCAGCGGCCTTGCCGGCGCGGCCTTGCCGAGCGGCGTCACATAAAGCTGCTGCTCAAGCGGGGTCTCCCGGTTGCCGGTGAAATAGACAAGGCCCTTGTCCTCATCCACGCCCACGACGTCGCGGACTTCCCAATCGCCGCTGGTGACTGTCGTCCATTTCGCCCCATTGACGCGATACAGATGCCCGTGCCCTGATTTTTCCGACCACCACAGGAAGCTGCCATCCCTGAGCGGACGGAAATTGTCCGACAGGTTGATCCAGCTTTTCGCCGTCTCCGTCAGGACGACCTTCGCCTTGCCTGTTGCGGGGTCGACCGCCAGCAGGTCGAGGCGCTTCTGGTCGCGGCTTTCCCGCTGCACATAGAGTGTCCTGCCGTCCTTCGCCCAGTTCACCCGTGCCAGGTAGACGTCCTTGTCCGTGCCGAGGTCGACCTTCACCGGCCCCGATCCGTCCGCTTTCATGACATAGAGGTCGACGATCGCGTTGGGCGTTCCGGCGGCGGGATAGCGCTGCTGGTAAACCTTGGTCCCTTCCCCGCCGATTGCCGTGCGGGTGACGGTGCCGACCGGGCTTTCATCGACCCGGGCAACCGCGATCTGCGCGTCGTCGGGCGACCACCAATAGCCGGTGCGCCGGTCCATTTCCTCCTGCGCGACGAACTCCGCCACGCCCCAGCTGACGGTATCACTCGCGCCTTGCGTGATTTGCCGCTCCGTACCGCCTATCGGCTGAACGAATAGGTTGCCGCCCCGCACGAAGGAGACGAAGCCACCCTTTGGGCTGACCACGCCGTTCAATTCGCCATCGGGCGTGTCGGTCAGGCGGGAAACCTTGCCGTCCAGGCCGGCGAGATACAGGTCGCCATCGACCGGAACCAGTATAGTCTTCCCGTCCGGTGACCAGTCATAGCTGGTAATGCCCGTGCTGCCCGCGACGCTCCGGTCCCGCTCGCGCTGCATCTTTTCCGCTTCGCTCAGTTCAGCGCCGCTTCCGGTCTTCCGGGAATCGACCAGCATCCGTTCCTTGCCCGTGCGCGTGTCGATCGCCCAGAGATCCAGCCGCTCCTTCTCGTCCGCCCGGGGCTTGAGCAGCGTCACCAGCGACCCGTCGGGCGACAGTTTCAGGGCGCGCGGCTGCGGTCCGGCAAGGTCGGGGCTCGCGAAAACCCGTTCCAGCGTCAGCTGCTCCTGCGCCTGTACCGCAAAAGAGATCGGGAAGAGCGCCAGCAGCGCCGCGCCGGCTTTCAGATAGGGGGGCATCGTCATCCTTTCAGGGCAGCGCTGCACGCGGCCACGTTGCCGAAACGCTTAGCGCGGCGGGTCGGAAAAGATCAATGCCGGGAAATAATCTGTCCTGCCATGCCCTGCCGGGTCATGGTGGGCGCGACAGGGATTGAACCTGTGACCCCACCCGTGTGAAGGGTGTGCTCTACCGCTGAGCTACGCGCCCCCTTGTTAGGAGGAGGCGGCCATTGGCATTGCCGGCGCGCCCTGTCAAGCGATCAGAAGCGAATTGGCGCCAAAGGCTTTTCCAAGCGGCGGATGAGTGCCAATAGGATGTCACACCCTTAAAGGAGCTTGTGCTTCATGCGTCGAACCCGCGCCATTTTGATCGGAACTCTGCTCCTTGCAACGCTTGCCGCCTGCAACACGGTCCAGGGTGTAGGCCGGGACATCGAATCGGTTGGCCGGGCCGGCAAGGAAGTCATCCACTAGGACGCTTCCGCGTCCTTACTGGAGAATCGTCCCCGTCCCGCTCGCGCTCTTCAGCAATTGGACGCCATCGCATTCTGGCTCCCCGCAGGTGCAGGCTTTTACAGTGTAGCGCACCCCGCACATCACGAGCACATCCCGGTCGAACGAATAGTTTGAAATTCCGGCCCGTTCGACCTTTTCCTGAGCCCGTGCCTTCAGGGACATGCTTGCCGCTCCACTCGAATAGCCGATGAATGATGATCCGTTGTGCAGTGCACAATGTCAACTGAACCATGTTTGTTCCACGCCCGTCTGTCACAAAATGGTAGCTGATTTGACACGGTCCGTCGCAAACCGCCGATCTTGCGGCAGCGTGGCGTTCGCCCCATATGGCTGCCATGAATGATCAACGCAGTTCTTCCATGCCGGTCTGGCATGGCACCACCATCATGTCGGTCAGGAAAAACGGGAAAGTCGTCGTTGCCGGCGACGGCCAGGTGTCCATGGGCCAGACTGTCATGAAGCCCAATGCAAAGAAGGTGCGCCGCCTGCACGACGGATCGGTCATCGGCGGGTTCGCCGGTGCGACCGCTGACGCCTTCACCCTGTTCGAGCGGCTGGAAGCGAAGCTGGAACGCCATAACGGCCAGTTGATGAGGGCCGCCGTCGAACTCGCCAAGGACTGGCGCACCGATAAATATCTCCGCAACCTGGAAGCGATGATGATCGTCGCGGACAAGGATGTGACGCTGATCCTGACTGGCAATGGCGACGTGCTGGAACCGATCGGTGGCGTCGCGGCGATCGGTTCGGGCGGCAACTATGCCCTGGCGGCCGCCCGTGCGCTGGTGGATTATGAGGCCGATGCAGAAGCCCTCGCCCGCAAGGCGATGGCCGTCGCTGCCGACATCTGCGTCTATACCAACGATCAACTGACGATCGAGATGCTGGATAGCGCCGCCTAGTTTGAAGCCCCTCCCTTCCAGGGGAGGGATTGGGGTGGGCAGCGACCGCAGTAAACGCCTGGCCTAACCCCGACGAGAGAG
>NZ_LSJY01000160.1 GCF_001556865.1 Sphingobium sp. CCH11-B1 | reverse complement strand
ATGGCGCCACTTGAAATCCGTCATCGTTCCGTCCGTCCAATCTCCGCCAAGCATGCTCAAGCTTCACGATTTTTGCAACAGAGCCGCTGCGGGGCAGCCATCAGCGGCCCCGGCGGACCGCTAAGTTCTTGCATGATCGCAAATGCTAGTATACCTTGGTTCCGCTCATCACAAGAGTCAGGAGATGGATATGGCTTGGAAGAAACCCGAAATCCGTGAAATCGCGCTCGGCGCGGAGATCAACTGCTATGCCTGCGCCGAACTGAGCGCCTAAGCATCACTCCATGAAGATCATTATGCTGGGGGCAGCCGCCGGCGGTGGCTTCCCCCAGTGGAATTCCAATGCCGGTGGGTGCCGGCGCGCCCGCAGCGGCGACCCCCTAGCGAAATCGCGAACCCAGACCAGCGTCGCGGTTAGCCGTGACGGGGAGCGCTGGTTCGTGCTCAACGCATCGCCCGATCTGCGCCAGCAGATCAACGACACGCCGGCGCTGCACCCGCGCGATGGCCTTCGGCATACGCCGATCGCGGGCGTCGTGCTTACCGGCGGCGATGTGGATGTAGTCGCGGGGCTTCTGACCCTACGCGAGCGCCAGCCCTTCACGCTCCACGCTTCGCACCGGATTCATGACGTGCTCGACGCCAATCCGATCTTCGAGGTGCTCGCGCGCGATGTCGTGACGCGCAGCGTCGAGCAACTCGGCGTGCCTTTCACGCTGGAGCCAGGATTGACCGCGCGCTTCTTCGCCGTGCCAGGGAAAGTGCCACTCTATCTCGAAAGCGGCAGCGAACCGCCGCCCATCGTCGTCGATGATACGACCGTGGGGCTAGAAATCGTCGAGGGCGACAAGCGCATGCTCTTCATTCCGGGTTGCGCGGCCATGCCCGAGGATCTGCGCGCCCAACTCGTCGGCGTCGATATCGTCTTCTTCGACGGCACGCTCTGGCGCGATGATGAGATGGTGGCCGCCGGCTTCGGTGGCAAGACAGGCCAGCGCATGGGACATATGAGCCTCTCGGGACCGCAAGGCACGATCGAGGCCTTCCGCACCGTTCCGGTGAGGCGCAAGGTCATCATTCACATGAACAACAGCAACCCCGTTCTTCTCGCCGACAGCCCGGAGCGGGCGGAAGCGGAAACCGCCGGATGGACCATCGGGGAAGACGGCATGGAATTCATGCTATGACGGAAACGGCCGCCCCCCGATTGCTGAGCGCCGATGAGTTGGAGGCCGTGATGCGCCAGATCGGCGGCGAGCGATACCATATCCACCATCCCTTCCACCGCCTGCTCCATGACGGCAAGCTCGACCCGGCGCAGGTCCAGGCATGGGCGCTCAACCGCTATTATTACCAAGCTAGCATCCCGGCGAAGGACGCGACGCTGATGGCGCGCCTGCCCACCGCCGAGATGCGCCGCGAATGGCGCCGGCGGATCGAGGATCATGACGGCGATGGCGACAAGCCCGGCGGCATCGAACGTTGGCTGAAGCTGGCCGAAGGGGTGGGACTCGACCGCGCCCTGGTCGAGAGCGCCGCCCAAATCCTGCCCGAGACGCGCTTCGCCGTGGATGCCTATGTGCACTTCGTTCGCGACAGGACGCTGCTCGAAGCCATCGCGTCCTCGCTGACCGAGCTGTTCTCGCCGACCATCATCGCCGAGCGAGTCTCCGGCATGCTCACCAACTACGACTGGATCACCGAAGAGACGCTCGCCTATTTTACCCCGCGCCTCACGCAAGCGCCGCAGGACAGCAAGTGGGCGCTGACCTATGTCAAGCAGCATGCCAATACGATCGAGAAGCAGCAGGCGGTGCTCGCCGCGCTGCGCTTCAAATGCGACGTCCTGTGGTGCCAGCTCGACGGCCTCTATCTCGCCTATGTCTCGCCAGGCATGATTCCGCCTGGCGCCTTTGTTCCGGGGGAGAGCTGATGGCGGATGGATCATCGGCTCCCGCCTTCCGGCGCGGCGTCAAGTTCCGCTTCGATTCCGTGCGCAATGCCTGGGTGCTTCTCGCGCCCGAGAAGCTGTTCATGCCCGACGAGATCGCGGTCGAGATCCTAAAGCTGGTCGGTGGCGCACGAACCATTGATGCGATCGTGGAGGATCTCGCCGCGAGCTTCGATGCGCCGCGCGACGTGATCGCGACCGATGTCATCGCGGCTCTTGAGGATCTCTCGACACGAGGCGCCGTAGAGCTATGAACGTGCCGCCGCCGCCGATGGGGCTGATCGCGGAGCTGACCCACCGCTGCCCCCTGCAATGCGCCTATTGCTCCAACCCGCTGCAGATGGATGCGCCAAAATCCGAGCTAGCAACGGCGGAATGGCTGCGCGTGCTCGACGAAGCCGCCGCCATCGGTATCTTGCAAGTGCATTTCTCGGGCGGCGAGCCCATGGCACGGCGCGACCTGCCGCAGCTTGTGGCTCATGCCAACCGGGCAGGGCTCTATACTAACATCATCACGTCGGGCGTCCTGCTGACCGACGAGGTGATGGCGGTGCTGCTCGACGCCGGCATCGATCATATCCAGCTCAGCTTTCAGGATTCGAGCCACCAGGGCGGCGACAGGATCGGCGGCTATCGCGGCGGGCATGCGAAGAAGCTGGAGGCGGCGCGGCGCATTCGCGAGGCGGGCCTGCCGCTCACCACTAATTTCGTGATCCACCGCCAAAACATCGAACGCGTCGAGGACATGATCGCGCTCGGCGAGGCTTTAGGCGCCGAGCGGATGGAGATCGCCCACACGCAATATTATGGTTGGGCGCTGCTCAACCGGAACGCGCTCCTGCCGAGCCGCGACCAACTCGATTTCGTGAACACCGTGGTGGACGCGTCACGCGAGCGGCTCCGGGGCCGGATCGTGATCGACTATGTGGTGCCCGATTATTATGCGGCCCGGCCCAAAGCCTGCATGGGAGGCTGGGGCAACCGCTTCATCAACATTTCCCCCTCCGGCAAAGCCCTCCCTTGCCATGCCGCCGAAACGCTGCCCGGCTTCACCTTCCCCTCGGTTCGCGATTCTAGCCTCGCCGAGATCTGGACGGCTTCAGATGCCTTCGCCCGGTTCCGAGGCACTGAATGGATGCCGGAGGTGTGCAGGAGCTGCGATCGGCGCGAGATCGATTGGGGCGGCTGCCGTTGCCAGGCGCTCGCGATCGCCGGCGATGCCGCGCTGACTGATCCGGCCTGCCATCGCTCGCCGCATCATCATCTGATGGGTGAGGCAATCGCAGCGGCGGGCGGCCACGCCGGGCTGGACCTCGTGCCGCGCAGGCTGCAACAAGCAGCCCATAACTGAGCTGCGCACCTTCTATCCCGAGATCGAACCCTATGAGAGCGGCACGCTCGACGTAGGCGACGGGCACGTCCTCTATTACGAGCGCAGCGGTACGCCTGGCGCCAAGCCGGCCGTTTTTCTCCACGGTGGGCCTGGCGGCGGTATCTCGGCCCGCCACCGGCGGCTTTTCCACCCCGACCATTATGACGTGATGCTTTTCGACCAGCGCGGCTGCGGGAATTCGACGCCGCATGCGGGCCTAGAGGCGAACACGACGTGGCACCTTGTCGCCGACATGGAACGGCTGCGCGAAGCGATGGGCGTCGACAAATGGCTGGTCTTCGGGGGCTCCTGGGGCTCGGCGCTGGCGCTTGCCTATGCGCAGACCCATCCCCAGCATACCAGCGAACTGGTGCTGCGCGGGATCTTCACCGTGCGCGAGTCCGAGCTGCACTGGTATTATCAATTCGGCGCATCCGAGATTCATCCCGAGAAATGGGTCGATTTCGTGCGCCCGATCCCGGAGGTGGAGCGCGGCGACCTGCGCGCCGCCTATCGCAAGCGCCTCACCGGCGACGACGAAGCGGTGAGGCTCGAATGTGCGAAAGCCTGGTCGCTATGGGAAGGCCGCACCCTGACCTTGTTGCCCGATCCCGAAACCTCCGGCGGCTTTGAAGACCCGCATTTCGCGCTCGCCTTCGCGCGTATCGAGAACCACTATTTCGTTCATCATGGCTGGCTTGAGGACAACCAGCTCATCCGCGACGCCGGAAAGCTCCACGGTATTCCCGGCACCGTCGTCCAGGGCCGCTATGACCTGGCCTGCCCGACACGCACTGCCTGGGAACTGCACCAGGCTTGGCCCCAAGCGGACTTCCATCTTATTGAAGGTGCCGGGCACGCCTTCTCCGAACCGGGCATTCTCGACCGTCTGATCCGGACAACGGATCGCTATGCGGGGCTGGCGGAGACGTGAGCGACGCGGCGGCTGTCAGGGCTTCCACAACCGCAACCGCTGACGGGCTTGCGGCGCCGCGCCGCTATTGGGCGCTGACAGGCCTGTGGCTGGCCATGGCCATGACGGTGATCGACAGCACGGCCGCCAATATCGCTCTGCCGACGATCGGGCGCGATTTCGGGGTCGGCCCCACGACGACGACATGGATCGTCACCACCTACCAGATCGCGATCGTGATGACACTGCTTGGCGCCGCGTCGCTCGGCGAACGATTGGGCTATCGACAGATATACATGGGCGGGCTCGCGCTGTTCATACTGATGTCGGCCGCTTGCGCAAGCGCACGCAGCCTCGAATGGCTCGCGTTCTTCCGCTTCGCGCAGGGGCTGGGGGCTGCCGCGGTCATGGGCGTGAATGGCGCGCTGATCCGCCTCACCTGGCCCAAGGAACTGCTCGGGCGAGGGCTGGGGTATAATGGCGTGGTCATCGCCGGAACTGCGGCGGCTGGACCGGCGCTGGCTGCTTTCCTGCTGTCGATCGGCGACTGGCATTGGCTCTTTCTGGTGAATATTCCCGTGGGGCTGCTCTCGCTGGCGCTGGCGGCCCGCTTCGCCCCCGACCGTCCGCCTGAGACCGACAAATTCGACACGGCTAGCGCGCTGCTGAGCGCGACCGCATTCGGGGCGCTGTTCCTGGCGATCTCGCGAGTCATCCACGACCGCTGGTCGCCCCTTACCGCCGGCCTGCTGCTCGCCAGCGCCGTGGCGGGCGGCGCCATGCTGCGCCGGGCACGGACAAGCACCAGACCGATGATCCCCCTAGACCTGATCGGCCACCCACGTCTGCGGCTTGCCTATGCCGCGTCGATATGCGCGTTCGCGGCGCAAATGTGTCTGCTGGTGTCTATGCCCTTCCTGCTCGAAGGCGAGCGGGGCTTGAGCGTCGCCACAGTGGGGCTGCTCATCCTGCCCCTGCCACTCGCTACCGCACTCAGCTCGCCTCTTGCCGGAAGGTTCGCCGACAGGTCATGGGCCGGGGCCATGAGCGCCGGCGGCCTGTGCCTGCTCGCGGCAGGGCTGCTGGTCCTCGCCTTCGCGCTGCGGTCTACGCCGCCGCTGCCGCTTGTCGGCGCTGCGATGGCATTATGCGGTGTCGGCTTCGGCCTGTTCCAGGTGCCCAACAACAATGTCATGCTGCGCACCGGCCCGGTAACGCGCGCGGGCGCCGCCGCCGGCATGCTGACGCTCTGCCGACTGACCGGCCAGACCGGCGGCACGTTGATCGCCGCCGTGTCCTTGTCGATGACAGGGGAGGGGACTATTCCGGCGCTGATCGGAGCGGCGCTGGCGCTTTGCGCAGCCGCCTTCGCACGCGGACGCTAATAGACGCGCATGCGCGGCCCCGTCATCAGCGGGCTTCGGCCGATAAGCTGGCGGCTCGCGAGCGTCGTCGCGTTCGTCGCCGCCTACGCTCGCCACCAACCGCTCGAGATCCTTGGCGGATAGATCAGGATTACACTGCATCAGCTTCTGGATGAGTTCTGAACGAATCATGCCTCCTCCAATCAGAGCGCAGCGACAACGCCTAGATCAACACCCGTTCCACCTCATCCAGCGTCACGTCGTCGGGACGGCGATCGTAAAGCTGGGTGGTGCGCGTGGAGGCATGGTTCGCCATCGTCGCGGCGCGCTCCAACGTGCCGCCGTTCTTCAGGTAGGCGGTGATCCCTGTCGCGCGGAACGAATGGTTGCCGATCGCCGTCTCGATCCCGGCCGCCGCGGCGCGCCGTCGCACCATCTGAAACGCGCTCGCCTGGGGCAGGGGGGTGTCGCTTAGTCGCCTGGTGCCCCGCGCGATCGTGCGGAACAGCGGCCCTTTGCGATCCTCGCGTAGATCGCAGCCATCGATGTAGGCGGTCATATACTCTTCCAGATTGTGGTGGCAGGGCATTTCGTGCCGCTTGCCGCCCTTCTCGTGCAGCCGAACCCATAGCCGCCGATTCTGCACGAACACGTCCTCAACCCGCATCGCCAGCGCCGCGCCTATCCGCGCGAACGAATAGACCATCAGCCCGATCAGCGCCCGATCGCGAAGCCCGGCGGGCGTGGTCACGTCGATCGCATCGAGCAGCCGCCGCGCCTCGTCGGGGGCCAGCACGGGGGTCTTGCCGCGCCGCACGCTGTGCGCCGGCCCGCGCACCGACGCTGCCGGGTTCGTCGGCACCACTTGGCCCGTCACCAGCCAATCGAACAGGTGGCGCACGCCGGCGAGCTGCTGCTTGACCGTGGGCGCGCTCACCTCGCGCCCCAGCGCCTCGATCCATGCCGCAACGTGGAGCGGCTGCACCGCGGCGACCGACACGACTCCGCGCGCATCGCACCATGCCAAAAACTCACTCGCGGCACGCGCGTAGGCGCGCCGCGTATGCGCGTTGCGGATGGTGACCGCGAAGAACTCAAGGAAGCGGCGTTGCGTGGCGTTGTCGGCCGATGCGACCAGCGCCGGCAGCGCCAACGCGGGAGCGGGAGCGGGCTGGAGGGCGAGCTGGTTCACGCCTAGAAGCTGCGCTTCTCGATCGCTGCCAGCACCTCGGGCTCGGTGGCAAGCCGGCGGCTGGTATCGACCAGGCGCTCGATCCATGCGCGATTGCCCTGCTTCGCGGCCGCGCGCGCTGCCTCTTCTTTAGGCAGGTTGCTCTTGCCGCGAGTCCCGCCGCTCTCGTTGCTGCTCATGTCGGGCTTCCATCGTTCTTCGGCGGCCATTCAAGGCTGTCGATCGCCTCCTGCAAGCGGACGGCGGTTGCCACTGCGCCGGCGGCGTGAAGCTGCGCCAGCGCCTCCAGCATCAACGCGCGCGCACCGGCCAAACGCAAGGCCGGGCTGATCTGGAGGGCCTATGGGGTCCTGGTCCATAGGCCTTCATAGCGCTCCCGATACATCCGATAAAGGACATTATCACATATAGAGGCGCGACGCTAGCGAAACGACCACCGCAGGCGCCGAGATCCCGAACTCGCCCCCTAATCTGGTGAGCGACGGCAGGGCTTGCTCACCGATCTGGCGGCACACCGTTCGGGCGTCTCCAACTTAGGGGGTCGATGCGCACCATTACCTTCATCACGCACTTTCAAGTCAGACATCGGCTATTGCGAAGCAGTTGCATATATCATAGGGCGGCGCACAGATTGAGAACGATTCGCAAGGGGGTAAAATGAAAAAAAGTACATTAAGCGGCGCGTTAGGCCTTGGATTAATGGCCGTGCCCGCAACGGCCCAGGACCAGCCAGCTCCCCCGGCTACGGACGCACGCCAAACAATCATCGTCACCGGCGTCCGGGACGGCTACCAGGTCGATGCGACCAGCACCGCCACCCGCACTCCGACCAGTCTCAAGGACGTTCCACAGGCGGCATCGATCATCACCGAGGCGCAGATTGACGATCAAGCTATGCGCTCGATCGCCGACGTGCTTCGCTATGTCCCCGGCGCGGTGATATCTCAGGGTGAGGGTCACCGCGATCAGATCATTCTGCGCGGCAACAACAGCACCGCAGACTTCTTTGTCGATGGCCTGCGTGACGACGTGCAATATTACCGCGGCCTCTACAACGCAGAGCGGATCGAGGTCCTGAAAGGTCCCAACGCAATGATCTTCGGCCGCGGTGGTGGGGGTGGGATCGTCAACCGCGTCACCAAGCGCCCCGGTGCCAACGCCTTCATCAGTAGCAGCGGTTCGGCGGATACATATGGCGCATGGTATATCGACACCGACATCAACCAACCGATCAGCCAGTCCGCCTCGGCTCGACTGAACGCCGTCTATGAGGAGTTCAACAGCAACCGGGACTTCTACGACGGACGCCGGCTCGCGATCAATCCGACCTTTGCCGTATCGCTAGGCGGCACCACACGGATCGACCTGGGCTTCGAATACAACAATGACAAGCGCACGATCGATCGAGGCGTTCCCTCGGCTGCCCAAGGCTCTCTGACCAGCCCGTCACGCCCCCTTACCGGTTTTCGCGATACCTTTTTTGGTGTGCCGGGATTCAACGTCAGCGATTTCGAGGCTAAGGTCCTAAGCGGGCGCATCGAGCATCGGTTTAGCGACAACCTGACCGTAACCAGTCGCGTCCTCTACGGAGATTATGACAAGCTCTATCGAAACACTTTCGCGGTAACCCCGGCCACCCCGCGCGGCGCCGTCCAGAGCGTCGGCCTCGAGGCATATAGCGATCCCACGACGCGCAAGAACCTGCTCAACCAGAACGATCTCGTCTGGACCGTCACCACCGGCCCCGTCCGCCACGTGCTGCTCGCCGGCTTCGAATATGGCGATCAGCGCACGCGCAACCAGCGGATCAATGGCTTTTTCGGAAGTGGTGATATCGTCAATGGAGGGCGGCGCGTCTTTGTCGCGTTGGCTGACCGAATCACGGTGCCGCCAGTCACGCTGCGCACCACCGCCAACACCGGCTACCGGTCTATCCGGACAAATGCCGACGCCACGGCCTTCTATGTGCAGGACCAGATCTCGATCGGCGAACATGTCGATGTCATCGGCGGCGTTCGCCGCGACCGCTTCAAGCTCAGCATCGATGATCTCGTCGCCGGGCGGAGCTATAGCCGGACCGACACCCTCTGGTCTCCCCGCCTTGGGGTAGTGCTGAAGCCGGTGCAACCCGTCTCGATCTACGCCAGCTATAGCCGGTCCTTCCTGCCGCAATCGGGCGATCAGTTTTCATCGCTCGACATAACAACCGCCGCGCTGGAACCAGAGAAGTTCGACAATTACGAAGTCGGCCTCAAATGGGATGTTTCCCCAACGCTTAACCTGACCGCTGCCGTCTACCAGCTTGACCGCACCAACACCCGCGCAACCGATCCCAATGACGCGACGCGGACGGTGCTTACGGGCGCGCAACGCAGCAAAGGGCTTGAGCTCGGCCTCAGCGGCGCGATCACACCCCAATGGCAAATCAGCGCCGGCTACACGCTGCAGGACGCAAAAATCCGCAAGACCACGAGTGCGGCTCCTGCGGGCCGCGAGGTCCCGCTTGTGCCCAAGCAGCAGGCTTCGCTCTGGACCCGCTACGACTTCACCCCTCGCTTGGGAGCCGGGGTCGGCGTCTACCACCAGACAAAAAGCTTCACCTCCGTCAGCAATGCCGCCGTCCTGCCTGCGTTCACCCGCGTCGATGCCGCCGCGTTCTTCAAGCTCACCCCCCACATCGAGGCGCAAATCAACGTCGAGAACCTCCTCGACAGCAATTATTTCTCGTCCGCCTACAACGATAACAACATCATGCCCGGTGCGCCGACAACCGCGCGAGCGACGGTTAGAATGAGCTTTTAGACAAAGGCTTTTCCTTTGGTGCTGGATGCTTTCACCATAGTTGTTCAGCACGCACTAATAGGTGCCGATTGGCCGGCTTGTTCAGCGTACTCGGTTTGATGCGCAAGCCCAAAGGCCCGATATTCATGTTCGTTAAGTCCCGAAAATCGTAGCCCATTGTCACAGGCCGCGGACAATTCGTGTGGTTCGAACGCCGACACGGGGGTGGCATTGCGCGCAAATAGCGTTCCGCTAGGGGTCGCATGGCTTGTCGGATAGAGTCACGACCATCATCGCCGCCACTGCTCCGATGCGATCGGCAACCCCCAGCTCAGACTGACACATTACCAACGCATGATTTGGTGCGCTGGGAGGCGTCCTTGCTCCCATCATCAAGGGGTGACTACACGAAAGTGACGTATCTGCACGGAAAGGGCGAACGGATAGCGAACGTCACGCGGCAAGTAGGGAGTTGACGGCGCGCAGCGGTCGCAAGGCGTCCAGATCGGGTTGATCTTCAACATTCCAGCTATAGTCACCGGTCAGCGAGATATGCTCCCAGCCCAATGGCGCGATGTGGCGTGCGATTTCGTCGGCTGTGCCGATGTCCGCCAGCGCCATTTCGAGATAGCGAGTGTTCCACAAGATGATGGCGGCGACGAGCAGGTTGAGGCCGGAGGCGCGATAGGTCTGGTTCTCGAACCGACGATCGCGCAGTTCGCCGAGCTGGTTGAAGAAGAGCGCGCGGGCGAGCGCGTTGCGGGCTTCGCCTTTGTTGAGGCCCGCCTGGGTGCGCCGGCGCAGGTCGATGTCGCGCAGCCAGTCGAGCATGAAAATGGAGCGTTCGAGGCGGCCCAGCTCGCGTAGTGCGAGGGCCAGTCCGTTCTGTCGCGGATAGGCGGACAAGCGGCGCAGCATTGCCGAAGCAGTGACGGTGCCGGTGCGGATCGACGTGGCGAACCGCAGCAGTTCGTCCCAATGCGCCGCGACATGACCCAATGCGATCGGTTCGGCCGTCATGCCGGCAAGCAAGGGGCCGGATTCTTGGCCGGGAAGGAGGTGTAAACGACGCTCCTTGATGTCGCGCAGGCGCGGCGCGAAGCGGTAGCCGAAGAAGGGCATGAGGCCGAACACATGGTCCGATGCCCCGCCCGTATCGGTGTAGTGCTCCTCGATCGTCAGGCCGGTCTGGTGATACAGCAAGCCATCCAGCACATAGGGCGCTTCGCCAGCGGTCGCCGCGATCACCCGACTTGCGAAGGGGTCATATCGATCCGAGACATGGGTGTAGAAGGCAACGCCTGGTTCGTTGCCGCTGCGCGCGTTGATGTCGCCGATCGCGGCCCCACGGCCCCCGGCATGAAATTGCTGTCCGTCGCTCGACGAAGTGGTGCCGTCTCCCCACAGCGCGGCGAGCGGCATGGCGCGATGGGCGTCGATCAGCCTTCCCAACGCTTCGCCATAGGCGGCTTCGCTGATGTGCCAGTCGTGAAGATGGGCGAGCTGACGCAGACTTGCGCCCCGGCAGGTTTCCGCCATGCGTGTGAGGCCGAGATTGATGCCATCGGCGAGGATGACCGTGAGCAGCGCATTGCGATCGTCGGCTTCCCGGCCCGAACGACGATGGATGAAGCATTCGCTGAACCCGGTCCAGGCATCGACCTCCAGCAGAAGATCGGTGATCTTCACGCGCGGCAGTCGATCATAGGCGGCGCGACGGGCAATCTCGGTGGCGGGCGGTGTTGCCGCCTTCAGCGGCGAGATGATGAGACCGTTTTCGTCAAGCTTAACCTGGGGCAGCTCCCCTTGCCGTGCAAGGACCGTTACCTGCTCGATCGCCGTGTCGAGCCTGGTGCGCCGTTCCTCGATATGGCGCTCGAAATCCGTTTCGATGGCGAGCGGCAACGGCCCCTTCTCGCGCAGCGCCGCAAAGGTCGCCGGCGGTATGAGATAGCTGTCGAAAT
The DNA here is from genome assembly GCF_001556865.1 of Sphingobium sp. CCH11-B1. GTDB lineage: Bacteria > Pseudomonadota > Alphaproteobacteria > Sphingomonadales > Sphingomonadaceae > Sphingobium. The sequence goes on along the minus strand of NZ_LSJY01000160.1, from coordinate 2,487 downwards.
CGCGAAACTGCCGGCTTCCCGCGACCCATATATCCCCGGCTCGCAACCGCTCGCGTAGTTGCGACAAGGCGCATAGTTCATAAGCGGCACGATCAACGATGCCATCCCGCAGGACGAACGGGCGCCATGCGGGCGGCACAAAGCGTAGCGGCACGCGATCAGGCAAGCGCCGTTTGCCGGTCCGATATAGCTCCGCGATGATGGCCAGCGCTGACAGGAGCCCCTGAACCGCGCCGGCGCCGCGAAACTCGAAGACGTTGAGAAAAGCGCCGACAAAGAGCTTCACCGTCCGATGCCGCTCGATCAATTCGGCGGTGCGATCGACGGTTTCCGGTCGCCCGAGCACTTCGGCCTGCTCGACGGCCACGGCGAAGTGCTGCCAGTCCAGCGCCTCGATCTGCGCCAGAGAATCCACGCCCTTGCTGCGCGCGTCGATGAGGAGGCGGCAAGACCCCGTGAGCGTCCGGAGGTGGCCTTGCAACTCGCGCACCGTCTTGAGGGCTTTGTCGCGGGTCCGGTTCTCGGCGCGGCGCGCCATGCTGCCCAACAGCTTGTCGAACATCGTCAGGGTGGCGTCGGTCAGGCTTTCCTCAAGCCGGATGCCGGTTGCCGCCAGCGTCGCATGGCGGCGCAGGGCATTGAGTTCGCCAAGGTGCTGGGGTGTGATGCGGCTGCCTTCGTCCGCCAGCCTGTCAAAAGTCAAAGCCGGGATCATGTCGGCACGGGCGCGATCGAGGCCCAGCGCGCGGATATAGGCGAGCCGTTCGATCAGGCGCAGGATGTTGCGCGCTGCCGGCGATTGTGGCGCATTGCGCATCCAGGATAGCCATGTCGCGACCTGCCCCGGTCGTCGGGCCAGCAAATCGTCCAGGCCCTGAAGGGTGTCAGGCAGCAGGCCATTCGTGAGCACTTCATAGGTAAGCTGTTCGGCTTGCTGGCGCGCCCGCCGCAGCACCGCTTCGAGAATCGACGGAGAAGGCAGGAGGATCTGCAGGCGCCGGAGTTCATCGACGATGACGTCTGCCATCTGGCCGGGGTGTATGATGGTCTGCGCGATTGGGACCGAGAAGGCGACAACTTCACGGAAAGCGTTGCGGTCAAAAATCCTGAACCCGTGCGATCGTCGGATTTCGACGAGATGCTCGCGACGGGTCTGGTCCCGATGGGCATAATCCGCGAAGGCTGCCGGCGCGACGCCGAGTTGCTGCGCCACATAGGCGAGCACAGGAGCGGGCGGGACTTCGCCCGCTTCCAGCGCACGGCCAGGCCATCTCATATATAGCATGAGCATCGCATAGCCGAGCCGGGTGGCATCGCCGCGACGGCGGCCGACAATTTCCAGGTCGTCGCTGGTCAGCGTATAATGACGCGCGATCTCGCGCTCATCGAGCGGCGCGCCATAATGCCTCGCCCAGATTTCCAGGCTCACCAGTCGCCGTCTCGCCAAGCATCATCTCCTTCGCTTTGCGTGTCCGTCAGACGGTCCTCTGGCGGCCAGCAGGAATATGTCCGTTAACTCTGGACCTATAACGGCGATTCGGACAAGATCAGATAATGATGGGAAAACGGACAGGATTGGGCTGCATGTGGCGTTGATCGGCTATGCGCGCGTCTCGACGGCAGACCAGAAGCTCTCACTCCAGCTCGACGCGCTGAACGCGGCCGGGTGCGACCGGATATTCGACGATCACGCATCTGGTGCAAAAGCCGATCGGCCCGGCCTGGCCGAGGCGCTCGCCTATCTGCGCAGCGGCGACACGCTGGTGGTTTGGAAACTCGACCGTCTTGGGCGCTCGATGAGCCATCTGATTGAGAAGGTCGGCGAGCTAGCGACGCGAGGTATCGGGTTCCGCTCGCTCACCGAGAACATCGACACCACCACTTCGGGCGGGATGCTGGTGTTCAACATCTTCGGCTCGCTTGCCCAGTTTGAGCGCGATCTGATCCGGGAGCGCACCCATGCAGGCCTCAAGGCCGCTCGCGAGCGAGGTCGCCCCGGTGGGCGGCGGCCAGTGGTCACACCTGACAAGCTCCGCAAGGCGCGCGAACATATCGCTTCCGGCCTCACAGTTCGCGAGGCCGCCGCGCGCCTCAAGATCGGCAAAACCGCCCTCTACAAAGCCCTCGAAGCCACGGAGAAAAACACAAAGTCCCAGCGTTCCCGGTCCGTTCGCTCTTAGCGTGCAGATAAGTCACTTTCGTGCAGTCACCCCATCAATTTTCTCGGCCGCTCTGAAATAATGTCTATTGTCTGAAGACGCCGCGGCCGAACACATCCGCAGTCCGTTTGCAAAAAACGAGCGGACCTGCACGGCCTTCAAAAATCGCGAGATACCGAGATCGAGAAGGCGCGTGGGCGGGCGGGTGTGTACTGGCGTTCCGTGCGCACCGAAAAGGGATTGCCAAAGGCAAGCGTGTCGCCCCGCGCATTGAAGAGGTTCGTCACCGACAGGTCCACCACGAACGCTCCCCTGCGAGCCTCAAGCC
>NZ_LSJY01000159.1 GCF_001556865.1 Sphingobium sp. CCH11-B1 | reverse complement strand
GGCCAAGATGCCGCGACGGTCAAAACAGAATGAAGCGTCTCAATGGCGACATAATGGCTTTGCCTGGCCCAGAAAACGACAGAGTTGATGACTCTGCCCTTATGGTGCCTCAGGCTCATCGTCCTGGTCGAGGCGCGAGCAGCTCCGCGTTTGGTGTCCGTCGAGGGATTATGGCGGAAGTCCACGCGTGAGCGCCCCGGATCAATGACCCGCTTCATTCGCGAGCGCGGGCTGTTACCAGCCTCAGATGTCGATGCCATCATCGGCGGCGCTCCGGTCGATCTTATCGATTTTCAACGCGTCGTAGCGGACATCCCGCTCGCCGAGCGTCCGACGATGCGCGATTGGATCGACCGCTTCAATGATGGCGTGGAACGGCTCGCTGCCTGACACATCGCGCCGCGCTCTTTCAGACAGAACCCAGCTGCGGCGGTGCATGTTCTGACGGAATCCCGTGTGGCTAAGCGCGGGAAATCTTGCGCCCCGATATCATAAAGTGATATTTCTCCTTCCAACAGGAGTTTGTCCATGCCGTCCAGCTTCACTCTCGGTTCTCATTTTGAGAGCTTCATCAAACAGCAGGTCCATAGCGGGCGCTACGCTTCTGCGAGCGAGGTTGTACGTGATAGCCTGCGGCTCCTCGAGGAGCAGGACGCATTGCGCCAGGCACGGCTGGACGCCCTTCGTGCCGAGATCGACCTCGGTGCGGATAGTGGTCCCGGCATTCCCGCCGGACAGGCTTTCGCAAAGGCGCGCCAGCGCATTGCCGACATAGCAGCGGGTGTCGCGGAAAATTGATGCGTCTGGAATTTTCTCCCGCAGCCGAGACAGACGTTACCGAGATTGCCAGTTTCATTGCCCGGGACAACGTCCCGCGGGCAATCAGTTTCGTCGATGAACTGCAGTCGGCGTGCGAAGCACTCCTGGATTTCCCGCAATTGGGCACAGCTCGCCATGACATTCGAGAGGGACTGAGATCCAGGCCGCACGGAAGCTATGTGATCTTCTATGAGGTGCAGCCGACGACCGTCCGCATCCAGCGCATTTTGCACGGTGCACGTGATATCGGCGGCATCCTTTCGGTCAGTTGATTGCGCGGGCCCTTCGCTCGCCGCCGTCCCACCATCGGCATAAAGCTGGGAAGAGGGCACGTTCACCCGTGGAACGAGTAGATCGCGCCATTCTGTCCGAGACTCTGCTTGACGCCTGCCTGCCCACATCAGCCTTATCGTGGTTATGCGCCTGATCGACCAACTCGCGGCAACGCGGATCTACTATCTCCGACCACTTCCAACATTGCCCGATATCCTGCTGATCGACATCCCGGCCAGCTTCGCGGGAGACGGACTGGCGCTTGGCCGCTATTATCCGGTCATCCTCGAAAGCCTTGCCGAAATGCATGAGTTCGAGACTTTTCTACGCGAACGACGCTCTGAACTCATCCCTCCCTCGCTGCTCTCCCGGCGTCCCTCCAGCCTGCGCACGGACGGCATCGTTTTTGCCAGATACACTCCATCAGCGCCCGGCTGGCCCTGGCTACACCTATGCTGCTGGCCGGCCCGCTATACGATGATGGTCCCTGAACCGGCCGAAGAGTTTGCCCGCGGCGCCTACACGATCGACGCTTTCGAAAGCGTGGACGACACCATCCTCGCCGAACGGAGGCTGCTCGCGACATTGGGGCCGCATGAGGCGCGCTATGTTCTCTCGATTCCCGCTGTAGGAGGGCATGCTTGATCATCGCCCGCGATCCTGCCCCCGGTGATCAATGCACACCGCAGCATTTCTTGTATTTGCGGCCCGATCCGCAAGGGCAGGGATCGTTCCGGCCGACCCTCGTACGCCGAACTGGCGCGGGACGATGCGGATCATTCTCGAGCCGCCATTGATGCAGCATCTCCACCCAGATCGGGATGAGATCCGGAGCCTCGGCATCCCATCGGTTTTCCTCCGACCGATTGAGATCACGCTCGCCCTTGGCGAAGTCTCGTAACGTCCGGATGCCCGCTAGCGCCGCGTGGCAACCAGCATCGTCGTCCGCTTCGATGCGGGCCCAGCCGCCCGGAGACAGCGCTATCGCCTGTGCGAAGCCGTCGATCCACATCTCCCACAATGTCTCATCGGTGCGGGTGTCGGTTTCGAGAACGGGCGCATAGGCCCCCGGATGCCCCAGCGAATCGATAATCGCGTGGTAATGAGTCATCACCAGGTTGAGGAACGCCTGCAGTTCTGCCTCGGACTCGAATTCCGGTTCCCCATCGCCCTCGTCACCGGCCCAGATGAGCGGGATCCATTGTCCTGGCGTGATGAGGTCCGGGCTGACCACAATTCCCGTCAGAAAACCGTCCAGCTGCGAAATCAGCATCGCATCGGGCTGATCCAGCAACCGGCGGTCCAGAATATCGAGATAGGCGGGTTCGGACTCCATGGCGCACATTAACGCCGATGGCGCCGGCGGTCATCGTATCGTTGCAGGTGTAGACGAGGACAAGCCGTCTTCACCCTGGCGCTATCAATCCAGCGCCGCAGCAATGACGGGCGCCATATCGACGCGCTGCTTCATGATCTCCGTCAGCCAGACGAGATGTGCGGCGGCGTCAGCCAGAGGCAAGTGGCAGACTTCCTCGAACAGTTCCCTTTGATAATCGAGATCGCGCTCTAGGATATCGCGCAGCCGACCCCGTGCCGGACTGTCATCCGCTTCGATCCCGGCATTGGCCTCGCGCGCTGCATCGAGAAAAGCTTCGGCCAGTTCCTGCGCCTCATAATAGCCGCCATTGAGACCCTCGCTCGCGGCAAGGCTCGCCAGCCGGCGACGCACGAACGGCAGGTCGGGATCCACCGCCGCGTCATTGAGCGGCAGGTTGAAATCATAAGTGGCGAAATAGTTCTCGATCATGCAGTCATGAGAACATAAAATGAACAGGATTGCAACCGCCCTGTTTCGTATGGCATGACGCTGCCCATGTCCCGTTCTGTTTTTTGCGCCCATCCCGGTCCCGTCTCGTGCCCCCCGAAACTTGCAGTCCGTGCCTGGAACCGACGCCGATGAGCGCGAGCAAGCCGCCGCTGCGCCTGCGCGGGATCGTCCGGATCAGTGAACGCGGCCCCTTGCTGGAAGTCGATGATGGTCCGATCTGGCGTCTCGACACAGGCGAGAATCTCGAACCTCATCGCGATCGGTCTGTGCGCATAGAAGCGTGGCAGCGCGGGGCGAGCCTGCTCGAACTGCTCTGGATCGGTCCGGCCTGACGGCTGCCGGCTCACGGCCCGGTTTTTTGTCTCCCCACAAAGCCGCGGCGCGCATTGGCTGCGGCCGTCATTGGCAAAACCATATCCCAATGGTCTAGGCGCGACGCTTCCACCGCTCCAGCGCCGGCGCGATCCGCCGTGCCTTTGCCGCATAATCGACGACCTCATGCGACACGAGATGGTGCGCTGCGCAGCGAAGGGTCTCGATCGAAGGTGGAAAAGCCGAGTCCGCGCTTGCAAAGACGATCCGATTGCCGCGTCGTTCGGCCGGGATAGAGATCGCCCTACCGTCAAAGCTCGCCGCGATCCGACGGTTCAGAATGGCGAACGCCGTCTCATTGTCGCAGAGATTTGCGACCAGCAGGCCGGCGCTTCCGAGCCGTTCCCGGCAGTTGTCATAGAATGCCCGCTCACTCAGCGCCCGCGGAAGCCCGCGGCCATCGAAGCCGTCGAGGAGCAACACATCGGGGCGGCCCCCGGCCCTCGCGACATAATCCACGCCATCGGCGCAGATGACCCGGAAGCGGTGATCATCCGCCGGCACATGAAATTCATCCCTGAGCGCGATAACCTCGGGGTCGATCTCCACCACGGTGATGTCGCACTCGGGCAGCCACCGATAACATGCCTTGGCGAGCGATCCACCGCCCAGGCCGATCATCTCAATGCGCCGGGGATGGGGGCGGAACAGCCGGAAGCCCATCATCACCCGTGTATAGTCAAACAAGAGATGATCCGGGTCGCTCAGCTTCATCCCGCTCTGCACTGTCGTCCAGTCGAACAACAGCGAGAGCATGTCCCCGAACCGGAACAGCATCGGTCCCGTCGGACCAAAAGGGGTATCCACAGCGATCGGAATTTGCCCGACACCCCCAAACCGCTTCTGAAGGTCCGAACCCGGCTCGGGCCGTTCGAAACGTAGGCCGAAGAGCAGGTCGTGGAACTGGTCCAGATCAGCGCCGCCGCCCGGGGACACCGATTCGATCAAGCGAACCGCGTCATCCATCCTGCGCCATCCCGAAAGGCGTTTGCGCAGGGCGACCGCAAAGATCGCGCTCCCATCGAGCGAGTTCCACGGCGTTCAACGCTTCCAGCCTTGAAAGCCTCTCGGCGTCCTCTGGCCCCAGCGACCGGCTCGCCAAGCCCTCGCGCACGAAATCGTTCAGCAGCATGTTCTGCAGCAGGAGAAATCCCGTGAACCTCTTCGCCAATCACCCCACCATCATTCGCGCAACAGATTGGATAGAGTTCACGCGCAGCACTCTGCGGCTCACATTCTCGCGCCCGCTTTGCCCGCTCTGAAACTCGACCATGAGATAAATGCTAGCACATGGAATATAAATTTGTAAGATTGAAATCTGATGTTTTATACATCATATGACCGCAATGATCACCTCTCAGCAAATGCGGGCGGCGCGGGCGCTGCTCGGGATTGACCAGAAGCGACTGGCGGAACTGGCCGGCGTGTCGCTTCCCACAATCCAGCGCATGGAGACATCGGACGGGCAGGTGCGCGGCGTCGTGGAGACGCTGGTCAAGGTCGTCTCGGCGCTGGAGCGGGAAGGTGTCGAGCTGATCGGCGAAAATGTGCCGAGCCATGGCGCCGGGCGCGGGGTGCGCTTGCGTGATTGCTCGCCAGCACATCGTTGAATTGAAGATGGACAGGAACAGATGACCGACAGCAGCGATGATTATGTCTATGACGAGGAGAGCGGGGAATGGATGCCTGCCTCCGAACTGGCCGAGCGGCAGCGCAACACCGTGCAAGTGGAAGTTCGCGACGCAGTCGGCAATGTGCTTGCCGATGGCGACCAGGTGACCCTCATCAAGGATCTCGACGTCAAGGGAGCCGGGCAAACTCTCAAGCGCGGCACCCTCATCAAGTCGATCCGTCTGACCGGCGACGATCAGGAAATCGACTGCAAGTTCGACGGTATCAAGGGCCTCGTGCTGCGCGCCGAGTTTGTTCGCAAGCGCTGATGGCGCGGCGCAAGATCCCGATGCCATCTGCCGCGGCTATTCGTGCACTGGCAGATGGAGAGGGCCGCCTTGCGATCCGTGCGACCCCCAATGCCTCGGCTGATGCGATCCTATTGCCGTCGGTCCCCGGCGCAGCCGAGTTGATCGTGCGGACCACGGCAACACCGGAGGGCGGTAAGGCCAACGAAGCAATTCTGGGACTTCTCGCCGAGGCACTGGGTCAGCCGGCTTCCGCGCTTGAATTGCTGCGCGGTGGCAATGGACGAAAGAAGCTCGTTCGCATCGCGACCGCACCGCGATGAGAGCGCCATGCTGATCCGTCAGGGCGATGCGCGGGACAGTCGGCTTGATCGGAAGCTGGCCTTCGCGCTCGCCGCCGTCGCCGGTGGGCTCAACGCCGCCGCCTTTCATGAGGTCGGTTTCTTCTCGGCCAATATGACCGGCAACGTGTCGGCCTTGTCCAGCTTGCTTGCCATGGGGCAATGGGCAAATGGTCTTGGCTATCTCGCCATCATCCTCGCCTTCATCACTGGAGCGATGGTCTCGACGCTGGCGATCGGCGCAGGCCTGCGACGCGCTATCGTCACCATCTATGCGCGTGTCATCCTTGGGGAGGCGGCGCTACTCGCATTGCTCGGCGTCTCCCGCATGGCACTCGACCGCGCGGCCGGTGTACCCTTGCTCATCATCGGCCTAGCCTTCCTGATGGGACTGCAGAACGCCATCGTCACGCATATCTCCAATGCCCGCGTACGCACGACGCACATCTCGGGCATGTCGACCGATATCGGCATTGGCCTTGCCCGGATGCTCGATATCCTTCGCGGAAAGGCTGACTCCGTGGATCGCGGGGAGATTATGACCCGGTTGAACCTTCATGCTGGCACGGTGCTCTCCTTCCTGCTGGGCGGGATCGCAGGGGTCTTGGCATGGCGCATAGTGGGTGATCTTTGCTTCGTGATCGCAGGCCTTGTTCTCGCGGCCGTCGCGGCAACCTCCATGCAAAGCGGCGCCCAAATCATTTCGCCAAATGATCCGCTTGATTGATCACCGTCGCATCATCACTCATGACTATGGTGAAATGAGGCCCTCGGCCGAAACCGTTACAGAGGGCCGATGAATCTCCTACCGCAATGGACCGATCGAGCGGACAAGCGCGGGCTCGACCCGCTCGGGATGCAGAATAGTGGCGTGCTGCTCTATCAGTCGCTTCTCCCCGGCATCAGCAACGTCACACTGCGCATGCGCTATTATGGCTATTATTGCTGGCTAAGCGAGACCTATGCGCGCCGCGGCGCTACCAACGATTTCGAAGCATGGCGCAGCTGGGTCCGGCGTGCCGAAGCGCTCTATGCCCTGGTCTCCGCGCAGGCCGATGAGACCGGCGTTGGCGGTATCGACTGGGCGAACCGACGGCTCGCTGTCTCAGACCGCATCATCGACTTCGACGGCGCTGCATCTACCGACCCCTCGCAAGAACGCTATCTGCGCCAGTCGCTCGGCGTCTTCGGCGGCGCCTATTACAGCCAGATGGCGGAGATGGGCTTGTTCACGCTGAACAGACACGGAATCCAGGTGGCGACGCGCGATCTGGGCCTCCGCGCTGCCACGCTATTCTCCGAGGCGATCGGACCGGACCTCGCCAAATTGCTGCGCCGCAAGATCGCCCATCCCCAAATCAGTCTGCGCGATCTGGAACGTCTTGAGCCCATCATACCCTCGCGAATCGATGTTGAAGGCGAAGAGCGCCTCTTTTACGAGACGCTCCTCTTCGCCAGGGGGGAAGGCGCTCCGCACAGCGCGCCCAGCCGCGCGGCGACCCTGACACTGATCCTCGATGCGGCGCGGGCGGCTGAAGAATGGCCGGACCCCGATCGCGTTCGCTGGCATTTGTTCGAACCGCCCACACAGATGTTGGCTGACGATCTCGAAGCACAACGCCTCAAGTGGGAAGCCTATCAGTGCCAGGATCTGATGCAGGTCGCCTGCGCTGCGCTTCTGGCATGGGCCATCGCGATCATCAACAGCACCCCTCATGGGTGCTCGCTCCCCGAAATTCGGGCCAAGGTCATCGATCATCTGGCCGCGCAGGAGAAAGACGCCTTTCCTCAGACTTGGCGCGGCATCCGTATGGATCTCGATTCGACGGCCTTTGCCTATGAAGAAGCCTGGGATATCTTGACCAGTGCGCGGGGCGCTCCCGCCGACAAGGCGCTTGTTGCCATCGAACTCATGGCGGCACTGCAGCAGCGTCTCGCCGACCGATCCGATCTTGCCGCGGCCGCTGGCCAGGGGCTCCCCGACCGGGGCTCGGCGCATTCGTTGCTGACGGAAATCGCTTGGCTCGAGCAGAGGGAAGGGGAGGCCGTCGCCGATCTCATCGCCGACTATATGCTCGAGCGCGTCGTTCGCCGCCACAGCTGGGTCGCCATGCAGAAACTGCGCCGCCAACGCGATTATACCTTCCTGTTCGAGCAGAGGGACAACCGGTTCCTCTATCTGAGCGCCTATCAGCCCGTCGCGACCACGCCGCGCCTGCAACCGGCGATCCAGTTCCTCGCCGACATCCATTTGCTCGATGAAAATGGTCTCACCCCCCTCGGCATGGCGGTGCTGGAGGCGGCGCGATGAAGCTTCCCGATCGCCTTGGCCGCCGTTTAGGCCGCCCGTTCCACAGCGCTGTCGCCACGAGCTTCGCCGTCGAGTTTGCGGCTGTCGAGGAAATCCTTCTGCCCCAGCTCATGGCGAGCGGGGCCTCCAACCTCCTGCTCATCACCGATGCCCGCATGGCGGCCCTTGCGCTCTCCGATGGATCGACTCTGCCGACCGCGCTCGGCCGCGATTATGCGCTCTATAGCCCACCGGCCGTCGAGGGCATTTTTCATCCCAAGATCATCCTGCAGATCGGCCGCGAAAGCGCGCGCGCCTTTGTGAGTTCCGCCAACCTGACTGCCTCGGGTCTCGCGGGGAACGCCGAAGTCGTCATCGAAATCGAGTGCAGGGATGAAGAGAGCGCCGAGCGCGAGATCATCCGTGCCGCCTGGCGCTATCTCAATGCACTTGTCCCCATGACCCCATCGCCCGCGCGTGATGCATTGCTCTGGGCACGTGAGCGTGCAGCATGGCTCGATGGTCCGATTGGGGAGAGCCTCCATGAACTGGACGACGGCACGGGCATAGCCTTTCTTCATGCCCCCGGTGAAGTTGGCATCGGCGATCAGTTCGTCTCGTTCGTCGGCGACGAAAAGGTCGAGACGCTGGTTGTGATCAGCCCTTATTGGGACAGCGATCTCGCCGCCCTTGCCGACCTTTTCCGGCGTCTTTCGCCCAGAAAAATCATTCTGCCGATCGATCCTGACGCCCATGAATTCCCCAAGGACGCGCCGTTTGCAGGAAAAGTGCGGCTCGTTGCGCTCCAATGGCCGTCGTACCGCTTCACGCACGCCAAGATCATCATCGCCGCGACCGCGCGGTACGACCATGTTCTTCTGGGCAGTTCAAACTGCACCGCCGCGGCGCTGGGCCGCCCCGGTGCCGTCGGCGCCAATGCCGAAGCCTGTATCTACCGCCGCTTGCCTCGCGGCACCGCCCGTGAAGCGCTCGCGCTTGACCGATGGCTCGATGGCGAGGCCCTCGATCTCGACGATCTGCCCGAACCGGCGGAGACACCGCCAATTCCGTTACGAGATGTCGAGGCCCGTCAGCCCGGCACCTTCGAACTCGATTCCGGCCTCCTTCACTGGGCACCCGCACACTTCGATCGCGAGGCCCTGCATGTCCAGTTGCTCGATCGTCATGCCAGGCTTCTGGTGGCAATCCCTGTCGCAGCCTTTCAGCACTCGGCCGATCGCTGGACGATAGCGATCGACGCCGATGTCGCTCCGGTCCTGCGCTTCGCACGCCTTGTGGATGGCGAGGACTTTTCAACCATCGCCCCTGTGACCCATCGCGCGGTTCTGCGCAGTCGACGCAAGGAAGTGGCGACGGGCGCGATTGCCCGCGCGCTCATACCCTTCACAACCGGGGCTGATTTCGACCTGTGGATGCATCAGGCCTTCGAAACCCTCGCCAGGGCGGATTTCGACACCGATCAGGAACGCGCCAGGCTCTCGGCGACCCGACCCCAGGTTCGGAAGCCCGACAGCGAGATGGCTGCGCCCGTCACACTCAGCTATGAGGACTTCACACAGGCCAAGGCAGATGCGGGACGCCAGGCGCGCGACGGCGCCAACAGTCTTGCAGGAACCTATAGCGACAGCATCCGCGACTTTCTCAATCTACTCTCCGGCCGAGGTAGCCTGCCAGGCGCTGATGATGACTATGACCCCGCTTTCGACCCGCCGGCCGACGAGAGTGATGGGGAGGAAGACGCGGATGGTCCCGACACACAGGCACTCACATCTGCCTCGTCGGACGAGGAAGAACCACGCCACGAGCCGATCAATCCGCGCCTCTATGAGCGCCATGTCACGGCATATGCCGAAGGACTCGAAGAAGGCGACGAGCCGCTCGGTTCGAGTGATGTGCTCAGGCTGCGGTTCTGGACCCTTTTCCTTATGTACAAGGGCCGTTGCGGCGACCTGCCCAAAGGGCTGGAGACATCGAGCGCTGCGCTGGGCTGGCCGCGTTTCCTTGTTCGCGTCCTGGTAGGCTTCTTCTGCGGCCGCAAACCGGCGATCACCCGGCTCATGCTGGCGCGAGACTATGAGGCGATGCCGGTCGATTTCATGGAGTGCTGGGCCACGATTCTCTGGGCGCTCGACGCCATCGAACGCGCGCTGGTGGACCGCCCCAGAGATCGTGTGTTCCTGAAATATATTCCCGGCCTGCGGCAGCGCATCATCTCGCTGCTCGCTCTGGCTCCCGCGGAACTCCATGGCAATATGGTGATGGACATTCGCGCGGGCCTTGATCGCTCGATCGGGCAGCGGCTTGGCCTCGCTCCACCGATGGACGCGAGCGCTGCCACCGCCCAGGGCCGCAGTTCGACCATCAAAGGAGATCGCGGATGACAGGCGAGACAACAGACCACGCACCTTCTGCGATCGAAGAAGGCAAGCGCTGGTCGATCTGGATCGATATCGAAGGCTTCAGCACGCTTTGGGATCGCGGAAACAAGGCGGTTCGGGGTCTCACCGCGCTCATGGAAGGCATCTATCGCCTGGGGAGCGAAGTCTATCGTGACGATGGCGACCGGCTTTTCGCGCATCAGTTCGGTGACGGCTTTATCATCGTTGCGGATTTTCACGAACCCGAACTCGATCGATGCGCCGCGATCGCCGTCTCCCTGATGCGCCATGTCTCGCGCGCCGGTTGCCTCGCACGGGCCGCCATCGCAGAGGGTGAGTTCGCCGACATTTCCGGCCTGTGGCCCAAGGTCATACGCGAAGCGACCGCACGCGACGGCTCGGACGATTGCGTGGCGCTGGGCAGTGGGATCATGACGCTCTTGCCGGTCATGGGAACCGCCCTCATTGCGGCCAACAAACTCGACGCGAAAAACCCCGTGAAAGGATCGATTCTCACCGTCGCAACCGACAACGCCGCGCGCATATCACCATCCTTCCAGCGCAAGGAAGCCGCAGACGACAGCCGCTTTACGATCATCGACTGGGTCCATGCGGACCATGGACTCATAGACCAGATCTGGACCGCCGCCAGTATCGGCAGACCTATAGGCGAGGCAGAGCAAGCCGTTCGGGATTATGCCGCCGCCGAGCATCCTCCTACCGCCTGGATCGAGGGGACCTTCGGCTACAATGCGATCCGCTGACGATCCGCCGACATACCGGTCTGCTGGCTGAGCCGCCGCGGGCTCATGCTAACCTCAAGCGCATCCTGTCTGACCGCTCGTTTCAGCCGAGGATCGGGGACCGCGAACAGATCACCAATTGCCGGGAGCCGCGCGTCATCGCCACATAAAGATGACGCGCATCAAGTTCATCGGCTCCCAGAACCACCGCGACATCGGCCTCCAGCCCCTTGAGCAGCAAGGTGCTGCCCACCGACCGTCGCGGCAGTGACCGACCGACGAGGCGATACTCCTCCCGCATAGCGATCACCGTTTCGACAAATGCCGTTCCGTCCCGCTCGCAGCGTTGCAGCGCCTGCATGCAGGCCCGAAACACCGCCGGACGAAAGAGACGCGCGCCGCTTTGTTTGTTGAGCTCCACAAGAAGTCCGGCGACCCGCTGGTGGCATCGGTCCGCCTCGAAGGCGAGGGCGGCCCCTTCGACCTCATTGGCTTGCCTGCGAGCCTGGCCGCTGCGCAAGCTGCTAAGCCTTCGGGTGAGTTCCGCCGTCCCCACATTGGTCATGAGCTTCTGCGCGAAATCGAGGATCTGGCCGGTCGCCGCAGGGCCGGCCAGATCCAGCGCCTCGGCAAACGAGACCAGGTCCCGCAAATCGACCGCCTCGACGGTCACCGCACCTGGCGTCTGGCTGGCAAAGCGTTGCTGGCTCCCGGGATTGCGCGAGTCGCCGATGATTAGGACCGAGCCATCGGTCGCAGGTGAGCGGCTCTGGCAGGCGCCAAGCTGCTTTGGATGGTCGTTCTGGCTGCCGTCGAGCTGGATCCAACGCACCTCGGGGACCGCTTGCCGCAAGTCGATCTTCCGTCCGGCATGGAGTTCGTCGCGGACATGGAGGAGCCATTGGCCGAAAACCTCGGTGCCGGCGTTTTTCCATCGCCAGGGATCACCCAGCGTGCCGGCAACCTCAAAATGGCGGAGCACTTGGCCATTCCAGTCCGCAAGCGGGTCATTGCGATCGAAACCGAAGATCGCCTGCATGGGATCGCCCACGACCGCGGTCGGCAAGAGGGTGGAGAGCGCGCAGACCAGCTGGTGCTGGAGACCTGAACAATCCTGATATTCGTCGACCAGCAGCCGCGCGTAACTGGCCTGGATCACATCGGACACATGGCCCGATGCAAGAAGCTGGGCCGCCGCCCGCCTGATCGCGACATAGCCCGGTGTTCGCCCCTCGAGGATCGCCGGATCATGGCCCGAGCGAAGCGGAAAGGTCTTGATCAGGCGCATCGCCCATCCATCGATGGTCGCGAGCCTGTAATGGCGGGGCGGCACGCTGGCGCGATCAAGCCGTCCCCGTAATGCCGCGACACCTGCATTGGTATGGGTGAGCACCAGAATCGGCTTGCTCTCCCCGTGGCGCGACAGGGCACGGCTCAGCAATTCTGTTTTGCCGCAGCCGGCAGGCGCGACGACCGCGCCGCGCGCGATCGCGAGCAAATCAGGCGTGGTATCAGACATGGCCGAACCATTGGAAAAGCGCGTCGATGGTCGTGCGAAGCTTGGTGCCAGCGATCTGGTGCAGGTCCGGGGCGATGATATCCAGCGCCACGGCCTCCATGGCGCTGACACTTTTGAACCAACCCCTGCGGG
Organism: Sphingobium sp. CCH11-B1; assembly: GCF_001556865.1. Lineage (GTDB taxonomy): Bacteria > Pseudomonadota > Alphaproteobacteria > Sphingomonadales > Sphingomonadaceae > Sphingobium. The sequence goes on along the minus strand of NZ_LSJY01000159.1, from coordinate 3,447 downwards.
TCCGTGATGCGCGACCAAGCATGTTACGCGTGGCAGCATCCAGGCTGCCGAATGTCGCTGCCGTCTTCACAACATCCAACTGATAGCCGTTTTGCGAAACCGACCGTATATGATCGCCAACGACGCTTTCTTCCTTGAGATCGATGGCACGTTCGAGAAGCTGTCTCGCGGCGCCGATCGACAGGGACATGAACAGCTCATCCTCCAGCGCATGACCATCGGCCCATTTGAAGACCTGACCGCCCGCCTGAAGGAAACCGGCCTCGAGATCCCCATGAACCGCGATGTCGCTGTCGCGCAGAACCGCCGTGCGATAGCCCATCTGCTGAAAGGCGATCGCGCGAGTGAAGGTCGTATCCCCGCCGCCATCGACAAGGGCTACGCCGAGCGCTGTCAGCGAAGGCCAATTCATTGCTTGACGATAGAGATCGATCCCACGGATCAACCCCACCTCGCTTGCGCCCTCACAGACGAGGACCGACCGGGCAAGCAATGCGTCGGGGAATTTGCGCACCGTGCCCTGAACATCGCCGGCGAGGCCCATCCATGACACCATATGCCCGAAGGGCCCCGGCCGAACGACATGGAGCTGCTTGACCGACAATTCCCGAACCGCGACAGGGGAATGGCTGGTGACGAAGGCCTGCAAAGGCGGCGTCGCCTCCTTTGCACCCAGTTCAGTCAGAAGGCGAATGATCCGGTGCGGCTCAAGACCGTGCTCCAGCTCATCGATCAGGATCATCGGGGCATCGCCAGCAACATGCCGCTGCAATCCCGCGACGAGTAGGCGGATCGACCCCAGTCCGAGACCACGCAGCGGCACGCCGTCCCCACCATGCAGCGAGATCGTCCCGCCGGTGAAGTTCACACCATGGGCATCGAGCAAGGCCTGAACCTGCCCGGCAATGGGCACACCGAGCCTGCCCGCCGTCGTCTGGACCGCGGCAAGCGCCTCGCCGAGCTGATCCTTCGCTTTGTTGCCAAAGGCGATACGTGCGTCTCGCGCGGCTTGCGCAATCGCTGAGGCGGCGCTGGCCCGCTCCTCGGAGACCTTGTTCAGTATCGAGCCGCGCTTCCAGCTCAGATTGTGCTCACCCGATTGCCCCAGCCGGGTCGGCGCAAGCCGCACACGATCCGCCCAGCTCAGATTGCGCGACTGTCCAAGTCCCGCCGCTCTCGGGGAGACAAGCTGCCATTGCGGCTCAAGATCGTCGCCCACTGTCAGCTCGATGGTGACAACCGTATCAAGGCCCAAACCGGGCTCATCCTCGATGACGCCGCTCTGGAAATTGAAGCCCCGAAGATACAGGCCATAAGCGTCCATCGAACGCAGATGACTGTCCAGTTCCCCCAGCGTCACACTGATCTGGATCGGCTGCTCAAGCTTGAGCCGGTGGAAATCATCGTCGCAAAAAGTGAGATTCCGCCGCGCGCCGAGGCAAAAATCGATCGCATCGAGTATAGTCGATTTGCCGCTGTCTCCAGGGCCGATCAGGCAGTTGATGCCGGGAAGCGGAAACCAGTCCAGTCGTCCAATCGATCGGAAGTTCCTGATCTCGATCTTACGAATCCGCGCCATTCAGCCCATACCCCCACCTTAGGACAGAATCACTAGCGGCTGGACTGGCCTGCCGATAGTCAGTCGATAGTCAAAATCCGCTGCATGAGCTGAGGTGTCACCAGATCTTCACAGCCCTGCGCGGATCTCTATGCCGACGCCAGCATAAGGCCCGCCGGCCCACCTATCAGGAGCCCAACCCCAATGCGCCGTGATGAAATCGATCAGGACCTGCGCAATCTGGCCTTCGACTTTTTCTACTGGTTTTCCCGCTTCGAGTTCGCCCTGAAGGAAAAGCGCTTCCTCAAGAACGACGCCATCGGTGCGCGCGCCGAGCCCGACTGGGACAAGTTCGTGAGTGCGCATCGCGTCGCTTATGCCCTGACCCCTGCCGGCAAGGCGCTGCTTGCCGAGAAGCCCCGAAGGCAGATCGTCGGTGATCCGGATCATGGCTTCGAAGATGTGCCTTTCTCTCCCAACACGGCCGATCTCGATCGGGTCGTCGCCTATGCCAAGACCGTGCGCAACAATCTCTTCCATGGCGGCAAACATGGCCACGACCAATGGGACGATCCCGTCCGGATGCGCCGCCTGCTCGAGCTGACCATCGCCGTTTTGGGTGAACTGGCGGCGCTGGGCGAGTTCGGCGGTGATTATGACCGCACCTACTGACGGCGTAGCGCGATGAAACCCTCCACCTATTTTATCGACGAGAGCGGCCATAGCGGCGACCTTGCCTCGGCCAAGGCCCTCGATTTCGCCAACCAGCCGGTCTTCGCGCTCGCCTGTATCGGCGTGGTCGACGAGCAGGGGCTCGCCGATGAGATGGAGCGACTGCGCATCCTCCATCGCTGCGGACCCGGTGAACTCAAATCGGACATGGCGCGGCTTCCACAATTCGTGACCGACCTCGTGGCTTATCTCGGGGCCTGCGACTGCCCGGTCTTCATCGAACTGGTCGACAAGCGCTTCTTCATCGCCATCCATATCGTGAACCATCTGCTCTGCGGCGGTATCGGGCTCGATCATGTTCCCATGCCGGTACGCAATGCCGTCGCGGAATTCCTGACCGACGAGCCCTCGGACCAGATCCTCCTCGATTATATCGCGGCCTGTCGCGTGCACTCTATCGACGCGATCCGTACTCTCCTGAACGCGCTCTGGACCTGGCTCGATGCCTCGGACGAGGATGTCGCCCGCATCGCGCAATTCCTCACGATGGAAGCACGGGACCGCCTCAATCTGGGCGAGTCCAAGCTGGAAGACTTCCTGCCGCTTGCCGATCGCACCGAGACCGACCGCATGGTCTGGATGTTGCCCAATCTGACATGCCTCACCAATATCTACGCCCGCATCAACCTGTCACGGCCCGATGGGCTCGACGGCATCACATTGGTTCATGACGAGCAGCTGCAATATGGCCGCATCCTCGCGGACACCAAGGCGCTCATGGAAGAACTCGCCCGGCAGGGGAATGCGCCGTCCGCGCTCTTCGCCGATTATGATCTTTCCGGTGCTGCGGCTCTTCGCTTTGTCGCCAGCACAAGCGACATCCACCTCCAGGCTTCCGACCTTCTCGCGGGATGTGCGATGCGTTTTGCCCGTGACGCCATGGCCAAACGTCGCAAGCTCAGCCCCAAACTCCGGGATGCTTTCTTTGCCCTGCTGGGCCTGACCGAAGAGACCCAGGGCCGAGGGATCAACCTCGTTTTCACCGATACCGCGCTGGAGAAAATGGGCGTGCCGGTCTTCAGGTTACCGCCATGGCTGGACCTTGATCATGACGGATGATGCTCGCCCGGACAGGCGATTACGACGAACGGGCGGGGCGGATGCCCGCAAGCGGGCACCGGGCTCTATCTCCGCTCCGCTCCGACCAAGCCCCTGAA
>NZ_LSJY01000016.1 GCF_001556865.1 Sphingobium sp. CCH11-B1 | reverse complement strand
CATTGGGCCCTCGGCGCTGACGGAGGCCATGGGCATGCTCAACCACCATTTCGCAGCAGCCGCCTGATCGGCGCAGAGCGACAGCCTACCTCTGACTGCCGCCAATCTTTGCAACAGAGCCTCGGCGTCCGACCCGTCCCAGCGCCGCGACCAATTCTCATTGGCCCAGCAGACGCAAAAGGGGTGATCGAGCGTCGGATCGTTGAGCCAGGCTTCCAACGGGGATTCGAGCAACCGCTTGCCGGCAAACCAGTAGTAGTAGAAGCAAAACGCTTCTATCCCGTAAATTTTGGCAAGCTCGATCTGCTTGCGCTGCGTTTCGGTATCGTTGAGGCTGTAGTAGCCGATGTCAGGGTGCGGAACATGCGGCTGATAATGGCCGACAAATTGGGCCTTGGCCGGACGAACATTGGTCCATTCGGTAAAGCCCTTGCCCCACCATTTGTCATTTTCTGGGATGGGGTGAAACTGCGGGAGATAGAAGGCGACAAGACGCGCCTGTTTTACCGGCAGAGGATCGAAATGCTTTTGCGGGACGAATTCGACCTGCGGCGGCGACCATATAGCCCCGCCGTCCGCCGGTGGCACTGGGCGCGTTTCATAGCGGCCGCTCGTGGCATAATGGACGAGCGGGTTGAGCCCGGCGGCGGCCACGTCGGGATTGGCCTTCAAATATCCGGTAGAACTCATTGCCGGAGAAGGGTCGCGCCCCAAAGCAGCGCCGAGTTCGAGGTAGTGAACGATGGGGTCGATACCCAGCGAAGCGACGTCGGGATAACGGTTGAGGTACCAATCGATGTCAAAAAGCCCGCTTTCCCGAAGGATTTGAACGTCATCTCCGTTGAACTCGGCAAACATATAAGCCCCAAACCCCCAATTTACGTCTTCGTCTCGATCTCGACTAGAGAGGGCAGGACCGGCCCTCATACATGCCATGCTTGATATAGTGCTCCAGTGGGTCCATGCCGGCGGCAGGGACATCGGGGTACATGTCGCAATATTTCTCGGCGTCAAAGATGCCGCGCCGCCGAAGCGCCGCATAGGTCCGCCTCGATCGCCATTCCTTCGGCGTCAAATTCCACCAGAAGGGGTGCCGCTGCATCAGGACCTCGGAAATACGGGCCATGAACAGGCGAGCGGTGGCCTCTTGCTCGAGATTTGCCACGGCGGCCTTTCGCTCTTTTTCGTGCTCAGCCGATTTCCTCTCCAACTCCTCGCCAGAAGCCCGAAGTTCCGCCAGCAAGACTGCAAGCTTTTCCTGCGTTTCATGCGCCGCCTGCAAATCCTTCGTCAGCACTGCGACCTTTTCGCTTTCAGCCAAGAGAGAGGAGCGTTCGGCCTCCGACTTTTCGGCCTTTTCCCGCGTCTCATAGAGAAGGCGTGTCAACAGGTTCACTTCTTGGCCAAGCCGCTGCGTTTCCTGCTCGGCTAGCCAACGTTGATGTTCGGCGAGCCTTTTACCATCGGCGAGGCGCCGTATCTCAAGGTTCAGCGGATATATATCCGTCGCGTAGCTGGTATGCTGGCCTTCCTCATGACGTGATGCAGCGTCTAGCTTGCTTCGCGCCTCATCAAGCGCTTTGCTCAAGCGGTCTATTTCATGGCTCTGCGCGACCAGATCCCGCTCGTGCCGCGCCAGCGCATCGGCAAGGCGCCGAGCTTGAGCCTGTTCGGTAGCCGCTACCTTCTCGGCGCGAACCAGTTTACTCTGCGACACAGCTAGCGATTGTTCACTGTCCCGGCGTTCCCCGGCGAGACGGAAAATCCATTTATCGGCCTGGCTCAGCTTGGCGCGCAACTTTTCAATGTCGCCCTCTAGCGCTTCCGCATTGCGCTTTTGCTGCTCTGCGTCATCCTGCTGGCGCTTCAGTTCGGCATAGGCCTGATGCATTTCCTCTTCGCGCTGACGCAATTGGCTTTCGATAAGCGCTACATGCTCGGCGAGGGGCTGTAGTCGTGCAACTTGTATGTCAACTTCCGCCCGTGCGGAAATGGCATCATCGAGCGCAAACTGAAGTTGTTCACTGCGCCGTTTATGCTGCTCGATTTCTTCGTGCAGCCGCTCGATATCACCCCGCCGTTCTGCAAAAGCGTCTTCAATCGCCTGCAATTCAATTGAGCCACCACTAGCTGGGTCAGCCGCCAAAAATCGCGCCTGCAGATGCGCGACCCAGCTATTCGTTTCAGCAAGATGCTGCGCCAGACGCTGACGAATATCCTGCCCTTCATCACGGAATGAAGCGTGGGAGACGGAATTCTGTGACATCATTGGGTCGATTGCCTCCACGCCATCACTACCACCTTATATTCTAATGTCCCTATGTCAATTTAACATAAAATTTACTTGTGTCGAATTGATAACATTAAATTAGAATCTAAGAAATGTTGAAGATTACCTTAAACTGCGCCGCGCGGGCGCAATTCTAATTCAAAGGGCAGAATATATATCGACAGCCTCTCCAACATCGTCATACACTTGGGCGTTACGATTATTAATGATCACGGCTCTATTGCAAAATTCTTTAACTACTTCCGTGTTATGAGAAGCTAATATCATAGCTCTCTCACTGCGTTTTTCAAAAAGCTCATAATGACATTTTCGGTGGAAGTTTTGGTCACCTACCAGAATGATTTCGTCGATTAGATAGCAGTCAAATTCGATCGCGAGCGACATCGCAAAGGCGAGACGCGCACGCATTCCGGATGAATAGGTCTTCACGGGCATTTTCAGCTGGGGACCCAGTTCCGTAAAATCCTCCACAAAGGCGCGAATGTCCGCATAATCCCGCTGGTATATCCGTGCGACGAAGCGGGCATTGTCATATCCTGTCAGACTGCCCTGAAAGCCGCCAGCAAAGCCCAACGGCCAAGATATCGACATCTTGCGCATAATCTTGCCGGATGTTGGCATCTCGACGCCGCCGATCAATTTTATGAGCGTGCTCTTCCCGGCGCCGTTGCGACCGAGCAGTGCGACGCGCTCGCCCCGCTCCACCACCAGATTAACATTGTCGAGAACCCGCTTATGGCTCGACCCATGTTTGTACGACTTACAGACGTTGAGACAGCCGATCATTCTACGGCCAACGTTCGACGGACCCGACGGCACAATATTAGGCCTATCATCGTGGCCAGGAGCGCGCATCCAATAGGATTCCAAACGTTATAATAAGCCGTCACCTGGTCACCCCAGATGCCTTTGCGCATCATTTCCATTCCATTCACGAACGGCGAGAGCATCAGATATTCCCTGACCTGCGGCGTCATCCAGGCAGCCATGTAGAACAGACCGGAAAAAGGAATCATGACATAGGTTGTAACCGGTATGAACTTTTCAATCACCTCAGATAATTCCGACAATGGCGCAATAATCAGGCATAGAGAAAAACAGAAGAAAGCGTAAACAAACCATCCCGCGATTAGGAGCCCGATATCAGCAGGCACCGGCATCTCATGTGCGAGGATAAGAACGACGCCCATGAAAAGATAGGCCATCATCCCACCCAGAGCCTCGATGACGAATCTAACAAGGATGAAATCGACGATCTTAACCTGACGATGATAAAGCAGGCTCGAATTTGTCGTAAAAGCGGCTACGCTGCGCGAGACGCCATGACGAAATAGGGTAATAGGGATATATCCTGTAGCGACAAAGGCGATAATGCCGATGCCATGTTCGGTAGGGCCTTTGGTCACGTTCCAGATCAGGCCGACAAGACCTGCGAACAAAAGAGGTTCGGCCATGATCCATAGGAAGCCGATATTCTCGCGACCAAAGCGGGTCGTCAGCTCACGGATCATCAGGGCATGAATCACACGGAGCTGAACCGACCAGCCATTTTGCAATTTGGACAGGGTGACTCGCGACATCGTCAATCTTCCGGCGCATGCTCGACGACGCCAACCATAAACATCCAGGCAATGAAGTACAGGCTGAGCGAGGCTGCGAACACGACCAATATGTTCAAAAACCGTTTGGGCAGCAATGGGCTGTCGGGCACATTAGGGTCCACCACACGCTCAAGATAAAACTGCTGGCGCTGCGCTTCTGCGCGGGCCTGGACCAAAGCGGAATTGGCCGCAGTCATGCTCTGCGTCGCGAACTCCTGTTCGACCAGAAGATTTTCATAGCCGCCCAGCTTCGAGGCAATGCCGCTGCCGGTACCGACCACGCGACTGTCCTGCGAAGCGATCTGGACGGACAAAGCTCCGATCCGGCTGCGCAATGACGGGATCGATGGATTATTAGGCGCGACCCGCTGCATGAGGTCGAGCTGCGCCTGAAGCGCTGCGCGCTGCGCGATTAGACTGTTGGAAATCTGTAATACGCCTACGGCCTGCTGGCTCGGATCAATCAGCGCCTGGGCGTTGCGATACTGGGTGAGCGCCACCCGAGCCGCCTTGGCGCGCTCGGTGGCGAGGTCTACCTGCCGTTGCGCCTCGACGATGCCCTTGGTCTGTGCGCGTGCATTGAGGCGGTTCACCAGCCCTTCGCTCAAATCCAACAGCCGCGCATTGATAGCATGGGCGTCATGGGGGCTGAAGGCGCGGGTCTTGATGACCGCAGTGCCGTCTTCGGTTTCGAAGCGGGCATCCACCATCTTGCCGTAATATTTGAAGAGGCTTTCGAAGCTGCCGTCCGACAGCGGGCCAGGGAAGCGGGAGAAATAATCGGCTTCAGACGCGCTATATTTATCGCGAATGCCGGGATTTTTCTCCAGCGCCTTCAAAGCGTCGCGTGAACGTACGAAGGTGAGCACTTCGTTCGTCTGCTCTTGCCCGCCCGACATGCCTGTCGTCTGAACAAGGTTGGCAAGAGTCGATGTCTGCGACTTCTTCTGGTCCGGGCTCTTTATGACAAAGCGCGATTCCGAAATGTAGATATCGGACGCGATGAAGCCATAATAGATCGCCGCCAGCAGCGTTGGCAGAACAACGAAGGCGAGGAACCAGCGCCGCTTGCGGACCCATGTCATGAGAACCGAGCGACGGGCTTGGCTTTCGGCTTCGACGGGGAATGAGGTGGTCGCATCCATAGATTTTTCGCAGCGCCTACAATAAAGCCATCCATTGAAATTCGCGCTAGGCCAACATGGCGCGGGGCGCAAGGCGGGGGATGACTCCGTGAGGTTGGTTTTTAGGGACTATTGTTTATTTGCGAACGCCGATGCTAAGCGTGCCCCGCTTCACAGCGCTAGCCCTTTTCGAGATTCAGACCGATGTACGTCAAAAATAGCATTCATTTAGCGCTACTGGCCGCACTGGCGGGTTGCGCCTCGCTCCCGTCGAGCGGGCCGACGGGCGGACAAATCCGCAAGACGGCGCTTAAACCAAATGACGGGACTGCGCCGATCCGGGTCCAAGAGGTAGTCGCAGTCGGCGACATACCAAATGCAGCCAACATGTTGCCGCCAGCCCTGCTTGTCGATCGGGTGCCGCCGCCGACCGATCTGGTGGGCCCGGGCGATATCCTAGACATCAATATTTATGAAGCAGGCGTAACCTTGTTCCAGGGTAGCGGCAGCGCAATTGGAGGGGCAGGGCAGATCGGTACCAACCCTGGCGTTCAGGTGCAGAAGCTGCCGCCGATGCGGGTCGATGACCTTGGTGACATCGCCATTCCCTATGCCGGCACGCTCCATGTCGCGGGCGTGACAGTGGGTGAAGTCGAGGCGATGATCCGCAACGCGCTGCAGCGTGTGTCGCAAAATCCCCAGGTCGTCGTCACGCTGAGCCAGGCGATCACAAACTCCATCATTGTTGGTGGTGAAGTCGCGCGGCCGGGGCGACTGGTACTCCAAACCAATCGGGAATCTCTGTCCGACGTCGTTGCGCTCGCCGGCGGCTATCGCGGCAATGCTCGTGATCTCACGCTGCGGATCACGCGCGGCGGCAAGAATATCGACGTGCGAATGAATGATCTGGTCGACAATCCCGCGCTTGACGTGCGCGCCTATCCTGGTGACCGCATGATTCTCATCAACAATCCGCGCACTTATTCGGTGTTAGGCGCGCCGGGGCGGGTTGAGCAGATTCCCTTCAGCCGTTCGACGGTGTCCCTGGCTGAGGCGATTGCGACCGCCGGGGGCGTCAATCCCGGCGTCGGCTCCGCGGGCGCCATCTTCCTCATGCGTTATACGACCGACGCGCAGGGCCAAGAAGTGCCGATCGTCTACCATCTTAATATGATGAAGACCAATAGCTACTTCCTCGCCCAGCGTTTCTACATGCAGGATAAGGATGTTCTCTATGTCGGCAATGCCGCGGCCAATCAACCAAGCAAGCTGATCCAGCTTATCAGCCAGCTTTTCTCGCCCATTTTGACAGTGACCAGCGCTGTGCAGACGGTGCAGAACAGCCGAAACTGATAAGGCTAACGCCTATATTTGGGGGTAAAATTGGAAGTACAGACGTTCGATATTGCAGGGCTAGCGCTCCTCACCCCTCGCCATATCGGCGACGAGCGTGGCTATTTCGCCGAAACCTTCCGGGCCGACCTGTTCGCAAAACACATCGGCGATTACAGCTTCGTGCAGGACAATGAATCGCGCAGCGCCCGCGTCGGCACGATCCGCGGCCTGCATTTCCAGAGCGAGCCGCACGCCCAGGGCAAGCTTGTGCGCTGCACCGCCGGCGCGCTGTTCGACGTCGCTGTCGACATCCGCACGGGATCGCCCACCTATGGCCGGTGGGTCGGCGAAACGCTCACCCCCGACAATGGCAAACAGCTCTGGGTGCCGCCGGGCTTCGCCCATGGCTTCTGTTCGGTCGAGCCCGACACCGTCATCTGCTACAAGGTGACGGGTAGCTATTACAGCGTCGAATGCGACAAGGGCCTCGCCTGGAACGATCCGGCGATCGGCATCGTCTGGCCGGACGTCGCAGACCCCGAAACCCTCTCGGCCAAGGACCGCAAGCAGCCGCTGCTCGCCAACCTCCCCGCCTATTTCAGCTGGAGCAACTAACCCATGCGCGTCATTGTCACCGGGGGCGCCGGCTTCATCGGCTCGGCCCTAGTCCGTTATTTGGTGTTGCAGAAGGGTTATGACGTCCTCACCATCGATGCGCTGACCTATGCCGGCTGCGAGGCGTCGCTCAAGGAAGTTGAAGGGCGCAACAATCACCGCTTCCTCCACGCCAATATCTGCGACCGCGCGGCCATGGACACGGCGATTACTGAATTCCAGCCCGACCGCATCATGCACTTGGCCGCCGAAAGCCATGTCGACCGCTCGATCACCGGCGCGGCCGACTTTATCCAGACCAATGTCGTAGGCAGCTTCACCTTGCTGGAGGCGGCCCGCGGCTACTGGAACGGCCTGGACGTCGACGCGAAGGCCGCGTTCCGCTTCCTCCATGTCTCCACCGACGAGGTCTATGGCTCGCTGGGCGAGGAAGGCCTGTTCGAGGAAACCACCCCCTACGACCCCAGTTCACCCTATTCCGCGTCCAAGGCTGCGTCCGACCATCTGGCGAAGGCATGGCAGCGCACCTATGGCTTGCCGGTGGTGGTGTCGAACTGCTCGAACAATTACGGCCCCTACCATTTCCCCGAAAAGCTCATTCCGCTGACCATCCTCAATGCGCTCGAAGGGCGCAAGCTGCCGGTCTATGGCAGGGGCGAGAATATCCGCGACTGGCTCTATGTCGACGATCATGCCCGCGCCCTCGACCTCATCATTGAAAAGGGCGAGCCGGGCGAGACCTACAATGTCGGCGGCCGCAACGAGCGCAAGAATATCGATGTGGTAAAGCGCATCTGCGCCGTGCTCGACGAACTGCACCCCACCGACACGCCCCGCGTCGAGCTGATCGAATATGTGACCGACCGCCCCGGGCACGACGCGCGCTATGCGATCGATGCGACCAAGCTAGAGAACGAACTGGGCTGGAAGGCGCAGGAGAATTTCGACACAGGCATCGAAAAGACGGTGCGCTGGTATCTCGACAATGAATGGTGGTGGCGTCCGCTGCGCGACCAGTATGACGGTCAGCGCCTCGGGTTGGAAAGCGCTAAGGCGCCGGCATGAAGATCGCCGTCACCGGCACCACCGGGCAGGTCGTCACCAGCCTCCTTGAACGGGGCAAGGCCGCCGGGCATGAGGTGATCGCGATCGGTCGCCCCGACCTCGATCTGGCCGATCCTGCCTCTGTCGCCCGCATGCTGGAGGCGGCGACGCCCGACGTAATCGTCTCGGCAGCAGCCTATACTGCGGTGGACAAGGCGGAGAGCGAGAGCGATCTTGCTTTTGCCGTCAACGGGGCGGGTGCCGGCGCGGTCGCACAGACGGCCAAAAAGCTCGGTGCTCCTGTCATCCACATTTCGACCGACTATGTGTTCGACGGGACGCTAGACCGCCCCTATGTCGAAACGGATCCCACCGGCCCCACCGGCGTCTATGGTGCCTCGAAACTGGCGGGCGAGCAGGCGGTGCTGGCCGCGAGCGACAACAGCGCGGTGCTGCGGGTAGCGTGGGTCTACAGCCCGTTCGGCGGCAATTTCGTCAAGACGATGCTGCGCCTAGCGGCGGATCGCGACGAATTGGGCGTGGTCGGCGATCAGGTCGGCAATCCCACCAGCGCGCTGGCGATCGCGGATGGTATCTTCCAGGTAGCTAACAACATGCTATCGACAACTAGCCCCGAGCTGCGCGGCATCTTCCACATGACCGCGCCGGGCGAAGCAAGCTGGGCTGATTTTGCGGAGGCGATCTTTGCCGCATCAGCGGTGCGCGGGGGGCCGTCGGCATCGGTGCGGCACATCGGCACCGCCGATTATCCCACGCCTGCCACCCGGCCCGCCAATTCGCGGCTCGACTGTAGCCGGATTGCCAAAACGCATGGCGTAACGCTGCCCGACTGGCGCGCCTCGCTCGACGAAGTGATGGACCGGTTGCAGCCGGCTGTGAACTGATTTCCAGGGGAAATAAGAAGCTATGAAGGGCATCATTCTTGCGGGCGGCAGCGGCACCCGCCTCTATCCCATGACGCTTTCGACCTCGAAGCAGCTCATGCCGGTCTATGACAAGCCGATGATCTACTATCCGCTGACCACGCTGATGCTGGCGGGGATCCGCGAAGTGCTGATCATCTCGACCCCGCGCGACCTGCCTGCCTTCCAGTCGCTGCTGGGCGATGGCTCGGCCTGGGGCATGACCCTCGAATATGCCGAGCAGCCCAGCCCCGATGGCCTCGCGCAGGCCTATATCATCGGCGCCGATTTCGTCGCGGGTCAGCAGTCCGCGCTGATCCTGGGCGACAATATCTATCACGGCCACGGCCTGCCCGAAATCCTCGCCAGCGCTTCCGGGCGCAAGGAAGGGGCAAGCGTCTTCGCCTATCATGTTAACGATCCCGAGCGTTACGGCGTGGTCAGCTTCGACGACAATATGAAGGCGCAGACCATCGAGGAGAAGCCGGAAAGCCCCAAGTCCAACTGGGCGGTTACCGGCCTTTACTTCTATGACGAGAAGGTCGTCGACATCGCCGCCAACATGAAGCCCTCGGCGCGCGGCGAGCTGGAGATCACCGACGTCAACCGCGTCTATCTGGAGCGCGGCGACCTGCATGTCGAGATCATGGGCCGCGGCTATGCTTGGCTCGACACCGGCACGCCCGACAGCCTGCTTGACGCCGCCGAGTTCGTCCGCGTCCTCGAAAAGCGCCAGGGCTTCAAGATCGCCGCGCCCGAAGAAATCGCCTACCGCCAGGGCTTCATCGACGCCAACGGCCTCGAACAGGCGATCGGCAAGCTCGGCAAATCCGACTATGGCCGCTATCTGCGCGGGATTGTGGCAGAAGGCTAGGTTGTCTCCTACCGGTGGTAAAATAGTTGATCGCGTGATTGATCCCGCTGCGCGCCACGATGCCAGCCCGCGCTTGTTCAGGACTCGGGCCGCCGATCAATTCGCCTCGGCTTGATCGGCGGAGGGTCGGGCGTAGCCCGGCCGGAGGCGCACCCAGCGCAAGCCCGTTCTGGAGATGAGAGTGGCGGATAACTGCGGTTTTGAACCGCCAACTGGACACCTCGAACCGGGTGATTCTGGTCTGATGGCGTAGGAAGGGAGAGGTGGCTTTGAAGGAGAGCGTTGTTTCTACGCTATTGGCGGAATGATCATCATATTGGCTGCGCTCTGGGCACCAATTTCATGTCATGCAGACGCGGTTCGGCCATCGAGCCCTGCGAGGCGCTGGAAATTATAGACCAGGTTGGCCATGCCGATCTTGATCCTGGCGCGGGCGATACAGATGGTGCAGATGATGAGGCCCATGCGGTGCTTTTGCCCTGCAAAGACATGTTCGGCGGTAGCGCGGACCTTTGACCGCTTCGCATTGGCCCTGGCTATCCGCTCGGGCAGCGGCCGCCGGGGCAACCGCTTCTGATGGATGTTGCTGGTGAACATGCCCCTGGCGAGGAACGCCTCTTTCTTCTTCGATCGATAGGCGGTATCGGCCTAAATGCCCGAGGCGGTGTTCTCCTTGCTGATCAGATCGGGTAGTCGCGCTTCATCATGGGTATTGCCGGCACTCGCATCCCAGGCGCGGATCAGCCCATGAGTCCGATCGATGCCGATATGGTTTTTGTTGAGCGCGGTATCGAAGCACGCGAATAGCCGGTCGATCGCCCTGGTTACAGGGGCCGCGTCGCAGCGCGGCTGCCAGCGGTCCCCGGAATAACTCGAAGTCCACCACGGCAGACAATCGCTCCAACGGATCGCCCGCCGTACTTAGAGCCTCGCATCGGTCCGAAAGATCAAAGAATCCAGGCTGCACTGCCATAGCCACCGTCTCCAGGTCGGCGACAGGTGAATCAGCTCAAAGCATCAAAGGACAGGGTTCTTCGAGGTGTCCAATTGCGCCTCGTCACAATTGCGCGTCAGAGCGGCGCCAGCGCCCAATCCCTATTTCGCCGGTGATCATTCTCGTCCACAAAATCAAGGACGTTTTGGATCTTAACGCGTCAAGATCGACATGTCCGAAGATGTCAGCGCCACCCTCGCGGTTTTCCTGGTCCAATAGACTGGTAATGCCTTGTTGTGGATGGCTTCTACCGTCTGCCGCAGCCTTTTGATCGGATGGTTTTTGCAGGCCCTGCCGCCTATTAAACTTGGCTGCCTTGTGTTTGCAGCCTCGCGATTTGCGCCTTTGCCAGTTCGAATTCCTGAATGATAGTGGAACGGTGGGCCTCCGCCTTTTCAAGAGCGTTCTGCATGGACTGAAGCGCGCTATGGATGGCAGCGACTTCGTCTTCGCTTTGCGCCAGCGCGGCATGATTTAACCTTATTTGTTCGGTCAAAGCCTCATTTTCCGCCGATAGCGCAGCAATGCGGTCACTCTGCTCATTAATGCGCGCCTCCGTTTCGCTTGCCTGTCGGCGCGCGTCATCTCGTTCAGCCGATATGCGTGTGCCGTCAGCATGAACAATGTCTTGGAACAGGGGGATGCTTTTATTGAAGTCCCTGCGAATTTCATCCAGAATGGCGTGATCGTTCAAATCCTCTCCCTGCGCAGCCCAGCGGTTCAATACGTCGTGAACGATCCGAACCTGAGGCGGAACGATGTGGCTCGCCCACGATTTTCCAGCACCAGCCGTATTTCGCTTGAGGTCAGGATCAAGGATCCCATTTAAATTGGATGCTAAAGTACTGCCGAAACGTGGCCATGAAATACCCAAATCGGCCGCAATCTTTTCCGTTTCCGTCGGCCAGTCTGCAAGAATCCGGTCGTAGCTAGTAAAACTGCGCCGTTGACCTCGGCGGTCACGTCCGTCAATGAGGTGTAATTTGGGGTGTGGTCACCGGGCTGCATGGT
>NZ_LSJY01000158.1 GCF_001556865.1 Sphingobium sp. CCH11-B1 | reverse complement strand
GTGTCGACGGCATCCGTGGCGAGCGCGGCCCTGCGCCGCTTGCCTGGAAAGCGCGCTGGGACGCGCTCGGCTCGGGCGCGAAGCTCCGAATCAAGCAGGCGGCACTGGCCGGCGCGGTCGGCGTGCTAGGCTACGGCCTCTATTCGGCAAGCACCGGTAGCGAAAAGGGCAGCACGCCCGCACCCGCCGCCTCCAAGCTTGATATGGGCGCAGGCCTGCGCGGCGACAGCCTTGAGGAGAAGCTGCGCGGCGATTTCAAGAAGGTCATCGACGGCCAGCAGTTGCTCGGCGACCGCATCACCGCGATCGAGGAAGGCAAGGTCGTGCCCCACGGCGCCATGCCCAGCGGCGATGCTGCCGGAGCCGACAGCGGCGACCTGCCACCCGCGCTGCCGGGCAGTGCGCCGGCCTTCCCACCATCGCCGGGCGGTGCGCCTGGAGGCGTAGATACGGAACTGCCTTCGCCGCCGGTTCCGCCCGCACCGCCGGCCGCACCTCCCGCCCCACCGGTAGAAAAGGTCGTCGGCTCGATCGGCGGAGCAACCAGTCCGGTGCTGCCCAAGGATGCATCGGGAAATGGGCCGGATTCGAAAAAAAAGAATCGGACGATCTATTTGCCGCCTGGTTTCATGAAGGCGCGGCTGCTGACCGGGGTGGACGCGCTGGCGAGCCGGGACGCGACGTCGAACCCGGAACCGATCATCGCCCGCGTCCAGGCGCCCGCCGTGCTTCCCAATGACGTCAAGGCGAACCTGTCGGGCTGCTTCGTCGTCGGCAATGCGACGGGCAGCCTCGCCAAGGAGCGCGTCGAGATCCAGTTGGTCTCACTCTCCTGCGTCGATTTCGACGAGCATTCGGTGGTCGATCAGCCGGTCAAGGGCTTCTTCGTCGATGCCGATGGCAAGAAGGGCCTGTCGGGCAAGGTCGTCACCCGTGCCGGCGCCGCGCTCGCGCGCAGTTTCATCGCCGGCACCATCAGCGGGATCAGCCAGTCGGTCGAGAGCACCTTTGGCGAGACCTCGACTTCGGCATTGGGCACGGTGCGCACGCTGAACGCCGGCGATGCCGCCAAGACCGGGATCGCCGGCGGCCTATCCAAATCCTCGGACAAGCTGACCGACTTCTACCTCGATCTCGCCCGTCAGGCCGGCCCCATCGTCGAGGTCGGCGCGGCCAAGGAAGTGGTCGTCGTCATCCAGGAGGGCGTGACCCTCGAAATCAAGCCCAGCGCCGGAGCCAAGTTCTGATGCCCCGGCCCCACCCCAGTTTCGGAGAATCCGCCATGGAGCACCCGCCCGTCGTCCGGCCGCGCCTCAGCCGTCTGCTGCCGCTCACGCTCGTTGCGGCCGCGCTGCCGCTCGGCGGCTGTGCCACGGTCGGCTCGCTGATGTCACCCTATTCGGAGAAGTTCTCCTGCAAGAATAGCGATCACGGCCAGTGCATCCACCCTGAGAAGGCCTATGAGGATGCAGTTGCGGGCCGCAGCCCCCGCTCCGATCCTGCGGTCACGCGTGACAAGAAACTGCTGCGCGGAAGCAATGCGACAGCGGCCGACGCCACGACCGCGGCAACGCATGGCAAGGCCTATGGCACCTACCGCGACAGCGTCTATCGCGAGCTGCAAGGGCTGATAGACCAGCCCGTCACCCCGATGCTCAAGCCCAGCCAGGCCGTGCGCACCCTGATCCTCCCTTATGCAGACCGGCAGCGGCCCGACCGGCTCTATATGCCGCGCTACGTTTATTCGATTCTCGAGCGCCCGTCCTGGGTGGTCGGCGGCTATCTGGTCGAACCGGTATTGCCCGCCAGCCAACTTCCGGTGCTTGGCCAGCTGCGCGAAAAATCCGCCGACAGCATTGATCCGGCACCCGCACCTTTAGCGCCCTCGGTTGCAACACCACTGCCCCGCAAGGAGCCGCGCCGGTGAGCGCGCGGGCTCACGAGACCGGCGGGCTCAGCTTTGCCGCCTTGCGCCGGCATGTCGCGCGCGATTCCTATTCGGACCATCTGCCGCTGGTCGCCTGGGTCGAGCAGGAAGGCGCCTTCCTCACCATCGACGATGGCTGGGGCTATGCCTGGGAGCTGGTGCCCTCGGCCTATATGTTCGCACATGTTCACAGTGCCTTGCTTGGCCTTTTGAACATTCATTTTGAGCCGGGCTCAGTGCTCCAGATCATGAGTTTCGCCGATCCTTTGATCGACGATGCGCTCGATGCCTTTCTGGACCTCAAGACCCGCGATGATCCGCTGATCCAGGCCTCGGCGCGGAGGACCTACGAGTATCTGCGGCAAGGCCGCCACGGGCTGCGCGCACTCCACGGCATCCCGATCCGCAATTTCCGCACCATCCTTGCCGTCAAGACGCGGAAACCGCTGGGTCAGGATACGCGGCGACAGATCGAAGAGCAGCTCGCTAAGCTCGGGATCGTACCGCTGCCGCCGGAAGAGATGATGAGTTTTTACCGCCGCGTGTTCAACGGGGTATTCGAGGCCGCGCCCGGCAATTTCACGGGCGGCTCAAGCGATGGCAGCGAGCCCCGCCCCTTGCGCAAGCAGATCATCGATGCCGGTCCCAACCTGCTGTTCGAGGGTCCGGAAGTCTTTCTCGGCAATCAGGTTGCGCGCTGCCTCACGCCCAAGGCGCCGGCGCGGAGGATCAGCGCCGAGCGCGCCAATCGCCTGACCGGCGGCATGCGCGGCTCGTCCGAAGACAGCGACCAGATCGGCGGGCCGTTCCTTTACACCCTGAACGTCCTGTTCGATCATTCGGCTTTCGAGATCCACAAGCGCGCACAGATCCTCTCGGCGCAAAAGGCGGCAGGTTCCTTCGCGGTCGAAGTCGGCAAGCAGATTGAGGAGATCGGCTGGGTTCTCGACGAAGCGGGCAACAGCCGCTTCGTCCGGGTGATCCCGACGGTCTGGGTGTTCGGTCAGACCCGCGCCCAGGCGCGCGAGATGGCGGCGCGCGCCAAGCGGTTGTGGGAAGCGGAACCCCTACCCTTCATGATGCAGGAGGAAAGCTACCTCAATCCCGTGCTGCTGCCGATGAGCCTTCCGTTCGGGCTCTATCCCGACGGCAAGACGCTGCGCATGCTCGAGCGCGACTTTCGCATGCCGGTCAAGGCCGCGGTGCTGATGGCGCCGATCCAGACCGATTTTCGCGGCGGCGGGCGCCCGGCGCTGCTCTATACCGGCCGCAAGGGCCAGCTCATCACGCTCGATCTCTTCGACCCACGCATCAACAACTACAATTTCATCGTCTCGGCTGAGTCTGGTGCGGGCAAGAGCTTCCTCCTCAACAATCTCTGCCAGCAATATTACGCGTCCGGCGCGCTCATCCGCATCATCGATATCGGCGGCTCCTACCGCAAACTCTGCACACTGTGCTCGGGCCGCTATATTGACATCGGCGAGGAACGCCTCGTGCTCAACCCCTTCGACATGGGGTTCGCGCTCGACGGCGACGACCGCCAGTCGGCGATCGCCATGGCGGTCGCGATCGTCGCCGAGATGGCCAATGCCGCGACCCGCAAGGGGGTCTCGACCTCGGAATGGAACCTGCTCAAATCCGCCGTCCAGTGGACGATCGACTCGGGCCGTGCCGAGGACGGGATAGACGCAGTGCGCGACTGGCTCGGCGCCTATCCCGCCCAGACCACGAGCGACCTCGACCGGGTCGAGCATCTCGTGCCAGTCGCGCGCGAGCTGGCCTTCAACCTGCGCGATTTCGGGTCGGACGGCGCATATGGGCATTATTTCAACGGGCCGTCCACCCTCGATATTTCCAGCGACGAATTCGTGGTGCTCGAGCTCGAACGGCTCAAGAACATGCCCGACCTGTTCAACGTGGTCGTGATGGTGGTGGTGAATGCCGTCACCCAGGAGCTTTACCTCTCTGGGAGAGACCGCCCGCGCTTCGTGCTCTGCGACGAAGCCGCCCAGTTCATGACCCGCACCGACGGGCAGGATCTCTCGCGCCTCGCCGAAGCCTTCGGGCAAGGGTATCGCCGCGCGCGCAAATATCAGGGCAGCTTCGGCATCGTCATGCAGTCGATGAACGACCTGCTGCTGTTCGGCGGCACCGGCCAGGTCATCCTCGAAAACGCCGCGACCCGTTTCCTGCTGCAGGGCAGCACTTACGACAAGGCGGTCGAGAACAAGATCCTCGACTATTCGGGCTTCGTTCTCGAGCTGCTGAAATCGGTCCGCAACAACAAGCCCAACTATTCCGAAGTGTTCATCGATAGCCCGCTGGGCCTCGGCATCGCGCGGCTAGTGGTCGATCCCTTCAGCTACTGGATCAACACTTCTGCCCCCACCGAAGTCGCCGCCTTCGAGGCGCTGCTGCGCCTCGGTCGCTCGCCGCTCGAGGCGGTCTGCGAACTCGCCGGTGTCGATCCGGCGGAAATTCTCGGGGAGCGCGCACCGCTCCTCCTCGGCCAAGCCAACCGGGAGGCAGTGTGATGCGATTGAGGCCGACCCATCCCGACCAGATCGACCTCGACTGGAGCAAGGATCCCGAGATCGAGCGGATCATCGAGGCGCGCGTCGCGATCCGCGCCGAAGCCGCGGCGCTGCGCTGGCGGTTCCGGCTGATCATGATCGAGACGGTGCTGATGGCCAGCCTGGTCCTCGCGGCAGGCATCACGCTCAAGCAACCGGCAGAACTGGTGCTGCGCGGGGCTGTCATCGTCGGGGCTGCCTGCCTTGCCAGCGGATTGCTCCTGATCGTCCTGTCCGGGCTCACCGGGCGCCTCATCGCCCGCTATCGCCGCTGGAGGGGACAATGACCGGCCCGTCCTTGCTGAATGGCACGCATCGGCCGCAGGTCTGTTTATTCGCAGGTCGCCGCGCTGACGAGACGCTTCACGCCTTCCTGCTGCGCCGCCATCAGGAAATGGGTGACGAGATCACCGCGTTCGAGGCGATCACCGAACGGCAAGCTTCGATGCTCTGGGTCGAACGGGAGGCGCGCATCGCCCTCGTTCGCTTGCCATCCGCGTTTCGGCAAGCGCTTGGCCGCATCAGCAAATGGAGGCGGCGATGAGAGGCATCCTCTCCGCAGCGCCCGGCCCCTCGGCGATCCGCCTGATGGTCGGCACCCACCTCCTGCTGCTCATTCAGGCCGCGCTGGTGCTGTGGTCAGCGCCGCAGCTCGATGCCGTACTGCGCGTACTGGTGGCATTGGTGTTCATCCTGGCGGCGAGCGGCCTCGGCGCCGCGATCCACGGCCTGACGGACGATGAGCGCCAGAACTGGTGGAGGCGCCGCCATGGCCGCTGATCCCCGACCTCCGAGCCCCGATGATCGCCAGCAAGGCTGGGGCGTCGTGATTTTCCAGTCGGCATCGATCGCGTTGCTCCTTCTGGCCTCCGCCGTGGTCGCCGCCCGTGCCCATGCCGCGACCTCGACCATCGGGCGCACCTGGCCGATTGCTGAACCTGACGCGCTCGCCGAGATCGAAGCCCGGACAGCGCGGCTCCCGCCCGACATGCGCGAGAAATTCGGTCCACGTTCGTCGTGGTCGGCGATGAAATCGGCAAGTCTTGCGCCCGCGACGAAGAGCCAGACCCGCATCGCCGTCCCCTTCTACACGCTCGATACCGAGATCCGGCTGCCCAGCGGTGAACTGCTCTACCCCAAGGGCTACAGCTTCAATCCGCTCTCCTATGTGACGCTGCCGCAGCGGCTGGTGGTCGTCCACCCGCGCGATTTGGGCTGGGCACTGAAGACCGCGAGATTGACCGATTTCATCCTGCTGGCGGCGGGCAGCGCGCAGGACGACGATGCGATCACGCTGTCGGAGCGAACCGGTCGCCCGATCTTCATCCTCGAAGAGAGGATCAAGGAGCGGCTCAGCCTCACCGTGGCTCCTGTGATCATCGCCCAGGTCGGCCAAAAACTGGAACTTACCGAGGTCCGGTTGGATCGCTCACTCACGCGCAGCGCAGCGGGTGCATCGCCGACCAACCCGACATCATCGCGGAGGCACGGTCAATGACCCGGTTGTTCTCAAAGGCCCGGACGGTCGCGGCCGCCCTGTTGCTGGCAGGACTGGCTCCCGCAGCGCCTGCCCACGCCTCGTCCTGTCCGGCAGGCACCGTGTTCAATCCGATCACCAAGGTGCGGTGGAACTGCATTTTCCCGATCACCATCGGCGGGGTGCGGATCGGCAGCTTCGACAAGCTGTCGAAGGAACTCGACGCCCAGTCCTCTTCCAAGCCCCTATGCGCCTGCCGCAAGGGCGCGACTTTCTGGTTCGGGGTGAAGGTCAGCTTCTGGTCACCCAATCGCATGGTCGATGTCGTGACCGAGCCCGGCTGCATGATGGCGCTGGGGGCCGATCTCCTGCCCACCCATGGCAAGCTGCAGGGCAGCCAGAGTTCGATCTCTGACGGAACAAACACGCGCAAGATGTTCGCACAGATGCATTATTACATATCACCGGTCTGGAAGATGCTCGACATGTTCACTGACCTGCCCTGCCTCGAGGATGACGGTTTCGACGTCGCGCTGATCACCGAGGTGCTGCCGACCTGGCAGTCGGGCACGCTGGGCGCGATCATCCAGCCCGAGGGCATATTGTTCGGCAATCCCGCCGCCGGGCTTGCCTGCATGGCCGACAGTGCCGCTGCTGCCGCCGGCAAGGTCATCGATCCGCTGTTCTGGTGCATGGGGTCCTGGGGCGCGACCTATCCCATCGCCGGCGACATCCATTTCGACGACAGCGTCGAAGCATGGGCGGGCCTCGCCGCGCGCGGCACCTTCATGATGGGGCGGCTAGGTGCGCTCACCATTTCGTCGGCCGATGGCTGCTCGTTCAAGCCGCAGCCGATCTGGACCAAGTCTCGCTACAAGCTCCAGATCATGGAGCCCGTCAAGGGCGGCAAATGCGTCAATATCGGCCGTCCGGGCGCGCTCTGGTCAAGCGGCAAACACGCACCGGGCAAGGACAATGCCCAGTTCATGCTCTTCGAGAAGGTGATCTGCTGCGCCGGGATTCCGGTGCCATGACCCACGTCACCCCATTCATCCAAAATCGCCAACGTCTCGCGCAAGCCCCGGGTAAGCTATGGTCTGCCCGCCACAGCCAGCAAGGCTGCCAGGGTACGCGCGCGGCGGGAGCGGTGCCGCTCGCCCCCAGCGGCACCGCTCCAAACCCGGTCAGCACGGTCGTCAATCTCCCGGATGCGTTCCCCCTCTCAGACGCTCCGGCAAGGGTGATGGCCGTGCTGACCACCTTCGAACACCAGGCCATGTTCCGGATCATCAAGGGCGCCGATCGCGACAAGAACGGCGTGGTGCCGGGCGGAGACATTTTCCGCCTGCGCAAAGGGTCGCGCACCCACGCGCTTTGCGGGGTGACGTCATGAAGCCATCGATCATCGCCTTGACCAGCGCGGCGCTGTTGCTGCCCACGGCGCTGTTCGCGCAGACCGTCGAGGATCGCGCCCGGGCTGCGGCAATCGCCTCACGCGCCAAGACCAGCGACAGCGACACATTGCTCAATAACTATGTGACACCGGGGATGAGCGGGCAGTCGGTATCGACGGTCGATGGCAGCAAAAGCTTCACCCCGACCCTTGCCTGCCAGAAAACTGCGAACCTGCTCGAAGTGCTGATCCAGCCCTCGTCCACCGGCGATATCGGCCTGGTCCGGATTTCGCGTGACAAGGATCTTGACGGAACCTTCGACAGCAGCTCGACCCTGCCTGTGCCGGTATCGGGCATCTGCGCCAATGGCGTGATTTCCTGTGTGCCCGGCACCTGGAACCAGTGCCGCTCATTCCGCTGGGATTTGGATAGCGCGAAGGATCTCAAGCTGACCCAGGTCGACATGCCCGAACTCGCAGGCTGCTACTGCGTCAACGACAGCTGCGGCAGTAATCTGGTCTTCGGCAACCTTGCCTCCGTCCTGAAGGACCTGGGCGGCGGCATGGTCGGTGCGCTCACCACAGCCGCCCCGCGCATCGGTGTCGCCGAGGCCCGGATCAACGGGCCCGTGATCGACTATGTCGGCGCGCAAACCACCGCCTGCACCGCGAGTCCCGCCATCGGCCAGACCAGCTATCGCAGCAATCCGGCGGCCATCCAGGGCGACGCCTTCGCACTGTCGTCGACCAATCGGGTGTTTCAGGCGCTCATCGCGTCACCTGCCGGAACGGGCAAAGCCCAGCAGCTGCGCGGTTGCACCATCACCCGCGAGGTGACGCTGAAGGAGATCAAGGTCGAGGACGTCATCGCCCGGACTGCCGGCGGCTATGCGACCATCGATGGCGGCGCGGGGATGGTCGATTTCCTGATGGGATCGCCCGCCGACAACAGCCTTAATGGCGGGTCCTGCACCCTGTTTGATTTTCGGATGACCCTCCATGTCGAGGATCCCGACCGGCTGAAGGCAGTCACCCTGCCCTTCTTCTTCGCCGATGACTGGGGGCAGGTCCGGGTCGATGGCGCGCTCGTCGCCTACGGCCCGGGGGCATGGACCGGTTCGGGCTATCCGCCTGGAAAATGCGAGCGCAAGCGCACCAGCTATTTTTCGCCGAACATCGATCTCAAACCCTACCTCACCAAGGGCGATCATGAAATCTGGCTGCGCGTCGCGGTCGGCAAAGGGGGCGAGGCGTTCGCGCAGGTCCACGCCGAGGTCGACACTAGCTGCAAGACCTCAGAGCGCATCGTGGATCTCTGCTCGGGCTATGGTGCCGATCCCAAATGCCATCTGTCCGAGGAACAGGTCGATGGCGTCCAGACTGTCCGGAGCGGTGTGGTGACGGGCCTCAGACCGCTACCACAGACGCGGCTGTTCGGCACGGCAAGCTGCACGCTCTCGCTCAGCCGCGATTTCTTCGAGCGCGACCGTACCTATGCCTGTACCACCGACAGCGCGGCGCTCCCCGAACCCGATCTCAGCCGCGGCGCCTATATCATCGACCATTCGACCGAGACGCTGCTCGCCGACCGGCAAAAGGCGAAGGACGGCAGCATATCGACCTCGGCGCGGAGCTTTTCGCTGCCCGCGCAAGGCGCGGTGCCCGCTTGCGAGCCGATCTGCAAAACCCGCGCGCCCAAGGCCAACACCGCCGCTGCGCCCGATGGCGTGGTCGCAAACCGGCAGAACACGCCCTCAGGCTATGACACCTTCTACCACAGCTGCGACGCCGCCAATGTCTGCCCCGCAGGCCCCGGTGAGGAGATCGTCTCGGCCTGCGGCTGCCTCGACGATTTTCCCGAAGCGGTGGTGATGATGCAGACCGTCCGGCTCGCCGGCGCCGACATGACTTGCACGAGTGCCGTACCATGAAGCGCCGGTCTTCTCCCCTCGCCTCCACTTTCGCCCCCAATCTCGCGATCGCCCTTGCCTTGTTTTTAGGCACAGCCTTTGTCGGCGTGTCACCGGCCCATGCCGAGCAGATCTGCGCCGCCGATTTGAACGGCAATGGCGATGCCGCCGACGCCGGCGAGACCGGCAGTTGCACGGCAATGGAGAATAATAGCTGGCAGTGCCCGATCCAGGCTGTGGCCTGCACGGTCACGGCTCCCGGAGCCTATGCCTGCCCGCTGGGCGCGCAATATCCTTGCGAAGTCCCCGCCTCGGGCGGCGCGCCGACCTGCTCGCCCAATGCCTGTCAGGATACCGGTGCCGCGCCCGTCACTGAGGAACCGCCAATGGGTGATCCCGGCGTGCCCGCCGATGGCGTCGTCGATGCCGATGGCAATTGCACGGCCAATATCGAGATATTCTCGGGCCGCGCGGTGCGCTGCCGCCCGCCCGGGCTTCTCAACACCTTCAGCAATTGCTGCAAGGACAAGGGCAAGATCGTCAAGGACGGAATGGGCTCGTCGCTCGGCTCGATCGGCACCAAGATCGCCGTCGCCAAGGGCGTGTTCACCGGCATGAAGGCCGCCTACACGGCCTTCAAGGCCGGTGCGACCGCGAGCCAGGCGGCAAGCGCCGGCGCCAATGCGATGATTGTCGGGATCGACCCGACCTCGATCGCGATCAGCCTCGCCGTCAATTTCATGATCGAGGTGCTCCTCCAGGGCTGCGACCAGGAGGATATGGAAACCGGCATGCTGCGCGGCTCGGGCATGTGCCACGAGGTCGGAACCTATTGCACCTCGAAGATACTCGGCATCTGCATTCAGAAAGCCAAGGGCCATTGTTGCTTCAACACCAAGCTCGGCCGCATCATCCAGGAGCAGGGCCGCCCGCAGCTGAAGAGCTTCAACGGCCTGGGCTGGGGTACACCCAAGAAACCCTATTGCCGCGGATTTACGCCGGAAGAATTCCAGGCGCTCGATTTCTCCAAAATGGACCTTTCCGAATATTACGCGGAGATCGAGGCCCGCACCCAGAGCCAAATCCAGATCGACATGAAGGACAGGATCGATGCCTACATGCAGGCCGTCGGCAAGTAACGCCGTGCGTGCTGGGCGCACTCTGCTGATGCTTGGCATTGCGCTCGGGTGCGCCAATGCCGCTGTCGCGCAGGGCAACGCCCCGCCGCAGCAAGCCACCCCGCACAGTGCTACGAGGCAGCAGGGCGATGCCGCGATGGAGCGGCTGAAGGACGCGGTTGCCCGGCAGAAGGCGGAAACGCCGATAGGCCCGACTGCGCTTCCGGAGTTACCCGAGGCCGAGCGCCGCCGCGCATTCGAGGGTTTGCGCAAGCATGCCCCCTCGCCCGCCATGGACGCGCGTGCGCGCGCCGCTCTCGAGACTGGCAAGGACGCCTTTGCCGCCCAGCGCGAAGCAATGGGCAAGCGCATCGCCCAAGCACTCGGCCTCGAAGCAACCGATATGGCAGCGGGTGAAGCCGGCGCGCCCAAGGTGGCCAATGCCTGGGTGCCGGTGCTGTTCGTCTCCTCCTCTATGCCAGTGACGACACTCCGCACCTATGCTGTCCAGCTCGAGAAGGTCGGTGGCGTCATGGCGTTTCGCGGGATGCCGGGCGGGCTTGCCAGGGTTGGACCGATGGCGAAGCTCTCGGCTGAGGTGTTGCGGCTCGATCCCGGCTGCGAAGGCCCGGCCTGCGCCATGCGCAATGTCCAGTTGATCGTCGATCCACTGGTGTTCCGCCAGCACGGGGTAAAAGCGGTTCCCGCACTCGCCATGATTCCGGGCGATCCCACTCAGCCCTATTGCGAGCGGGACGATGCCAGCCCTCTTGCCGCCCATGTGGTCTACGGCGACGCGGCCCTCTCAGGGCTTCTCGAAGAATATGCCCGTCTGGGCGGAAAGCAGGAGGTGGAGGGTGTTCAAGGTCGCCTTCAGGGCCGCTAGGGCGGCCTGGCCCGAGATCAGGCTGCTCCCGCTGCGTGCAGCGGTTGCACTCGGAAGTTCGGGACTCGGACAGCCGGTCCGCCCGGCGCAGCTGTGGAAAGCCTATGTCATCGTGCTGCCCATCGGCCTCGCGACGCTCTGGGCGATCCCGCAGCTGACCTGGGTGATGAGCCCTTCGATCGATGCGGTGGCAGTGCGCGCAAGTGCCGGCCCTATCCGCAAGGGGGACTATGTCATGTTCCTGCTCTCGCACCCGCTTGCAGGGCCGAAGCCCGTCAACGTCACCAAGCAGGCGCTGTGCATGTCCGGCGAGCGGATCGACATGATCGAGAAGCCCTCGATGATACCGGGCGCCCCAAACGGGCGGTACGACGGCTGGTATTATTGCAATGGGCGCCTGCTCAATGTGTCGAAGCCTTTCGGGCGGAATGGCATGAAGCTCGATCACTGGCAGCCGAAACTCGGAACGATCCCCCAAGGCTCTATCTTCGTCGGCTCGCACCATCCCGACGGGTTCGACAGCCGTTACTACGGCCCCGTCGCAATCAAGCGGCTCAAGCGTATGGAGAAAGTGCTGTGATCCGTCTCGCCAATCCCCGCGCTGCCACCATGGCCCTGTCACTGGCTCTGGCCATACCGGTGCCGGTCAGCGCGCAGGTGAGTACACCGTTCGCCGCGCCGATCAAGCAAGGCTATTGGTGGTACGCGCCGCAGCCAAAGGCCACCAAACCGGAGCAGCCCGATCCCGATGCGCTGGTGAGGCCTGTGATCCCGCCGATGGCTGAACTTGCGGGCTGGACGCCGCCCAAAATTCGCAAGCTGATCGAGCAGCAGCGCGACTATGCGGCCACCGTCCTCACCGTCGATGCGGTGGCGGACTTCTGGCGGTTGCAGGATTTTGCCCGAAGGAAAGCGCGCGCCTTTGCCGGGGTCACCCAGATCGCGATGCTGCAGCACCCCGAACTCAATTCCAAATCCGCCAATCCGATGGTCGGCGACGCGCGCGCGGAGCTTACCGCCTACAAGGACCAGGTTCGCCGCTCCTATCTGCGCGCCCATGCCCAGGAATTCGCGCTGGTGATGTTTTCGCGTTCGACCTGCGGCTATTGCCGGGTGCAGTGGCCGATCGTGCAGCGTTTCCAGGACGAGATGGGCTGGCAGGTGACGCTGATGGACATCGACCGGCGCCCGGAGCTGGGACAACGCTTCGGGGTCGAAGTCACGCCGACCACCATGCTCATCCGACGGGGTAGTCAGCAGCGCATGGTGATCGCCGCCGGCGTCGAGACCTACCCCAATCTCGCCCAGATGGCCTATCAGGCGGTGCGGCTGCTCTCCGGCGATATCCGTCCCGAGCAGTTCATGACCGGGGCGGGCGAAGAAGACGGGTTCTTCGATGCGCTCGCCAATGGCCCGGTCTCGGCCAGCGATCCGCGCGCGCAGGCACGTGAAATGCTGGGCGGCGATCTCGTCGATCTACCCGCAGGGCCGAAATGATGCGCCGGTCGGACTATCTCGCACTTGTCGCACTGGCTTGCGCCGTTGCTGGTCCCACGGACTCGGCTCTGGCGCGACCGGTAACCCGAGAAGAGGCGATGCGGGCCGCTATTCATCCGGTTGCGAGCGTTGCCGATATGAACGCCTGGCTGGCGCGCGTGCCGGTGACCCGCGACTTTCCGCCCGATTTTGCCGCCGCCCTGCGCGGTCAGGCCCCTGCCTTCCTCATCGAGATCAGCACGGCGCCGGGATGCGTCCCTTGCGCGGATATGTGGAACAAGCTCGGCGCACTGAGTCGCCAATATGGCTGGAAGGTGCGAACCATCGGCAGCGAGGAGGCGATGATCCGCTCGGGTCGGCTCGCCCTGCCATGGGTCGGGCATCCAGTCGCCTGGGTTCGACCGGTGGGCGATCCGAACCGAATTATACCGATCGCGATCGGTACCGATCATGCGCCCAACCTCGCGCGCAATGCCTATTTGGCAAGCAAAATGCTGACCGGCGTGCGCGCGGCCGTTGGCGTGCGCGCTCTGTCCAAATTTACCGGGATCGTCGGCATCGCGCCGCGTCCGGCAACTACCCCCCGAAGGAACTGATCATGGCGGGCCAGTTCCTCCCCCAACCCCAACACATGCAAGGAAGCCCGCCATGGCCAAGTCAGCCACACGCCTGAGCATCTCCGCCCTCGCCCTTCTCGCTGCCTGCGGGACGACCGTTCCAGCCCATGCGCAGAGCTGGGCGGAGAGCTGGTTCGACAATGTCACCTACACCTCGCCCGGCAGCTTCGAGGATCAGACCCGCGGCTATGTGACAGCCGGCGGCATGTCGGGCCGGGTCGATGTCCATAACGATTACCTCATGTCGCTCAGTCTCCCCAAGGTGAAGGCGGGCTGCGGCGGCATCGACATGTTCCTGGGCGGAATGTCGTTCCTCGACCCCGACTATCTCGTCCAGAAACTCGAAAGCATCCTCCAGGCCGCGCCCGCCGTCGCCTTCCAGTATCTCCTCGAAACCCTCGACGAGAAGATGGGCAACATCATCTCGAAGATGGAAGCCGCCACCAATTTCCTGAATTCGATCCAGGTCAATGACTGCCGCCTCGCCAACCGCATGGTCCAGATCGCCAAGGGCGATGACAACATGTCGGGCATCATCGAGGAGATGACCGGCTACAAGTCGGTCAAGGAAGGTTTCGCCAAGAGCTACCAGCAATCCCGCGAGAAGATCCAGGCCAACCAGAACAACCCGACCGAGGATCTGAAGGACGCGCTGGCCAATTGTCCGGCGGAAGTCACCGACATCTTCCGCACCGGCTCGCTGCTCGCCCATGCCGCGACCCGCGTCGGCGCGGGTGACTGGGCGAGCGTCATGCGAGCCCGGGTCGGCGACGTCTACATGCGCTGGGACGCGACCGACAAGGTGCCGCTCTTCTCGGCGATCCCCGCCTGCCCGCGCCAGGATACCGAAAGCCCGGACGATTTCCTGACCGGCAAGGTCCAGCGCCGCGCGCTCAATATCCCGGCAACCGGCGCCGACTGTTCGACCGACACTGGCAAGGGCGCGCTCGAACTGGCACGTATCCGCATGCAGGCGATCACGACCAAGATCCGCACCCGCACGGCGCTGTCCACCGACGAGCGCCAGTTCGTCGCCAACGTCCGCACACTACCCGTTTACCGGATGCTCGAATGGGGCGTGCGTCAGGGCGTGCCCGATTCGGTCATCGCCGATACCGACGAACTGGTCGCACTGACACTAGCCTACCAGATGCTTAACGACCTGACGCGCTCGATCGACTTTGCCATCGGCAATGCCGAGCGCGGCGCGAGCGCGGCGGGGGCAGCGGATGCGGCCAACACCAATGTCTGCCAGACCCGCATCCTGACCAAGGGCATCGAGCAGCTGCGAGAGCTGCGCGAGGAGGTGCTCCGCCAGCGCGCGCAGATGCGCCAAAGCTACATGGCGGCCCTCAATGCCGCCAATCTCTCGGCCAACTATGCCGGGCTCATCCGCCAGCGCGACCGCGACGCGCGCGATGCCAGCGGCACCGCTGCCGCCCCCAACCGCTGACATCGCCGAACTCGGGAAATCATACCATGCGTCTCGCACTTCGCGCCTTCGCCGCCCTGTTGTTCGGCCTCGCCGCCTCGCCGGCGCTGGCGGTCGATACCAGCTTCTATACCTATGACGGTTTCGCCGAGACGGTCGATGCCTTTCGCCTCGTCTCGATGATCTTCGCCGATCCGCGCTACGAGACGCTGGTGATGATCATCGCGGTGGTCGGCATTGCGCTCGGCTCGGTGATCGCCAGCGTGCGCGGACAGGGCATGGGGCTGGTCGCGTTCGGTTTGCAGATCCTGGTCGGCGTTGGCCTGTTCGTCGGGCTTGTCGCCACGACCGGAACGGTCCACGTCTATGACCGCGTACGTAACGCCTATCAGCCGGTCGGTGACGTGCCGAACCTGCTGGTGCTTGTCGCCGGCATCACGAACTTGATGGAACGCTCGCTCGCCGAAGTCATCGACGACAACACGCTCGATCCCAATGCCAAGCTGGAATTTGGCGCAGGCGGCCACAGCTTCGATCTGTTCCTCAATGCTGTCTCTCCGCGCGGACCAATGACCGACAGCTTCCTCGACACCACGATCAAGGACTATGTCCGGCAATGCTATCCGGTCGCGCGCGTATCGCCTGCTTACGGCGTCGATGACGACCAGCTGTTCCGCACCGCGACCGACCTGCCCGCGTCATTCGCCGCGATGGCGGGCCCCGCGACCTTCAGTACCGTCTATACCGCCGCCGACAAAGGCGGCACGACGGTGAGCTGCACCGAGGCCTGGGATCACATCCAGTCACGGCTCTCCGATCCTACACTGTTCGACGCTTACGCGACCCAGGTCTGCCAGCGCACCGGCTACGATGTCGCCAACGCGTCCCAGCTCGCGCGCTGCCGATCGCGGCTTGGCGACATGGGGCAGATGATGATGGGAACGCCATTGTCGCTGCAGGCGTTCATGACCGATATTTTGCTCGGCAATACGGTGGGCGACGTCCTGTTCGAGGACAGCCCCGCCACGGCTGCGCGGGTCATGGCCAACCGCGCCATCGTCTCGAACGGGCTTGCGACCATGTCGGTCGCCAATGAATGGATGCCGACAATCCGTGCGACCGTGTTCGGTATCATGCTGTTCATGATACCGATCGCGCTGCTGTTCATTCTCACCCCGATCAATCTGCGCGTAGCCAGTTTTGCGCTCGGCCTCTTCGTCTTCGTGGCGATGTGGGGCGTGATCGATGCGGGCATCTATCAGCTGACATTGGGCCGCGCGATGGAAGTCCTTGCTGAGATGCGCTCGAACGCGGTTGCCGCCAATGCCTGGATGCTCGCACCTTCCTCGGCGATGAAGGCGCTCGCCATTTTCGGCAGCTTCCGCACGGCGGCGGCCGGCCTTGCCGGCGCATTCGTCTTCACCGTGTTCCGCTTCTCGGGCAATGTGTTCTCGAGCTTCACCGGCGGCGCGCTGCAGGCGCAAGGTCTGGGTAGCGCCGCCGCCGCGCCGCTCACCACACGCGAAGGCTATGCCTCGGCGCTCGAAACCCAGGCTTCGGCTGCGGGCACAATGGCACGGCGGGGCGCGACCTCGAACTTCGGAGATTTTGGCGAGAGGTCATCATTCGGCGCCAATCGCACCTTTGGTGGGGCATCGGGTGTTCTGGGCGAGCATGGCGGCGGGGTGCCCGGCACCCCCGCCTTCGGCATGGGCGGCCTCGATGCGCAACGCGAACTCGGCGGACTGTCCCCTGCCCTCACAGGCCGCAATCTCAATGATCCTGCGACGGCAAGGGCGGTGCGGGCTAATGCGACGACTTCGGCGATCCATAATTTTGCCGAGAAGGATGCACTGCGCAGCCTTGGCACCAGCTATTTTGGCGGAGGCCAAGCTGGAGAGAAGGCCTTCGCATCGTTTGCGCAGAACATGGTGCAGTGGAAGGCGTTCGGGGATGAGCGCGCATACTCGATGATGCTCCAGGGCGCGGCACGACATTTTGAGCGGAGTGGTTATTCTCCCAAGGATGCCGAGCTGAAAGCTTCGGGCGTAATCGGCGAAGCGGGCGCCGACCCGACGTTCGCCAAGCTCATCGCCAACAGCTACGATCAGGAGGCAATGCTGCGCAATGATCTGACCGGCGCGCAGGTTCAGGTCGGCGCGATGGAGGGTCGCCGCGAATATTCGGGCGACCGTGTTGCCGAGACCGAACGCCGCAATGTCGCGACCGAGCAGGCCTGGCGCACCGGCAGCAATCAGGGGCAGCGCAACGCGGCCGGAATGCTTGGGCTATCACTCGACGAAACCAGTCGCCGGGTCTCCTTCATCAACGCACTGTCGGGTGAGGCGCGATCTTCCGCCATCAGCCAGCTCTCCCGTGCAACCGGCCGTAATGAGGCACAGGTCATGCACGCCCTCGAAACCTACAACGCGGCAACCCAGCTCGGCACCGCCGATGGCGCAACCGCCGAAGCCGGGCGCGAAGGCACCAGTGTCTATGGACGGACGCGCGAGGCTGCAGGCTATGACTTCGCCGAACGCTCGGGCAAGCTCGATGCCCAGCGCGAAGTGGGCACGAGCGGCACGCGCAGTGCAGCCCGCATCGGCGAGCAACGCCGCCAGAGTGAGAACTTCGGTTTTGCCGAGGGTGCAGCCGCGGCTGGGGTCTCGACCCGCGAGGCCGCGCGGCTCGACAGCTTCATCCAGGCGCTCAGCCGCACCACCGGCAACCAGGTCGATATGGCCGAGGGCGGTGCCGGCGGGATCGCCGACCGCGCCCGCAATGAGCGCCTGACGCGGATCGTCGAGAATGAACGCCTGACGCGCATGCAAAAGCTGCTCGGCGACCATGGCATCAATCTCAGCAAGCGTCAGATTGCGATGGACCAGAACGGCGACTTTAACCTCAACCTTACCCCCGAAACCGCCGCGCAGATGTGGCGTGGGGGCCTCATCAACGAAAGCCAGCTCGGCGCTGTCGCCAATGGCGGCTCTGCGCGGCTAAGCTTCGCACACAATGATATGCTGGTATCGAGCAGCACCAGTTCGCAGCGTTCTGCGCGAAACGATACCAGTACGCGGTTCGAGGCTGGTAAACAGGCTGGGCCTGACACGGTCGAGCACTTCCTGGGCGGCGGCGCGGAAGGTCAGGCCGCCATGGCCAACTGGCTCCAGGGTGGGTTCGAGATGGATCGGCAGGGCCAATGGCGGCTCAAGCCACAGGTGGCCGACACGCTGCAACGCGATGTCCAGGCGATAATGGCGCAGACCGGATGGACGCGGAATATCGAAAGATCGGCCCAGGATCAAACGTCGATGGGAACTGATGTAGGTCTTTCGGTATCCGCATCCGCCAGTCGCACCGGTTCCGCCAAGACCGGAAACGATAGCCACAAGCCTTCAGGTAGCTCTGTTGCTGGTGGCGCTTCCGGAAACCTCGGCTTCCAGAGCACAGACCGTGGGATCACCACGGAATCTGCCAGTGCCAGCGTTGATATCGTGAACTATGACGTGCGTGGGGCTATTGCTGCAGCCGAGCGCGCGGCCGCTCGGTCGGACACTCCGGCGAGCGCCTTTTCGCAAGAGCTGAGCAAGCAGGTGCTTGGTCCGAATGGACTGCGCAACCGCTACCTCGAGCAGGCAGATTCGGGCCGCGGGACCGCCGACGTCACTGGGCCACTCACCTCGATCGAACAGTCGTCCGTCCTGCGGAGCGGGACTTTTTCAACCGACCTCGAACATGGCCCTCAGGATGGTGATCCGAGCTTCAAGGAACGCCGCGACAAGTGATCGCCGTTAGCGGTGCCGATGAAAATGCTGCCAATGCAAGCCTGAACGGGGATCGAGCGGATCGGAGGCAGGATCGCGCATGCCGCCTACCGAGCGCTTCGGAAACATTTGCTCGTGCGTCGGCTCGACGAACTCCCAGTCGCTCCACTCGAACCATGCGCGCGCAAAGCCGAGGCCGAGCACCATCAATGCCAGCGGCGGAAAGAATGCGACGTTGAGGAAACCAGCCAAGGCACTGGTGTAGAATTCTGCGAGCACCGGAATTTTGAGCGATGCCGCCATGCCCATCCAGTAGACCGGGATCGCGATCCACCAGAGCTTCGCGAACATCGGGCGCCACAACCAATCGGATGCGCGCGGACGTTCATTCGCATGCGCAGCCGCTTCAGACATGGCATCTACTGGGTCGACTGTGGGTTCCACGATCAGCTCCTTTCCGATCGCGAAAGTAGCATATCCAAGGGGCCCGGGGAATCGGCGATTCGACATTTGGGCTGGGATTTGATGGTCCATGTCCAACCTCCATCTGTTTTCATCTCATCGCCTTTGATCCCCTGCCCTCCTTCTCCATTAGTGCGGGAAGTCGGACACTGACCTCCCCCACAGCGTCCAACGCATGGTCTCTATTTCGCTGCTTTCGTGATCTTCGTCACCGTCCCGGCCTTGCCGTCCCAGTCGATCTCGAACGCGACCTTGTCGCCAACGTTGATTCCCGTGAGCAGGTCCGGCTTGATGGCGAAACCCATCTTCATGGCGGGCCATTGAAGCTCGGCGATTGCACCGTGATCGAGCGTCACCACGCCCTTGGCCGCATCGATCTGGGTCACAGTCCCGACACCCCTGCCGTGCTTCATTTCCGTCGCCATCGGCATCTCGGACATGCTGCCAGTATTGGTGGCAACAATCTCAGCGGGTTTCGGTGCTTCGGCTTCCTTCTTGCAGGCGGCGAGCGAGGCCACCAGCACGAGGCTGGACACGATAATCAGGGATTTCTTCACTTCACTTCTCCTTCGGGTTGAACTTGGCGTTGGGATTTGCGGCGCATCAGCAGATAGGCGGCGGGAATGATTAGCATCGACAAGAGCGGTGCGGTGAGCATTCCGCCGACCATCGGCGCGGCAATCCGGCTCATGACTTCCGACCCGGTGCCGCCACCCACCAGGACCGGGAACAGGCCAGCGAGAATCACCGCGACGGTCATCGCCTTGGGCCGCACGCGCAGTAGCGCGCCCTCGCGCACAGCGGCGGCAACATCGCAATCCTCCCGTGCTTCCAGAGCCTGCTTCAGATAGATCAGCATCACCACGCCGAACTCGGCAGCGACGCCGGCAAGCGCGATGAACCCAACCGCACTCGCCACCGACTGATTGTAGCCGAGCAAGTAGAGCAGCCACAGTCCGCCGGTCAGCGCGAAAGGCAAGGTGCCCATGATCAACAGCGCTTCGTCCCAGCGGCGGAAGGTCAAGTACAGCAGTACGAAGATGATCGCGAGCGTCACCGGGATAACGAGCTTCATCCGCTCCTTGGCGCGGACGAAAAACTCGTACTGACCGGTGTACGAAACGCTGACGCCCGGCGGGAGTTTGACATCGCGCACGATAGCCTGCTGGATGTCGCTGACCAGCGTCTGCATATCGCGGTCGCGCCCATCGACATAGATCCAGGTGACCGGTCTGCCGTTTTCGCTTCGCAGCATCGGCGGACCGTCGCTTACCCGGATCGAGGCTACGGTTCCGAGCGTGATCTGCTGACCCGCGGGCGTTAGCACCGGCAGCGCTGCAAGTTTGTCCGGGCTATCGCGGATTTCGCGGGGGTAACGGACTTGGATCGGGTAGCGCGCTAGGCCTTCGACGGTCTGGCCGATGCTCTCGCCGCCGATCGCGCCCGAGACCACCGCTTGGACGTCCGCTACATTGAGGCCGTAGCGGCCTGCCGTGGCGCGGTTGACATCGACATCGATGTAACGTCCGCCAGTCAACCGCTCGGCCAGCGCCGAGGCAACACCGGGCACAGCTTTCACCACCTGCTCGATCTGCTTTGCGGTGCGGTCGATCTCAGAGAGGTTGGAGCCGGCTACCTTGATACCGACCGGGCTCTTGATGCCGGTTGCGAGCATGTCGATACGGTTGCGGATCGGCGGGATCCAGAAATTGGCGAGGCCGGGCACCTTGACCCGCGCGTCCAGCTCATCGACCAGCTTTTCGGGCGTCATGCCGGGGCGCCACTGTTCGCGGGGTTTGAACCGGATCGTCGTCTCGAACATCTCGAGCGGCGCCGGATCGGTCGCGCTATCGGCGCGGCCGGCCTTGCCGAATACACTTTCGACCTCGGGCACGGTCTTGATCATTCGGTCGGTCTGCTGGAGCAGCCGGCCGGCTTCCGCCGGCGAAAGGCCTGGCAGCGCCGAGGGCATGTAGAGCAGGTCGCCCTCGTTCATCTGTGGCAGGAACTCGCCACCGATCCTGGTCATCGGCCAAAGAGTGGTGGCGAAGATCAGCACGGCGATCAGCAGTGTCTGCTTCGGGCGCTTCAGCACCCAGTCGATCGCCGGACGATAGATACGCGCCAACCAGCGGTTGATCGGATTCGCTTCCTCGCTCGGGATGCGTCCCCGGATCAACAGCCCCATCAGCACTGGAATCAGCGTGATCGAGAGGAATGCTGCCGCGGCCATCGCATAAGTCTTGGTGAAGGCGAGGGGCGCGAATAGGCGACCTTCCTGCCCCTGCAGCGTGAAGATTGGCAGGAACGAGAAGGTGATGATCAGCAGACTGAGGAATAGCGCCGGGCCGACTTCCTCGGCGGCGAGGGTGACGATCAACCAGCGCGTCGACTTGTCCGGCTCGCTGGCGGGGTTGGCCTGATGCCAGCGTTCGAGATGCTTGTGGGCATTCTCGATCATCACAACCGCCGCATCGACCATCGCGCCGATGGCAATGGCGATGCCACCCAATGACAGGATGTTCGCGTTGAGCCCCTGCAGGCGCATGACAATGAAGGCGATCAAAATTCCCAGCGGCAGTGTCAGGATCGCCACCAACGCCGAGCGCGCGTGCCATAGGAACAGCGCGCAGACCAGGGCAACGATGATGAATTCCTCGAACAGCTTGCCGGTGAGGTTCTCGATCGCGCGGTCGATCAGGCCAGAGCGGTCATAGGTGGTGACGATCTCGACACCCGGTGGCAGGCTCTTCTTGAGTTCCTCGAGCTTAGCTCTGACGCCGTCGATCACCGCCCGCGCGTTCTGACCCTGACGCATGACGATGACGCCGCCCGCGACTTCGCCCTCGCCATTGAGTTCGGCGATGCCGCGGCGCATCTCCGGGCCGACCTGCACCGTCGCGACGTCGCCCAGCGTCACGGGAATGCCGCCCGCCGCGGTACGCAGCGGCACGGCGCGGAAGTCGTCGAGGGTCTTGAGATAGCCGTTGGCGCGCACAGTATAATCGGCGCCGGCCATCTCGACGCTCGCACCACCGACCTCCTGATTGGCGCGCTTCAGGGCTTCGCCGACTTCACTGGCAGTGACGCCATAGGCCGCGAGCTTCTGCGGATCGACGACCACCTGATACTGCTTGACCATGCCGCCGATGCTGGCGACCTCGGCGACACCTGGAACGGTCTTGAGCTCGAAGCGCAGGAACCAGTCCTGGATCGAGCGCAATTGGGCGAGATCGTGCCCTCCCGTTTTGTCCACCAGCGCATATTCGTAGATCCAGCCAACGCCAGTTGCATCGGGGCCGAGCGATGCCTTGGCTCCTTCGGGCAAACGGCTCTGTACCTGGCTGAGGTATTCGAGCACCCGGCTGCGCGCCCAGTAGAGATCGGTGCCGTCGTCGAACAGGACATAGACGAAGCTGTCGCCGGCGAAAGAATAGCCGCGCACCACCCGCGCGCCCGGCACCGAGAGCATGGTCGAGGTGATCGGATAGGTGACCTGGTTCTCGACGATCTGCGGCGCCTGTCCCGGCCAGGTCGTGCGGATGATGACCTGAACGTCCGAGAGATCGGGCAGCGCATCGACCGGCGTAGTGCGCACCGCCGCCACACCGATCGCGGTGAGCACCAGCGCGGCGGCGAGGACGAGATTGCGCCCCCTGACCGAAGCGCGGATGATCGCGGCGATCACTTACCGCCTCCGATTGGGCGAGCGGTCATTCCGGTGAGGCTAGCTTCGGAATCGAGCAGAAACTGGCCCGACGCCACGATCTTCTCGCCCGCGGCCAGCCCGTCGAGAATTTCGGTCCTGCCGCCACCCTCGCGGCCAGTGCGGATCTCGGCCGGGCGGTAGCGGCCTCCTTCAAGCGCGAGCATGACGAGGGTTCGCGCACCGGTGCGGATCACCGCTTCGCTCGGCACCAGCAGCGCCTGCTTTTGATCGCCGCCCAGTGCGACGCTGGCGAACATACCGGGCCTGAGGCGTCCGCCACGATTGGTAAGTTCAATCCGCACGGTCAGCGTGCGGCTTTCCGCCCGTGTCGTTGGCAGGATCGCAATAACTCTGCCCGTGAAAGGCTCGCCAGGAAAGGCCGCTAGCGTCGCATTGGTGCTCTGCCCGATGCGAACGGTACCAGCCTGCGCCTCGGGCACGGCGGCGTTGAGCCAGACCGTACCGATACCCGTCACCTGCGCAAGCGTCTGGCCCTGCGCCAGTGTTACGCCCGCGCGGGCGTCGAGCGTCTGGATCGCGCCTGCGATCGGTGAGGTGATCGTCACCGCGCCGTTGGTCCGGCCCGTCCGTTCGACCTCAGCGATCAGCCTTTCCGACATACCCATTAGCCGCAACCGCTGACGCGCCGCTGCTGTCAGTTCGGGCTTGCCGAGCCGTCTGACCGCGAGGAATTCACCTTGCGCGCCGCCCCATTCGGGCAGTTGCACGTCGGCAATCGGCGCGCCTGCGCCGATCACATCGCCCGGCGCGCGATCATAGACACGTGTTACGAACCCTCCCGAGCGCGCCTGAACGATTGCCACGTTGCGCTGGTTGAAGTCGATCGTGCCGGTGACAGCGAGCGAGGAAGGCAAGCTTCCCATCTCCGCTGCGGCGATGCGCAGCCCCAGATTCTGCCGCGCGGCGGGATCGATGCTGACCCCCGGCACAGCGTTCGCGGCAGGCGCTCCATCGGCATATTTGGGGATGGTCTTCATTCCCATCGACGAAAGCGAATTGGGATTGTCGTAACGCTCCTGCGGCACCATCGGGTCGTACCAGTAAAGGACCCTGCGCTCTGCTTGAGCCGATCCGGCTTCGTCGGCAGGTCCACCACGCTGGCCGAGCCAATAGCCGCTGCCACCTGCAACCAATGCGACAGCCAATACTCCGGCGCCCCAGCGCGCCGCGTTCTTCGCGTCCATGCTCATGGCCGCATCTCCCCGTAAGTAAAATTGATCCGAATCGCGTCGCGCATGACATCCGACTCGCGCGCCAGCGCATCGACCTCGGCTTCGGCGAGCGCGAGCGTCGAGAGCAGCGCGCTACCGAGGTCGAGCTTGCCGGCAGCATAGCTCGCCATGTCCAGCTCGGCTCGGCGCTTGGCGAGCGGCACCAGCGTATTGCGTGCGTTCATAAGCCGCTGATGATGCATGTCATGGTCGGCAAGATCGCCATCGAGCGCGGCCGAGAGTTCGCGTTCCCCGGCGGTGCGCATCAGCCGCGCCCGTTCAGCTTCGCTCGCTCGCGCGGCGATTTTCGGATCCTGGCGGCGTTTGGCAAAGAGCGGCAGATCGATGCTGACACCGACCGACACCAGATCGCCAAACGCGGGGTCCCGGCGACCATAGGACGTGCTGACCCGCCAGTCGGGATGCTTGTCGGCGCGTGCAAGTTCGGTGTCCGCCTCAGCCGCCTTCGTCTCGGCATCGAGGGCCTGCAAACGCGGCAGCGATGCCAGCCCCGCCGCCAGCCCGGCACGATCCACTTCAAGCACGGGCGGATCGCCCAAGGCGTCGGCTTGGAGATCCCCGGTAAAACGCGCCAGTCTTGCCTGCGCCTTCGTGACTTCGGCGGAAAGTTCGCTGCGACGATCGCCCACTGCCGCGCGCAGCTGATCGGGTTCGAGCGCAGCACTGGGCCGCGCCGAGCCCGACG
Source organism: Sphingobium sp. CCH11-B1 (assembly GCF_001556865.1). Taxonomy (GTDB): domain Bacteria; phylum Pseudomonadota; class Alphaproteobacteria; order Sphingomonadales; family Sphingomonadaceae; genus Sphingobium. The sequence goes on along the minus strand of NZ_LSJY01000158.1, from coordinate 3,090 downwards.
CCAGCCTCGCGGAAACCGTTTCCTGCAGGTCGCCAAGGCTTGCGTCGAGTAGCTGTAACTGTGCGAGCCGGCGTCTGGCATAGAAGAGATCGACCCAAGCGAGCGCGGTCTCGAGACGGACATTCTGTGTCTCGACCGCAACCCCTGCCTCGGCAATGCCGATCTCCGCCTGCGCGCGGGACCGCTGGGCGCGGCGCTTGGCAGGATTGGGAAACTGCTGGCTGAGACCGACGGTCGTCATGGTGAAATCGTCGCGGTTGAAGCTCCCGGCGTTGGGGCCGGAAACCGGAAATCCCTGAACACCGAGATCAAGCGTGGGATCGGGCAGGCGGCCGGCGGCAATCGCGGCCGAACGCGTGGCCTCGACCCCGGTCGCGCTTGCTTGCAGCGACGGTGCCTCGCGGGCGGCTCGCTGGAGCGCGACATCGAAGGTCAGCGGTTCGGCCAACGCAGCGCCCGGGATCACCGCGAGAAGCGGCGCCAGAACAATTATTCGCATGGGGATCTCCTGATCGGCAGAGCCAAGACCGATGCGCGAGGAAGCCCGGACAAACGGGGCGCCGGCGAAGAGGGGCAAACTCCGCCGGCGCCACGCGCCTGGCTCGCTTCTGTTTATCGGTATCGGCCAGGCAATCGCCTTAGCCGGCCGATGGCTTTGCGGTCTTGCCGCGCATGTCCATCATGCAGCCGGCAGCATCCGCCTTCATCATGGCGCAATCGCAATTGGCCATGCTCGTCTCTCTGTCCTTGACCCAGACGCGGATGCGCGAGGGCCCAGTCGACTTCGGTCCGAACGAAGGCTGGGACTTCCATTCCCAATGGCCGCCCGCGTTATCATGGGCGGAGGCAACGGATGCGGTAGCGAGGGCTGCCGCAAATGCGGCGAGCGCGATAATCGTCTTCATGTGAAATTCCTTGGTTGAACTGGTGTGGAGGCACGCTGCGAACACGAAGGTTCGCGGGCGCGCCGCTAGAGTTCAGCCAAGGCGTGCGGGTGGCTCGGGTTCCGGGCCGACATTGCGGCCGATCAGAGGCGCTGCAAGGGTGAGTCGCGGGATCTCGGCACGGTATTCCCGTGCAGCATCGGATGCGATGGGCGGTAAAAGCGCGAGTGGAACCGCGCAGCCCATCTTGGCGATACAGTCGGGCGTCATGCCCTCGCAAGGCTTTCCGGACTGCGGTTTCTGTTTCGCGAGACCCATCATTTCCGCGCATTCCGGGCTCATCTGCGCGGCAGCAACCAATTGCACAGCCCCATCGACTGGCATGACGTGCGCAAACGCTACTTCCTGTCCCAAGAGGCCAAGCAGTGCACCCAGAAGCATCAACAGGGAAAAGCGACGTTTCACAATATTTCTTTCGGCTTGTGCCTGGCCCTTGTCAATTCCCGCGCGGGACGTTGCCGCGTTTCGGCAAGGCCCGCAAGGATCGGGCAATCCGGCCTTGAATCCCCGTTACACCCTTCGGCCAGTTCCAGCAGTGTGAGCCGCATCGCTTCTAGCGCCTCCGCCTTGCGCGCGAGATCCTCGGCGTGCCCGAGCGCGATCGCCTTGACTTCGCCGCTAGCTCTTTCGCGGTCATCCCACAGGCCTAGTAGCGCTGCTATTTCATTTACCGAAAATCCGAGATCGCGGGCATTGGCAATAAAGCGCAGGCGCTCGACCGAACGCGGGGAATAATCCCGATAGCCGTTGTCGCGCCGGTTTGGCGGCGGCATCAGGCCAATAGCCTCGTAGTGGCGGATCATCCGCTGCGACACGCCCGTCACTTTCGAGAGCTGCCCGCTGTTCATGGACGTTGCTCGCCGGGGGGTGCGTGATGGCCATGATGATGCCCGCCATGGAAGAAGTGCAGCAACGGACAGGCGAACAGGAAAGCGTAGGGGAGCAGGCCGAACAGGTGTTGCCTGTGTTCCGGGTAGAACAGATAGGCTGCGATGAGAGCGGCCGAGACTGCCGCCAGTAACCAGGCCCGCTTGTTGGTCAGATTCACAGCTCGATCCTCCTCAGGCGCAGGGCATTGCCGATTACGCTGACCGAGGACAGCGCCATCGCCGCCGCCGCGAAAATGGGCGAAAGCATGAGCCCGAACAGAGGGTAGAGCGCACCCGCCGCGAGCGGGATGCCAGCGACATTATAGGCAAAGGCGAAAAACAAGTTCTGCCGGATGTTGGCCATGGTCGCGTGGCTCAGGTTGCGGGCGCGGGCGATACCGGTCAGATCGCCCTTGAGCAGCGTGACGCCCGCACTCTCGATCGCGACATCGGTGCCCGAACCCATGGCGATGCCGACATCGGCGGCGGCGAGCGCGGGGGCATCGTTCACGCCGTCGCCGGCCATGGCGACGATACGGCCCTGTTGCCTCAGGTGCTTGACGATCTCGCTCTTCTGGTCGGGCAGAACGTCGGCCTCGATGTCGGTAATGCCCAACCGCCGTGCGATAGCTTCCGCCGTGACGCGATTGTCGCCGGTCAGCATGATGACGTGGATGCCCGCTTCTCCAAGCGTCATGAGCGCGGCGGGCGTGGTCGCCTTCACCGGATCGGCGATGCCGATGGCGCCGGCCACCCTGCCATCGACACCGAGGAATATCGCGGTCGCGCCCTCTGCGCGCAGCCGATCCGCCCGCTCCGCCAATGCCGCGACCTCGATGCCCTGTTCGTCGAGGAAGCGGGCGTTGCCCGCGACAAGCCTGTGTCCGTCCACCAGCCCGGTGATCCCCTTGCCAACCGGCTGGTCGACTTCGCCGGGTTCGCTGATCGTGAGGCCCCTTGTCTCGGCAGCCTTGACCACAGCCACGGCTAGGGGGTGTTCGCTGCTGCGTTCAAGGCTGGCGGCGAGGCGCAGGACCTCGTTCACGTCGAACCCTTCGGCGGTCTCCACAGCTACCACGGCGGGTTTGCCTTCGGTGAGTGTCCCGGTCTTGTCGACGACGAGTGTGTCGACTTTTTCCATACGCTCCAGGCTTTCGGCGTTCTTGATGAGGATACCGGCTTGCGCGCCGCGCCCGACCCCGACCATGATCGACATTGGCGTGGCGAGGCCCAGCGCACAGGGGCAGGCGATGATCAGCACCGCGACCGCCGCGATC
>NZ_LSJY01000157.1 GCF_001556865.1 Sphingobium sp. CCH11-B1 | reverse complement strand
GAGCAGGGCGGGCGTTCAGGCCGAGAGCGGCCTGCGCCGGTATCGGAAATACCAGACCTCATGGCCGAGGCGACGGGCCTTGGCCTCGTAGCGGGTTTCGGGCCAGCCGCCGGGGCGGTTCTGGAAATCCTTCGGCTCGCTCGCCAGCCAGTCGAAATCGGGATGGCCGTTCATCACCATCAGCGCCCAGCGCAGATAGACCGGATGATCGGTGCCGAAGCGGAATTCGCCGCCGGGCTTCAATTTGCGCGCGATCATCGCCACCGGGCCGGGATTCATCATGCGGCGCTTGGCATGGCGCGCCTTGGGCCAGGGATCGGGGTGGAGGAGATAGACGAAGCTCAGCGCGCCGTCGGGGATGCGGGACAGAACCTGGAGCGCGTCGCCCATGTGCAGGCGGACATTGGGCAGGCGCTGGTCGCGGACATGGCCGAGCGCCTGGACGACGCCGTTCAGGAACGGTTCCGCGCCGATGAAGCCATGATCGGGCAGCAGGTCGGCGCGCCAGGCGAGATGCTCGCCGCCGCCGAAGCCGATTTCGAAATGCAGGGGCCGGTCGGTGCCGAACAGCGACGCGGCGCTGACCTCGCCCTCTTCCGGCACGGAAATGGCGGGGAGGAGCGTGTCGACCAGTTCCTGCTGGCCCTTGCGGAGCTTTGGCCCCGACTGGCGGCCATAGAGGCGGTTGAGGGTGGTCGGATCGCCGGACTTGTGCGCTGTCATGGGGTGCGCCGATAGCGGCAGGCGGCGGCGGGGGCAAGCGGGCGGCGCGGCTGCGGCGGGGG
>NZ_LSJY01000156.1 GCF_001556865.1 Sphingobium sp. CCH11-B1 | reverse complement strand
CCGGCGGCCAGTATGAATGGGACAGCATGGCGCCAGTGGCGGTCGCCGCCGCGCATGGGCTTCATTGCTCCCGCATCGACGGTTCGCCGCTGGTCTATAACCAGCGTGACGTCTCTCTGCCCGACCTCCTCATCTGCCGGAAAGAGCATGCCCAGCAAGTGCTAAAGCTAATTGCCGAAGTGGAACTGAACGCCCAATAACGATGCCAGATGCAGCGCGAGTAGCGCCTGCGAGGACGTGCGCAATAGCGAGGAAATGATTGCTGGGCGCAAGGAATAGACAGCTCGCGTTGATCAATCGCTCGGCCTTATCCGGAGGCAGCGCTGGGGGGGCAGGTCAGGAGGGCGGCTCGCTTACGCCCGAATGACTAGAATGTCACCACCGGCTCCTTGCTGGTCCAGCCGATCGGGCGACCTCACACGGCCAGACAGACCCGCTCGCGCAATGCCCCTACGTCTCACCCTTGGCGTGACCACGCCCGCCGCTATAGGTGATACCACCCTCCTTGATTGACTCACGAGGGGGATTCCCAAAGTGCCGAAACTCTGACGCGATGTCTGCCGGTTGGAGGACACGTCCATGGGTGGCGCGATTGGATTGCGGGACGCCTTCGACGCAGCGGGCTTGAGACGACTGGCGCGGACAACGAAAATGCGAACCAGAGCCGGCGGCTGTTCGCTTTGGCGGAGACTTATGATGGCATGAGTCGTAGCGATGCCGCGAGAATCGACGGGGTGACGCTGCAGATCGTGCGGGATTGGTCGTGCGATTCAATGAGCGGAGGGCAGACGGGCTCCTCGACGGCAGGGCGCCGGGGCAACCTTTCTTGCTGAATCGTGCCCAGCGCCGAGCGTTCGCTGAGGTGGTTTAAAGCGGCCCGATGCCGGTGAGGAATTTGGTGTGTCCCTGATAGAAAGGACCGTGGGCCGGGATGTCCGTGAGCAGCCCCCACACGCCGTTGGGCGCCATGGCGGACAGTGTCGCTCGAACGAGATCGAGATGCACCGATGGCCGACCGGTGGTCGGGAGCAGCGCCAGCACCGAGTTAAACCGATCGAGCGGTGGGTGCGCGCCTGCTCGGCTGACGTATCAGATCGGTCTGCGAGATCTGTGTCTCAGCTTGGCGGGGACTGTCAGGATTTCCGTGTGTGGGCGGGCATAATGGGCAAGAAGGAGTCCC
>NZ_LSJY01000155.1 GCF_001556865.1 Sphingobium sp. CCH11-B1 | reverse complement strand
ATCGGCGCAGAGCGACAGCCTACCTCTGACTGCCGCCAATCTTTGCAACAGAGCCCGACTTTTCGTTGACGATCCCCTCGTAAACCCAATCCGAGAGGGTCAGCGTCATGCCGCGCGGCTGCTCGGTCTCGGCGTCGGTGTCGAAGGTCCAGCTATCGAGCCAGTTGAACCCGGCTTTCTGCCTGCGTGCTGACGCCCGGATCGAGGTCGTGATGGAAGTCGTCTGGAGCCGGAGCAATGCCGCCTGCAGCTCTTGATAGTCCCTGCCCCCGGTGCTGCGCTTGATCGCCCGCAACAGGTCGTAGGGCGTCGTGGTCAGCGTGCGCGGCAGGTCGTTCAAGCCCTGCTGCTTCATGCGATTGAGCGTCGATGCCGCCCATATCAGAATATCGGCATCCCATATCGTCGCCATGCCGTAGTCGGGGATTGCCTGCACGCGCACCCACGCCTCGCCGTCCGGGCTGCGATACTCGATCGGCTTCAACCGCTTGCGCTTCTGGAGCGAGAAGAACGGCCGCTCCATGACCTCGCGCTGGTCGCGGAGCGGAAGGTCGCCCAGCGCCGGGATGAACAGGTCGAACTCGGGGTTGGGATCGCGCCGCTTGCTCACGGCGCGAACCTGGTGTGGCCCCGCTTGACCAGATACTGGCGGAGCAGCCGTTCGGTGATGACGGTAAGCGGCTCCCCGCCCTCCTCGACACTAAGCTGGCGCAATGCACGGTGCATGTCCTCGGGAATGTGGATCAGCACCGGCTTCTTGCCCGGATGGCTGCTGCGCCGCGCCGGTGTCGCCGGGGTGGGCGTGTCGGCCGATCGGCGCGGCACGGAAGCCAGTGCCGGCTCCTCGGCCTCGTCATCGAAGATGCTGGCGAGCGCGGAAGGCTTTTTCGCCATTATGCCGCCTCGCTTACTGGCTTAGTCGTAAAGCCGCTTAGTCGCTTAGCCTCATTATAGGCGGCGCGCAGCTCGGCCGCCGCCTTGCTGTCCGGCTCGGTTTCGACCGCGGTGCGGCCCAACGGCGTTGCCTTGTAGAAGTCCTTCCGGAAGTGAAGGCGACTGTCGAACATCGTCACCCCCTTCGCCGCAAAGCCGGCATGGGCCTCCTGCCCCTCCCCGCCCTGGTGCGGAACCTGGGTCAGAATGACGGCGAAGGGGGTGCCGGCCTGCTGCACCTGCTTGACGGTCTGCAACACCGAATGAACGTCCAGCCCGCGCGGTGCCACGGGGATGATGACGAAATCCGCCTGCTCTGCCGCGAGCATGGCGATGTCCTTGGAGTTGGCCGGTGTGTCGATGATGATGAGGTCAATCTTGCCGCTGCCGCGCCCGCGCGAGACGTGCAGCGGTAGGCCGGCGACGCTGCTGTCCTTCACCGTCACGTCGTCGTCGTCGCGGCGCTCCGACCAATAGAGCGCCGAACCTTGCCGGTCGTCGGCGTCGAGGATCACGACGGACGCTCCTTCCCGCGCCGCCTCGACGGCGAACCCGGTCGAAAGGGTGGTTTTCGATTGCCCACCCTTCTGCGCGATCACGGCCCATACCTGCATCGCTGTTGCTCCTACTAAGCGGTTAAGCGACTTATGCCGCTTAACCGCTTAGTCGTAAAGGGTCTTAGTCGCTTAGCTATCGCCGGCTTCGTCGTCGGGATCGAGCGGATCGTGCTGCATCGGCCCATGTCCGGCGATCGGACATAGGGGCGCGCCCGTCGTCTCCAGCCATTTGCGCGCGGTCCTCACCGTATAGCCGCACGCCGCGCACTCGCATTTGGGCATCCCCGTCGCCTGCTTCTTGGGTGCCATGGTCTCGCCACCGGTGTCGAGCCGGGCATGGGTGAGGGGCGTGCGCTAAGTCCGGCCGAATGAATATCTCGAAATGGCCGTCGCCGCTGCGCCGATTATCCCAGCACTCGCCAATCGCCTTGCCCTTCGCGCCCCGGCTGGTGAAGCCGATCGCGACGCGCACGCGGGCGGGCAGGGGAGTGTCCAGCGCGTCGAACAGCGGGGCCATGCCGATCGCCACCCGGTTCAACCAGCTCTCGCGATTGTCCTGCTCCATGATCTTCTCCCTTCAAATCGCCCTTGGCGACGGCCTCGCCATCGGCCCTGCCTCGTGGCGAACAGCGGGGGAGAGGGGGCAATGGGAATCTGCCGGGGTGGTGCGGGCGCAGTGAGTGAAGCGAGGGAGCCACGGCCCGGCTGATTGCCGTTGCTGGGGAGAGGGGGCGGCGCTCCCTTTCCCCACCTGATGGAGATCTCGCCGGCATCGCCGGCGTCCGCCTGGGCGGGGCGCACCCCGCCCGCGCGAGCGATCGTTGCCCGTCAGGGGCGAGACGCCGCCACGGAGGCTCGATCGGAGCGCGAGCGGAGATAGAGCGCGGCCCGTCACGGGTGCGCGCGCCGATGCAACTATTCCCTAGCGCTTGGGTTTATGCTACACCGGCCTATGCCTGTCGTGTTCCGTATCGGTGGCCTGCGGGTCGTTATCTGGCCCAACGATCATCGCCCGGCGCACGTTCATGTGAAGGGCGCGGACGGAGAAGCGGTGTTCAACCTAAACTGCCCCGCCGGTCCGCCCGAGCTGCGCGATAGCTTCGGCTTCAAGCTGTCGGACGTGAACCGGATCGAAGCGGCGCTGGCGGACGTGGTGCCGATGCTGTGCGAGGAATGGAGGACCATACATGGCGATTACTGAGCAGGAACTGGCGAAAGCCGAAGCGCGCATGGCGGAAACCCGCGCCGCGGGCCATGCCGTGTCCGCTCGCTACGATCGCCGCCGTTCGCGCGTGGTGGTTGCCCTCAACACCGGGATCGAGCTGACCTTCCCGACGCAGCTCGCCGAAGGGCTGGCCGATGCCTCGCCCGACAACCTCGCCGACATTGAAATCAGTCCGGCCGGGCTGGGGCTGCACTGGCCGAAGCTCGATGCGGACCTCTATGTGCCGGCGCTGCTCCAGGGCGTGTTCGGCTCGAAGACGTGGATGGCCCGTCAGCTCGGGGCGGCCGGGGGCAGGGCGCGCTCGGCCGTCAAGGTCGCCGCGTCGCGCGCGAACGGCCAAAAGGGCGGTCGGCCACGCAAGGTGGCATCGGCATAATCAGGGCAGAGCGCGTCAAGCGGTCTCGAATAAGGGCAGCGGCTGAATCGCGCGCGCCGGCACGGGCTGATAGACGCCGATCGTCACCCATTCCGGCGGCCAATCGACCGTCACCGTGTCGCCGGCGATGCGCGTGATCCCTCCGTCCTCGATCTTCGGTGTCGTATTCGCCAGCGATCAGCGCCCCGTCGCTGATCGCGAGATGAAAGTGGTCCTCGTTGCCGTCGAAGGGGACGCACAATTTCATCCCAACGTCGCCGGTGACGCCTAGGCGCCTGGGGAAAGCCGGGTGACGGTGATGCTCATGCGATTCTTCGTCCTGCCTGAACGGCCAGAACACAGCGGGAACAGACATAAAGCTAGGTCGGTTTCCTCGGCGGCAACTTATTCGCAGATTCGCTTAGTCGCTTAGTCTTGATGATATTGTTGAATCAGAGCCGTTTTCTGCTTTCGTTCTCGCCCATCTTGACTCATAGAAATCGTCATGCCGATCGCGCGCGAACATCGCTGGCTTTACCCGATCGACTGGCGCGAGCTGTCCGCCTTCATCCGTTTCGGCCGCGCCAAAGGGCGCTGCGAGCATTGCCGTCGCCCGCACGGCCGCGACGTGCTGCACCTCGGCAATGGTATCTGGTGGGACGAGGACGCCGCGCGCTGGCGCGACGGGCGGGGCAGGGAGATTCGTCGCCTGTCGTCGCCGGACGAGCTGGTGCGCGCGCAACCGGGGTTCGTGGGTATCGACCCGCCCCCCTCGATGCGGGTCACGCGCGTCGTCCTCGCCAGCGCGCACCTCAATCACGATCCGGGTGATAACCGGCCGCGCAACCTCGCCGCGCTCTGCCAACGCTGCCACATGGTCCACGATGCGACCGAGCATCGCCGGCGCCGTTGGCGCAACGCCTTCCGGTTGCGCGCGGTCGGCGACCTGTTCACCTGAACGGTGCTCCGC
>NZ_LSJY01000154.1 GCF_001556865.1 Sphingobium sp. CCH11-B1 | reverse complement strand
CCACGATGCAGCAATTGCCGCCCGCGCCCCTGCCCGCCCCCGTCCCGCCGCTGTCGCCGGCGCAGGAAGCCTGGGCCAATGATTGGCTCAAGACTGGCGCGGCGCAAGGATTGATGGCGCGGCAGAAGGCGAGCGGGCGGTTGAAGGGCGAGGCGCTGGTGACGGCGCTGCTGGACCGGGCGAAAGCGCTCAGCACCGGCCGGGTGGATACCGCCGATTTCCTCAATATCTGGGCGTTGCGCCCGGCCGCCTTCGATCCCCGCCCCGGCCTTGCCAAGGCGGTTGCGGAAGACCGGCTGGCCCAATGGGCAAGCGGCCTGACCCCGCCCTGGGCGGGTTATGAGACGCTGCGCAGGGGCCTCGCCAAATATGAGGCGATCCGCGACAGGGGCGGCTGGCCGACGCTGACCGCGACGTCCGCGCCCGATGTCGTGCGCGCGCGCATCGCGCTGGAAGACCCGACGGTGACGCAGAACGAGAATCTGGTCGATGTCATCCAGCGGGCGCAGCGGCGCTACGGCCTTGAACCGACCGGCCAGCTTGGCGCGCGGACACTGGCCGCGCTCAATGTCGGCGTGGACGAGCGGATCGCGGCGATCATGGCGAATATGGAGCGGTGGCGCTGGATGCCCCGCAGCCTGCCGGTCAACCGGGTGCAGGTGAACATCGCCGCCGCCGTACTGACCGTGTTCGAGGGCGACCAGCCGGTCAGTTCGATGCGCGCCGTCACCGGCAGCCCGGACAATGCGACGCCGATGCTGGCGTCCAGCATCCATTCGATCGTCGTCAATCCGCCGTGGAACGTGCCGATGTCGATCGCGAAGCGCGAACTGTTCCCCAAGGGGCGCGCGACGCTGATCCGGCAGGGGTACAAGATCATCAAGACGCCCGAAGGCGGCGAGCGGATCGTACAGCCGGCCGGACCCAACAGTGCGCTGGGCCGGCTGAAGTTCGATTTCGACAACCCCTTCGCCGTCTACCTGCACGATACGCCTTCGCGCGGAAAATTTTCCAGCTACGACCGGCTGGCGAGCCATGGCTGCATCCGCCTGGAGAAGCCCGTCGCGCTGGCCGAGAAGATGGTCGCCGCCGACCCCAATCTCAACGGCCAGATCCAGACGCTGATCGACGAGGGCAAGACGCAGCGCGTGTCCCTGCCGCAGCAGGTCGCCGTCTATCTGCTCTACTGGACCGCCTTTGCCAATAATGACGGGGTGGTCAGCTTCCGTTCCGATCCCTATGGCTGGGACAAGCTGCTCGCGGCGAAGATCGAGGCGTCGAGCAGCCGGGTCGACCCGACCGCCGCCCCGCCCCCTTCCCTCGCATCCAAGGACTGAACGCCCATGCGCAAGATCGCCCTTTTGACCCTGGCCGGCGCGCTGGCCCTTTCCGCCTGCGGCAAGAAGGCGGAAGAGGCGCCCGCGACCAACAATATGGTCGAGCCGCCGGTCGAGAATGTCATCATCGACGAGCCGGACGCGCCGATCGCCGAACCGCAGAACAATGCAGCCGCGACTCCGCCCGCGCCGCCGCCATCCGTGTCGGAACAGCAGCAGATTCAAGATGATGCGGAAGCGACCGGGATGACCGCCCGACTGCCGGAAGGCGGCGAATCGAGCCAGCCCGCGGACGAATCGAGTACGAAGGGCGAATAAGGCCCCCCGCCCCGGTCTTCAATCGGGGCGGCGGCTTTGTTATATTGCGGCCATGGATCGCCGCAATTTCACGAAGTTCGCTTTAAGCGGACTCGCTTTTTCGTTTCTGTCGGACAGCATGGGGCGCGCCGCGCTGCCGACCGTGCCACAACCCGCCAGCCCGGTTCCGGTTCCGCCTGTGCCCGCCATTCCCAAGTCGGTGGCCGCAAAGCCCTACGCGCCGCTGTTGGAGCGCGCCAAGGCGGCGCTGGACAATCATGCCCATCATTTCGAATTGCGCGACCGGGTGGCGATCGTCGATTTCGACGCGCCGTCGAAGGATACGCGCATGCACATCGTCGACCTGATCGGCGGGCAGACCAGTTCCTACCTGGTGTCGCACGGCCGCGGGTCGGACCCCGCCCATTCCGGCTGGCTCCACAGTTTTTCGAACGAGCCCAATTCGCTGGCGAGCAGCCAGGGCGCGTTCAAGACGGGCGACATGTATTTCGGCCAGCATGGGCGCTCGATGCGGCTGATCGGACTCGACCCGCAGAACAACAATGCCGAAGCGCGCGCCATCGTCATCCACGGCGCGGATTATGTGAGCGAGGATCATGTCGCCGCATGGGGCAAGTGCGGGCGCAGCGAGGGCTGCTTCGCGGTCGCGCCGCACATCGTGCCACAAGTGCTGGGCATGATGGGCCCGGGGCGGATGCTCTACGCCGACAAGCTGGGCACGGCCTGAAAACGGCCGACGCGCAATCGCTCCCCGGATATGGCCGGGGGGACGTTGGCGCATCGCCGGATCAGCCGTTGGCGGCGACCATCGCCTCGACCGTGGGCCGGTTGGCGGCGTCGATGGTGCCGTCGGCGATCATCGCCTTGCCCATGGTCAACGCTTCTTCCAGCATCCCTTCCTCGGTCGAGGTCTGGCCCGCGCCGATCAGGGCGGACAGCAGCAGGTTGCGGCTGACATTGTCCTGGGGCGCTTCCTCCACCGACTTGCGCGCGAGCTTGAGCGCTTCGGCATAATAGGGGTCCGCGCCGCCCCGATCCTGCACGGCAAGCTTGCCGTTGCCCACCTGCACCAGGGTGCCTGCCAGGATGTTGCGGATGGTGGCGTCTTGCGGCTTCGCCTCCAGAACCTTGCGCCAGTGCGGCAGCGATTCCTCGTAGAGAGCCGCGACCTTGTCCATCTGCCCCAGCGCGGCATAGGCGGACGCATCGGCATAGAGGACGTTGGCGAGGAAGCCGACATTGTCGATCAATGCCGGATCGGCTTCGACCGCCGTGCGGATGGCGGGAAGCGCGCCGTCATATTTGGCGACCGCGCCCTGATTGTCGCCGCTTTTCTGCGCTTCCTGCCCGGCGGTGAAAGCATCGACCGCCTTGTTGAAAGCAGCGATTTCCGCCTTGGTCAGTTCGCGCACGGCAGGCGCGGCTTCGGCAGCGGGGGCTTCGGCGGGCGGCGG
>NZ_LSJY01000153.1 GCF_001556865.1 Sphingobium sp. CCH11-B1 | reverse complement strand
GATGCCGAAATTGGCGGTGGCCCAGATAAGCTACACCACGTCCCGGGACGCGATCATAAGTGGGCTCGGTGGTGACCTCGGTATTGCCCTCACCGCAGGTTTGGCCACCAGAGACCATTTTGATTTCGGAGATCGTTAATTCTCGGGCAAGCAGTGAATGAATCGATCGAACAGAACCGGACATAAACAGCTCCTGTCTTGCGAGTAGCCACTGGTGTGGCACAGGAAGGATATTTATTTTTGCAAGTGCAAGTCAAACGGATTCACCATGCAAGCAATATTGAATAATGATTACCTTCCAGGTAACCTTCATTCCGACTGAAAAGACTGCATTGTCATCCAACTTTGAACAGGCATGAAATGCTCCGGAATCCCTTTGTCTCCTTTTCAGGGAGTGGCGCTTTGATGCGCTGGAAAAGGCGGTGCGAGTCATGCATACTCCAACTCTATCAACCTTGAGCGCGCGTAGCGCTGGATCGCGAGGCTTAATGCATGCCGATCGGACGTTGGTCTTGCCTGAGCATCGCTGCATTGCTCGCGCAGTCGTTGTTGGTTGCAGCGTCAGCACTCGGCGCTCAGGCAGATGAGGTCGCCCGTGCTTCCGTCGGCGGGAAGGCCGATCCCGATATCGTCGTCACGGCGCAAAAGCACGCGCTGAAGCGTAGCGGGTGGAAACGGGCCGAAACCGATCACGTCGTCATCTTCAGCGACGGAAGCGAACCCGAACTGGTCCGGATCGCGGGCAATGTCGAGCGGCTGCACGCGCTGATGACGCGGCTTTACGGCGCCGCCGGACAGCAAGATGGTGCGCCGAAGCTCGAAATCACCCTGTTCGGTTCTCGCGGCGATCTGGACGAATTGGGCCTGCGAAACATCCGCGCGGAAGAAGGTCCCTACGCCAGGAGCTTTTCGGACCAACGCTATTATGATCCTCGCGCGGACGGCGCAGTGCTGGCGGTCGCCCGCAGCGACCAGCTTGTCGATCTCAATACCAGCCTTGCCCACGATCGTTTCTGCGAGGATTTGGCCGCCCAAGGCACGGACTGCATCGGAAAGAGGGAGCCCTATCTTCCTCCGGTAGTGAGGCCCTGGGAATCGGTCGTCTACTCCGCTTTCGCGCAGCACTTCATCCTGTCTAATGTTCCGGCTCCCTATCCTCGCTGGTATCTCGATGGGATAGGCGCGCTGTTTTCGACGATCGAGGCCAGAAAAGACGGCTCGCTCGATTATGCCAAGCCGCCCGAACTCTCTCGTCAGGTCTTCCGCTCCTACGGCGACGTGAATGCCCGGGACGTTCTGACGGGCGGCTATCTTGATGCGCGATCGCGCCGGATGACCTGGACCCCTTACCATGCCTGGCTGATCACGCATTTCTTCGTATTTTCTAATCCCAAGCCGGCGCTGCAGGCGCAGTTCGCCCAATATATGGCCGCGATCCGACAGGGCGCGTCCCTGGCTGAAGCCGCCCTGGTCTTCAAAGACCCCGGGAGGCTCAATCGAGAGATAATGGGTTACGCTTCGAGAGCGAAGGCCTATGCGACCGCCGCGCCATCCGGTGTACAGGGAGCGCCGTCAGTGACCATGCTTTCGCCGGTCCAAGTTACCGCGCTCAAGGCGAGGCTCCGGCTCGGCAATCTGCCACCGCCCGATGCTTCCGCCAGCCTGCTGAACACCGACCAATCTCGAACTGCCGCGCTCGCTTGGATATCCGCGGTGCGGGCGGAAGCGAGCAAGGTGCCTTTAGATGTCGGCGCGATGCTGGTGGCTACGGAAGCGGAGTGCCGTGCTGCGCTTGCCCGCGAATGCCGCGGCGATGCCGAACGCATTTTGACCCGGGCCCCCCGGAACGCCCGGGCGCTGGCATGGAAAGGCATTGCTCAGACAGACGAGGCCTTAGCCGGCCCCGCCGATGCCCGCGAAAGCGCTCTGGCCGCGGCGCGCGAGACTATCGGTCGCGCGCTGCAAACCGATCCGCGCGATCCTGTTGCTGCGATCGCCAATTTCCAGAGCTACGCAAGAGCTGGCGCGAAAGTACCGGATAGCGCGCTGGCCATCCTCGCCAAAGTCGCCGCAGCGGTTCCGGGAGCACCTACACCCCGGGTACTCCTGGGCAGCGAGTTGGTTCGCCAGGGTAAGTCCGATCTTGCTCGCAAACTTCTGGGGCCGGTGCTCTACGGTCCATATGACTCGCCCGAAAAGAAGGCGGCGCAGGCCATGCTATCGGCCTCGGCCTCTACTGTCGGAATGTCCACCCGTGCCGGCGGATAGGCGCATGACCTAAGCACCCCGCGCGTCATGGCCCACCTATGCGCTGGCCGCGTCGACTATGGTTGAATGACCCTGTTGCAGCAAAAAACGACCTCGCCGCAGGCGGCGCCTTGACTTTCTTGACGACAGGGATCCCTCGCTCGTCGCAGCCGAAAAAATATCAGCGGCCGGCCACGATGTGGGCGTGGAGGCTCCAGCAATGATGCTGGCATGCCGAAAACGCCCTTGCTGTTTTGAAATGCGAGTCGTCCAGAGAATATCTGGGCATCGGAATGCCCTCACGCAAAGTCTTTTCCCGGCGTGCTTGCCCATGCCTGCCGACCCGTCGGCAAGCACCATCCACACCAAAGTTGATGTTGCCAGACATGGCGTTTAGCGCGTGGGATTGACCGATAACAGCGTCATACGTTGCAACGCATGGCAGCCTGATCAACCCGGCATAGCCGGAGATCGACGTGGCCGCGCCCTCGATACTACACCACGCAATGGGGCACGGCCGCCTCAGCCACCATTGATTTTGTAGATACGATGCCTCGCCGGAAGGTTGCAGGACTGATATTATGCCAGGCGCAATGAATTTTGAAAATGGTTGTCCAGGATGTCACAGACCAAACCGAGATTAATCGCACCAACAACAGATGCATCCATGCTGGCGCTCGAAGCTTGGCATGTTATTTCTTCCCGCACACGCAACTGCCTGGGCCAGTTGGACAAACCGACCGATCTCGCATCAACCGTAGCGGGGGTTCCTATCGAAAAGATGCAGCTGAGCGATTTGTCTCGTTGCGAACGGGCGGGCATCTTGCGTCTGCCCAATCTTGGCCGGGTCTGCTACTGCGAGATCGCGTCCGTCATGGATCGCTATGGTTGGCGGTTTCACGATCAATGGACCGGTAAACCGGAACCACCGGCACTCGACCTTTTGGGACCTGCGCTCCCCCGTCATCTGCACATGATCGCTCAGGCTGCTGCCAAACGATCGGAAAGATTTGCAATCGGCGAGACGATGCTGCGGCTTAACGATGAGGAAGGCCTGAGCGGAGCGGAAATCGGCAAGCATTTTGGAGTCACAGGCGCAGCAGTCCATGCGAACATCCAGAAAACCCGGCGCATCCTGGATTTGCGGGCCCGCCTACCGCTGCCACCAAGTCCCGCAGTGTCGTGAGGCATTGCACAAAAGCAACTCGAGAAGCGCGTCACCTCAATGAGCGCCACCAGGCATCAAGTGGCTATGCAACGGGACCCGATAATTCTCAGATCGCTTCATGCGGTCCTCGACATGCCCCTCAAGGTTGTCGCGCTTCATCCAGGCTTGGCAGCACCGACATAGCGAATGGCATCCTGTACCGTATCGATCTTCTCGGCATCCGCATCGGGTATCGTAATGCCGAACTCATCTTCGAGCGCCATCACCAGTTCCACGACATCAAGGCTGTCGCCACCGAGGTCATCTAGAAAACTGGCTTCGGGCGTCACCTTGTCGGGGTAGACCCCCATATGCTCGATCACGATTTTGATAACACGTTCGGCGATGTCGCTCATATGGCCTCCTGAGTATGATGTCCGATGTCGGCGGGCCATTTTATGGCTGGCCCCGCGGCGTGTAGCGCCAATGTCTCAGGATCAGCGCTTGCGCACAAATTCGGCGCGCAGCACCAGACCCTTGATGCCATCATATCGACAATCAATCTCCTGCGGGTCGCCGGTCAGGCGGATCGATTTGATGACCGTACCGCGTTTCAACGTCTGATTGGCGCCCTTCACGGTCAGATCCTTGACAAGAGTAACGCTGTCTCCATCCACCAGCGGGTTGCCGACGGCGTCGCGCACCTGGACGTCGACATTTTCCGCCTTCCGGTGAGCCATATCCGCGGCGCTCAGCCACTCGCCGCTCACCTCATCATAGACGTAATCTTCGCCTTCTTTCATCATTCGCTCTCACTCATTTCTCTCATGGTGGCGGAGGAGGCGACTTCCCTCAGGCGCACACCCCGCCCCCTGCCCTGACTGAGTGCATCGTCGCTGATCAGCTCGATGCCCCCTTGCTCCAAAGCTGAAATCACTCTGACGAGAGTATCCACGACACAGCGCACCTGTCCGTCTGAGGCTTCCATGCGCTGGATCGTCGGCACGGAAACACCTGCCAGCGCGGCCAATTCCTTCTGGTCGATCCCGAGCAGGGCGCGCGCCGCCCGCATCTGCTGTGACGTAATCATGCACCTTTATGATGTGTGAGATATCAGAGTTCAACCTTACGATTTGACAATATATATGCTACGGGTGTTTTTCGGTTCAGAGGCAGCGTTGAACACAAAAAGCGATTCAAATGGGTGCGCCGGTGCAAAGGCTTCTGGCAGCAACACGGCTGTAGGCAGGAAGGCCGTCCACTTGTTTCTCAAGCGTTGGCCGCAGTGGCTGCGCGCCGATCTCGCCCCCGCCGATCCATTGCAACGCGAGCAGGCTGAAGATTCGGGGTTGGCGATGACGATGATGGTGTGCCTCGGAGCCCTGGACCGACCTATGACGAGGTGACACCATGAAACTGCGACAGCATGTGAAGGAATTTCTCCTGCTTCAGAATATGATGCTGAAGGATTTCGTTCGGCAGGGCCTGGCCAACCAGTCGCTCGCCACAGAAGACGCGGCGCGATTGAGCCAGGTGGAAGCCCTGAACATTCAGGAAATGGCCAGGTGGGACAGGGATCTGTCAGCTGCGCGCAATGGCATGGTGCCCCCGCAAGAGGGCAATGGATGAACCGATACGATCGTAAGATTTGGGGATTGGCGGCGTGCTTCGCCGCGCTTGCAGGATATGTCGATGCAGTGGGCTTTCTCTATCTCGGCGGTTTCTTCGTCTCGTTCATGAGCGGTAATTCCACGCGCCTTGCCGTCGGCTTGAGCACGCATTTGTCGGATGCGGCGACCGCAGCCGGATTGATCGCATCGTTCGTGATCGGGGTCATGCTCGGTTCGCTCTGTGGCCGGGTCATCCAGCACTCCAGGCACAGCGCGCTCATGTATCTGATCGCAGCCCTGCTCATGATCTCGGCGATCCTCGCTATCATCGATGCCAACTGGGCAGCGGCCGCCGCCCTGGCCATGGCGATGGGAGCGGAAAATGCACTATTCGAGCGCGATGGCGAGGTGCAGATCGGTCTTACCTATATGACCGGGACGCTGGTTAAATTCGGGCAGCGCTTGCTCTCCGCACTGATGGGGGGCGATCGCCTTGGATGGCTGCCCTATCTGCTGCTCTGGGTTGGCCTGGTGACGGGCGCCGTGCTGGGTGCCGTGAGCTACCGCATGGTTGGAAATTCTGCGATCTGGGCCGCTGCTGGCGCGGCATTCCTGCTGGGCTCCTGGCTTCATCATCGACGCGTCCCGCTTGCGGCTTCGATGGCGCAGGCCCGCAAATGACCGATGGGCCATCCCGCTCGGCAGACATCGATCTCGATTTGCTCCATGACTTGGTCTTCGGCTTGCGCCTCGAACGTCCCGAGCCCGGCTCAGCTCTTCAAGGTCGATACCACAGCGCCACGGATATCCCGGTTACGCTTGATGCTCCATTCGGCCCGGCCGGACCAATGTTGTTCAGATTTGGTGATATGCTTTCACTTCTGTTCGGCTGGTCCACCATTCAGAGCGCCATGCGTATCAGCGATCCGGATCACCTCCTGTTCGACTATACGCGCGTGATGATGGGCTTCAGGCTGTTCAGACCCAAGCCCAAACGTATAGAGATGATCGGACTCGGGGGTGGATCGCTGGCCAAGGCCTGTTACCGCTGCTTGCCGGACTGCGATATCACGGTTGTCGAGATTGATCCGGAGGTTATCGCCTTGCGGGAGAAATTCAAAATCCCGCCGGACGACCGTCGGTTTCGCGTGATATGTGCCGACGGCGTCGATTATCTGGCCACGGCAGCGACCCAACCCGACGTTCTCCTCATTGATGGATTCGACGGCAGCGGGCTGCCGCAGGCCCTGAGTGAACAGGCCTTCTATGATAGCTGCCGTGCCCGCCTTGGCGCCGGCGGCCTGCTGGTCGCCAACCTTTGCGACAACTCCAGGGCCTTCGCCACGCTTGTTCGCCGTATCGCCGGGAGTTTCGATGGACGGGCGATCGCCATTCCAGCGGAGCGGCGCGGCAATCGTGTTGTTTTTGCCAGCGCTGACCCTGCCTTCCCTCCCTCGTTCGAGGCACTCAAAAGCGCTGCGCGGCATCTGCCCTCTGGAGACGCGGTTGATTATCCGGTGAAGGCGCGGCGCATCATACCGGCGCTCCGTGGTTGGGTAGAGCTTCAGCCATCTCCGACAATCGGGTGCTAGGTGCATCTCGATGGTCAGCGCAACTTGAATTCCACAGGAATGGTAAGTTCCACAACATCAGGCCGTTCAGCAGGTATCGCCGGCAGCGGTTGGGCGCGCTGAAGCGTATCGAGCGCGGCCTGGTCGAGGTCGAATGAGCCGGATTTCTGCAAGATGGTCGAGGACAGTACCATGCCGGCGCGGTTCATCTTGAACCGAACATAGGCGACGCCTTGCTGGCGGGCAGCGCGAGCGCGGGCCGGATATCGACGGAACCGCTCAAGATGGGCAACGATCACCCCTTCCCAATTGGGCTTCGCCTCGCTGGCAAGCCAGTTGACCGTTGGCGCAGCGATGTTTTTCGGTGCGGTGGTCTCAGGCACGGATGGACCCGGGTCGACAATTTCAACCGGCTTTTGCATGTCAGCCTTGACCGATGAAGTCGTGGGAAGCTGGATGAGAGGAACGGGTAGCATTTCGCGCTTCGGTTCGGGTTTCGCTTCCTGCCTTTCTACCTGCTCGGGGCCGGGAGCCACCTCACGCACAGGCTTAGGAGGGGCGGCCAGCGGCGCCAGATTCACGACCGTCAGCGGCCGCGAAGTCGCAGCGATACGGGGATGCACCACCTTCCACGTGAACAGAGCCCCGGCAAGGACCAACCCAATAATCGAGGCAGTGCCGGCTAATCCGAACAGGCGAGTTCGCCAGTCCGCCGGTTGATCGCAATAGCGGCTAGAGCCGCGCGACATATCGCCGACATGAGGGCATGCCATGGATGGATCGATGGCCCTTCCGCGCTGTGGCGGGATGTCGGGATGATAGGATCGGAAGATGACATGGCCCTCAAAGAGGCCAGGTTCATCATTGGCCGCTGCAAGCTGCGTCCTTCGATAGCTGCCTCGCTTCATCGTAATACTCCCGGCTCTGGACGCCGAACGATCCAAATCGCCCAGAACAGCATGAATGCTACGACCGCGCAGGAGAGGAAAATGCCGGGGCGGAGATGGAACCAGAACAGACCATAGCCCAGCGCCATACCGATACAGGCCGCGATCTTGGCATGGCGCGGTACTGCCCGGTCTGTTCGCCATGCGCGCAAGCTCGGGCCATAGCGGGGATGGTTCAGCAACCATGCCTCGAGCTGAGGCGAGGACCGCGCGAAGCAGGGCAGCGCCAGCAGCAGGAAGTCCGTCGTGGGCAGCAGCGGCACGAAGATGCCCACGAAGCCGATCGCCACCAGCATCACCCCAAGCACGAGCCACCCGGCACGCGCCGCTCGCCCGCGCTGCAGGAGACCGGCCTGCGACGCTTCAGCCAAGACGCGCATCGACATGGGCCTGAACCCGCGCGAAGGCGTTCCGCGCCCCGTCCTCGGCGCGCTTCTCTTCATCGTCGGTAAGTGCGACGGCATCCAGGGCGGCAACGAATGCACGCCAGTGCGGCGCAGGCCCTTCGGGAGCCGGGGCGAGATGGCGCGCACCGAGATCATCGGTCAAGCCGAGCTTTTGCGCTTCCTTGCGCAGCAGGGCCGCACCCATGTTGGAACCTTCGGCTACATAGAGCCAGCCCAGCGCGGTTCCCAAGGCGAGCTCGGCATCGGGAACGAACGCGGGCGATCCCCCGTCCGGCGCTGTGATGCTGAGGTCCTTC
This sequence comes from Sphingobium sp. CCH11-B1, assembly GCF_001556865.1. GTDB lineage: Bacteria > Pseudomonadota > Alphaproteobacteria > Sphingomonadales > Sphingomonadaceae > Sphingobium. The sequence goes on along the minus strand of NZ_LSJY01000153.1, from coordinate 37,470 downwards.
ATGTCGGCTACGACGAGCGGCAGTCGGCAGCGCTGCGCGAGGTCCGGAAAGGCTGCCTGAAGGCGCGGTTCCGCGTAGAGGGCCGCCACGTCGCGGTGAAAGAGAAACTGGATAGCCAGGAACTGTTTGTACCGCTCGATGCTGGCGAACGATGCTGCCGACATGATCGAGCGATCGACCCCCTCATGAACATCGCTGGTCAGCGCCTTAAGGCGCCTGGCGCGGCTCTCGATCAAGGGTTCGGTGATTGTCGCGGTCATGGTAATCGTCCTCCTGCTCAATGGAAAAATTGCGAAACATTGTGGATGGCTAGAAAGCATGGCTGAGCCTCACACTCGCGGTGGTGCGCCTGTAGGAATAGAGCCAGTCGATGTTGCTCTCGACGCGGGTATGCTGCACCACGACTTCAGGAGTCAGCCCGGCAAATTTGAGCACCGGGAAACGCGCGATCGCGGTGGCATTATATTGGTCGTCGCTACGCTTGGTGGCGAAAACTTCGCTATAAGCGCGATTGTCGCGGTGACGGTAAGAACCGATCACGAGCAGGCTCGCGCTCTTGCCGAACGACTTGCTGACGCCGAGGCGACCTCCCCATTGCCGATAGGCATCAACGTCCGCCGGGGTGTCCTTCGCGACAAAATCCGGTCCGCCGAACAGCGTCAAACTCGCGGAGGCGAGGTAAAAGGCTGTCAGGCTGACATCTGTCTGGGGGCCGTCCTGGGAAGTGAAGGCGCGCTGGCGATAGCGATAATCGCGAAAGTTTGCTTCAGCCCGCAGCAGGATGCTGCGTGATGCGGTATGCGTCCAATCCAGATTGGCGCCCCAGGCATTGTAGAGCACCGAAGACCCGAAACTGCCGATGTCGAAGGATGGCGATAGCGACAGCGTGTTACGGGCGGACTGATATTGATAGCCGACCCGCGTGATAAGGGTTGCCTGAGAATAGTCGTGCTCGCTTGGATAAATGTCGCCGAACAGAAGCGCGCTGGCGCGCACGCCATGATGCCCGGAGATCGGAATGCTGCGTCCCAGCGTCCCTTCGAAATTGATGCCCGTGGCCTTGATCGGATCGGGCACCTTGCGGTCGATCACGCAGGTGCCGTCATCGGTCGCAAGAAGGCAGGTATAGCTGGCTGAGGACTGGTTGAGATTGGTGCTGTAACCCGGGCCTATGGCTATGGTGCCCTGCCAGCCTCGCCTGCGCTTGAGGGCGGTCAGGAAGGCATCCACGGTACGAACCACCCCTGCCGACTTCTGGCCTTCGGCGACGAGTTGGTCTCGAACCTGCTCGAATGCGCCCCGCGCCTCACGATCCTTGCGGTTCTCGAACAGGACGCGGGCCAGTTCGAGCTGTCCGGACAGGAGTTCGGGATTGAGCGACACCAGTTCGCGGTAATGCCGCTCGGCCTCGCCCAGCTTGCCGGCCTGTCGCGCGAGCGCGCCCTTCGCGAAGAGCACAAGCTTCGGATCGCGATCGGGATAGCGCTCGTAGGCGGCGAGGAACCGGCGCACGTCAGCCCATTGCTGGCGCCTCACAGAGATAAAGAGGGCCTCGCCCATGTCATTGACATTATCGCCGACAGAATAACTCTTCCCGTCGATTTCCAGCGAGGTTGGCGGCCCGTCCAGTGCGTCGGCATCCTTCAAAATCTGTGATTCCGCCTTGCGCTGCTGCCGCTGTATCTCCTGGTCGAGGCGCAGCCGGGTGTCCTGCTCGCCAGCGTTTTGCGCCAGGGCGAGCGAGGGAAGGCATGCAGCGCCGGCGCACAAGATGGGGGCAAGACCCTTCCGGCGAATTTTGATGGAAGTTTGTCGAATCCGCATGCGTGGCTTCAGTCTCGGCGTGCTGCTGCAAAGAGAAGCCAGAGCCGGGAAACCCGGCCCTGGCCCCTCTCTTCACGGCAACGGGTTACTGCGAACCGCCGAAAGCGGCGTCATACTGGCGATTGCTGAAGGTCGCGACCCCAGCCAGCGCCTGCGCGGCGGAACCGAAGCCAACCATGCCCGGACTTGCGCTTGGCCTCGGTGATGGAGACGGGCGTATTTCCAGCAGCAGCACTGACGCTGCATTGACTCACGTTCGCCATGGTGTCGAGGAAACCGTTGATGCAGATATTGTCTGCGCGGCGGTATTTGCCGTTCCCATCCGGCACCCAGTCGGGGCCGGCATGGGTCCAGGTGAAGCTTCGGGGGTTGGCGGCGAACGCAGCCACTTCCCGAGCTATTGTGGGCTCCAGTTGGGACGGCAACAATGCTCCACTCGCGACGCGGGCGGTATGAAACTCACGGCGCGATGCTGCATAGGCATCGACCGTGGATTCCGTGGTCCTATAACTGGTTGAGTATTTCGTGTTCACAAATTGGGTGATCGACCCGCCACTATATTCGATCAGCTTGGGCAGGAAATCATCCTTCGCCCAATAGCCGGTATAGGCGATGCCTGCGTTAAGCTTGAGGAAACTGACAGGCTTCCATTCGCCGCTCAGATTGATGCGATATTCCTCGCGGCGACCCGCGCGCGGATAAGCCCGCCAACCGGGCACCTGCGTTGCGAGCAGATAATCGTCGTCCGAGCGCAGTTTCTCGTGCTGCCAGTTGCCCTCTAGCAGGACGCTGAGTTTCGATGACAGATTGAACTGGTTGCTCGCACTGAAGCCGAAACGATCGTTGTGTGCGTTGGCGATCGCCGTGTTGACGATGATTGGGTTGGCGGACGAGGCGGCATTGGGAAAGCCGCCCGCGCTATAGGTATCGCTCACCGTGTCCGTCAGCCACGCCGTCGCCTTGAAATCGATGAATCGACTGTCCGGCTGCCATTTATACTCTGCATTATAGGCCTGGAGGTGAACTTTGCTCTCGGGCCACTGGATATTGCCGAACGTATAGCCGTTGCCGGTCGTCATGATCCGCGAAGGCATGATCTCGCCGAAACTGGATCGGGTATCGCGAAAGCCGATTTGCAGGGCCTGGTCGTTGGCGATGTTCCATGTCGCCTTGAGCATGACCGATTCCAGCTCGCTCGACGTGTTGGGCACCTCATTGCCGGGATCGTAGTTAAGACCCAGCAGGCGAACATAATTGGCCGCATTGAGCGGGAGGCCGGCCTGCTGATAATAGTCGGCTTCGTGCTTGCCGGAGAAATAGTTGCCGCGCTCGCGGAACGCGTAGGCGCCGAACAGCTCCAGATCCCCAAGGCGACCCGCCGCGGCGATCCGGATCGCGCGATCGCCGAAGGAAAAGGCCTCGTTGTCGTCTTCCGTGCGCAAGTTCACCCGGAGCGAAGGGTCGCCATAGGGGTAGCTGGTCGAGAAGCCGGTGGGAAAGCCGGGTACAGTCCGATAGTCCTGCCCTGTCAGCAGCGTCGGCCAGCGCGGGTTGGTCGAATTGTTGCCGCCCTCCAGCTTGAGTTCCACGCCGAAGTTCTGGCCAGGCTTCAATATGTCGGCAGCGTCGAGCGTGTTGATGACGACCGCACCACCGGTCGAGCCGTTGACCCCGCGTGTCGAAACAGGCCCCTTGAGGACCTGCACGCCGGAAATCAGGCTCGGATCGATGTAGCTGCGATTGCCAGCGCCGTTATAGCCCTTCCACACGGTCAGCGCCTGCTCAGTGCCATCGATGACGACCGGGACACGTCCTGGCCCCTGAATGCCGCGAATGCTGGGATCGAGCGCGCCACCGTTGCGCGAGTCGCCGCTGAACACATTGACCATGCCCTTGAGCACATCAGCCGTGTTGGTGCCCCTGTAGCGCTCCACCTCTTCGCGGCTCGCGAAAGTGGAGGAAATATCCTGATCGTAGATTTCGTCCTTGCGCCGAGCGTCGCGCTCTACGCCGGTTTCCTGTGCGGCAGCGAGGTTGCCCGTTTGCGCCCCGTCCACGCGCAGCGGGCCAAGCTGCACGTTGCTTTGCGCATTGTCGGAGGCTTGCGCGTTCCGTGGCGTCGGCGCAAGGGTGACGAACCCGTTGTCCAACCGCCAGGTGAGGCCCGTTCCCGCCAGAACGAGGCTCAGCGCCCGTGCATTGGACATCCGGCCAGACACGCCAGGCGACGATCGCCCGCGAATCTCGTCCGCATTCACATTGACCTGCATCCCCGATTGCCGCCCGAAGTCGGTCAGCGCGTCGCTCAGCGCGCGGGGAGGAATATTGAACTCCCTGGTGCTCGCTGCGCTGCCAGTCTGCGCGCTAGCCGCGTAAGGGGCCGCAACGCCCGCGGCAGCAACCGAAGCCAATAGCGAAGCCGCCAGAATCCGATCTCGCTTCTTACTTAATCTTAAAACCCCCGGAAACACAATTGCACGCCCCTTCCGCTCTTTCCCGGAGTAAGAAATGCAATTGCGACGCAATTGCATCCACCCCTATCTTAAAGAACAATCCAGGCGCGGTGTTTTTCGGAAAAAAATGCAGGGGACGGCGATAAAATCGCAGGCGATGGCTATTCGGCTGAAATCACCGTGATCCACGGCGTGAGATTGCGCACCCTCAAATCCTGCGCCTTGGAGATCGCCTGCAGGGCGGGCACGGGCTGGTGCGCGTCATAGACGCCTGTGACGCGCCGTTTGGCAAAGCCCTCGCCAAAGGTCAGGATGACGCCGCTGTGCCAAGGCTTCAGGGCGTCGATCACTTCCATGACCGGCCTGTCGCTGACGACGATCTGGCTATCGGTCCACGCCGCGATCTGTGTGGGATCGATGCTGCTTCTGGCGGCACTGGCGTCATCGCAGCGCAGGCTGAGCGCATCTCCAGCCATCAGCGCTTCGGTCAGACTGGGCCGATCGTTGCAGGAGACGCGGACATGCCCGTGCTTTACGGTAACAGAGGCCCGCCGATCATCGATCCGGCTGACCTCGAAGCCGGTACCCAGAACCGTAGTTGTCGTATCGGCGGCGGCAACCTGGAACGGGCGATCCGGATCGGGGGCCACTTCAAACCAGGCCCTGCCTTTGAGGAGTCGAACTTCTCGTTGCCCGCCCTTGCTGACGTCAAAGGCGACAGCACTTTGCGGGGCGACAAGCATCGTGCTTCCATCCGCCAGATGGACCTGCTGTATCTCGCCTGTTCCGGTCGAAACGTCAGCGCGCAGATCGATGAGCAGGCCGGGGCCGGCGACAATAGCGAAGCAGGCCGCGACGGCCAGGGCGGCAATTCCGACGCCATGTCCCCTACCCTTCCCCACGAATGGAAGAATGATGGACTTCTTTCTTCGCCAGCGGTCCGCTGGAGCGGGTGGTGCCGTCCGGATCACATGGCTGATGCGCTGCGTCTCTGCCCAGGCAGCCCCATGGACGGGATTTGCGTCGAGCCACGCCGAGAACTGCGCGCGCATCGCCTGATCCTCAGGCTCTTCCTGAAGCAGGATAGCCCACCCGGACGCCTCGCGGTTGGCTCGACCGCGTTCAGCCCCATCTCCGCCAAGTCCAGCGTTCATGATTGCCCTTTTGCCGGGACCGCTATTACAATGGGCCCCTTATTGAATAAACAAATGAGCGGGACGATTTTTCGGCGGCGCACGAAATTTCTCATGCTGATCCGCGATCGGCTCCGGCGCGGCAGCGCTCGATACCGTTCAGGACCAGCGTGTGTGCGGTAGTTGTAGAGACCCCCAGATGCGCCGCGATATCCTTGAGCTTTTCGCCGCCGATCCGGTGCATCTCCACCGCGGTCCGCATGTCGTTGGGCATCCCGTGGAGCGCGGCGACAATCCGTGCATATTCGTCACGTGAAATCGCGGCGGCCTCTGGGTCCGGCATATCCGAGGGGATGTCGCTTGCCCCCGTTCCGCCATCAGCCTCGAATATACGCGCCTCGATCCGTTTGCGTCGGATACGGTTCAGGGCGAGGTTTCGCACGGTCATCCGCAAATAGGCCATCATTTCGGCAGCGGGTAGTTTGGCTGCGCCGGCAGCGCGCAGCCAGGCTTCCTGGACAATGTCTTCTGCATCGCCCCCCTCACCGGATATCCTTTTAGCGTAACGGATGAGGGATGCACGATGGGAGAGGAAAAGCTCGAGGGAGGCCTTCCCGTCCGGCACTCTCAGTTCCCTTCACCCCGTCAAAAACCAGCCTGTGTTAGCACCCTTTATTAATGCGAGTCACTCGCAAATATGCATTGCGCAGCAATGGCGGAAGGAATATCCGAACACGATCTTATAATTTGGCTTATCTCGCCGGTGAAATGACGGCCCAATTTGAGGATTCGCGCGCCGCTCGCTTCCTTCCCAGCCTGAACCGAAATCAGTCGAGCCACACTCTGAAGAGGCAGCATATTATTCGCGATCGGCGTTGGAATAGATACCTCGTCGCTTGCTGTTCACCTCCTCCCAATATGAGATGCGCTCCATCATAAACTGTTTTCGATCGGGACTGATAAATGGATTGTTACCAACTGCCTCATGGAGGCCGTTTGGACGCTCGTCGTAGCTGAACATTGTCGGACCAAGCCACAGTGTGGGCGGCACGTGAAGAACCTCATAGCCCGATGGCGTGTGACGAACGCTTGCAAACTGATCGGAATTTCCATCGAAGTGCAGTCGATCAAAACTCATCAGGACTTCGTTCGCACCCATTTGCTCGGACCGTAGGCGCGTCAACTGTTCATTGCCCTCGTATTCACTGCGTCGTCCGTAAATGAGTACATATTGTGGATCAAGCTTAAGCCGATGAAACGGGACGCCGTAATCTCTCAAAAATGCAATTTGATTTTCCGGCTTGCTGAACCACGCTTTCCATTCCAGAAGCTGATTCTTCGCCTGTGTGAATTCCGCTGTAGGTGTCCCATCTTTCCGGAACATTTTTTTGTTCGGCGCCTCGATCTCTATAAGGACGGGATTCAATGCCAGGCTATTTTTCGATATCCACATGAAATCGGGCCTGCGGCGCTGATAGCCATATAACTCTGGCTGCGAGATTACAGCGTCAGGGAAAGGTGCATGGCCCGATGGTCCGCCAACCACACTAAAGGCCCCAGGAATCATCGCCGGGTGCCGCTCCAGAAATTCTTGGACCTCACACTCGGATGGGTTTCCGTTAAGGAGGGCTAGCCATGCTACCTTTAGATAGTCAGCATAATCGTCGCCCGCCATGGGGCGGGGCGCGTCAGGAATGATCGTATAGCGTTTTTCAAACATGCGCTGACTATATCCGCGAATGCCCGGCTATGGGAACGGTGATTGAAGCTTGATGAGGCCGAGACAGGGCAGAAAATTGCCGAAGCAAGTCACTCAGATTCATCCCGTTATGTCAGTTGCCTATCGCCGCTAGCGACTAGGATTAAACAATACTTTGGGACGGATGGAAGAGCATCCACCAAGCCAAATTTGGTTTACAATGGAGCTTGACAGTTACGGTTTTCGGTGCCAAAAGCCGCAGCGGTTTACAGGAAAAATCCCTTTAAATCAAAGCAGGTTGGTGGACTCTTAATCAGCGGGTCCTTGGTTCGAGCCCAAGTGCGTCCACCATTTTTCCCATATAGAACAATGACTTAATTCGACGAGCGTGCGGTCCCAGCAGCCGCCTTTTCCGTCTAGGTAGCATTCTAGGTAGCTTGAGGAAGAGGCGAGAAAAAAGCTCGGACTGCGGAATTCGAGTGGGGATCACGCGAGGCCGATGGGCTGATGTTCGCTCTACGACCGAGTCCGGACGATTGGCACCCGATCCGAAGGGCCATTTGCCCAAGGTTGCCTACGGACAGCAGTGAATGACCAGGTTTGGGACTTACCTGCCGTTGGAAATCGGAGCAACGAACGACCGCTTTTCGCATAAGCGGACGTCTCACGTTCGTTGATGCCTTTGCTTCGAGTCGGTAGGTAAAATCCAGACTGGCCAGCATCAGCGACGCGTGCCAGCCTGGAAACAGTCGTCCTCAGAACCAGGATCGGATTCCGATCAGGAAATTCCATCCTCCTGCCTTCTCGTCCCGTGCACGCCGAAAATCTGCCGTGTCGCCAAAAGCGCGCTCATATCGGACGCCGACATAGGGCGCGAACTCGGGTACGAACTGGTAGCGCAGCCGTAGTCCCAGTTCGGCGGTGGAGAGGCCGGAGCCTATGCCAAGCTCAGGAACATCCTGCGCCGAAAAGTTGAGCTCAGCCGCAGGTTGAAGGATCAGCTTCTGGGTCAGACGCTGATCATATTCCGCCTCGATCCGCGCGGTGAAATCGCCTTTGTCCGACAGGAACAACGCCCCACCCATTTCGAACCAATAAGGGGCAAGGCCCTGGACGCCGACAACGGCGTAAGTCCGATCGGGCCCCGCGCCAAAATCCTGACGGATACCGGCCTGAAGATTCCACCACGGGTCGAGCGCACGGCTCCAGAGCGCCTGAACCTCGGCGTGTTCCGGACTCTCGCCAAAGCTGCTTTCTCCTTCGGTCTTGAACCAGAGCCGGTCGATATCGCCACCGTACCAACCCTGGGCCTCCCACGCATAACCGTCCTTGCCCTTGCCCATGACCGCTTCCAGCTGATCGATCAGGATCATACCGCTTTTGATATCGCCATGCTCCTTGCGGACGGTTTCGCGTGCCGGGGCCATTGCTTGCGCGCCGAAAATGGCATCGGCAGCGTGATCGGGACCACGCAATGCCGCCGCTGACGGCGGCGCCACCGGCGGATCGGGAATGCCGGGTTCATGCCCAGCATGAGCCCGGTGCGCGTCCGTTGCGGAAGTGGAAGGCATCTGATGACCGGCGTGTGGATCCGATGGACCGGATGGAGACTGCGGCATATCGTGCCCGGCATGGGGGTCGTCAGCTTCTTCGTCCATCTGATGCCCCGCATGCGGATCGGCCGTCACCAGCTGTTCGGCGGCGGCATGGTTATGCTGCCCCAGCGCGGGCGTTGCGGCGGCCGCGAGAAGCAGGCTGAGGAGATACTTCATGCCGCATCTCCCTCCAGCGGACGGATGGTGACGACACGGAACATTCCGGCGTGCATGTGAAGCAGCAGATGGCAGTGAAACGCCCAGTCGCCGGGTGCGTCTGCCGTCAGGTCTAAGCTGACCTTGCCGCCCGGCAACACATTGACCGTGTGCTTGCGGGGATAGCTGCCGGTATGGCCGTTCACCACCTCGAAGAAATGGCCATGCAGATGAATCGGGTGGGTCATCATCGTATCGTTGATGAGCACGACTCGTGCGCGTTCGTTACGTTCGAAGCGGATCGGCTCGACCCCTTCGCTGAATTTCTCGCCATCGAACGACCACATGAAGCGCTCCATGTTGCCGGTGAGGTGGACCTCGATCGTGCGTTGCGGCGGGCGCGTGTCAGGGTTTGGGGTGAGCGACATAAGGTCACGGTAGGTCAGCACCTTGTGCCCGACATCTTCCAGCCCGACGCCCGGATCGCCGGTACGATCGGCTGGTGACATGGCGATGGCATCCACGCCAACACCGACCTTGACGCTGTCGGGGACCAAAGACTTGTCGCGCATGTTCATGCTGCCCATCGAATGGGAGCCGCCATGACCCATCCCGGCCATTGCGCCATGGTCCATTCCAGCCATTGAACTATGATCCATGCTGCCCATGCCCATGTCCCTCATGGTGAGTGTCGGACGTGGGCGAAGCGGTGGAACGGACGCGGTCATCCCCATGCGCGGCGCGAGCGTGGCGCGCGCCATGCCGGAACGATCGATCGACTCCGCGACGAGCGTGAACGCCTTGTCCTCGGTTGGTTGGATAATGACGTCATAGGTCTCGGCATTGCCGATCTGGAATTCGTCCACGGTCACCGGACGGACATTCAGCCCATCAGCGCTGACCACGGTCATGGGCAGACCCGGAATGCGGATATTGAAGATCGTCATGGTAGCAGCATTAATGAAGCGCAGCCGCACCCGCTCGCCGGAGCGAAAGAGGCCGGTCCAGTTTTCCTGCGGCCCGTGACCATTGACGAGATAAGTATAGGTGGCAGCCGTCACGTCCGCGATGTCCGTGGGGTCCATCCGCATCTTTCCCCACATGGCGCGGTCGGAAGCGGACATGCTCTCCTCGGGACCACCACGCAGCATGCCGAACAGCGTCTGCCTCTGGCGGTTGAAATAGCCGCCTTCCGATTTGAGCTTGGTGACGAGCTGGTGCGGATGCAGGAAGGTCCAGTCGCTGAGCACGATCACATGCTCGCGATCATAGGCGACCGGATCGGGCTCGGCGGGATCGATCACGATCGGCCCGTAATGGCCCTGCTGCTCCTGGAGTCCGGAGTGGCTGTGATACCAGTAGGTGCCGCTTTGCAGCAGCGGAAATTCGTAAACGAAGGTAGTGTGCGGCTTGATACCAGGGAAGCTGACGCCGGGAACGCCGTCCATCTGAAATGGTACGATCAGCCCATGCCAGTGGATCGAGCTATCCTCATCCAGCGTATTTTCGACATGGAGGCGCACATTCTGCCCCTCGCGCAGCCGGATCAGCGGCGCGGGCAATACGCCGTTCATCGTGACGGCATGGCCGGTGCGGCCGCCAACCGTAAAGGGGGTGTTCGCGATTCTAAGGTGGATATTCTCGCCCGAAAGCGTGGGCATCTGCGGCGCCAGCCCCGGCGAGCCGGCCAGACCTGCCGAACCCGATTGGGCCCAGGCAGGGAACAGGCCGGAAAAGCCCAGTCCGGCGGCGCCGACCGCGCCGGCACGCAGCAGGGATCGCCGATCGATCGTCTGTGTCATGATATTGTCCTCGGCTCCATCGGGGGAGCCCGCTATGTGCTGAATGGGCCGGGAGACGGGAAAGCCGCCTCCCGGTTTGCGTTCGATCAGTGCTGACTCATGCCATGTCCGGCATGCGGATCGGCGGCAGGCGCCTCCGCCTTGCCCTCGGCCTTCATTTTCTCGCAGCAGGCCATCTTGCCATCAGCCCCCTTGTCGCAGCAGCCGCTGGACATATCGTGACCTTCATGCCCGTCATGGCCGGTCTTTTCGCCCTGGCTGGTGGGTGGGGTGCGCACATCGGCCGGTGCGGCGCTCTGGGCGAAGGCTGGCATGGCGATCATCATCGTGATCGCAGCAATTATCAACTTCATGACTAATCTCCGGAAGAAAGTGGATGAACCTCAATTCCCCGGAATCATGCGCGGCGGCGGCGTGTCTCTCTCAAGCGTGATCGCGATGAGATGTTTCTGTCCCGCAACAGAATATAAGGCCTTTGTTGGCCGATCCAACTGCTCGATGAGGGAAGGCATTGCCGGGAACGCCGCGCAGGCAACGGCGCAGTGCATGCCGGGTTCGGGTGATTTACGATGGGAGGGAGATTCACTCCCGGCGCAATGCCCCGCGACCGAAGCCATCTCCATCGCACCCTGATGCGGCATAGCCGTTGCAGTGCCGCTCGCCATCGATACGGACGAGACGAGCATGGCAAGCGCAATCAGGAGCGACGAAAGCAACTTCATCGCAATCCTGTTGGGTGGTGGGGCCTGTTGGGCGGTTGGGCCTTGGGTGACAACGATTCGAATCCTTTTCGAACCCTTCATGCACCTTGACACAATGATAAGGTAAAGTGCCTATTGACTCTGACATGGTGTCAAACTCCATCTTGCCCTGCGATAGAAGGAGACGGTTGATGGCCGAGTCGAAACATGGCGTTCATTCCGGTGTCCACAGTTGTTGTGGTGACCATGGCAAGCATTCCGCCGGACTGGTGGTCGACCCGGTTTGCGGCATGACGGTCGATCCCGAAAAAACCGCGCATCACGCGACCTATGCTGGCCACGACTATCATTTTTGCAGCCCCGGCTGCCGCGAGAAGTTCATTGCGGACCCGGAAGCGCATCTGAACAAGTCCGCCGTCGAACCCGTCGATGCGCCGCCGGGGACGATGTGGACCTGCCCGATGCATCCGGAGATCCGGCAGGACCATCCCGGCGCCTGCCCGATCTGCGGCATGGGGCTTGAGCCGGAAATGGTCAGCGCCGATACCGGACCCAGCGCCGAGCTGCTCGACATGACACGGCGTTTCTGGATTGGCCTTGCGCTGGCCCTCCCGGTCTTCATCCTCGAAATGGGCGGGCACCTTTTCCCGGCGCTGCATCATCTCGTGCCCATGAAGCTGTCGATCTGGATCCAGTTCGCGCTGGCGACGCCGGTCGTGCTGTGGGCGGGGTGGCCCTTTTTCGAGCGCGGCTGGGCTTCGCTGAAGACGCGCAATCTCAACATGTTCACGCTGATCGCGATGGGGACCGGCGTCGCATGGGCCTATAGCGTCGTCGCGACGCTGGCGCCCGGTATCTTCCCGGACGCCTTCCGCGCCGCTGACGGGACCGTCGCGGTCTATTTCGAGGCGGCCGCCGTCATTACCGTGCTGGTGCTGCTGGGGCAGGTGCTGGAACTGCGCGCGCGCGAACGCACATCGGGCGCGATCAAGGCATTGCTCAACCTTGCCCCGAAAACCGCTCGGCGCATCGCCGAGGACGGCAGCGAGGCGGAAATCCCGCTGGAGGATGTGGCGGTGGGGGACCGGCTGCGGGTGCGGCCGGGCGAAAAGGTGCCGGTTGACGGCGTGGTCGAGGAAGGGCGTTCGGCGCTCGATGAATCGATGGTCACGGGCGAATCCATGCCCGTCACCAAGTCGGATGGCGACAGCGTGATCGGCGGCACGATGAACCAGAGCGGTGCCCTGGTCATCCGCGCCGACAAGGTCGGGCGCGATACCATGCTGTCGCGCATCGTCCAGATGGTCGCCGAGGCGCAGCGCTCGCGCGCGCCGATCCAGCGCATGGCCGATCAGGTCTCGGGCTGGTTCGTGCCGGTTGTCATCGGGGTCGCTGTCCTCGCCTTCGTCATCTGGGGCGTCTGGGGACCGGAGCCGCGCTTTGCCCATGGGCTGATCGCGGCGGTATCGGTGCTGATCATCGCCTGCCCCTGCGCATTGGGGCTGGCGACGCCGATGTCGATCATGGTCGGCGTCGGGCGCGGGGCGGGGCTTGGCGTGCTGATCAAGAATGCCGAAGCGCTGGAGCATATGGAGAAGGTCGACACGCTGGTCGTCGACAAGACCGGCACGCTGACCGAAGGCAAGCCCGCCGTCACCCGGATCGTCGCGGCGGATGGCTATGCGGAAAGCGGGTTGCTGCGGATTGCCGCCGGCGTCGAGCGCGCCTCGGAGCATCCGCTGGCGCTGGCGATCGTCGATGCGGCGACGGGCCGAGGCATCGACATTCCTCCCGTCAGCGATTTCGATTCACCCACCGGCAAGGGGGCGCTGGGCACCGTCGAAGGCAAGCGGGTCACATTGGGGAATGCGCGCTTCCTGGCGGAATCGGGGATCGATACCGCGCCGCTTGTCGCCGAGGCCGATGCACTTCGCGGCGATGGCGCGACGACGATCTTCATGGGGCTGGATGATCGGGCCGTGGGGATTTTCGCCATCGCCGATCCGATCAAGCCGACGACACCCGAGGCGCTGGCCGCCCTGCGCGCCGACGGCATCAAGGTGGTGATGCTGACCGGCGATAATCGCACCACGGCTGAAGCGGTTGCGCGTCAACTCGGCATCGATGCGGTCGAGGCCGATGTGCTGCCCGACCAGAAGGCGAATGTCGTCGCGCGGCTGAAGCAGGAAGGCCGCGTCGTCGCCATGGCGGGCGATGGCGTCAATGATGCCCCGGCGCTGGCGGCGGCCGACGTCGGCATCGCGATGGGACATGGCACCGACGTTGCCATGGAAAGCGCGGGCGTGACCTTGCTCAAGGGCGATCTCAACGGCATCGTCCGGGCCCGCCAGCTCAGTGAGGCGACGATGTCGAATATCCGGCACAACCTGTTCTTCGCTTTCATCTACAACGCGGCGGGTGTGCCGATCGCGGCGGGGCTGCTCTATCCGGTCTTCGGCATCCTGCTCTCGCCGATGATCGCGGCGGCGGCGATGGCGCTGTCGTCGGTGAGCGTCGTCGCCAACGCGCTGCGCCTCAACCGGGTGAAGCTGTGAATATCGGCGCGGCCTCGCAGGCGAGCGGCGTCTCGCAGCGGATGATCCGCCATTATGAGAAGATCGGCCTGATCCCGGCGCCGCCGCGCCGGGACAGCGGCTATCGCGATTATGCCGATGCCGATGTCCACCGCCTGCGCTTCATCGCCAATGCGCGCGACCTCGGCTTTCCGATCGAGGATATTCGCGATCTCCTCGGGCTGTGGAGCAACAGCCAGCGCGCCAGCGCCGAAGTGAAGGCACTCGCCGTCGCCCGCGCGGAAGAACTCGGCCGCAAGGCAGAAGCGCTTCAGGCACTGCGCCAGACGCTGCTCGAACTGGCGGAGCGCTGCCATGGGGACGACCGCCCCGATTGCCCGATCATCGAGCGCATGTCTGGCGAGGACGACCGCGACGCCGCGGGCGTTCGATGAGGAAACCAGGACCCGGATATGGCTCGGTAGGCGGCAATGGACCGCATTGCCTGTTTACCCGCCTGCGTTGACATTGAACGCAGACGTCGGCTTTGCTGGCGAGAGCTGCCGCTCATGCGCGAGCCTGGAACGGCACGGGTTGCTCGCCTGCCGCCGGAAGGTCGTGGGACTTTCCCGCCATTCGCGTATGTAGGGAGAACGTCGGCATTCGCTGACAGCGGCCATTCCCGACCTTGCAAATTACCGAACGGCATTCACACCCGTTAATGCCATTTGGCAACGCCGTCGTTACCTCCGTTGGAGATACGGTGTCCGACGCATTCGGCCATCGGCAAGCTCCTTTACGTGCACCCGCTATAACCCTCCGTAAGCAAATGTTGCTGTGCAGCATGCAAACCTTGTCGAAGTCTGGGGTTGTTTGATAATAGGCCGAACGTAAAAATCGGGGTGTAAGAAATTGGCTAGCGGGCAGTTTGGTTTGCGGCAAGCCGCCGCATGGGTGGGCGAGATCGTTGGCCCGGACAGGGGCTATGTCAATGTCGGCATCGTCTACACGCTCGCCATCACGCTTCTTTCCTTGGCGACGCCGATTTCTGTCCAGCTACTCATCAATTCGGTGGCACGTACGGCGCTGGTCGCACCGCTGTGGATACTGTCAGGCGTTGTGCTGGTGCTCCTGCTGCTGGTGGCGTGCCTCAGCGCGCTACGCCTCTACCTGCTGACCATGTTCGAACGCCGCCTGTTTGCGCGGGTGGTCGCTGAAGTCACGGTGCGGGCAGTCCATGCGCAGAACCCGTTCTTCGCCGATGAAAGCCGGGGCAGCCTGTTCAACCGCTACTTCGACATGGTTGTCGTCCAGAAATCGGTGCCAAGCCTTGTCATCGGCGCGTTCACCATCGTCCTCCAGGGTGCGGTGGGGCTGGTGGTTACGAGTTTTTACCACCCCTTCTTCCTTGCCTTCAACATCATTCTGGTGGTGACCTGCCTTTTGATCTGGATGCTGTGGCGCCACGGGGCAATCACGGGCGCCGTCGGGGTATCCCATGCCAAACATGAAGCCGCTCAATGGCTGGAGAGCGTCGGCGCATCCAACGGCTTCTACAAATCGGCCCGGCATCTGAACTTCGCGATGGATCGCTCGGAAGCGGTGACGGCGAACTATATCCGCGCCCATCGCCGTTATTTCCGCTATAGTTTTGCGCAGGCTCTGGCCTATTTCCTGGTCTATGCCTTTGCCGCTTCAGCCCTGCTGGCGCTCGGCGGGAACCTCATCCTCGCAGGACAGCTGTCAATCGGGCAACTTGTCGCGGCAGAGCTCATCCTGTCCGGGGTCTTCTATGGCATTGCCCAGCTTGGCTGGTATCTCGATACATTCTACGATCTGGTAGCCAGCTCGGAAGAACTGTCGCAAATCTTCGCGATCCCGCAGGAGCCTGTGGGTCTGAGCGGTCAAGCGCCACCCGACGGATCGGTCCGCTTCCGCAACGTTGAACTGGCCGGGTCGCGCTTCGACTTCGCGATCGACAGCGGAGAGCAGGCCGTCGTTGCGGCTGAACCGGGCGTCGAAAATCAGATTGCGCTACTGCTCAAGCGCCACGTCAATCCCGATCGCGGACTGCTAACGATCGGCGGCAGCGATCTTGGCAGCTTCGATATGTATCTGTTGCGGTCGGAGGTCGTGGTGCTCAACCGGCCCACCATCGTGGATGTCACTATTCGCGAATATCTGACCATGGCGGCTGGAGGCAATGCGGACAGCGCCATAACCATGAAGGTGCTGGATGTCGTGGGCCTGGCGACGCGCATTTCCAGTCTCTCTAGCGGCCTTGATACACGATTGGCAAGTTCAGGATCACCGCTCTCCATCGTCGAAGTCATGCAGCTTAAGGTCGCAGCCGCGCTGATCAGCCGTCCCAAGGTACTGCTGTTGTCCCAACTGTACGACATGATGCCCGCCGGCGCGCTCCACGCGACACTGCGGATGCTGCGTGAACGGGGGACGACGGTCCTGCTGTTCACCGGACGACCCGAGGCGACGGATCTCGACAGCTCATTATGGCTGGGCACGCAAACGCAGCGTCAGTTCGAGGACAAGGCGGCGCTGTCGCAGTTCCTTGCCGAGAGGGAGATTCAGCCGTGACGATCAACGCTACGCAACTGACGCACTTCCGCTCGCTTGCCGGGCTGAACCCGCCACGCGTCGTCATCGTGGTGGCCTGGCTCATTATAGTGGGGATTTTCCTAGCCGTCGCGATCCTTTTTGTACCCTGGCGGCAGACGGCGCAGGGCGGCGGCCAGGTCACGTCGCTTGATCCGAGCGACCGGCTGCAACAGGTGTCGTCGATGGTGGAGGGCCGTGTGGACCGTTTCTTCGTTCAGGACGGCCAGTTGGTGAAAGCGGGTGATCCGATCGTGAAGGTGGTCGATGTCGATCCGAATTTCCTAGAGCGTTTGGCCGCGGAAAAGGCGGAGGTGGAGGCGCAGATCGCGGCAATTGAACAGGCTCGCGCTGTTGCCTCGATCGACGTGGGTCGCACCTCGCAGCTCTTTGCGGAGGGGTTGGCCGCGCGGCGTGATTATGAGCAGACACAGATCAAGGTCGCCGATGCCAACGCCAAGCTGGCCGAAGCGCGCGCCAAGTTGAAGCAGATCGAGGTCAAACAGATGCGGCAGTCGGCGCAAGTGGTCACAGCGCCGCGTGACGGGCGTATCCAGGATCTCAATGCTGCTGCAGGTGGAGCCTTGATTTCCGCCGGCACTGTCCTCGCGACCGTCGCGCCCGAACGGATCGAGCGGGCGGTGGAACTGTTCGTTGACGGGCGGGATATCCCGCTGGTTGACAAGGGGCGTCCGGTGCGGCTGGAGTTTGAAGGCTTCCCAGCATTCCAGTTCAGCGGGTGGCCAGCTTTTGCCGTCGGCATCTATGATGGCCAGGTTCGTTCCGTGGACCCCACGCCGCGCGCCGACGGGCTGTTCCGCGTGCTGGTCGAACCGATGCCGGGCAAGCCCGCATGGCCCGCACGTCGCTTCGTGCGCCAAGGCGGCAAGGTATTGGGCTGGATCCAGGGCGACAATGTCACCGTCGGATATGAACTATGGCGCCAGCTCAACGATTTCCCATTGAACTTCGGGCAGGATCAGGTCGCTCATAAAGCACAGGATAAATCGGACAAAAGCTCGGTCGAAAAGAAAAAGAAGTGACGATGCGGACCGTGATCAGCGTCGTTTTGCTGGCGAGCGCTCCCCCGGCCTTTACGGCTGAGGCGCAGGACGCTGTGTCGAACGCTTCTGCTCCAGCGATCAGCGGCACGCTGACGTTGCAGGAGGTGCTGCAATCTTCGGCCCGTGCCGCACCCGACATCATCGCGGCGCTGGCGCGCAACCGGCAAGCGGAGGCTCGAGCGCTGACCGCGCAGGGCGCGTTCGACACGGTCTTCGCCGTCGAAGGACGCAGCCGCGTACAGGGCTATTATGACGGCACCGAAATCGCGAGCAAGGCCGAGCAGCCGCTGAGCGACAATGGCGGCTATCTCTACGGCCAGTACCGGGCGTCGCGCGGCGATTTTCCCGTCTATGAAGACAAATCCTACACGAATCGCCTAGGCGAATTGAAGGTCGGGGCGCTCTATTCGCTGCTCCGCGACCGGTTGGTCGATGCGCGACGTTCGGAATTTCGGCTGGCGAGCAACGATATCGACATCGCCCGGTTCGAGGCCAAGGCGACGGGCATCGGCGTCCAGGCGCGCGCGGTGGAAGCTTATCAGAAGTGGGTCGGCGCCGGACTGAAGCTCAAAGCCTATGAGGCACTACTTGCGCTGGCAGATGGGCGCACCAACGGCATCGAGCGTCAGGTGCAGCTTGGGGCCAAACCCGATATCCTGCTTACCGAGAACGACGTGAATCTCGTCAGGCGACAGGCTTATGTCCTAGAAGCGCGGCAGGATTTTCGCGCCGCCGCCGTCAAACTGTCGCTCTATTATCGCAACGCGGAGGGCGCGCCGATCATCGTTGATGAAACGCGGCTGCCATCCGACATTACCGCGCTGGATGGGATTAGGACGGGGGCCGCCTTCAACTTGGAGGGCCGTCCCGACTTCGCCATCATGCTGGAGGAAATCGACAAGGCGACCGTTAAGCTTGCTCTTGCCCGCAACGACATGCTGCCGCGGCTCGACGTTGGGGGGGAGATCGCCAAGGACGTCGGCCCAACGGGTCTGGGCGGGCGGAGTCGCACGCCGCTTGAGATGATCGTCGGCGTGACCTTCAAGATACCGCTGCAAAACCGCAAGGCGAAGGGCAAGCTGGCCGAAACCCAGGCGAAGATCGACGAATTGACGGTTAAGCAGCGGTTTCTAGCTGAAAAGATCCGGGCTGAAGTCACCGCGATCGGTCTCGAGGTCGAAGCAGCAAACCAGTTGGTCGTAACCTCGGGGAAAGAATGGGCGCTGGCGCAGCGCTTGGCCGCAGCCGAACGTCGCCGTTTCGAGCTGGGATCGAGTGACTTCTTCCTCGTCAATCAGCGCGAGGAAAGCGCAACTAATGCCGAGATTAAGCTCATCGAGGCGCAGGCCCGCATTGCCGCTGCGAAAGCCGAGCTCGCCGCCGCAACGGCCGATGAAGACGCGCTCGGCCTCACCCCATCGTAATACCAGATTGATCTGGCCCCCTACTCAAGGCGTCAATTCTAATGTTCAAAAGGCAGCTTTTGTCGAGAGCGGCCGTCGGGACTCATTTAACGAACAGCGTTAGTTGGTCGGCACAAGCCCCAAGCCATTCTCACCCCCGTCCTCGCCGGCAAGCGTTCTACAGATGGCCAATGTGGCCATAGGAGAATGATCATGGAGATGCCTGAAACTGAATTCGTCCCCACCAAACGCCCGGTCTGGAATGCCGGAAGGGCCGTGGGCGCAAAACGGGCTCTGAAACCTAAGCAGATCTGGGAAATCCGGTTCTACCTCAATCAACGCCGCCGCCTGCGGGATCGGGCGCTGTTCGATCTGGCGATCGACAGCAAGCTTCGGGGCTGCGACCTGGTGCAGATGAAGATAGGCGACCTTGTCAGCGGCGGGCAAATCCGAACGCGGGCAATCGTCATGCAGCAGAAAACGAGCCGACCTGTTCAGTTTGAACTGCTGCCAGATGCTCGAGCGAGCTTGCTGGCGTGGCTCGAACGCAGAGGTGGTACGGTGGACGATTATGTGTTCCCAAGCCGGGTCGATCATAATGGGCACCTGAGCACCCGCCAGTATGCTCGGCTTGTCGACGAATGGGTGACAGGGGTCGGTTTGATACGAAGCGAGTATGGCACCCATTCGCTTCGGCGGACGAAGGCATCGATAATCTATAGGGCGACCGGCAACCTGCGTGCCGTCCAAATCCTTCTCGGTCACAGCAAGATCGAGAATACGGTGCGGTATCTCGGGATCGACGTGGAGGACGCGCTTGCCCTTGCCGAAAACACCGAGATTTGAACCCTTGGCGCCCGTTTCCCGTGTGGAGCTGGACACGGGCGCTTGGGACAAAACGGTCGTTCGCGAGCCGGGCCGGGAATGGCAGGTCCCCATCTAACACCTGCCATTCCTGAAGCCCTGATGATCGTTCCCGGGATGCGCGGGACTGGCCGAGAAGAGACTGGCAGGTTTGTGGCGGGCAGCCCAAGATGGTTGCCATCAGATGCGGCTGCTGGAAATCACCTCAGTCTGTCCGCAATTTGCATCGCTGCAACCGTGATTTTCTGGATCAATCAATGAAATCTGAGCCTAAATGTTGTGACGACGGACAAACATCCACATAGATCGGATTGCCAACAAGGAGCAGACGACCATCACTTGTGCGAACGTTTGCGCTGATCCAGTGTTGTGCGCCGTCGGACACCCAGTCAAACACATTTTCGCGACGATCCTGATTGACTCGAAGCTGATGTTTCTGACCATCGATAAGCAGATCGATGATGCCGGCCGATACGCCCTTAACAGAGATTACCAGCCTCACCGACGCTCCCCTGCAGGCAAACAATGTGCCGCCCATGGCGATCTTGTTGCTTTCGCTCTCCGCCCAAATATCGATCATCCGGTTGCGCGTCCCGTCAATGTCGACAAATGCCCTGCCGGATCGAATGCCGTCGATAAATCCCTGTGTCGACAGGTTGCGCATATAGATGACGGTGGTCGGCGTTCCGATGGCTCCAGGCTTATCGGCAGGAATGTCGGCATTGTGATTGTCGCTGCCACCGATCGCCGTGACGTGCTGGCCGCTGTCGAGCAGCTTGCGCCACAGGCCGAGCCCCTGCAGCGGACTTTCTGCCGATCCGGTTTCCGCCATCGTGCCGCCGTTCACCACCTCGACCGCCTGCACCGTGCCGGGGGGCAGGTCGGCGATGCGCCAGCCACAGCCCATGCAGATCTCGCCCGAGGGCGCGCCGGCATGGTTGAGCGAGACGATGCCGCCCTGCGCCTTCACCGCGTCCATCCATTTGGCCGCTTCGGCATAGGTGGATGCGAGCGTGCGGAAATCGAGAAAGTCGGTCGGGCCGAACACATTGCTATGGCCGAAGAAGGTCGTGACCTCCCGCCCCGGCAGCAGCAGCATCCTGTCGAACGCGCCCTGCAACCCGCGCAGGGCATCGAAATGCGCGGTTGTATTATGGTCGGTGAGCGCGATGAAATCGAGGCCGCGCGCTGCCGCTGCCTCGACCGTGCGATAGACCGGGCATGGTACCTTCTCGCCCTTTTGCGACAGGCATTTGCCGTCGCTGTTGCCGCTGTGCATGTGCAGATCGCCGCGATACCAGCCCGGCGCAGGGTTGAGCGGGGCGTCCTCGAACGCCGTCACCGCCGGAGCGCGATCGATGAAGATGCGGGCCTCGAACGGCGCCTGCGCGCCTTCACGGATATTTGGGACGCCAAGGATCAGGTTCCAGCGCCCGGCCGGCAACGGCCCCGGAAGATAGCCCGGCGTGGCATCCTCGGTACTCAAGGTCATATGGTCGCGCGACCCGCCGCTCCATCCGCGAAACCGCTCAGGGTCGGCAAGGCCCAGGTCGATGACCGATTTCTTGTCCTTGCCGCCATAGCTGAAACGGATGGTGACGCGCGTGACGCCCGCCGGCAGATCGAAGGGAACCTGCCGATACTGCTCATAGTCCGATCGGGTGATCGTGCCGGTGAGCGTCTGATAGGGGACCGCTTCCTTTGCCGCCTCGGCCGTGGCCGGTTCCGGCGCTCCGGCCCATGCAGGCACGGACAGCGACAGAGCAAGAGCGAAGGCGGCGAGCGATGCGATCCCCTTCCTCATGATCAGAACTTGTACATGAGGGCGGCGCGGAAGTTCCGGCCGATCAGCGGACGCGCGATGAAGGTGTTCGCGCCGGCATCGGCATTCTGCACTTCGCCCGCGCGCGGATTGCCTTCGGTCAGGCCCAGCGAGTTGGTGAGATTGTCGACATAGCCATAGAGCGACAGGCTTTCGGTCAGCTGCGCGCGGGCGCTGAGATTGATCGCGGAATAGCCCGGCAGGCGCACCGAGTTGGCCGTGTCGACGAAGCGCGGCCCCTGATATTCATAGGCGGCCTGGATGCGCAGCCGATCGTCGAGCAGGTTGACTGCGGGCACGACGCGCACGCTGACGGTCGGCACGCGGATCAGGCGGTTGCCGTCATAGTCGTTCACGCGCTGTGCCGAGTCCGTATAGACCAGCCCCTTATACTTCGGGTCCTGCAGGGTCAGCGTGGCCGACATGTCGAAGAAGCGCGCCGGACGCACCGTGCCTTCCAGTTCGACGCCGAAGGTCTGCGTATTGGCGAACAGTGCCTCGGTCCGCGACGCGCCGGTGTTGATGTCGAACCGGTAATTGGTGAAGCCGACATTGTTGTACTTGGTCCAGAAGCCGGTGGCATATACGTCGAAGAACCGGCTGTTATACTTCAGGCCAGCCTCGCCCAGGTGCATGGTCTGGGTGATCGGCGTCGCGGTCGGGCTGGTGATATAATTGCCGAGACCAGGCATGCGGTTGGCATAAGTGTAGCGCGCGAACATGCCGGCGCGATCGGTGAACTGATAGTTCGCGCCCGCCGTCGCCGTCGCATGCTTAAAGGTCCGGTCATAATTGGCGGTGAGGCCGCTGCCGGTGATGATCGACGAGGTCGAGGGCGTGCCCAGATTGACCGTCTGCTTGAGCGCCACGGATCCGCGTGCGTTCATGCTTTCCCAGCGGACGCCGCCGTCCAGCCGGAATTTCGGCGTGATCTGCCATTCGTCGGTGAGATAGAGGGCGTGCGTCGTCTGCTCGCCATGCGCGTCCTCCCACTCATAGCCATATTTGTAGATGCCGTTGGTGTCGGAGAAGCTGCGCACCACAGAGCCCGCCGCGTTGACCGCAACGAGGCTGAGCAGTCGGGCATTGTCCTGAACGTCGAGCAGCGCGGTGGAGGAATAGCGGCTGAAATACTGGTCGATCGTCGCGAAATAATAGCCGAAGGTGACGTCGTGCGTAGTCGATCCCATTTCGAAGCGATGGGCAATGCGCGTGTCGCTCATGAACTCCTTCACCGGCATTGTGATACCGCGCAGGCCGCCGTTGATGATCAGGCCGTTGCCGTTCTGGTTGGCAGTGTCGAAGACTTGGCCTCCATTGGTGTAGCGCAGCTGCAGCGCGGTCGCGCCGGGCGCCTGGGCCAGCAGGCCGGCATTGGCGGTCAGCAGGCTCGCGGCGCTCTGCAGGCTGTTGGGATACACGCCGTTGCGGCGCGTCGTCGTGTCGTTGTAGCGCGAGGTGTTGGTGATCTTCCAGCCGTCCATCGGCTCGATCTCGAAATTGGTGGTGATCTGCGTGCGCTTGATCTGCGTGCCGACGGTGTTGTCGAAATCATAGATGCTGCCATCGCCCTGACGCATCTTGATATGCGCCGTCTCCGGCCCGGCGACCGTGCCCTTGTGCCCGTCGAAACCGGGAACCGCGCGGATATCGCCATCAGGATAGGTCCGCATCGGAATGCCGGTGTAGAAGGCGACGATATCGTCCACGCGCTTCACGTCGACGCTGAACTTCGCATTCTCCCACTCGCGCGAGACGGTGGCGCGGATCTGGCCGCCCTTGTTCGCGGTGAAGCCGGGATCGCGCACACCGCCCTCCGAGCGGTAGAAGCCGCCGACCGCGACCTTCCAGTCGCCCACCGGCGCACCGATCCAGAAGTCGGCGCGATAGAGGCTGTCCGCGCCGAGCGTCACCTTGACAAGACCCTCGGCCCAGTCGCCGACCTTGCGCGGAATGAAGTTGATCGCGCCTGCGGGTGCGTTGGAATAGAAGAGCGAGGACGGGCCGCCGCGCACCACTTCGATGCGTTCGATCGTCTCGTCGATGCGGAATGCCTGGTCCGCGTTGAGATAGCCGAGCGCGGGATCATGCTGGACCGGGATGCCGTCTTCCAGAAGCTGGACCGAGCCGAAGCCGTCGACCGGTACGCCACGAGCGCGGACGTTGCCCGACGCTTCGCCGCCCGACGCCTCAACCCAGAAGCCGGGCACGGATTTCAGCGCTTCAGTAACGCTGGTCGGGGCTTGGAGGCGCAGATTTTCCTCGTTGATGTTGGTGACCGAATAGCTGGTTTCCGCCTTGGTCCGCACATCGGTGCCCGCGCGGCCGGTAACGATGATGTCGTCGATATTGCCGCCCTGCGTATCGACGGCATTGTCGGCGGGGGCCGGCTCCTGCGCCAATGCGGGCGTTGCGCCAGCGCACAATAAAGCGATGAGCGATGTGGTGATGCGCAAAGATTTCATGGTCGATGTCCCCTTCATGTCCGTTCCTGAAAGTCCCGGCGCAGGCGCAGCGGTCCCCGTTGCCGGAAGCGTGTCGCGCTGCCGGCATGGGCGAATGGCCATGCGTTGAACTGTCGGGGCGCAGACGGTGGAGGGGAGCACCGCCGCTACTCCACCCGAAAATATTTTTCCCGATGGCGGCGAATCGTCCTGCCCGGTCCAGTGTCAACCGAATGTAACAACCGCGCCCTAGGTGACGCGCTCCACCCGCCGATTCCGATGGAGCGCATCGAGAAATGTCCATGCTTCGCGACATCGACATCTGGTTTGCCGACCATGTCTTCGTCTTCCACCAGGAGCATCGCCGCTATGCGCTGAGCCTCGTGCGCCAGCAGGAGGAAGCGGAGGAACTGGTCCAGGAAGCCTATGCCCGGCTGTTCGCACTGGAAAAATGGGCGGCCATCGCCAGCCCGCACGCCTTCACCATACGCATCATCCGCAACCTGGCCATCGAGCGGTTCCGGCGCGCCGACGTGGTGCGGATCGACCAGGGCGCCGTGCTGCTGTCGCTGGAGATCGCGGATCAGGAGCCGACACCCGACGTGGTTGCGATGGATCGATCGGAACTGAACCATATCGCCCGGGTCATGCAGGACATGCCGCCCCGGATGCGTGAGGCGCTGTATCTGCGGAGAATTGAAGGACTTTCTCCGGCGCTTGTAGCGGAGAAGATGAATATTTCCGTCTCCACCGTGGAAACCCATCTGGTCAGAGCCCTCCGCCTGTTGGTAGAGCGGCGGAATCAGGCGGACAGACCGGCGAAGGCGGAGCAGGCATCTCAATGCGAGAGCAGGAACAGGTTGGAACAGGTCTGAGCGACGAGGCCATTCAATGGCTGATCGCGCTCGACTGTGGTTCCGCCGACACCGAAGCATTTGAAGCCTGGCGCAGCGCGGACCCGCGCCATGCAGCTGCCTTCGCGCAAGTTGCGGCGACGTGGCGGCGGACGACCGATCCGCGCCTGCCCGCGATGCTGGACCCAATCTCGCTGGAAGAGACAGAAGCGGAGGAAGAGATCGTGCCCGCACCCCCCGCGATGCTGTCGCGCCGCGCGGTCGCGGGCGGCGTCGCCGGGCTGCTGGCCGTGGGCGGAGCCGGAACCTTCCTCGCCTGGCCGCGCCGGGCCTATGCCGAAACGGCGGTGGGCGAGCGGCGCATCCTGCGCCTGCAGAATGGCAGTCAGGCGATGCTCAACACCGATACGCGCGTGGCGTGGCGGTTCGACGATGACAGGCGCGATTTCTGGATCGAGCGCGGGGAAGCGACCCTTCTGGTGAAGGACGCCGAAAAGCCCTTTCGCCTCTACAGCGATCCGATCGACGGGCGGCTGAGCGGCGGCAAGTTCAGCCTGCGGATCGATCCGGCGCTCGCGCGGCTGCTGGTGCTCTCGGGACAGGCGGCGACGATCACGCGCGGCACATCGGCTCAGACTGTGAATGCCGGCAGCATGCTCGCCGTCAGCAATGCCGACGTGCATGTCGAAGCGCTGTCGCCCGAAGCACTGTCGCGCGCGACGGCCTGGGAGCGGGGCGAGATCATGTTCCAGGGCATGGCGCTCGACCAGGCGATCAGCGAGTTCAACCGCTATCTCAAGGTCAAGCTGGTCGTGCAGGATCAGGGGCTGGGCGCGACACGCCTCGGCGGCACCTTCCGCACCGCCGATCCGCAATCCTTCCTCACAGCGCTGCAGGACGGCTTCGGCATCGGTCACCGCAGGGAAGGAGACAGGATGATGCTGTTCCGGACAGGCGGAAACCGGGGCGCTTTCCGCGCCTGACACGAAGCTGTCGCGTAGGAACGCCACTGGAGCGTGATGCGTCGGAGTCGCGGCCTTTTCTTTGTCATGGCGATGGTCATGGTCGCGCCCGCGCAGGCAGCGCCGCCGCCGGGTAGCCGATCCGCCACCCCGCAGCCCCGTTTCGACATTCCCGCGCAAAGCCTTGCCGATGCGCTCGACCGGTTTGCGCGTCAGGCAGGCGTGCAGATCCTCTATCCCTATGCGCGCGCCGCCGCGCTGCGCAGCCCGCTGGTGAAGGGCAGAATGCCGTCGCGGCGCGCGCTCGACCGGCTGCTGCGCGGCAGCGGCCTTGCGGTCGCGCGCTTCGGCGAAGGGATTGTCACGCTGCGGGCGGCGCAACCGGCTCCACCCGCCCGCGCCCGGCGCAGTCCGCAGCCTGCCCCCATCCCGTCGCCTGCCCCGCCGCCGGTTGCTGTTCCTGCCGAGATCGTCGTCACCGGCCGCGCGCTGCAGACGCCCGTCACCGCGACCCAGCTCAGCTATGCGCTGACCCGGATCGACCCCGAGACGCTGGCTCGCGCCGGACCGCTATCGACCGCCGACCTGTTCAAGCAGATCCCCGGTTTCTGGGTGGAAAGCACCGGCGGCGAAGCGAGCAACAATATCCGGTCGCGCGGCATCCCGACCGACGGCTATTCCTCCGTCGCGTTGCTGGAGGACGGGCTGCCGGTGCAATATGACGGCGGTCTCGGCTATCTCAACACCGACCAGATTTTCCGCAGCGACGCGACCATCGACCATATCGAAGCGGTGCGCGGCGGGCCTTCCGCCATCTTCGCCGGCAATGCGCCGGGCGGCAGCATCGATTTCCTGACCCGCAATCCGCTGCAGAAGCCGGGCGTGACGCTGGCGGCGACGGGCGGGAATTTCGGCTATGCGCGGATCGACGGCTATGCGGGGATGCGCCTGACGCCCGAACTCGGCATTGCGATCGGCGGCTTCTACCGCCGCGACGACGGCCTGCGCGATCCGGGCTATCCCGCCGACCGGGGCGGGCAGATTCGGGCCGGGGTCCAGTATGACGATGGGACGACGCGCCTGTCCTTCAACGTCAAGCATCTCGACGACCGCGTCATCCTTTACCTGCCGGTACCTTTGCAGGTGGACGGCGCCGGGCGGGTCAACGCCGTTCCCGGCTTCGATCCCCTGTACGACACGCTGGCAGGCCCCGATAATGCCAGCGTCGCGTTCAAGACGCCCTCAGGTTCTCGCCTTTTCGACCTGTCGAAGGGAACGCGCAGCCGCATCGATTTCTACACGCTGTTCGGGCGGCGGGCGCTTGGTGGAGGTGCCGCGCTGGAGGTGAAGGTGCGCCTGCGCACGGGCGACACCTCCCGCGACGGCCTGTTCCCGATCGGCCGCCCGCAATCGGGCGACAGCTATGTCTCGACCATTTGGCCCCAACTTGCGGCCGCCTTTCCCATGGCAACCAAAGTCGAGATACGCGACGCCGGGACCGGCCGCGCCTTCCTGCCCGACAGCAATGGCAACGGGCTGGTCGTGGGCGCGAACCTGCTGTCCGTCGCCTTGCCGATGCGCGAATTCATCGGCGACGCGCGCCTGACCGGGCAGGTCAGCCAGTGGGGACAGCATGATCTGGCGCTGGGCCTGACTTATGCCGACAGCCGCCTCGACTATGATCGCACGATGGGGACGGTGCTGCTCGACGTGCGGGGACAGGCGCGGCGGCTGGATGTCGTGGCGGTCGATGCGGATGGGCGGCGGGTCGGATCGCTGACTGACAACGGCTTCGTCCGCTATGGCTCGCTGTTCGACGACGTGACCCTGAAGACCGCCAATCTGGCCGTGTATGCGGCCGACGAATGGAAGCTGGGCGAGCATTGGCGCATCGACCTTGGCGGACGGTGGGAACGGACGCGGATCGGCGGCAGGATGGAACTGTCCTCGGCGGTCGATCTGGGCGATCCGACGACCCTGGCGGACGATAGCGTGCTGGCCGGCACGGGTCTTTTCCAACCTATCGATCGGCACTTCTCAGGCTTCAGCATGACGGCGGGCATCAATTTCAATCCCGATCCGGGGACCGGCCTGTTCCTGCGCGCCACCCGCATTTCCCGCCTGCCGAGCGCGTCGGAATTCTATGCCGACCCCGATCGCACGGACGAGGCCATCGTCCCGATCGTCATGGCGGAGGCCGGCCTGATCGTGCAGCGGCGCAACTGGAACTTCTCCGCCGTCCTTTTCCGGACCCATTTCAAGCGGCTGCCCTTCACCGACTATCGCTTCGATCCTGCCACCAGCATCTATGTCAGCCAGACCTCAATTGCCGACACAACCGCAACTGGCATGGAAGTTTCAGCCCATGCTCGGCTGATCGGCCCGCTCAGCATCGACATGCAGGCGACGGTGCAAGACTTACGCTATGGAGATTTTCGCTACAGCGAACTGTCGGGCGGCACGGTCGCGGTCCATGACGTGACGGGCAATCAGCTTATACGGGTGCCGCGCATCGCCCTGCGCGCAAGCCCTAGCGTCGATCTCATCTCGGGCCGCCTGCATCTCAGCGCTGATTTCACGCGTTATTCCGCGCGTTTCGCTGACATCGCGAACTCGCAGCGCCTGCCTCCCTTTTCGATGATCAATGTCGAGGTAAGCACACAGATCAGCGATCATGCGACGCTGACTTTGAATGGCACCAACCTGACCAACAGCCTTGGGCTGACCGAAGGCAATCCACGCATGGGTTCCTTTGATGCCGGGGGCATGAACGCGCGCTATTTCCTGGCTCGGCCAGAATTCGGGCGTACGGTTCGAGCGACATATCGTCTTTCTTATTGAAACATGCGCAAACTCTAGGGGGGCTCGCTGAGCGCGAGATCACGATTACGCACATGCTCCTCTCGCATATTCAGCGGGTTCCCGCGGTTAATCGAATCATCGAACGCGAGACCGGCTTTCGTCAGACTCTCACGGCAACGCCGGCCGACAGCCCGTTGCGCATGATCTGAATGTCCGCTCCTAGGCGTGGTGAAATCTCGGTTCTACGACTTGGACCGGGCGCGTAGCAGACCAGCCGTTGTCTCGCTTGAGAAAGACCGGTTTCGGTGTCAGCGGACACTCCAGCGACCTCATCTGAATGGCACGATTTGGTCGCTTGCCGTCGAAACGCTGAACCCCGTAAAATCGGACAAAGCCGTCGTTAGCAGGTTAGACGGTGCCCGACGGCTTTAGGTAAACGCGGACGTCGATGAGCTTCCCTTCAATAACTAGGGAGAGTCGAAGAGCGATGAAACGCCGCTGCGCACAATTGGTAGCCAGCGGCGCGCGGGCTTCAATGGGCTTGTTTCTGCACTACCGCGCCCTGCGAATCCGGATCACCGGCACGAATGACCAAATAACGGCGCTCGGCCGGGGCAGCATCCGCGACAATCTGGCGGATCGGCCCGACGGCGTTGACGATGGCGGCGCCGGCCGGATTGGTCATGAACTTGGCAAGAGGTTGAATCGCACCCGTCCCGTCGGGTTTGGTCGCCAGTCCGAGCGTGAACGGTTGCTTGGGCGGCAGGCCGGCGACGGCGGCCTGCAGGATCTGGACCTGCCCCTGATCGAACAAAGTGACTTGGCTCTGGCCCTGGCCTGACAGGGTCAACTGGACCTTGCCGCTGGCCATATCGAGCGGGACCAGATTGGCCATGCCGTCGCCCGAAGGCACCGCGCCCGGTACATAGGCGACGCCCTGCGGCCCCTGACCGATAGGGATGGTCGTGAGCAGGCGGTTGGTGGCAGTATCGATGACCGCAACGCCGTCGCCATTCTCCAGCCCAACATAGATGCGGGTGCCGTCGCCCGAAGGCCATAACCCGTGCGGCAGCGCGCCGACCGAAACTGTCGCCACCTGTTCGAACGTGTCGGTGCGGAACACCTTGACGATGTTCTGCGTGCCGACTGTCACATAGGCGAACTGTCCGCGCGACGTGCGGGCGATGTTGACGTGATTGGTGATGGGGCCGGTGTCGATCGTCTTAAGGACAGCGAACGGCGGCTTGGCGTCGAACACCATTACCTTGCCGACATCTTTGAGCGTCAGCCAGACCTGCCTGCCATCGGGTGTCGCGGCGATGTCGGGGCAGAAGGGGCTAGCTTGGGCGACACGTCCGACGACCTTCTTGGCTTTGGTGTCGATCACGACCGTCTCGGGCGAGAAGCTCGAGCAAACGTACCCGTATTTGCCGTCGGGCGAGAAGATCGTCATGCCCGGGCCGTTCGGGACGGTGATGCGCGTGGTGGGTTCGAACGTCTTGCCATCGAGCACCTGGATATAGTCCTCGCCGCGAACGCTGACCCAGACCTCGCGCCCGTCGGGACGGAAGAACGCCTCGTGCGGCGAGCGGCCGACATAGGCGGTGTGCTTGACCGCGTTGGTGGCCGTATCGATGAAGGTCACCGAGTTCGACCCTATCGAGATCACCGCCAGCGTCCTGCCATCGGGTGAGAAGCCGATGCCGTGGACCAGAAGCTGACCCTTGTAGAGTGGGCTCAGATTGGCGGGCGTCAGATCGCCGAGCTTGATGACGCCGAGCAGTCGGTTGGTTGATGGGTCGATGACCGATACCGTGTTGGAAAACTGGTCCGAAGTATAGAAGCGGTCCTGCGAACTGATCGGCCGGTCGGGCGTCGCATTGGGCACCTGCTGCGCGGATGCGGGGTTCGCCAGCAGGCCGAGGGCAGACATGGCAAACGCCATCTTGAGGTGATTCGTAATCATTTTCCGTCTCCCTGATGCTGGTGAGGCACACTCGGCGGTGCGCCCTTCTCGGCAAGGATCGCCTGCATGACCGCGATCTCCTGACGCTGTTCAACGATGATGCCCTGCGCGAGACGGCGCAGGCGTTCGTCCTTGCCGTAGCGCAGTTGCGCCTGTGCCATCTCGATTGCGCCCTGGTGATGCGGGATCATCATCGCCGCGAAGTCGCGGTCCGGATCACCGGACGGCGCGACCATCATCTCATGATGCATCTGCTCCATCGCGGCGGCCATGTCGGTGGCGAAGTCCTGAGGCGCCGCTGCGAGTGCGCCTGCGGATGCCGCGAGGCCGAGGCCGGCAAGGCCCAGTATCAGTTTCAAGCGCATGCCCCTTCTCATGATAGTCTCGCGATAACGCCTATGATGGCAGCCAGTGTCATCATCGCCGCCGGCAGGAGCAATATTTGCATCGTCGCCTCGCGGCCGCTGATCGTCCCGGCGAGGATTTCGACCGGGCCGCGCAGGAACTCGCCAAGGCTGCGCTGCCGCTCGCCCGGCGCAGCACTGTCAGCGAGGAGGATACCGCCGACGATCAGCGAGAAATACATGACCGTGAACAGCGTCACGACGACGAGGACACCTGCCGCTGCCGCATCGCGTGCGAAGAAGGCCCAGAATGACCCGACCATTATTGCATAGAACCCCACCAGCGCAACGAGCACATTAGGATGAACCCCGCGACTGGCGACGCCGGGCGCTGGTCGCTCCAGTTCGGCGTATGGATCATCGGATCGGACCAAGCGTAATGCCGGTCGCGTCGGTTCTTCCACCACTTCCTTGGGCTGAAACTCGCTCTCCATAATGCGCGTTGCCATGTCGGATCTCCTGATCGACAGCGCTGCCATTGCTGCATTGCTGTAACTGTGACCAAGGTGGCGCGTTGCTAGTCATCGATCCAACCGATGATATTTGTCGTTCCGATCACGAATGGAGATGAATGGCCTGGCTCGACGACCCCGACCTGATCAAGCGACGGCGGCAGTCCTTGGCGGATGCGCATGTCGCACAGCTCGAATGCTGGCGCGAAGGGCTGTTGGCCGACGGCAGACCTGTGCCGCATTTCGACCCGGCGGACGGCGGGGTCGACGCCCGGCTGCTGTTGCTTCTCGAAACCCCCGGTCCCGGGCCTGAGCGCACCCGCTTCGTGTCGCGCGACAATCCGTCCGGGACCGCCCGCAATCTGCGGCGCTATCTCGACGAGGCCGGCATCGACCGGTCCGATTTTGTACTCTGGAACACCGTGCCTTGGATCATGCATCCACCCGGTGCCCGCAATCGCACCCTGCGCAACGCCGAGATCGATGCCGGGCTGGCCACGCTCCCCGGGCTTCTCGCGCTGCTGCCCAAGCTGAAAGTCTGCTTGCTGGCCGGCCGGGTGGCGACCAAGGCCGGACAACTCGTGTCGGCGCATGATGCTTCGATCAAGGTCATGCCGATGCCGCATCCCAGCCCGGCCAACGTCTGTACAAGTCCTCAGGTTATGGATCGCCTTCGCGCGGCGTTCAGCGAAGCAGCGGCCCTGCTCAACCAATCGTGAATGACGATTGGAACGATCCAATCAACAAGTTGGAACGATTTATCGCGCCGGTCTATTGATCCCTGCAGGAGATCGATATGACCCTCGAACAGCTTCGTATTTTCGTTGGCGTCGCCGAGCGCGAGCATATGACCCGCGCCGCCGAGGCGCTCAACGTCACCCAGTCGGCGGCGAGTGCCGCCATCGCCGCGCTCGAAGCGCGCCACGACGTGCCGCTATTTCATCGGGTCGGGCGCGGCATTGAGCTCACCGAGGCGGGTCGCATGTTTCTGGACGAGGCGCGCGCCGTCCTCGGCCGGGCCGCGAGCGCCGGGCTGGCGCTGGCGGAGTTCGGTGGTCTCAAGCGCGGCACGCTGCGGATCGTCGCGAGTCAGACCATCGCCAGCTACTGGCTGCCTGCGCGGCTCGCTGAATTTCATCGTCGCCATCCGCTGATCGGCATCGAACTGGCGATCGACAACACCGACGGTGCTGCTGCGCAGGTGCTCGACGGCACGGCCGAACTTGGCTTTGTCGAAGGTTCGGTCGACGAGCCGGCACTTGCGCACTGGAAAGTCGCCGAGGACCGGATGTTACTGGTCGGCGCAGAGCCAACCGGAAATGTCGATGAAACCTGGGTCCGCGAGGCCAACTGGATCGTGCGCGAACAGGGATCGGGCACGCGCTCGACCTTCGAGGAGGTGCTGCGCCACCGCGGCGTCGACCCTGCCGATCTGCGCATCGGCATGACCCTGCCGTCCAATGAAGCGGTTCGCTCGGCTGTCGAAGCCGGCGCCGGGGTGGCAGTGCTGTCCGAACTCGTCGTGCGCAGGGCGCTGGCGGCGGGGCATCTGCATGACCTGGGTCTTGGGCTGCCCGCACGGCCGTTCGAAGCGCTGCGCCACAAGGAGCGTTACCGCACCAAAGCGGCCGACGCGCTGACCGATCTCGTGAAGGAGCATGGATGATGACCGGCGACCTCAAGCCCGTGCTCGGCGGCCTGCGTCCACTCTCGCGCCTCGATCATCCCCGCGAGATGATCCGCCAGTTCACCCCTAACTGGTTCGCCGCGACCATGGGCACCGGCATCCTCGCGCTGGCGCTACCGCAGGTGCCGGGCATCGGCCCGGCATTGAAGCCGGTCGGCGAGGCGTTGTGGTTTTTCAACATCGCGCTGTTTGCGCTCTTCACCGGCCTCTATTCGGCGCGCTGGATAATGTTTGGCCATGAGGCACGGCGGATCTTCGGCCATAACACGGTGTCGATGTTCATCGGCACCATCCCGATGGGCCTCGCCACGATCATCAACGGCTGCCTCGCCTTTGGGATCGCCCGGTTCGGCGACGGCATCGTCGGTGTAGCGCATGTCCTGTGGTGGATCGATGTCGCGGTGGCCGTGACCTGCGGCGTCGTCATTCCCTATTTCATGTTCACCCGTCACGAGCACAGCTTCGACGGCATGACCGCCGTCTGGCTGCTCCCGGTGGTCGCGGCAGAGGTGGCGGCGGCGAGCGGCGGGCTGCTGGCGCCACATCTCGCCGATCCGCATGCGCAATTCGTGACGCTGCTCACTTCCTATGTGCTCTGGGCCTATTCGGTGCCGGTCGCCTTCAGTATCCTCGCGCTACTCATCCTTCGCATGGCGCTGCACAAGCTGCCGCACGAGGGGATGGCCGCGTCGAGCTGGCTCTCGCTCGGCCCGATCGGCACCGGTGCGCTCGGAATGCTCGTGCTGGGCGCTGACGCGCCAGCGATCCTCTCGGCGCACGGTCTCGCCTCAATTGCCGGCATTGCCCAGGGTCTCGGTAGCATCGCGGGGCTGCTGCTTTGGGGCTTTGGCCTGTGGTGGCTGGCGCTCGCGATGCTGATCACCTGGCGCTACTGGCGCGCCGGGATCCCGTTCAATCTCGGCTGGTGGGGCTATACCTTCCCGCTTGGCGTCTACACGGTCGCGACCTTCCGCCTCGGCACGACCTTCGACCTCGCCTTCTTCGGGATCGTCGGGACGGTGCTCACCCTTGCCCTCGCGATGATGTGGGTGGTGGTCGCCGCCAAGACGCTCGCCGGCGCGTGGAAGGGCCACCTCTTCGTATCGCCCTGCATCGCGACACCCAACTGATCGCCTGAGGCGATCAAAATCGAAAATCCGATCGCTTGGCTCGACGAGCCGGATCGGCCACGTTCGCCCGAAGAAGGGAATGCTATCATGGACAAGCTCGACACTTGGTTCGCCGCCGAAAGCAGTCGTCGCCGCTTTCTGGGTCAGGCCGCGCTCGGCGGCGCCGCGCTCGCTGCCGGCCCCGCACTCGCGCAGAGCCTCGTCGACCTGCACCTTCCCGGCGGCAATGCCGGGCGGCCGATGACCAGCGCCTTTCCCGGCAAAGGCAGCATGATCCTTCAGCGCATGCACCCGCCGCTGCTCGAAACTCCGATGGAGGTATTCGACCGCGACGTTTTCACCCCCAACGACCAGTTTTTCGTGCGTTGGCACTGGGCCGACATCCCGACCTCGATCGATGTCGATATTTTCCGGCTCACCGTCCGCGGCCACGTCAATAGACCGCTTTCGATCAGCCTTGCGCAGCTGCTCCGGTTGCCGCGCGTCGAGATGGCGGCGGTCAATCAGTGCTCGGGCAACAGCCGCGGCCTGTTCCAGCCGCGCGTGCCCGGCGCACAATGGGGCAATGGTGCGATGGGCAACGCCAAATGGCTCGGCGTCCGGCTATGCGACATCCTCGACTATGCCGGCGTAAAGCCCGGCGCGGTGCAGGTGCGCTTCGGCGCCCTCGACCAGCCCGTCGTTGCCGGCGCACCCGATTTCGAGAAGGCGCTCGACATCGACCATGCTCGAGACGGCGAGGTGATGATCGCCTTCGGCATGAACGGTGAGCAATTGCCCCTGCTGAACGGCTTCCCTTGCCGGCTGATCGTGCCGGGCTGGTATTCGACCTACTGGGTCAAGATGCTCAATGACATCGAGGTGCTGCCCGGCCCAGATGACGAATATTGGATGGCCAAGGCTTACAAGATCCCGGCGACCCCGGGCGCCAATGTGAAGCCGGGCGCAAAGGACTTCCCGACCGTCCCGATCAACCGGATGATCCCGCGGTCCTGGGTCACCAGTCTCGGCGAAGGCCAGGCCATCGCATATGATCGAACGATCCCGCTCGGTGGTATCGCCATGGGCGGCGATTGCGGGGTCGCCAAGGTCGACGTCTCCACCGATGGCGGCCGCACCTGGTATCACACCCGGCTCGGTCCCGATCACGGCAAGTACAGCTTCCGCCGCTGGGACACGCAGGTGCCGCTGGCGGCGCGCGGAAATGTCCGGCTGATGTCGCGCTGCTGGAACACGGACGGGGTCGCGCAGCCGATGGCGCCAATTTGGAACCCGGGCGGGTTCATGCGCGGCAATATCGAAACCACCAACATCACTGCGTCCTGAGGAGAGCCGAGATGAAAGTCCCTTCGATCGGCATGCTATCCTTCGGTGCGATCGGCCTTGCGGCCATAGTCCTGATCGCGATCGGCCCGCCCGGCAGCCACGTGCCCCCACCGCCGCCCGCACCCTGCCGATCGACGACCAGCAATATCCCGACGGCCCGCACGCCGACGTGATCAACGCCAACTGCACCTCGTGCCATTCGGCCAGCATGGCACTGACCCAGCCCGCGCTCACGGCCGACCAGTGGAAGGCGACGGTCACCAAGATGAAGGAGGTCTATAAGGCACCGGTCTCGGAAAAGGATATTCCAGCGATCGTCGACTATCTGACCGCGCTGAGCGCGAAGCAGGGCAGCGGGGCGCCGGCCGGCAAGGAATCCGGAAGTCAGGGCGCTCCCGACGCGCCGGGCGGGACTGGCTGAGTGACTTATCGCCGCGCGCCGCGTTGATCGGATGAAGGAGGCGCCTGATGCGTATCGAGAAATTCGTCCATAGCTGCTTGAGGCTGACGCTCCAGGGCAAGCGGCTGTTGTTCGACCCAGGCAAATTCTCGTTCGTCGATCGGCGTGTCGATCCTCGCGACCTCAGCGACGTGGATTTCATCCTATTTACGCACGGCCATCCCGATCATCTCGACGGCGAGGCGCTACGCACCATCGTCGGCGATGGCGAACCGCGGATATTCGGAGGCAACAAGGTCGCAGCCACGTTGCGCAGCCAGGGCTTCACCGTCAGCGAGGTAAGAGAAGAAGGGCTCGACCTTGGACCATTCACGGTCCGTGCCCTGCCGGTGCGCCATGAGCCGATCCTCGCCGAAGAAATCCCGGCCGTCCTGGCATTTGTCGTCAATGATCGCCTTCTCAATCCCGGCGATAGCTTCGATGAACGGCTCCGCCAATTTGCTGGAATTGACGCGCTGGCGCTGCCGGTGATGGCGCCGTTCCTGACCGAGATCGGCGCCCACGAGTTCGCCAGGTCCATGCGTCCAAGCCATGTGCTCCCGGTCCACGATGGCTATGCCCGCGACTGGTTCCTGACGCAGCGCTACGATACCTATGAGCCCTATTTCGAGAAGGCTGGCATGACCTTCCACCGCCTCCAGCAGCCCGGTGACGGGTTCGACCTGTGACGGACGACAAACCGGCCTTTCGGTCGCGACGGCCTGGTGCATCGACGATCCGAAGATCGCCAATGCGGCGATCGAGCAAGTCCAGTTGGACCTCGTCATGGTCGCGCGCGCGCATCTCGCCGATCCGCATTATCCCTATGTCGCGGCCCAGGCGCTCGGCAAGGACCGGCCATCATGGGTGCTCCCTGCGCCTTATGCTCACTGGCTTGAGCGCTACCGGGGGATCGGTAAAGCGGCGGCCCAGTGATCGGATCACCTAGTGCACACAGGGTAGCGCAAGGGCCACGTCGGGCCCCTAAAATAACCCTCGTACAGCCGATCATTCCAAGCATTAGCGCAGACGACCGGCTGCCGAACTCTTAAATTATCAAGATCTTTGCACGATGACCGTATGGCGGGTTGTAGGATCGACGACTCCAATTGAGCGCTCATCTTGAGCGCACCGCTGCGAGACCGCTCACTGGAACGGAAATGGCAGGTTTCGACAGGATCGGCCATTGACGCGCCGGGCTGCGAACTTCTGGAAGTGGTTGTCAAACGGCGTTCAAAAGGGACCCCCGATCGGCGTCGAAGAGGGACCCCCTTTTCGGATAATATGATGCTGGTTTGTTGAAGATGGCCTTGCGCTGCGTGCGGCGGAGGGCGGGCGTAGCCCGACCGGAGGCGCGCGCAG
>NZ_LSJY01000152.1 GCF_001556865.1 Sphingobium sp. CCH11-B1 | reverse complement strand
GCCGCGACATGCCGACATAAGCGCTGTGGCGGTCCATGCCGGGGGTGGCGAGGACATGGGCGCGATCGACGGTCACGCCCTGCGCCTTGTGGAACGTCGCCGCATAGCCATGATCGACATGGGCGTAATCCTTGGCGTCGAACGCGACCTGACGGCCCCCGTCCAGCCGGACGGTCATGCCCTCCGGCGTCACCCGCTCGATCGTGCCAAGCGTGCCGTTCTTCACCCCTAGCGACCGCTCGTTCCGCAGGAACATCAAGCGGTCGCCGCGCGCGAACGCGCGCGTCCCTCGGTCGGCGCTGAACGTCACGTCGTCGCCAAGGTCGCCGGTCGCGCGAAGCCGGCCCCGCGCCTCCTCGTTCAGCTCGCGGACCTCGGCGTTGGTGTGGGTGAGGATGACGCGGGATTTGCCCGGCTCGGCCTGACGCGCGCGATCCCAGCCGTCCACCAGCTCGCCCCGCGCCTGCTCGCGCGTGTCGGCCGCGTGGACCATGCCCTTGCCATCATAGGCGTGGATCGCCTCGCCGGTGCGGCCTGTGGCGAGCGCGCGCGTCGCGTCGCGTTGCCAGTCCTCGCGCTGACGGCGTATCTCGGTGATCTCGGCCGCGCCATGCCGCTCGGTGATGCTGCGGAACGCCGCTCCGGCCTCGATCGCCTGCAACTGCTCGGGGTCGCCTACCATCACGACCTTGGCCCCGGCGTCGCGCGCCTGGCTCAACACACGCTCCATCTGGCGCGAGCCGATCATGCCGGCCTCGTCAACGACCAGCACGTCCCTGGGGCCTAGCTGCTCGCGCCCCTGACCCCATGCGTGTTCAAGGCTGGCGATGGTGCGTGACGCGATGCCTGATCCGCCCTCAAGGTTCTCCGCCGCGATGCCCGACAACGCCGCGCCGCGCACCGTGTAGCCCTGCCCCTCCCACGCCTCGCGCGCGACGCCAAGCATGGCGGATTTGCCGCTGCCGGCGTAGCCGACGACGGACGCCAGCCCTTCGCGCCCGGTGATGTGATCGAAGGCGTCGCGCTGCTCGGCCGACAGGACAAGCCCCTTGGCGCTGGCCGCGCCGATCGCGGCGTCCCGCTGGCGATCGGCGACGCCATGCCCGGCGCGGCCCGCCAGCTCGTCGCCGGCGCTCTCAAGCCGGGCCTCCACCGCGATCATGTCGCGCGACGTGAACCGCTCCTGGTCGCGCCCGTCCCTGCCCAGCGCAATCAGCTCGGGGCTGGAGCGCACCGCCCCCATTACCCGGTCGAACTGATCCTTGCCGTCGCTTTGTCGGAACGCGAACGTCGCAAGGTCGCGGGTGGTGAACGTCGCCTGCTGCCGGGTGATGGCGTCCAGCGCGATCGATGGGTTGGCGATGATCTTCTCGCCATTGTCGCGGGCGATGCGCGTGTGATCCTCGATCCGCTCGGCCTCAAGCCCCTGCTCCGGTCGCCGCGACGCGGCCGGGCCGATTTTGTGCTGCGGCTCAAGCTCGATGCCCTGCGCCTCATAGGAACGGTGATCGATCCGGCCCTCTAGCCCCAGCTCGGCCATGCGTTCGTTGACATGCGCGCTCCACGCCTCGCGCCAGTCCTTCAACAGCTCGGTCGAGTTCCAGTCGC
>NZ_LSJY01000151.1 GCF_001556865.1 Sphingobium sp. CCH11-B1 | reverse complement strand
AGCGACGATCTACTCCTCTATGCCGCGCGCGAGGAGACCCGGCACGAGCATCTGGCGGACCTTCGCCGAATCTACGGCTATCGCTCCTTTTCGGGGCGGGGCGCACGGGATTTGCGCGAATGGATCGCTCGGGAAGCCGAGGCGGCGACATCGAATGAGGATCTTGCCCGTCGCTTCGTTGCGGAGTGTCGCCGCACCCGCACGATCCTTCCCGGCCCAGTCGGCCCGAAGCTGCGATTTTGGTCATCTTGGAGAACACGTCGGGAACGGGCTGGTTGTTGTTGACGATCGCCCATGCGAGGAACGACGTTCCGCTCCGATAAGGGAGCGGCGTTATGAGCCTTGGCGTTTCGAGTGGGGATCTGATCGGCTCCTGGAGCCTGAGTTTTTCGGACATCGCGTTCGTGACCGGCAAAGCGGAGACGGCACGACTGGGATTGGCGGTTCAGCTTAGATTTTTCGCCGGGCATGGCTTCTTTGTGCCGGATCATGCGTCGATACCCTCCGACGGTGTCTTGTATCTGGCGGAGCAACTTGGTCTCGATGCCAAATCCGTGAACCACTATGATTTTTCCGGGCGCACCGCCCGCCGGCATTGCGCGGAGATTTTGCGGCATCTCGGGTTCCGCCGTATGACGCAGACGGATCGCAGGGCGTTGTCGAGGTGGATTTCCGACGATCTTTGTGCGGGCGGGCAGCCGATCAATGCCATGCTCGAGCATGTTTTCCTGTGGTGCCGCGACCGCCGTATCTATGGGCCGTCGCGCAAGGAGCTGGAACGCCTCGTCCGTTCGCAACGACACCTCTATCTGGAGGCCCTGTTGGCCCGAGTCCGCGATCGGCTTGCGCCGGATGCGGTCGCCTTGCTGGAAGCCTCGCTCGCCGATCCCGATGGCCCGACCGGCTTCAACACGATGAAGGGGGATGCAGGTCAGGCGACGCTCGAAAACATTCTTGGCGTGACCGCCAAACTCGCCTTTATCCAACGGCTTGCTCTTCCCCGAGATTTCCTATCGGTCACGGGCAAGGCATGGGTCGATCAGATCGTTCGCCGGGTTGCCGGCGAGAAAGCCTCGGAGATGCGCCGGCATGTACCGGCGCGCCAGCTCGGGCTCTATGCCGTTTATCTGATGGCGCGGGAAGCTCAGCTTACGGATGCGATGGTCGACCTGCTGATCGAGACGGTCCATAAGATCGGATCGCGCTCGAAACGCAAGGTGGTGGGCGATATCGCGAAAGACATCGAGCGGGTCTATGGCAAGGAGCGACTCCTGGTCGAGATTGCCAGCGCTTCGATCGACGATCCATCCGGGCGCATCTGCGATGTCATTTTCCCAATCGCCGGCAAGGACAAACTGGCGGCGATCATCAAGGAAAGCCAGGCAAAGGGCGCCTTGGATCGGCGGATCTACAAGGTGATGCGGAGGTCATGGGCCAATCATTATCGCCGTATGCTGCCAAGCCTGCTTTCGGCACTGGAGTTCCGGTCGAACAACGCCGTGTGGCGTCCGGTGCTGGCGGCCCTGGACTGGATCAGAAGCAAAGTGGATGATGGATGCCGCTACGTGCCGCCGCACGCAGTGCCGGTCGACGAGGTCATTCCGGCGAGATGGCGCAGTTCCGTCATTGATGAAGAGGGGCGCGTAAACCGGATCAGTTATGAGCTTTGTGTCCTCGCGCAACTGCGCGATCGCATCCGTTCTAAGGAAATCTGGGTTGTCGGGGCGGACCGATACCGCAATCCCGATGACGATCTTCCCAAGGACTTCGATGCGCGGCGAGAAGCATATTACACAGGATTGAACCTGACGGCGGATGCGCGTGCATTTTCAAGCGCCATCCGGGAAGAGCTTGCTCAGGAACTGTTGCTCCTCAATGCCAATATTCCCCGGAACGACAAGGTTCGGCTGCTGTGGCGCGGCGAGAACCGTATATCTCTCACCCCGTTCAAACCCTTGCCCGAACCCAGGGGTCTCGCCTCGATCAAGACCGAGATCGGCCAACGCTGGCCGATGACCGGGCTGCTCGACGTACTGAAGGAGGCTGCCCTTGATACGGGACTTCTCGAAGCGTTCGAAACATCGGCCTCGCGTGTTGCACTGCCGAAAACCGCGCTGGATCAACGTCTCCTGCTATGCCTCTACGGCCTGGGAACGAATGCCGGGCTCAAGCGGATCGCCGGCGCCACCCCCGATGTCAGCTATGAAGAGCTGCTGCATGTCCATCGCCGCTTCGTTCATGCCGCGGCGCTCAAGGAGGCGTGTGCCAGGGTTGCGAATGCGACCCTGGCAATCCGCAATGCTGCAGTCTGGGGGGACGCCGGCACGGCCTGTGCGTCAGATTCCACAAAGTTCGGAGCCTGGGATCGCAACCTGATGACGGAATGGCATGCGCGTTATGGTGGACGGGGCGTCATGATCTACTGGCATGTCGAACGACGCGCGACATGCGTCTATTCCCAGCTCAAGCGCTGCTCTTCCTCCGAGGTCGCCTCCATGATCGAGGGCGTGCTGCGCCATTGCACCGACATGGAAATCCAGCGACAATATGTTGATAGTCATGGCCAAAGCGCGGTTGGCTTTGCATTTTGCCGGCTTCTCGGATTTGAGCTTGCACCCCGCCTGAAAGCGATCGCTCGCCAGAAGCTGGCTCTTCCCGATGTCGGCATGCGAACGCGGCTTCCCCACTTGCAGCCGATCCTCTCCAGTCCGATCAACTGGG
Organism: Sphingobium sp. CCH11-B1; assembly: GCF_001556865.1. Taxonomy (GTDB): domain Bacteria; phylum Pseudomonadota; class Alphaproteobacteria; order Sphingomonadales; family Sphingomonadaceae; genus Sphingobium. Next base: position 2,270 of record NZ_LSJY01000151.1, on the reverse strand, counting down.
ATGAGATCGAGCAGCAATATGACGAGATGGTCAAATATGCAGCCGCGATGCAGACAAAAACCGCCGACCCGGAGGCGATCCTGCGCCGGTTTAGCCGCTCCGAGGTGATGCACCCGACCTACAAGGCGTTGAGTGAGCTGGGCCGCGCGGTCAAGACGATCTTCCTGTGCCGGTATCTGCGCGAGGAGTCCTTCCGCCGCGAAATTCATGAAGGCCTGAATGTCGTTGAAAACTGGAACAGTGCCAATGGGTTCGTTTTCTTCGGCAAGGGCGGCGAGATCGCCACTAACCGCATCGATGAGCAGCAGCTCTCGGTCCTGGCGCTACATTTGCTGCAAGCGTCGCTTGTCTATGTGAACACCCGAATGCTTCAGAGCGTGCTGGTGGAACCGAAATGGACGGGCCGGATGACGCCGGATGATTATCGCGGCCTCACACCGCTGATTTACAGCCACGTCAATCCTTATGGCCGCTTCGACCTCGATCTGAATAGCCGGATCGATTTTGGGCGGCTTGCTGCCTGACCGGGGCCTTTCCGCTCGCACCATTTGGGTGCACCCGAACGTGACGATCGGAAGTGACATATACGACATGTCACAAAAGGGTGGTTCCGTCACCAATGTTACTGTACGAGGGCAAAGCCACCCTAATGTGACGGATTTGCCCATGACCCGCGTCGGCTACGCCCGCGTCAGCACCATCGACCAGGATCTCGACATCCAGGTTGCCCGGTTGAAGGCAGCGGGCTGTGAAATCCTCCGCTCCGAAACAGGCTCGGGCGCATCGCGCACTGGACGCACGGAGCTTGAGACGATCATGCAGTTCCTGCGCGCCGATGACGAACTCGTCGTCCTGCGTCTCGATCGGCTCGGTCGCTCCACACGCGATGTTCTCAATCTGGTTCATGAACTCGACCAGAAGGGAGCCTCATTGCGGGTGCTTGAGCCGGAGGTGACGACGGCCGGAAGCATGGGGCGGATGGTGATCACCATTCTGGGCATGGTCGCGGACATGGAACTGACGTTCATCAAGGACCGGCAGCGCGCCGGGATCGAGGCGGCGCGCGCCGAAGGCGTCTACAAAGGCCGGAAGAAAAACATCGATGACGATGAAATCCGACGCCGGATCACCGCCGGCGCGAGCAAGGCCAGCGTCGCGCGCGACCTCAAGATCTCAAGAATGACCGTCTATCGGGCGCTTGACGTCATTCCTTCAAGGATCGGGCTGCCGGAAAAGCCGCCTTCTGTCACCATCGCCCTGCATCTGACCATCGAGAACTTCAACAAGCATGGTCGTGGCAGAAAGCCCGCTCGCGAGCGCATTGAGGCGATGCTGGAGCGGGATTACCAGATGCAAAAGACCGGGAACTGCGATTACACGCTGACCGTCGCCTATGATCAGGGTGCCGATGGCGTCAGCCTCGATGATGAGATCGCATCTCTCCAGACAGAGATGTTCAACATCGCAGAGAGCTACAGGTGCTCGATCGAGACCGATGTTTACGAGATTGGAGGACAAGAGCGAGCCTGGTAGATCGCCATGTTCAATCTTTGTTCTTCAACATGGCCAAAATCGCAGCTTCGGGCCGACTGGGCCTTCCCGGCTCCTCGACGATCGAGCGCCTTTGCGCCGATGCGCTGGTTGAGGCCGAGCGCCGGATCGAGGATCTTATCGCCCATCGCATCACGCCAACCCTGAGCGAGAATTTGGCTCACCTGTTGGAGGATACGGTGGATGGTCGCGTCACGCGCTTCGTATGGCTGCGACAGTTCGAGGTTGGCGCAAATTCAGCAGCCGCTAACCGGCTGATGGATCGACTGGAATATCTTCAAAGGTTCGATCTTCCGGCGGATTTGCTGGACGGCGTGCCGGCGCATCGTGTGACCCGGCTTCGCCGGCAGGGCGAGCGCTATTACGCCGACGGCATGCGTGATCTGCCCGAAGACAGGCGGCTTGCGATCCTCGCTGTCTGCACCCTGGAATGGCGGTCATCGCTGGCCGATGTCATCGTGGAGACCCACGATCGCATCGTAGGCCGTCTCTATCGGGCCTCCGAACGCCTTTGCAACACCAGGATCGCCGACGCAAAGGCGGCCGTTCGGGACACGCTGAAGTCCTTTGCCGAAATCGGTGGTGCTTTGCTTGGAGCGCAGGACGATGGCACGGCCCTGGACGGGATAATCGCCACCGGGCCTGGCTGGGAACGGTTCAGAACCCTTGTCGCCACGGCCTCCGCGCTGACCAACGTGCTCGCGGCCGACCCGCTCAGC
>NZ_LSJY01000150.1 GCF_001556865.1 Sphingobium sp. CCH11-B1 | reverse complement strand
GCCGCGACATGCCGACATAGGCGCTGTGGCGGTCCATGCCGGGGGTGGCGAGGACGTGGGCGCGATCGACCGTCACCCCCTGCGATTTATGGATGGTGGCGGCATAGCCATGATCAACATGGGCATAGTCCTTGGTGTCGAACGCGACCCCGCGCCCGTCATCTAGGCGCACCGCCATGCCTTCGGGCGATACCCGCTCGATCGTGGCAAGCGTACCGTTCTTGACACCCATGCCGCGTTCGTTGCGCAGGAACATGATGCGGTCGCCGGTCGCGAACTGCCGCTCGCCGCGGTCCGCCTTCACCGTCACGTCGTCGCCAAGATCACCGGATGCCCGCAACCGGTCGCGCGCCTCACCATTGAGGCTCTGCACCTCGGCGTTGGTGTGGGTGAGAATGATCCGGCTCTTGCCCGGCTCGGCCTGGCGCGCGCGATCCCAACCGTCCACCAGCTCGCCCCGCGCCTGCTCACGCGTGTCGGCCGCGTGGACCATGCCCTTGCCGTCATAGGCGTGGATCGCCTCGCCCGTGCGTCCGGTCGCCAAGGCGCGTGTGGCGTCGCGCTGCCAGCCCTCGCGCTGCCGGCGTATCTCGGTGATCTCGGCCGCGCCGTGGCGCTCGGTGATGCTGCGGAACGCCGCGCCGGCCTCGATCGCCTGCAACTGCTCGGGGTCGCCGACCATCACGACCTTGGCCCCGGCGTCGCGTGCCTGGCTCAACACGCGCTCCATCTGGCGCGAGCCGATCATGCCGGCCTCGTCCACCACCAGCACGTCCTTGGGACCTAGCTGCTCGCGCCCCTGCCCCCATGAGTGCTCAAGGCTGGCAATGGTCCGCGATGCGATACCCGACCCGCCCTCAAGGTTCTCGGCCGCGATGCCCGACAACGCCGCACCGCGAACCGTGTAGCCCTGGCCCTCCCACGCCTCACGCGCGACGCCAAGCATCGCCGATTTGCCCGAACCGGCATAGCCGACGACGAACGCCAGCCCCGCATCGCCGGTGACATGATCGAAGGCGTCGCGCTGCTCATCCGACAGGACAAGTCCACGCCCCTCGGCCGCGCCGATCGCGGCGTCACGGGTAGCCTCGCCAACGCCATGCCCGGCGCGGCTCGCCAGCTTGTCGCCGGCACGCTCAAGCCGGTTCTCCACCGCGATCATGTCGCGGGACGTGAACCGCTCCTGGTCGCGCCCGTCCTTCCCCAATGCGACCAGCTCGGGCGATCCCCGAACTGCTCCCATCACCTGGTCGAACTGCTCCTTGCCGTCGCTATGCCGGAACGCGAACGTCGCAAGATCGCGGGTGGTGAACGTCGCCTGCTGCCGCGTGATCGCGTCCAGCGCGACATTGGGATTGGCGATGATCTTCGCGCCGTTCTCACGGGCGATGCGCGTGTGATCCTCGATCCGCTCCGCCTCTAGCCCCTGCTCCGGTCGCCGCGATGCAGCGGGGCCGATCTTGTGCTGCGGCTCCAGCTCGATCCCCTGCGCCTCGTAAGAGCGATGGTCGATCCGGCCCTCAAGCCCGAGCTCGGCCATGCGCTCGTTGACGTGCGCGCTCCACGCCTCGCGCCAGTCCTTCAACAGCTCGGTCGAGTTCCAGTCGCGGTTCTTCTTGCCGAACCCCTCCGGCCCCACATCGCGCATCGCCAGCATGACATGTGCGTGCGGCTTCGGCGTGCCGTCCTTCGCCTTGTCCCAATGCACGTTCAGGTCGGCGACCATGCCGCGATCGACAAACTGCTTCTTCACGAAGTCTTGCGCGAGCGCGACGCCCTGCTTCTCGTTCATCTCACGCGGAATCGAGAACTCCACCTCGCGGGCAAGCTGTGCGTCCTTGCGCTTCTCCCCAGCCTCCACCTCGTTCCACAAGGTCGAGCGATCGTTTAAACGCTCCGGCGCGCCCTCCGGTAACATTACCTCGGAGTGGATCACGCCCGCCTTGTTCGAGAAGTCGTGATCGCGTCCAAGTCGGACGTCGTGCAGCTCGGACGCGGAACGATAGGCGGCGCTCGCGACGGCGCTCGATCCGTTTGCGCGGCTCACAACCTTGGCGGAGAAATGGTAGATCGCCATGACGCCCTGCTTATTGCACTTCTGGGCGCACGTCGGCAACGACGTATAAGCGCGCACTCATCATTCGCTTCGCTCCTGTGATTGACTGCCGAACGTTCCGGTTGTGGGTTGCCTGTCCGCTCTCGTTTGCTAGGCTGCGGTGGACCTGACGCGGAAGGAGAGAGCACCATGCGCAAGGTGCGCGACTATGATGCGGAGCTGAAGGCGCTGGAGAACCGTGCCAAGGCGATCAAGGCACGTCGCATCGAACAGCTCGGCCAGCTCGTCACCGCCACCGGCGCGGACGCGCTCGACATGGAAACGCTCGCCGGCGCGCTGCTCGATGCCGTCGCGTCCAAGGATACAGAAGCGAAGGAGGCGTGGCGCGTGAAAGGCGCCGCCTTCTTTCAGCGGCGCGGGCGGAAAGGTGGCAACGCTGCTGCAATCGACGGATCGGGCGCTGCGGCTGAACCGGGCGGCGACGCTGCGGGCGGAAGCGGCGGAACGGCGAACGGATAGCAGGGTCTGGGTCGTGCAACGCCGCGAACGGACGCGCCACCTGATCGAGCTGGGCGGGCTGGTCCAGAAAGCCGGACTAGTCGAGCTGACCGACGACGATCGCGCGACGCTCTACGGCGCGCTGCTCGATCTCGCCGGCCGCGCGCGCGGTGATGATGCCGGCGACGTGCTGGCGCTGTGGAAGCGGCGCGGCAAGCGGGCGTTCGATGCGGAAGCGGAAACGACGGAGGCGAGCTGATGGCGGATTTCGATATCGAGGCGATCCGCGCCGAAGTGCGCGCGATGGATTTCACGCGCGGCACGCCGGCGGAAGTCGCCATGTGGCGCGAGGACATGGCGGACTCGCGCGCCAACCTCGTGATCGAGGACATGATCCCGACGCCCAACGACGATGCGTTCTTCGAGATGATGCTGGTCGAGGCGGTCCCCCCTCCCCTCGCCACGCAAATCCTGCTCCGGCTGCTCGATCATCCCGACTCCGATCGGTCCCTGCCGATTACGCCCGTCGCGGCGGCGCGCTGATGGCGGGGCCGCTCATCGGCGGGCGTCGACCGATCTCCTGGCGGCTCGCGATCGTCGTCTCGTTCGTCGCCGCCTATGTGTAGGCGCTTGCAATCGTAGCGGCGTCTGCTCGCAAACGGAGCGATTTTCTGCTCGGATTATCTGACAATGGGCGGAGCAGTCTGCTCACGCTAATTGCCAATGTGCTCGCCATCATCCGGCGCTGCTCGCAGTCATGGTCGCCTGCTCACATTATCTGCCAGCGGGAGTGGCGTCAGCGTGGCACCCGGATGGAGCCGTCCGCGATCCCTTCGGCGATATTTGAGAGCATGACGGCGTAGCGGTGCAGGCCGGGGAAGCGACCGGCGTTTCTCTCGATCTCTTCGCCGTATCCGGCATCGAGCAGCGCCTTGAAGTCCGGCATCACGTCGAACATGCCGCCGAGCAGATCGATATCGGAAGCACCGATCAGCAGCAGGGCATTCGCATGGGCGTCGAGGCGTTTCATCGTCTCCAGCATTTCGGTTTTGGTCATCGCACCCTTTCCGCTTGCGTGGTGTCATCGCCTATTATGCGCTGGCCCTGTTCGCGAAAACCTTCCTTTCTGACGATCCTGCCGGCGGGCCATGACCGCAACGCATTTCTGCGGCCCGCCGCGTGTCAAAACTGTTCTGGAAACCCGCTTCGCAAAAGCGTCTGCCGGCGACGGGTTTGGAGAACCCACTGGCAGGGAGTGTGAGCACGACGCCCCGTTTGCAAGCAGCGCCGGATGATGGCGAGCACACTGGCAGATAATTCGAGCACGAGGCCATGCGCCAGTGGCAGAAAGAGTGAGCAGAAAATCGCTCCGTTTGCGAGCAGACGCCGCTACGATTGCAAGCGCCTACACCTATGCGACCGCCCGCTGGCTCGAAGGCATCTTCGGGGTGGGCAGCATTTCCGGCACGGTGTCGTTCCTGGTCCTTGTCGGGCTGATCGCCGCCACCTGGCGCATCAACAGCCGCGCCGCCAACCGGCAAAGCGAGCTGCTGGGGTCGGCCCGCTTCGGCGACCGCGCCGACGTGCGAAAGCTGGAAGCGAGCGGGGATCTCCTGATCGGCCGCTCCGCCAAATCGGGGAAGCTGCTCCGCTATGACGGCGCGGCACATCTGCTGACGATGGCTCCGACCCGGTCGGGGAAGGGTGTCGGCACGATCATCCCCAACCTGCTGCTGCTCGATCGCTCGGTGATCTGCATCGACCCCAAGGGTGAGAACGCGCGTGTCACCGCCCGCGCCCGCGCCACCAAGGGGCCGGTCTGGTGCCTCGATCCGTTCGGTGTGTCGGGCCGGCCCCCTGCCTGCTACAATCCGCTCGATCGGCTCGATCCCGCCAGCCTCGATCTCGCGGAAGATGCCAACACGCTCGCCGACGCCCTGGTCCATGACGCGCCGGGACAGTCCGGCGAAGCGCACTGGAACGAGGAAGCCAAGGCGCTCATCGCCGGGCTGATCCTCCATGTCGTCACCACCGAACCCCTCGATCGCCGGACGCTGGCGACGGTGCGCGAGTATCTGACGCTTGCCCCTGCCCGCTTCGCCGATCTGCTAGCCGCGATGCAGGACAGCGCCGGTGCCGGTGGCCTGGTCGCGCGCGCCGCCAACCGCCAGCTCGGCAAGTCCGATCGCGAAGCCGCGGGCGTGCTGTCGTCGGCCCAGCGCCATACCCACTTTCTCGATAGCCCGCGCATCGTCGCCAGCACGGCCACGTCGGATTTCACGTTCGCGGGATTGAAGGAATCGACCGCCACGGTGTTCCTGTGCCTGCCGCCCGATCGGCTCGACACCTATGCCCGCTGGCTGCGCCTCCTGGTGTCGCAAGCCGTCACCGACATGGCGCGATCGACCGCCCGCCCTGCCCGTCCGGTATTGTTCCTGCTCGACGAGTTCGCCGCGCTTGGCCGTCTGGAGCCGGTGGAGCGCGCGATGGGGCTGATGGCGGGCTATGGCCTCCAACTCTGGCCGATCCTCCAGGACATGCACCAGCTCAAGGCGAACTATGGCGAGCGCGCTGGTACGTTCATGTCCAACGCCGGCGTGATCCAAGCGTTCGGGGTCAACGATCACGCAACCGCCGACATGCTCTCGCGCACGATCGGCGACACGACGCTGGAATATGATACCGTCAGCACCTCGCGCGGCACCGGCTGGGGTGAAAACCGCGCTGGCCCCTCGGAAAGCGTCAGCGCACACGTCACCGCCCGGCGGCTCGCCACCCCTGACGAAATCATGCGGATGCGGCCCGACCAGGTTCTGTTGCTGCGCCAGGGCGAACACCCGCTCGCGGTCGAAAAAATCCGCTATTACGATCAGCGCGAGTTTGCCGGGTTGTTCGATCCGGCCTGAACGGTCGCCGAAAGCACGAAGTCCACACACCGCCGGGCCGGAAGTTGGACCCGCTACGGGTAGCAGCCGCGGCGGGTCCGGTCGCGATCGCTGGGCAGCTCGCTTCGCACGTCATAGTCGATCTGACCAGTTAGCGCGAGGGGCCGCGCTGGCGCTGCCCTGGCCTTCGTAGGGCTCTGCCCTCCCCTCGCTTCTCGATCGGCGCACCACGGCCCGGAAACCCGCCCCTGAGACCGATTTGCCGGTCACTGTCGCTCGAAGTCGAAGCGCCGCCGGTCGCGCTTGGCTTTTCCGGAAAGCCTGCGGCGCTTGCGCCGCCCTGGTGACGCCGAAGGCGGCACGCAACTAAAGCGCATCGGCCGTTAGGCCGATTCCGTTTCCCCCTTTCGGACGTGTGATGTCGTTGATGGAGGGAGCTGCCGTTGTCCTAGCCTAACGGGCTTCTGCGGGTCCAGCGGTGCCGCTCGGGGTTAAGAGATTCTGTTAAAGAGGAATCGTTAAGAAGGTTAAGGGCCGCGCGAAGCGGAATCTTCGCTTTGCTATCAGGCAGTTGCGGATGTGCATGGTGGGTGAAACCCCGTGATTCGGTGGGTGATCCCCCGATAGTCCGGTGGGTGATCCCCCGAAGCGATGGTGGGTGATCCCCCGAGTCCGCCAATCCTGAAAAGCGGCTTTCCGGGACGGTTATCCACAAGCTGGCGGGCCGTTCGGCCTCGATCGCGGCGCGGTGCGGCCGGCCGGTCGACTCGGGCCGGTGGGCGAAACCCCGATAGTGACGGCTGCGGTGGGTGAAACCCCGATAGTCAGCGACGCCCGGCGAGCCGATCCATGCGGGCGTCGACCTCCTCGGTTCGCCGGCGATCGACGTCGAAGCGCGCGCGCCGCTCCTCTTCGGCCCGCATCCGCTCGGCAAGCGCCAGCGCCTCGGCCTCGCCGCGTCGCCTGAACAGGACGGCGGGGCTTTTGTCGGCCGTCTCGGTCGTCTCCATCGTATAGTCGGGGAGCTGGTCGGCCTCGATCACCCGCCGGAGCATCCGGTTGAACTCCTTGGGCTGGGCGTCGCTGCCGGTCTTGTCGCGTAGCAGCTCCACCCGGCACACCCACCCACCCTGCTGCGCGCCGACATGCTTGCGCGCGATGCGATACAGCGCCCGCTCCAACCCCCCGGATAGCAGGAAGTAATCGGGGTGCATGGTGAGCAGCGACTTTTGGCTCTGTTGCAAAAATCGTGAAGCTTGAGCATGCTTGGCGGAGATTGGACGGA
>NZ_LSJY01000149.1 GCF_001556865.1 Sphingobium sp. CCH11-B1 | reverse complement strand
TCCGGAAAATTGACGTCGGAAGTCAGATTGGGGCTGGACTGTCAGGATATGTCGCAGAAATCGGGGCGGGTCTCTGCTGCGCAGATCTGGGCCTGCCGAATGTGCTGCACGACAGCCATGCGAGCTATGTCGGGCATTGGCTCGGCATCCTCCGCGGCGACAAGACCGCGATCATCCATGCCGCCGCCAAGGCGGAGCAGGCCTTCGCCTACCTCAAGAGCTTCGGCAGCGCCGCAGCTGAAGGCGAATGCCACGAGGATGACGCGCCGGCACCCGCGCTCGCTGCCTGACGCCGGCTTCAGCCGCTCTCGGGCGCCAGTTTCTCAACATCAGAAAGGACGATCGCCCATGGGATGGCTTTTCATGCCCTTCACGTCGATGGGAGGCCACAAGACCGCCAAATCCTATCTCGACGCGCAACTGACCTATGAACGCACGCTCGACGACGGCGTGACCCGCGGGCTCCGAGTGCTGGCGTCCTCCTGTCCCGGGAACCGCACCTATTACGCCGCGGCTCAGGAACTGGTCGCCGGCGTTCCCGGAAGCGTCTTTGCCGTCGTCTGCCTGGTGCGCTGGAACCCGCGCTCGCGCGATGGCCATCAATTTGGATACAAGGACAGTGCGCCGTTGCGGCGCTGAAATGGAGTATCAGTGATGATGAGGTAAGTTGAGAATGCCTCTGCTCGCCGGACTAACCTCGGGCCTCACAAGGTCTGAAATCCCGAAAGGGACGGGGAACAATAGCATGTTCGGAAAAGGCCAGATGCGTCTTAGTCGCAAATGGAGGCGATGACGGTCAGGGCAAGGTGCGTATGGTGAAGGCTACACTGCTTAAATCCCAGTCTGCAGCAATCTATATAGCGATACTGGCGAAAGCGACTGTCACGCCAGGTCCGGATGATGACAGCGGTCTCATGTCTTGGCCGCCTGTTTCTCAGCCCATCCGGTGCGCCTCTCGTCGAGGGGTTTAGTGGACGAACGGGACACCTAACCGCGCCGCATCTCCATTCAGCGTAACTACGGGATGCCCTAAACAGGCGGCTTCTGCCGGCCTGCATGGGTACGGAGCCGCCATATTACTCAAATGCCCGGGGTAATGCCCGGGACATCGACCTCTTCGGAGGCGGCGGTGCAACTGTATAAGGTCTCGAGCGATCGGGCCGAAAGCGGGGAAGACCGGGGGAAGGGCGGCAGCTGTGATTCTTCAACCACCGATCATGGGGTGTGCTGATGCTGCCAGAAACTGTGAAAGGCCGGTTGGAGGCCATTCCGGCGCTCGTTGCGTCGGGCAAAAGGGTGAATGGACTCTATCGTCTGATGGGGTCTCGCCTCCTTTGGGAGGAGGGGCTCCAGAAGATCGGATCCAACAAGGGTGCGATGACGCCGGGTATTGACGGCGAGACCTTCGCGGACTTCGGACCGGAAGACCTCGACCCGATTATCGCCAGCGTGACGGCAGGGACCTATGATCCCAAACCAGTGCGTCGGGTGTTTATCCCGAAAGGCAAGGGCAAACGGCGTCCGCTGGGCATTCCCACGCGCGACGACCGCCTCGTTCAGGAAGTGGCGCGGCAACTGCTCGAACGGATCTATGAACCGGTGTTCTCGAACGCCTCCCATGGATTCCGGCCGGGCCGGTCGTGTCATACGGCGCTTGAACACGTCAAAGCCGTATGGACGGGGGTGAAATGGCTCGTAGATGTGGATGTCGCGGGGTTCTTCGAGAACATCGACCACGACATCCTCCTGCGGCTGTTGCGGAAAAGGATCGATGACGAGAAATTCATCGGCTTGATCGGCAGCATGCTTAAGGCGGGTGTTATGGAAGACCGGGTTCACACCCGGACCTACAGCGGCACTCCGCAGGGCGGTATCGTCTCTCCAATCTTGGCCAACATCTACCTCCATGAACTCGATATGTTCATGGCGGAACGGATCGCGGCTTTCGAGAGGGGGAAGGTCCGTGCCACGAACCCGGAATATGGGCGACTGGCTGGGCGCATCCAGAAACAACGGAAGCGCGTCACCATGCTGCGGGCCAAAGACAATGTCGACGAGGTGAAGGTTGCGGCCTCCTTGGCCAAAATCCAAACCTTACTGCCGCAAAAGCGGTCCATCCCGTCGAGAGACGCGATGGACCCCGGTTATCGCCGACTTCGTTACTGTCGCTACGCGGACGACTTCATGATTGGGGTTATCGGTAGCAAGGAGGATGCACGAAGCGTGTTCGCCGAAGTCAGGGCATTCCTGACCGAGGCGCTGGCGCTCACGGTGTCCGAGGAGAAAAGCGGTATCCGCAAGGCGAGCGATGGAGCCGCCTTCCTTGGATATGAGGTCCGCACATATACGACACGCCAACGGGTTGTCCGGAGCCGACAAGGTTCCGTCAGCTTCCTTCGTAGGCCGCCGTCGGAAGTGATGCAGCTGCATGTCCCTTGGGAGAAGGTCCACGCGTTCGCTTCTGCAAAAGGTTATGGTGATCTGTCGGTGTTGAAGCCGCGTCATCGTAGCCTGCTGCTCAGCTGCAGCGACGTTGAGATCGTCCTAGCTTACAACGCCGAATTGCGGGGTTTTGCGAACTACTATGCTCTCGCCAAGGATGTGAGCTTCAAGCTGAACAGGCTTGAGTTTCTCCAGCGGTGGAGCTTGTTCAAGACCTTGGCCAGCAAGCACAAAACCAATGTGCGAGCGGTCGTGGCCCGCATGAGGACGGGGCAGGAATTCACCATCGGCTACGACGTCGATGGCCAGCCCCGATCGGTCAAAGTCTGGAAACTGGCTCATCTGAAACGTGATCCGGCCACCTCGTCCAGGATTGATATCCAGCCTTGGACGCAGGTGTTCACCCACTCACGTACGGACTGGGTTGATCGTCAGAATGCCAAGCAATGCGAGGCTTGCGGTCGATCCGATGTTCCGTGTCAGGTGCACCATATCCGGGGGATGGCCGATGTTTCGCACCGCGGTTTTGTCGTGAGAATGAAGGTGGCACGCGCCCGCAGGACGGTGGTCCTGTGCGAGCAATGCCACTGGGATACTCACAGAGGCCGCCTGCCCGATCTACGGCAAAGTGATGGTTCGTCACAGTGGAGAGCCGCATGCGGTGAAAGCTGCACGTGCGGTTCGGCGGGGGGATCAGGGCTGACTCCATGAGCAGCACCAATCCTACCCGACTGAGCGAAAACATGGGACCGTGCGAAGCCGACTGTCCCGCTTCCATCCTCGACCTCCTCTCGCCGACCGACAACAAGCATGCGCTCGACTGGCGCGAACGGTGCCGCGCCAACATCGCCCGGCGCGCACGCAAGCTCTCGGACGGCGACCGCATCCGGCTCGAGCAGCCGGTCACCTTCACCGACGGCCACGTCGCGCAGGAGTTCGTGGTCTGCAAACGCCAACGCAGTCTCATGCTGCGCGACCCGGACAACGGCTGCTTTTATCGGATCAGCCGGCTCATGGAGCGGGCCTGGTCGATCGTGCCCGTCACCAAAATCCACAAGACGGTGTTCGCCTGAGCACCAATCCGTATATCCTCATGATGAAGTGGATCATGTCATGACAATCGCCATCGAAAGGAACAGCCTGTCGTCAAAGCGCGGATTGCTCTGCAGCCGCGAGAACGCCTTGCGCGTCGCGGGCCGGATTTTCGATCATTCCCAGGAAAGGGTCAGCATCCTGTGCACCGCGGACCCGCTGCAACCCTTCCGTGTGTCGACCGACCCGGCGCCGTCGGGCCTCATCGTGCTCGAAATGGTCGCATGAACCGCCTTATCGTCCTGGCGCTCCTGCTGTCAGCCTCCTGCTCGCCCAGCAATGCCGCCGAGGACACCTCGTTCAGCGCCAAGGCGCGCGCCCTCGATGGCGATACGGTCGCCACCGACTTCCGCCTGCTCGGCGTCGATGCCTTCGAAAGGCATCAGTTATGCGAACGCGCCGGTGCCTGCTGGGAATGCGGGAAAGCCGCGCAGGATCTCGCCGCGCGCACCTTGGGGGGCGGTGACGCGCAGATCATCCTCTCTTCGCACTCGAGCTACGGCCGCCCGGTCGCCACCGTCTCGATAGATGGCAGAGACCTCGGCGAAGTCATGATCTCCGCCGGGCTCGCCATTCCGCAGCCGCAGTATCTGCGGTCCGATCCCGCACGCTCGGCGCGCTACACGGCGGCGTTCACCGAAGCGCAGCGGCAGCGCGCCGGTGCCTTCGCCGGAAGCTGGCTGGAACCCGCCCGGTGGCGCCGCGGCGAGCGGCTAACCTGCAAACGCTGAGGGCGGGCACCAAACAACCGGCGCCGGCCCAAGGGTAAACCAAGGGCCGGCGCCCGACCGAAACGCCGGCCGCGCGTGCTTCAGGCGTTCAGCCCGGGATCGGCCCACCAGGATTGACCCTGCTGGAAATCCTCGGAGGTTGACACGACCGGGCCATCCGGCTCGTCCGCCACATAGGGCCGAACAAGCGGCCGGGCCTTGACCCTGCGGCGATGCATCTCGCCCGCGATCCGTCCGCGCGCCTCGAGCAGCTCTTCCAGCCACATCAGATCATCGATCATCTCGACCACGCCGCGGCCCGCGAGGCAGAAATAGATACAGCGCTGGAAGTCATCGCCCGCCGGATTGCTGAGGATCGAGGCCAGCTTGCGCTTGCCGCCCTGTTCGCCCTCGTGGATCCAGCTCACCGCCTCGCGAAGTTCGCGGACGGAATAAAAGGCGTCCTCGACATGCATGCCGATCGCCGCATTGGCGATCATCCGCCGGGTCGGGCGGTTCTGCTCATCCAGGGCCGCATCGCGCAGCGTCACGTCCAGATCGAAATGGCCAAAATAGCGGGCGGCGGAATCGGTCATCGGCAATCTCCTTTTGCGGGGAACATAATATGAACACGGGTAGGGTCAAGCGGAGTACGATCGCGGTCATGATCGGGCTGCCGCATCTGTCCGAGGGCAAGCTGCTCGATCGGGCGAGGCGGTTGCAGCAGCCCGTCCTGATTTCGGCGAATGCCCTGTCGCGCTGGTCGAGACGCCGCGGCTGGCGGGAATGGACCGGCTGGTCGTTTCGCCCGCTCGCCAACGCGGCGGGCCTCCACAGCCTCTGCCTCGACAGCGCCGGGTTCAGCGCGATGGTCACCTACGGCGGCTATCCGTGGACCGTGGACGATTATATCCGCCTTGCGGCGGCTTATCCATTCGGCTGGTGGGCAAGCCTCGACTATTGCGTCGAGCATCAGGTCGCCGGCGACCGCGACGAGGTGCTCGACCGCATATCGCGCACCGTCCGGGCCAATATCCAGTGCCGCCTGCGCGGCGATGACGAAGGGATCCTCGACACCTTCATGCCAGTCATCCAGGGGCGCCTGCCGTCCGACTATGAGCGCTGCGCCGAGGCCCTATCCTTGACGATCGAGCGGGCAGGACTGGTCGGCGTCGGATCCATGTGCAAGCGGCCTATCCACGGGCCCGAAGGTCTGATGGCAGTCGTCGATCATCTCGACCGCGTGCTCCCGCGCCTTACGCGGCTGCACCTTTTCGGTGTGAAAGGGGAAGCGCTCCCCTATCTTTCAGCCTTCCGCCACCGCGTCGCCTCGATCGACAGCCAGGCTTACGGGGTCGCAGCCAGGACCACGGCAAGGCGCCATAACCTCGCGAAGACCGACGCGGTCGTCGCCGATCATATGGAGCACTGGGTCCACACCCAGCATGCACGCCTGCGCCAGCCGCAGCGCCAGCTTCCCATGCAGCCGCCGACGCTGGATGCCGGGCCGCCCGACAATCCCTGGGAGGCCGCGATTGCCGAAGCGCGGCAGCAAATCCGCGAACTCATCGAATCCGGCGACCTCGATCATGACGAGACCACCGCCCCGTGGATCGAGCAATGGGCTGCCGACATCTATCGCGAGCGCATGACGGGCTGAGCATGCCCCGACGGCCGATGCGCACGATGCCTTCCGGGACGACCGCCGCGCAGCCAAAGAAAAGACGGAAAAGGGGAAGGGCGATCGACAGGCGCGTGAGCACCTGCAGCCCGAGGAGCCACTATGCCCCAACCCTTCATCGTCACCGAGCGGGTTACCGCACGCTCGAACCGCGCCGAGGTGCGCAATCCGATTCTCACATTGCCCGCAGTCGCACGGCTGCGCGCGCTCGATCCTGAAACACGCGGCGTGCTGCACGACCTGCTCCTCGAACTCCAGCAGGATGCGAGGCAGCGTGCTGAAGCGAGCTGGCGCAGCCGCAAACCTCCGCTCGCGGCATATTGGGCGGCCTGCGGTGTCTATGCCGGCCATGTTGCGCGCGCGATCGGGCCGCGCGCCTGTCGGCGCACTGGGTGTGACCGACCGCGCTGAGCGCCAACCTCGCGGCGACACGGACGGGGAGAGGGAAGGGGGGCCGGAGACGCGAGCGGAGGAACCGCTCGAGATTCCCGGAGAACCCCATGACCTATGATGTGGCATTTCGCTACGGCCAGGCGCTCGACCCGAGTGCCCTGTCCACCATCGGCACCACGCTCCACGCCATCCACGCGGCGATCACCGATTGCCGCAACGCCGGCATCGAGGTCGAAACTGATCCCGCCGTCATCCTGCTCGCCCGCCACCTCATGCAGGTCTGTTCTGATCGCCCCGCCGATGCCGAACTGCGCCGAGAATGCATGGCCCGGATCGCGGACCTTCGAAACCGGCCCATGCTCAAGACGCTCGCCCTGCGCGGAGTCGCCTATGACGAACCCGCCAAACGCCTCTTCCATTCCGAAGGCCGCGCCGCGATGCGACGCCTTGCCGACGCGCTCGGCCTCGAAGAAGGCAACTTCGACATCCGCTCCAACAAGGCGGGGCCCGCCGTGTCGGGCGAGATCACGCTCCACGCCGATATGCTCTGGGTCCGGCTCTGTTGCAAAAATCGTGAAGCTTGAGCATGCTTGGCGGAGATTGGACGGA
>NZ_LSJY01000015.1 GCF_001556865.1 Sphingobium sp. CCH11-B1 | reverse complement strand
ATCCGCGCCTGCGTGCGAACCGCTCGACATAAATCTCGACTGCAAAGAAATCCTTTTATCTGGATCTCCAGATAACATCGCCGCACGCGGTGAGAGTTCCAGATCGAGATGGACGCGTTCTTCAGGTGAGAGTTCGGCAAGCCGCCTGTCGAGGATCGCTTCGGCGGTGCTCACGAGCTGGACGACAGCCACGTTGCCGGCCGAGATTTCGGTCTCGATCGCCTCGAAAACGGTCGGCATCTTCATCGAGATGAGCAAGGCCGACCAGAAGCGCTGCTTGGAGCTTTCGAACCGGCTGAGCGCCGATCCCTTTGCCATCGCGTTCAAGGTCCGGCCCGAGGCGCGATCGACGATATTGGCGGCCTTGAGCGCAGCGTCGACATTACGATGAATCACGGCTTATCGCGAGGTGGCGATAATGCGAAGGAACGCGGCGTAGGCGCGCAATGTCGGGAGACTGACCACCACGTCCTTCGCATTATTTCACAGGGTGTCGAGCCACTCCATCAGACTGGCATCTCGCTTCCACGAAGGTGGAACGTTGCTCGCCGACGGCGCACCCACCAGCTCCAAGGCCTTTCGTTTGGTCTCCAGATTGGCCTGTGCGTAGTGGTTGGTCGTGTCGAGGCTGACGTGTCCCAGCCAACTGCGTATGACGGTGATGTCTACCCCGGCAGCGACAAGGTGAACGGCGGTCGCGTGCCGGAAGCTGTGCGGTGTCACATGTTTTGACCGCAGCGTCGGCACGGTTTTGGACGCCTTTTCTACATAGGCGGCGAGTTTGAACCGCACTCCCGAGGCGCCCAGCGGTTCACCATATCGATTGACGAAGATCCGCTGATCTGGGGCGCGCGGGTGACGTTCCAACAACTTCCTGAGCAACGTCACGGTTTCCGGCCAGAGTGGACAGATCCGTTCCTTGCGCCCCTTGCCATAGAGGCGAGCGTAGTGCGGCGCATCGAACCGGACCGCGTTGGAACACAGGTCGAGAGCTTCCTGGATGCGCGTGCCGCTGTTGTACAGGAACGAGAGCAGCACATGGTCGCGCATCCCCTCGATTGTCGACCGGTCGGGCTGCGCGAGGATCGCTTCGACCTCCTCCGGCTCGAGATAGCAGGGTGCAGCGGTGGGCTCCCGCTTGAGCGGGACAGTCAGGACCTCGGCGCATTGCGCGATGTATTCGGGATCTTTGTCCGCCACGAAGCTGAAGAAGCTGCGGATCGCGGCAAGCCGGCAGTTGCGTGTACCGATCGTGCCCCTGCGCTCATGCTCGGTATGATGGAGGAACGCGCGCACCTCGCTGGCCGAGACGTCGGCCAGCATGATCCGCGCAACCCCGGCGCCCTTTCGCTCCGCGATAAACCGAAGCAACAACCGCCAGGTGTCGCGGTAAGACCGGATCGTATGAACCGAAGCACTGCGTTGCTCGGCCAACCATTCCTGGAAGAACGCCCGCAACAACGCGGGGAACGGATTGCCCTTCGTCATGACCGCGCCTCCATCGTGAGGCATCGGGCGCCGACGGTACGGAACCGCTCGCTTGCTTCCTGCAGCAGGTCCTGCGTGACGGTGATGTAGACCAGCGTGGAGTTGATGTCCCGGTGGCCCATATAGGTCGAGAGGAAGCGCAGTTTGTCCTGCGGATTGATGCCGGATCGATACCATTGGAGGATTCGGTTCACGACCATCGAGTGGCGCAGGTCATGAACGCGCGGCCCCGCCCTCCCCGTCGGGGGCTTGAACCCGGCTCGGCGCATGACGTTGGTGATCATCGTTGAGACCGTCACCGGGGTATAGTGATCATTGAAGTGCTCGTGCCAGAAGAGCCCGGACCGCGGATCCTGCGGGGCGCCAGCGCGCCGCCTTGCATCGATATAGGCCCGTAATTCGGCCATGACGCTGCCGGTTAGCGGCAAGATCCTGGTCTTGTAGAACTTCGTTGCCCGGATCGTGATCGTGTCTGATTGAAGGTCCACGTCACCCAGATCAAGCCCGGCGAGTTCACTACGGCGCAGTCCGGCACAATAGGCCAGAACCACCATCGTGTAGAGGACCATAGGCCGCAGCGGAGCATCCGGCGACGGATATGAGCGGGCAACATCGAGCAACCGCCGGACGTCTGCCGGACTGAAGATATGCGGCCGTCGATGCTCGCGCGCCACTTCCCGCTCCGGCCGGGCGTTGAAGCGTTTTGGCGGGATGCTGGGATCAAGGCGATACCGCGCCTTGGTCAGGATGCGCCCCAGCTTCTGACATTCAGCCGCGTGATTGCGGGTCGGCTTGGCAGTTGCCCAGCGCGCCAGCATTGTCTCAAGCGATGCCCCGGCAAGTTCGGGGTTCGCCTGGAGGAACCGATCGAACCGCAATAGCCAGTGAGCCTGCGTCTCATACTGATAGCCCCGGCTGCGCATCAATGCGACGTGCTCACGCATGAAGTCCCCCAGCACGCTGCCGAAGGGAGCAGGGCGTCGTAACGCGGCCAGGGCTTCGTCGGGATTGGGGGAAGCCAACGCCCGCCAGATCGGCTTGCTTTGTTTGACGTTGTACCGGTGGCGAAGCACGGCAACGGGATTCTCGGCGATCAGCCCGATTTCGACGAGGTGGTCGAGGAAGCGATCGACAATGCAGACCTGATTGAGCAGCGTCGGCATTCGCCAACATTTTTCCATTTCCTTCAGCCAGACGTCGAGCATCTGCCGGTCAACCGCCGGATGACGTCGGGCTACGTTCTCGAAGCTGCGAAGGAACCAGCGATAAGTGGGCCTGCTTCCCGGCCGGAACTGCGATTTTTCCAGGAAGGTGTCAACAACGGTGCAATCGGGATCGTGCCAGGCGCTCATGACAGCACCTCCAGGCCAGGTACATCGAGCGCCACGGCTCGGAGATCATCTGTCGCCAGCTTGAGATAGGCATTGGTGGATTCGGTGGATCGATGCCCGAGCACGTCGCCGATGATCTTTTGCGGCACCGACGCCCGCAGCATTTCGACCGCGCGCGCGTGGCGGAAGACATGTGCCCCTCGCTTTCCCGGCGGCTCGACGCCTGCGGCTGCTAACCGCCCGCGGATCATGCCGTACAGGTTTGTCATTGCGATGTAGGGCGCGCAGGATCGGATAAAGATTTCTCGCCCCTCGACCTGAGGGCGCCCATGACGCAGATAGTCGAGCAGCGCTTCACCAACCGGCGCCAATAGCGGCATGTAGGAGTACGCATTGGTCTTGGTGTGACGGATACGCAGGGATTCTCCGCGCCAGTTCACGTCCTCAAGCCGAAGGCGGCAAACCTCCCCTTCACGCAACCCATATGTGGCAAGCAGTTGAAGGACCGCAAAATCGCGCATTCCTCGCGGCGATCCGTCCTTCTTCGTCGTCGCCAACACCGCGGCGATTTGGCTCTTGTCCAACGTCGAGGGCACGTCTTCATAGGCGTAGAGCATGGGGCCGATGATGTGCGGCGTGAGATCAGTCGGGATGCGCCTCGTCCGATGCAGATAGCGCACCGCCGACCGGAGCCGCTCAGCGACATCGGCCAACGATTTGCGCCTTAATCCAGGCGCGCGCATGTCCATGTAGAGATCGACTTCCACGATGCTCAACGTGTCGAGGCTGGCAGCACCGCTCCGTTCGAACTGCCATCGCAGGAAGTTCCGTGCCTCCCACATAAGCGCCGCGATGGTAGCGCTTGCCAGACCGCGTTCGTCGCGCAGCCATGCCTCGTATTCGCAGCAGATCGCCTGCCGGTACACAGTTTCCGGTTCGATTATCTCCGGCTCGGGCGGCCATTTGCCTTGAGCAAGCCGGAGCAGCTTGTTGATCGACGTGCGGGGCAACATCTGCCAGCGCACACAGGGAGGCCGACCGTACCGGGCTTCGAAATCCTGGACTGCATAGACAAAATATTGATCGACCTGCGCCGACGTCACAGCTTCCACCTGCATGTCGCACTCGGCCAGATAATCGAGAAACGCGCGGGCGTAGAGGCGATGGTTCGCTACGACCACCGGGTTGTAATTCTGCGTCGTGAGCAAATTCGAGAGTTCGGCGATCAACTCGTCGTGCAATTTCAACATGCTTTTATCCTCAGCTGGTCCAGAGACCACCGAGGTTCGCAGCCAAAATAATGCGCAGCAACATCGCCACGCCTTACGGAAATTGCGCGCCTACGCCGCGTTCCTTCGCATTATCGCCACCTCGCGATAAGGCATCTTATGCGCAGCTGCGCATAAGATCGCCCAGGCATCGGCATAAGCATCGTAGATCTCGATCTGGGCGGGTGTCAGTTTATGCTCGAGCGGGTCATATTCGACGCCGGCGAAGCTGAGCGCGCGCGCCGTGTAGAGGCCCATGGCCTTGGTATCGCGCGCGACGATCTCCATCGCCGCGATGCCCCCCTCCTCCATGGCGGCAAGGAAAGCGTCGCGGTCGCGGAAGGCAGTGCCTGGTCCCCAGAGGCCGAGCCTAGCGGTATAGCTCAGACTTTCCGGCTTGGTCGCGCCGGTCGCGGAGACGTAGATGACGCGGGCACGCGGCAGCGCGATTTGCAGGCGGACCCCCGCAAGGCCCTGTTCGGATCCCTTGGCCGCGCCAAATTCGGTTTCAGTGCCGGCAGCGTTGCCGAGCGCATGCGATTCGTCGAGCAGGATAACGCCGTCGAAATCCGGCCCTGCCCAATCGAGCAATTGCTGCAGGCGCGATGCCCGGTCATGGCGCTGGGAGCGCAGCGTCGCATAAGTGAGGAAGAGGATCCCGCTGGCCATAGCGACTGGTTCACCGAGGGGAAAAGCATCGAGCGGCTGGATATCGATCGGCACGCCGCCCAGCGCGCTCCAGTCCCGTCTTGCGTCCTCGATCAACGCCGAACTGCGTGAAATCCAGATCGCTCGGCGACGACCGCGGTTCCACTGGTCGAGGATGATGCCCGCACCTTCACGGCCCTTGCCGACACCAGTGCCGTCAGCGATGAAGAAGCCGGTGCGATAGACTGCCCCTTCCGGGTCCTCGTGGAGCTGGTCGCCTGCCTTGTTGGGCAAGAAGGTACCCTTGAGATCGCGCTCGCAAGCTTCGCCCGCGTGGATGATCGTCTCGAGCTGGGCGTCGGACAGGGCAGCGAAGGCCTGGGGTTGGAGCATCGGGCGATAGCTGGGCGCTGGCGGCAGCACGGACGCCATCGCAACTGACTCCACCAACTGGTCGGGGTGGGGCGTGGCGTTCGCGATATCGATGCGTGCGGGGCGCCAGGGCGCGTAATGCCCGACAGGGTCGCCCGCTGGCAGCGGCGTGGCGCGGATCGCATAGTCGACGGGTCTGGTGCTCCCATCCGCAGCGATGCGGTCGGGCGCGACCAGAGCGCGCTTCTGAATGCCGCCGAAGATCGTGGACGTCGAGGGCATCATAGCACGGCGTGGACGCAAGGGAATGACGGCCGGTGCGGGCGGCTCCGGCTCGGGTAGGACAAGGCGCGGCGGGACGGCAGCGACCAGGATCTCAGCCTCCTCGATGGATTGGGCGGTCAAGCGTTCCGTCGTCCCCGTCCAGCCTTTGTCGAAGATGATCAGCCGAACGGCGATGCCGGTGCCATGCTTGGCATAGGGGTTGCCGAGGATGGTGATCTCGACACGCGGGGTCGCGGTCTCGCAGACCATCGCATAGCCGGAGGCGGTGCCGTCCGCTGCGAAGCTGGGCGGCATAATCGCGACGCAGCGCCCGCCCGGCGCCAGGCGCAACAGCGCGGAGCGCAGATGGCGAGCGCCTGCGAAACGGTCCTTTCCCCGCCCCTCGCTCCGGCTGAAGGGCGGGTTCATCAGCACGACACTTGCGGATTGGTCAGCGGGTAGCAGGTCGTTGATGAATTCGGCATCGTGGGTCGTAACAGGCACACCGAGCAGCTTGCCGAGCAGCGAGGCGCGACCAGGGTCGCGCTCGTTGAGGGCCAGTGCGGTGCCGACCCCGAAGGCGTGGACGGCCAGCATCCCGGTGCCGGCGGAGGGTTCAAGCACCAGATCGTCCGGTCGGATACGCGCGGCCTGTGCGGCGAGCCAGGCGAGCGAGATCGGTGTACTGAACTGCTGCATCTCGACCTGATGCTCGCTGCGATAGGTCTGGGTCGGGAGCGCATGTTCGAAGCGGCGAAGCGAGGCGAAGGCATCAGCGCCCGCCAGATCGAAGCCAGTCCAGCCGGCCGACGATTTGAGGAGGATCACCTGTGCGGCCTCGAGCGCATCGTAGGCATCGCGCATCGACCAGGTGCCTGTCGCGTCGGAGACCCTGAAGGCTTCCTCCATGAGGCGCTTGAGGTCCTGGCGGCGGATTGAGCGCCCGCGTTGGAGAAGGTCGGCTAGCCGGGTAGCGACGCCGAACAGGCGTGTGGTCGTGGAATTTTCGGGCTCGTTGGGATGCGCGAGCGCAAGGAGAGGAACAGACATGGCGGAACTCCGGATTGGATCAGGACCATCGCGGCCCAATCATCCCCCTCCCCCTTCCCTCCGGGCCTGCGGCCAGCATGAAGAAGGGGCCATGGCACGAGGCCAGGCCCTGAGTTGGAGGCAAAAGGAAAGAAGGAGGCGTCTGCCTATGATGATCCAAGGAGGATCACGGCAATCGACGGTTTCTCATCCGACGGATGGCGCCTGCTGTCATAGGCATGACGGCCCCCCTGCCCGATCGTCAGCATGTCGAAGCTGGGCGAGATGCCGCCATTCGCATTGGGGATGGTTGTCCCATTGTCGTGAAATTGGATGTCGACGAAGCTCGGCGGCGCGGCGCGCTGATATTCGCCGAAGAAGAAGGTGATACGGCGCCCGTCGCTGGTGCGTGCGCTGATCGTGAAGTTCCCGTCGGGGATATCGATCGGGAAGGTCGGCACATCATTGAAGCGCGCAAAACCGATGGATTCGGCATCGCGCGCGGTCATGACGGGGAGCTGGATGATGTCAGCCATTGTCGAGTTCCTCGAACATGGTTCGCCACTTGAGGCGCAAGTGCGCAAAAAACGGAACCGCAGCGCAAGGCCGCGGTCCCAGGAGCGTTCGATCAGGCGGCCTGCTGGAGTTCGTCACCCGAGTCGGTGACGCTCTCGTCTTTCGCAGGCGCCAGTTCGAGCGCGGTCGCAGGCGTGCTGAAACGCATGACGTCGGGCACCCAAGCGAGAGCCGCTTCGCGCAGTTCAGCCTCGATGGGGACGGACCCACCGAAGATCTTCTCGGCCGAGGTCGCGAGGTCATGCTTCTTCGACCCACCGTAGCGGCTCGACAGTTCCTTGCCCCCAATCTCTTCGATGTGGGTAAGGATCGCGGCCTTGCTCACACGATCGAAATAGTTGTTCGCGGTCGGACGCCACCAGGCCGCCACATCGATCTCGAGCTTGGTGCCAAGATGGTCGATCATGGCCTCGCCCGTCTTGCCCGCGACAACCGCATGGAGCGTCCGGGCGATGGCCCAGGCGAGCCACGCCGCACGAGCCTCATCGGGAAGCGCGCAGAAGGCGTCGTAGCGCTGGCAGGCATCGCCCGCCTCGATCCAGCTGCGATCCAGCCCCTCGTCAATCTTGCCCCATTCCTCGGCGGCAAGCGTCCCGCTCTGGTAGCCGGTGAGCCCGGAGTAGGGCTTGTCGGCCTTGAGCTCGGTCGCAAGATCGAAGCCGCTCGAATGGCGGGTGGCCTTATCGACCATCCAGAAGGTGCCGAGGTCGAGCGCGAAACGCGGATCGCTGGCGATATGCACACGCAGCAATTCGCTCTTCATCTCGGCCAGTTCCTGGCTGAGCCGCTGGCTGTACGTGGGCTTGACCGAGCCGGCGACGACATCGTCATTGTCGTCCTCGTCCACAACCTGATCGTCCTGCTCCTGATCGTCAGGCTCATCGGTAGGAGCGACATAGAGCTGCTCGTGAAGACGCGGCTGGCCGTCATGGCCGATGACGACATAGGCGAGCGCCCCCGCCTTCTGCTCCTCGGTAAGGACCGGTGCAGGCTTCTCGATCGCGCGATATTCGGCCTCGAGCATCTCGACACGGTTGGCTTGTTCGGCCTGGCCGTCTTCGTCGGCGTCTTCCCAGGCTTCGTTGGCGGCCTCGATCTCGGCTTCAATTTCCTCGAGACGCGTCTGTTGCTCGTCTGTGAGTTCGGGCGTGTCGCCCTTGAGCGGGCGCAAATCCCAGGTGTCGTTGTAGCTGACATGGGTCGAGGGAATGACTCGGACTTCCGCCAGCCCCTCACGTTCGCGCAGGGCCTCCGCGGCGGTCGCGAGTTTGTCGGCCACGAGACGGTTGAGGAGGTCGCCATCGATCCAGCGCTCCGTCGTCGAGTCGGTGAAAAGGTCGAGGTCGACCCGGCCCCCTGCTTCGATATAGGCATCCCGCCCGACCAGAAGAGCCTTGGGATCGCTGCCGACATAGGTGTCCTCAACAAGCTGACGTTTGATCTCGTTGACGTTGGCCCGGTAGTAGCCGTCCTTGAGCAGTTCGAAGACCTCGGCTTGCTTGGTGCGGTCGCTGTTGCTGGCATAGGCGACGGCAACATTCAGCGTGATCTCGCCATTGCGCAGGGCTTCGAAGATCGGATCAGCGAGATCGGCAAGACGAAGCCGGCTGCGCACGAACCGCTCGGTGAGGCCGAAGCGCTTGGCGACATCCTCGGGGGTCTTCTTCTCGCTCTCGATGATGTCCTGGAAGGCCCGGCAAGTGTCGGCCGGGTTCATCGTGAGATTGAAGAAATTCTCTTCGAGGCTGGTTTCGATCGCGTCCTTGGTGTCACCGAGGATCAGAACTGCCAACTGGTAGTCGGCGGCGAACACGCCCTTCTCGATCAGCCGGTGGACAGCGTCGAGGCGTCGGCCGCCTGCGATGATGCGGTAATGTCCTTTTTTGCGCGACACGGGCACGCCGATCAGGTTCTGGCGGACGCCCTTGACGGCAATGTTCGCCTCGAGCTGGGCATCGGCGACGGCATCGCCGACAGTCCGGACATTGCTAGGCGATTTGGAAAGGTTCGCCGCGGCGACGAGAATGGGAAGTTGGGTCATTGTGGTAGTCTCCTGGCGGGGACAGCCTGACCATCAGGCTACTTGCCGCCACCACTCCCCCACTCCCTCCCCTCCCGCCCGGAGCACGTCGTTCCAGTCCTTGAAGCCGATCGGAGGATACTCGACTTCGATAGTGCGCCCGGCCATGGCATAAACCTCAAGGGCGTTCGCTGCCCCGATCTCACCGGCGACATCGTTATCGGGGAACAGCACGAGGCGAGTAACGCGATCCGGGACAGCGATCTGATGCAACCGTTCACTGCCAAGCGTGGCCCAGACGGGGATGCCGAACAGGATCATCGCCGAGAGAGCGGTCTCCACGCCTTCCGCAAGCCCCAGAACCGAAGTTGCGGTGCCCAGCATGACAGCCGCACAATCGGGGCGCCCGAGCG
Source organism: Sphingobium sp. CCH11-B1 (assembly GCF_001556865.1). Classification (GTDB taxonomy): domain Bacteria; phylum Pseudomonadota; class Alphaproteobacteria; order Sphingomonadales; family Sphingomonadaceae; genus Sphingobium. The sequence continues at coordinate 19,484 of NZ_LSJY01000015.1, read as the reverse complement.
TCATCCGTGGGTCGGCAAGATCGCGGGCACGCCGCGCATCGTCCCGATCGAAGAAGGTCCGCTGGATGGCGATGAAGCGCCCGTCGTCGTGGAGCCCGCCGTCATGGAGAGCCGCGATCATGGCGGGCCGGAACTCGACGTCGTCACCCTGACCGAGAGGTGTTCGGGGATTGAAGCGCAAGGAACGGGGAAGCAACGCTATTCGCCTGCGACGCAGATAGATTTCGGCGGGCGAACCAATTAGCGGACGGGCTTCATCCCAGATCCGCAGTGCCTGCTGGCGGCGCCACAGATCGGTTGGCATCTTCGACATCGAGGCCTGCTTGCTCTCAGCGTTATGGAGGGCATTCTCCTGGATACGCAAAATCTCGCTGATGACGTCGCGGGAATCGCAGCCCGCAAAGCATTTGAAGAGCAGCGCATGGTCCCCTACGCGAACAGACAGGCTGGGACTGCGATCGGGATGGGCCGGACAACGGCACATTGCGCCGCCGGGCTTCCAGACGCCTCCGAGACGCCTCACGATATCGGACCCGATCACCTCGAGTTCCGGGTTATGTTTGGTGTTGATGTACGCCATGGACGTGCCTCGAGGGATAGGCTGAAAACAGGCCAGTGATGATCGAGCGACCCGCAAATCGCCCAGCCGAACACTGCCCACTCCCCTCCCTGGCGACGGATAGGCCGTCGCATCTATCTCAGGCTGGTGGGAGCGACGGCCCGGGCGAAGGGATCCAAAGATATGCGGAGCGTAGCCAAAATCCCGTGTTCACAGGTTCCGGTGATACCGCAGCAGCGCTGCTTCGGACGGAGGGCCGACTTTTACTGTAGACTATCAGCTATAGAAGTGTCCTCCCAATATCATTGACTTTCACCCTCGCCAGCGGCCGGGCAGGCACGCTCATCGACCACCGCACTGCGCTTACTGCCCGCAAAAATGCCGAGAGTTGTCCTGAGTAAATCATCCAAAACGGATCGAAGCCTCGCCATCCTCATTTACACGCAAAATCTTACAATATGCCCGGGTGCGACATGCGTTTCCTGCTCGTCTGAGAAAGGAGCTGTCCATGCCCACTCGCCAGAGATTGATCCCGTATCCGCTGCGAACGCGCGCGCTTCCAGTCATGGGAGGCGCGCAATGATAGAGGGGAGATTTATTACGACAACGCTAAGCCGTTGCAGCATGATCGGATTGACCGAGCAGGTCCAGCGACTGCGGGCCGACGAGTTCGGCAAGGACCTCTTTACGATTCCGGCCTTCGAAATGCTGCTCGAACTCTACAATGGCAGAAGCGTCCAACCTCGCTCGCTCACCTCTCTCACCGGGGCTTCAAGCACGTCCGAGAGAAACTCGCAGCGGATCGTCCATCGTCTGGCCGAACGAGGCTTCGTCGATCTGCATCGCGACCCTTCCGATGGACGCCGGATCATCGTCGAGCTGAAGGAAGAGACAAGTGCGATGCTCGATCGTTTTTTCGACAAGCTTGTCGCGGTGGCGGCGGAACTGCCGCTTCATCAACGTCTTCGAAAATGAGTGGCTGTCTGCTGTTGCACCACAAGGGGATATACGTTGTTCGCACCTTGCAAGATCCTAAGAACCGTTGCACACTCCCTAGGCAGTGCAGGAAATGGCTGGGGCCTGCGCGCAGGATTATCCTTCCAGGCATGATAGTGGGCTCATCCGCGACGGTTGAGCGCAGGTATTGGACAATATTGCCCGCCACCTTTGGGTGGACCTGTCATGCTGTCTATTGTCCAAGTCTTTTACGGCGCGTCGGCGCCAGTCGATCCCGACCGGGGCGCCTGAGCCAATGTATCGGGGGCACGAAACCGACGGAGCGTGTTCACACGCAGCAGCAGTCTACGACGAGCATCAGTTCGAGAGTGTCTACCGTCAGGAGGCGCCGAAGCTCTTCTCGTTTCTCCGCAGGAAGATATGGCTCGAAGATGATCGGGACGATCTGGTGCAGGAAGCCTTCGCGAGGTTGGCAGCCTCAAGATCGGCCGCTGCGTGGAATAACCCTGGCGCCTATCTTCACGGCATATTGCGCCACCTCCTGGCCGATCGCGTGCGCGCGTGGGTCAGGACCCAGTCATTCGACCCGGTGATCTACGCGGCAGATCAGCAGGTCGCCGGTCCGGACTCCGCCGCAGAATTGAACGAGATGCGGGAACGATATCGGCTTGCCATTGACGGTCTCCCGCCGAGGACAAAAGAGGTATATTTGTTACATCGCGCAGAAGAACTCGGATATAGGCAGATCGCGGAAAAGCTGAACATCAGCATCCGAACTGTGGAGTGGCATGTGGCAGAGGCCATCGTGCGTATCAGCAGCAGCATTGGCAACACCAATGGCTGAGAAGGGATTGCCGGATGGCATGCCTCGAATGGATCAGTTGATGCGCGAGGCGTCGCTGTGGTTCGCACGGATGCGTGGGCCGGACGCGAAGACCTATCGTCCAGAGTTTGAGAAGTGGCTCTCGCTAGGTGCAACGCATCGGGATGCCTATGAGCGAGCTGGCGAGATCTTTGCCATGGGCCGGTTTCTGGCCGCGCAGAGAGAGGAAATCGAGGCCCAGGCTAACGACAATGAGCCGACTAGCCGTCATTGGAAGTGGACAGCAATCGCCGCAAGTCTGCTACTGGCTCTCGGCGCCGGTGGGTGGTTAGCGAACAAGGATTTGCGTGGCCCCGTATCCGCAGGGTCCCAGGTGGCTCAGATCGGGAGCGCCGCAACCGTGGAGCAGGCGCTATACGACACTGTCGTAGGCGGACGGAGGAGCGTCCGGCTAGCCGATGGCTCGATGGTCGAACTGGACGAAGGCAGTGAGCTGTCGACAAGCTTCAGCCCGGCCCGACGTGAACTGCGCCTCGCACGAGGTCGTGCCCGCTTCGAGGTTGCACATGAGAAGCGGCCCTTCATCGTGCTGGCTGGGGGTGGCAGCGTCACGGCGCGTGGCACGATATTCGACGTCATACTCGGCGACGACAAACGGGTGACCGTTCGCCTGCTCAAAGGTGCGGTCGACGTCGAACGGCCGGAAGGTGCGAAGGGGCGGCGGGGATCGGCGGCTATCGCCCGTCTGGAGCCAGGAGAGGTTCTGAGTTATGCCGTCGTGACGCCCGCACTGCTGCCTGGCATTGCGCCTAAATCCGCCATCGAGCCCATTAGAGCAGGGCCTGAAGAGCCCCTCATCAAGGAGTATGAGCGCACGCCGCTTTCGGCGGTGGTTGCTGAGACCAATGAGGATTCCGCGACGTCGATACGCCTCGCGGATCCCGGTCTCGGCGCCCTCAGAGTCAGCGGACGCTTCCGCGTGGACAATGCCAATGAGGTTGCGGATCGGCTGGCGGTGCTGTTCGATCTCGACGTTGAACGAACCAAATCAGATGAAATCACCTTGCGCAAAAGATAGCCCGAGATTTTTTCATCTCCTACCCCGTAGATTGCAGTTTTGTTGCGATGCTCCCCGAAACTCCCGCCAGATTGTCGGGAATTTCAAAGGGGGCAAGAATGGTTCGAATGCGGTCTCGGTCTCGTTTTCGTTGCGCGCTCCTGGCGGCTGTGGCTGTCAGCACCTTGACGCCGGCAGCCCCTGCACTCGCCCAGAATGAACGCCGGGTCGAATACAGGATCGAGGCCGGCGACCTTGGAGAAGCCCTCAAGGCCGTCAGCCGCAAGTCGGGCAAAGAGGTCATCTTCACCTCGGAGGCGGTCCTCGGCCATACGGCACCGGCTCTGCACGGGACCTACAGCGCGGACGACGCCGTCCGAGTTCTGCTCGGCGGCTCCGGCTTGGTTGCGCAATACCGGAAGAACGTGATCATCATCCGGGGGCGATCAGCGCCGTCGAGGGATCTAGCGGGTCGCTCGGCGGATCAGAACGATATTGTGGTTACGGGTTCTCGGATTAAGGGTGCCCCGGCTACGTCCCCGGTCACGATCAGCTCAAGAGACGAAATTGAGAAGCAGGGTGCGGCGGATCTCGGTAGTTACATCAGGCTCTTACCACAGAACTTCAACGGCGGTCAGAATCCTAATGTCGCCGGAGGCGGCGCCCAAGGCAATAATAACAATGTGAGTTCTTCTTCCACGCTCAACCTTCGGGGACTTGGCCCGGACGCCACGCTCACACTGCTGAATGGTCATCGTCTGGCCTATGACGCTCTAGCTCAAGGCGTAGACATCTCCGCCATACCACTGGCCGCGGTTGAGCGTGTTGAGGTGGTAGCTGACGGCGCATCCGCTCTCTATGGCTCTGATGCAGTCGGTGGCGTGGCCAACATCATTCTGCGCCCGGATTTCCGTGGGGCTGAGATTTCCGCGCGGCTGGCAACGACTACAGACGGTGGCGGCAGGCAAGCCCAACTCTCGGCGGTGACGGGGACGACCTGGTCCGGTGGCGGGCTCATGTTCGCAGCGGATTATACATCCTCCGGGCGTATTAGCGCAGGCGACCGTAGCTACACCTCGATGATGGACAAGGGTGCGACGCTAGTGCCAAGCGTCAGGCAAATCAGTTTCGTTGCCACTGGCCATCAAAAGATCACGGAGGGGGTCGAGTTCAAGATCGATGGAAGTTTCAATCGTCGCAATTCCAAGTATGACAATCCCTTCTTCAACACCGGGGCGGTGACGGAAAACGGGCTTCGGTCCAACCCGATCGTCCGTACCTATTCCGTTTCCCCGACCCTGACCGTCGATTTGACGTCCGCTTGGTCAGCTAATCTCTCGGGAACCATCGCCGGCAGCAAAGCGGACCTTCATTCCAGGCGGTACGCTGCTTCGGTCGAGACCCCCGGCCGCCTGATATACAGCAACGATTTACGGGCTATGGAGGCCGGGGTCCAAGGTCCTCTTGCCGAACTACCAGGGGGAGAGGTCAAGCTCGCGGCTGGTGGCGGCATCCGATCTTTGGGTCTGAGCGTCGAGGTGTCCAACACCCCTCCTGGATCACCTACAATCGTCACCGAACGTTTTCATACGAAGCGAGCCGTCAGCTTTGCCTATGGCGAACTCACAGTCCCGGTCTTCGGCGCGGGGAACAGCAGGCGCCTGCTCTATAGTCTCGACCTCACAGCAGCCGCTCGCTTCGAGCATTATGAAGCGGTCGGTTCGGTGGCGACACCGAAGTTCGGCTTTCGCTATGCGCCCTCCCCTGATCTGACGTTGATGGGCAGTTGGGGCCGCTCCTTCAAGGCGCCGACGCTTTATCAGCAGAATCAGGTACGACAGGGCGTCCTGCTCCCCGGCTCGATCTTTTCGGACAACCCGAGTGGGCTGCCTGTTCTCTTGCTGGCTGGTGGAGGGACGCCTCTCCGGGCGGAAAAGGCAGAAACCTGGACGGCGACTGTCTTGTTGAAGCCGCGAGCGATCCCAGGCCTGCGGTTGCAGGCGAGCTATTTCGACGTGGCGTACAAGGACAGGGTTTCGGTTCCCATTGTGGGCGCCACCGCAGCTCTCAACAATCCGATATATGCCAATCTCGTACGCCGTTCGCCATCAGGTGCTGCTGTCGAGGCGGAAATCGCTCGTCTGCCTCAAGGCTTGTCGAATTTCAGTGGGTCGGCGTTCGACGCCGCCAGCATCGCAGCGATCATCGACGCCACGGACAGAAATGTCGCGCGCCAGAGTGCACGCGGTGTCGATCTCTCCGGTGAGTATAGATTCTCAGTCAGTGGCTCGCAGACGCTCACTTTGTCGGCGAACGCGAGCTACCTTGAAAGCCGCCGCCAGGTGGCAACTGGATTACCTTTCAGCCAATTGGCCGGCACCATCTTCAATCCACCAAACTGGCGCATGGAAGGAGGCTTGACCTATTCCCGCACCGCTTTCGACGCATCCCTTTACGCCAACTATATTGGTGGAACCAGCGACACCCGAACGCTTCCCATCGGGCATGTGGGCTCGTTCACTTCACTCGACGCGACGCTGAGGTACAAGGCCGATGGAGCCATCGGCCTCTTCGCCGGGACAGAGATCATTCTTTCGCTTCTCAACATGTTGAACGAGAAACCAGCTTCAATCCAGAACTCGGATCCCTCGTTACCGCCATATGACTCGTCCAATTATTCTGCGATCGGCCGGCAAATCTCTGTGACGCTGCGGAAGCGTATCTGATGAGCGCCATGAACAAGGCAGGTCATTTGTTTGCGTGCACATGCTTGCTGCATTCCGCGTCAGTCGCGAAGCCGGTTCAGCAATCATGCTTCGAGCAGCTCGCAACTTATGCAATTGAACGTCCGCGTGTGCCGGGCGCATGGATGGAGCGACCGCAGTTTGATGTGTCCCGGGACGGCAAGCACCTGATCTATGTCGAGCGCTCTGGAAATGTTGCCGACAATTCGATCACGGACCGACTATGGTCCATCGGCCTTAAGGATGGCCTTAAGCGCAAGCTCTTAGGCATTCTCCAGACCGGCCGCAACGCAGCCAGCTTACGCTTGCCCAATCCCGCCTTCAGTCCGGACGGAACCCGGCTGGCCGTCCTGGGTGGGACAGGCTTGACGATATTCGAACCTGAAAAGGAGATATCCTGGACGATTAACCCGGAAAATGGTGCTATTAAAGACTTTCGCTGGTCTCCCGACGGGAAATCTCTGGCTGTCCTGATCGCCAAGTCGTCAACGCGCCCGCTACGGCGCGGCTATCAAGCTTCGTTGGATTGGGATGGCTCAAGCTACAGCTCCGTCCGTGACAATCTTGCGATTCTGGCCGCCTCTAGCGGCGCGATCCTCAATGAAGCACCGGCCGCCTACAATCTTGTCGGACTCGACACAGCCTTTTCCTGGTCGCCTGGTGGCGACAGGATAGCATTCAGCGCGCTCCATTCGGCTACCGATGCGTCTGATCCTGTGGGGCCAGGCATCTATGCGTGGGATCTTCGCACTCATGAAATCGAGACCCTCGTCGATCGTTCGGGGCCGAACTTCGATCCGCGCTGGTCTCCCGATGGCAACCGGATTGCGTATCTCACAGCCGATGGCCAGGACATGTTCAAGAATGGCCTGAAACTGGCCGTACAAAGCACATCTGGCCCCGATCGACTGATCCTGTCGAAACCGGATGAGATGACAGGCACCCCTTACCTTCCGACCTGGATCGACGCCGATCACCTTGCCTATGTCGCGATGCGCCAGATGGAATGCCCGGTCTTCAAAGTCGATGCCAGTCACGTGACGACATCGATCCTTGGACGCCAGCCCTTGAGTTGCTTCGGCGGGGTCAGGATTGGCGCTGACGGCACTTTATTCATGACCCGTCACAGCCTTGATAATCCTAGCGAGGTCGTTTCAACGAATGTGCATCAATGGGCACCGATGACGTTGACCGGTCGCCCGAGCACCCTCCGCCTTCCTTGGCGCGCGGAAGCGATATCCTGGCAAAGCAGGGAGGGCGATCATGTCATACATGGCGTGCTCATCCGGGCCATCGGCCGGCGGGCAGAATCGGCATTGCTCGTTTCGGTGCCGGGCGGCCCGGCCATGGTCACACCCGACAGCTATAATGATGACGCACCATTTCTTCCCTATGGCCCTCTTCTAAACGGCTTCTCCATCCTTATCCCCAACACGCGGGGCCGGGGCGGATATGGCCGGGATTTCGAAGCTGCGATCCGTGAGCGGAAAGACTATGTCGACGGCCCTCTTGAGGATATCCTTGGCGGCGTTGCCTATGCGACCAAGACGCTAGGCACGCCTCGATCCAGAGTGGCGCTCGCCGGCTTCAGCTATGGCGGCATTCTGACCGCTTACGCCGCCAGCCATACACATACGTTTCGGGCCGCTCTGGCGATGGAAGGTGTTGTCGATTTCTATAGCAGGGCGTTGCTGGAATATGGCGGACCAAATCAACAAGCAGCCAATGCGAACATGGGCTTTGGCAACCCTTATGATGTTGATGATAAGGAACGACTGCTGGCGCAATCACCGCTTCGTTCAATCGACGCACTACAGACACCGGTGCTCCTGGAGTGTGGAGAGAAAAGCCTTGGCCCAACAGATTGTCTAAAATTCTTCAGGTCCGGTAATGCCCGTGGTTCGGCACCAGTGGAACTTGCGATCTATCCGAGAACTGCTCATCAGATCCTCGAACCAGCGCTTCGCCTCGATAGCGCACGGCGTCAGTTAGCATGGCTTCTGCGATGGTTTCCGGGAACACCAGCGGATGCTGGGGACAGGAAATGCTACGGGCTCCAGTGAGCAACCCAGGCTTCGGTATCGACCAGTGACAGCAGGCGCGCCTGATCCGTTCCCAGATTTGGCGCATCGTTGCAAAGGGTCGAGACGATTGCATCGCAATCGATGATCTTCTGACGCGCGAGATGACCGCTGGTTAGGCGATCAATGATTTCGGCGCGATGCACGCTAATGATTTGGTTCGCGAAACCATCAGGACCACCTTTGGAACGCCGCTCCAATATCCCTCTGGGCAGGATGCGCCAGAACGCGGAACGGGCCAGGGCCCTGTCCCTCCCGCCTTCGACCCACATCCAGGATGGTGCGGCAAGACATGTCTCGAGAACGGGCTGACTCATCAACGGATTGATCATCGCTGGAAGTCGACGGTCATACCCCTCAAGCCCTGACTGGATGCGCAGCAAGGCGGCAATGTGGGCGGCCTTTCCAGGGAGATGCGCCCGGCTATCTTCGAGCCAGGGGTGCGCGCCCCGCAGTCTGGCAAGATTCGCGCTGAGATCGCAGTGCAGGAAGCGGGGATCAGGTCGCCATTGATACCCTCTTCCTCTTGTCCGGATCGATCCCCAGCTCGCTAAGGCGGCTTCAACGGGCGTGCAGCCCGTCAATCGGCAGACGTCACGCCAAGTCTGAAGCAGACCGATGCCTATCCCATGTGTCAGCAGCCTGTCGGCGATGGGATTTGCCGACTGGGTGTAGTAGAAGATGTTGTCGCCGCCATTGCCGCTGAAGAAGGCGTCGATGCCGCGTTCGCGCGCTATACGATGCATGGCGCGATCGTAAGCGAGCGCGTGGCTTCGCCCGATTGGACGCGCAAGATGGGCGACGCACGATGTGCCAAGATCGATATCTGCAGGTTCATAGGCGACATCAAGGATCTCGATACCGGTCCCCTCCCCGAGGAGTCTTGTAAATGACCTTTCGTCTCCATCCGGATCGTCGGTCACAAGCGTCACACCCGTCACGGCCGTACGTCGTGCAGGAATCGTCGCCGCGACGATGGACGAGTCCAAACCGCCGGAAACACCAATCAGGATTGAAGGGTACCGCGAAGACCATGCCGCAACGACATTCTGGATCGTTCGAAGAAGGACTTCCGCCTGGTGCGCGCTATCAGACGAGGTTTTAGGCTGGATGTGATCCCACGGCGACCATAGTTCTTCCACGAGCATTGCAGCATCGCAGATGTTGCAGGCGGTACCCGGCAACAATTCGCTCAGCCCCGCAAGGGGCGTCACAGGCCGTGGTAGTCCCCGCATATATAGATGGATCGCCAAGTCATCCCACGATATGGCGGGCGCCCAATATCCCGTGGCGGCGATGATTTCGGGATCGGACCCGATCAAACAGGAACCGGCAGCGCCCGCAATATAGGCCGGCAGCCCGCCGGACGGATCGCGCATTATGCTGAGTCCCGCGTTATCGCCCCATAGCGCACAATAAGCGCCCCAATGACTCTGAAGGAGCGCGCGGCCTCCTTTGGCAGCGATCAGTTTCTGCTGATCTTCGCTCAACGCATCAATGGGTTGCGGTGGACCGTGGCGCTCGAAGAGCGTCCCCAAAATCACGCCCCGATTGCCACCAAGCTGGATGGCGTATCCAGGCGATACGAACGCGCGCACGCCACGGCTATCGAAGCAGGACTTGAGGCCGAATCGTGCCGCAACGTCCTCGACCCGCTTCCGGTCGGGGACAGCCCTATCAATCAGAAATCGGGGCGCACTCATAGCACGCATATCGGGGTGTAGATCCGCGTGACGTCTATGGAATCACCAATGACGGTCGCCCCTTGCTGTACCCAGCAATGGGCGGCAAATGGGTTGACGCGCACGCCGAGCACTAAGGAAGGACTGTGGCCAGCGCGCAGGCACCGTCTGATCATTGCAATCGCTCGCGGTAGGCAGCGGTCATTGCGGCCAAAGACGAAGTCGCTAACCTCGAAGGCTGCCGATACCGTCTGGATCGAGCTTGAAACGGAGGCTCCGAGCCGGTGGGCGAACGCCAAGCGCTCCTGCTCAATGAGACGCCGGACATCAGCGATAGCCTGGCGTGCTACGATCCGCTTTGATCGCAACCGCTCGAAAAGGGCTGCAGCAATTTCAAATGCCGGCGCATCATATGCGGAATATCGATTAAGATCGTCTTTCGGTTCGACGACGGGCGCAGGTCTGGAAAGGCCCTTTTTTCCGATGTTCTCGCCGTCGACTATCGACAGCGCGACCAGATCGGCGATCAAGACATCATTAGCGCCTTCGCTGTGCAGTCCCTCTGCCAGGATCAAGCGTTGAAATGCCCGATCGACATCGACAGGAATGCAGAAAAAACGGCTTGTGCCTTCATCGAGGAAAATTGTCCGGCCCTCGATCATGCAGAAATGCAATCCAGGCCTGAAGCGAAAATCCATCGCCAACATTCCACGCAGAAAGGAACGTCCGCCAAGATCAACCTGACGGACGTTCCGAGGCATCCGGTCAGTCGGCGGTAAGGCCGCCGAAGATCGGGCGAAGCCCGTTCTGGTTGTCGTTGACCGACTGGGCTCCGCCCTTGGTCTGCTGCATGACCCCGCCCAGATCGAGGCGCTTCACGTCACGCTTGTCGTTCTTCCGTTGCATGGTTCATTCCTCTTCGACTGCCGCACTGACTTGCGACGGAAGGACGATAAATCGATCTCAGGGCCAACGTCTGAAATATACCTCGACAAGTTGGCGGGAAATCCGCGCCCCCAGCGCCGGCCGCCATAAGGACTCTGACAAACAATTGATATCGATTGAATTTTTCAGATAGTCGAACTGGACTGATCAGACAGGATCGCCTTTCTGCCGGTCAATTCTCCGCATATGATAGGCTTCGAGCCTGCGCCGCATGCTCTTCGGGAGGCTCACGACCGAGACATTTGTTAATGTCCTTACTTCTTTCACGGCATCCCCGATATTTTGGACTTCCCCGATTCGAACATAATGCAGGCGTTCGTTCAGGTTGTTGATCGACCAAATCGCGAATTCGTTGCCTGTCGCCGATGCAAGCGATAGAAATAATGAGCCGACCGCCTGCGCAATGCCTAAGGGTGTCTGCTGCAAGGCCTGCTGGGCGGCCTTTTCGATCGCTCGTTTCAAGGCTGATGGCCTAACCTCGTTAACCAAGCCCATGAGAAGGTTCATATTCCACGCATAGAGTCGGATGAGCTTGTCTCCCTCGTACTGAGAAAGCCGAAGACCGCCATCAGGGTGTGGCTCTATCAAACCTTCGCCCCACAACCGGCACAGCGCCTCGCGTGCAGGGGTTTTGCTTGATCGATATCGGTCTGCAATCTCCTGCACATCGAGGCGACGTCCTGGTGACAGGACGCCAGCGGCGTAATCTTCCTTTAGTGATCGGTAGACCATTTCTTGGAGAGGTGGATCAATTGCCGACATCATAAGCTGGGACCAACCGGGGCTGCTGCAGCCGGCCACGCTGGTGTCAAAGCTCTTGTCAGATGGTCGAGATTACGCTGTGCGATGAGTTCGATACACATCCTTTCAAGATCGCTGAGGTCCCCGGTTGCCAGTTGATGCGGAAAACACATCCTCTGTCCGGCGAAGAGGAGCGGAATAAGGATATGGCCTGTCGACAGACCAAGGCGGTAGGCGCAAGCGAGATGATCGTCGAGCCGCGAACGAGGATTGCCGCCCTCGATCTCGCGAAGCCAGCGAACACCCATGCCAAGTTCTCGCGCCAGTTCGCGTTGCGTCAGGCGCCGTTTCTTCCGTGCCTCTTCAATTTGCCGTCCCGACTGCACTTTGACGTACAGGATTGGACTTTCAGCAACGGAAGTCGCTAACATTTGCGACATATCCGCGTCTCCTTACGGGAGATTCCGCCCGCCAAGGCAATTCCGTAAGTCGAATGCTAAGGTGTACTTACCACCAGTGTCAATTCACAACCTCGGCCACTTTGTCGGGATTTACCCAGCAAGATCATTGTCATCACGTACGGCCGGCATTCTTGCCCCGGACTGCAGCGCTCGCTCAAAAGCACAGATAAGGTCCATCTGGTCAGCTTTGGGTATCTGCATCAGCGCAAGAATATAGATCCTACCGAGGTTGGGCTGCCGTTGGCCGGGCGCGCTTTGCTGGACACGCTCGGTTATGCGTGTGGCGACTTCCCAGAGATGATGTGAGGCGCCCACGTGGTGCTCCTCCCCACCGCCAAGGCAGTCGAGCTCCCGCGCTTTCAGCCGATCGATGATCTCGGCCGTCGGAAGCGTCTCGAGATGCTCTACAGCTACGTGGAGCGTGGTGCCCCAGGCGATCAATGAGCGCGTGACGCGAATCAGATGGCAATGGGAATCAATGAGGACGTCCAGACCGGCCGGTGATAACCGGAGCTTGAAGCTGCGTCTCGCTCGAGCCATCACCCCTTCTCCTGCCTAGACTAGCGTTGCGTCGCCCGGTGCCGCCACCAGGCAGGTGCAAATCCGCGACGAATGGAGGCAAAAGCGGCATTATAGTGCCGTTTTTGCTCAAACCTGTTCTTTTCAACGCGTGTCGAGATCATCTGGCCACTTTCGCCCTAACGGTGCTTTGTTTCGCCGCTTCGGCACTTCAGTGCCCACCCTATTGCGGCGGTCATCGGTGATCGTCATGCCTTGAGACGCACCGGATCGGCGGAGCCCACGGACCTAAAGTCCGAGCTCTCTCGCCCGGGTCATCCAAAACCCAAACCCGAGCGCCTCGCGGCGCCACGAGGAGATGCGTGCCATGGACTTTCCATGCCCATTGCCGATGCTTGCCGGGGCATTGTTGCTCGGCATTGCTTCCATGCCGGCTCAAGCCCAGAGTTACCGGCCCGACGCCGAGGCCTATCCTTGCGCAGAGAGCGCCAAACTCGTCGTCGTGCAGAGCGATTCCGGCTTCGCGATCCGTGAAAAGGTCGAGCATCCGAAGCCTCCCGTGATCCAGACGGTTATCAGGCTGGGCAACTCGCTCACCCTCGATAGCCGACTATTCGCGCCCACCTCCCTCGTGCGTCCGGAGTCCAATCATGTATCGCAGCGCTAAGCTGATCGCGGCAGCGCTGCTTTGCGCGACCGCACCCGCCTATGCTCAGGATAGCGGCACCGAACCACTCACGGCCGCCGCGGCGGAGGCACAGCGCCAGCTACGCCAGACCTTCACCAACCTGACTTTCGAGGACTTTGGTCCAGCGCCTATCAGTGGCCCAATATATCAGGCCATCGCCGGTGGACGAGTCATCTATTTCGCGCCGGAAAGCCAGCATCTCCTCTTCGCCGCAGTCTATGACAAAAATGGCGTCAATCTGACGGCCCTTGCCCAGGATGCCAGCGCGCGGAAACGTCTCGGCGCCATCGATCAGGCAAATGCTCTGGTTATCGGTCCCGCAGGCGCGCCGAGGGTGATCGAATTCACTGACCCCGACTGCCCCTATTGCCAGGCGCTCGAGCGCTTCTGGCTGGCGAAGGAAGCGGAAGGCAAGCCGGTTCAGCGGCTGGTCTATTTCGTGAGCGGCATCCATCCTGAGGCCGCTGCGAAGGCGGAGCATATCCTTTGCTCTCCGGACCGAGAGGCAACGTTCAAGGCGGTCTATGCCGGCGCACACCCCAGCGCGTTGCGCAAATGCCGTGCCGGCGCCGAGAAGGTCGCTCGCGACGCCGAAACCGTCCGCAAAATGGGGGTCTCGGGTACACCGACGCTTTTCGTCGAGGGGAAGCTGGTGTCCGGCTTCCAGCAGGCCGAACTCGAGGCCTTCCTCGAAGCGAGCAAGGGCAAAGCCAGCCCCTGAGACCAATGCCAAAGATTTTGGCGGACCTCGCCCGTGCGCCCTGCTTGCGCCGGCGAGGACCGGGATGCCGGCTGGGGCGCGCCTCCGGGAGCCGTCCTGCGCCCTCGCCGGCCGGAAACGATCACTCGTCGGTGCCGGCAAGCATGATCGGGATGGCTCCAAAGACGACCACATTTGGTCAGAAGGAGACTGTATATGTTGACTGCTCTTCGGGGAAGGACGTTCCGCACGATCGACGCGGCGGTCCTTTTCCTCCTGGCCGTGATCGCTGGCACGAGCGTCGCCTACGCCTTCCAGGCACCGGCGGCAGGCGACCTTGGTTACGACATCTACGACATCGTCGTGAACCAGGGCGTCAAGGGTCCGCTCGGCTTTGTCGGTGGCGTTGCCGCCTTCCTGTTCGGCGTTTCGCGGCTCTTCTCGAACATCATGATCGGCATTCCCACGATCGTGGCGGCGGTCTGCCTCATCAAGGCGGATTCGATCCTCCAGACCTTCGGCATGGTGATCTGAAGAATTGCCGGGCTGCCGGATAGCCGGCGCCCGCGCAACGGAACGGGAGGCGGTGGTCGCCTTCCGCAATCCACGCCCAGCGGCGTGGTGAAGCAAGGGAGAAGAGCGTGGACGAACGTCTGCCGCAGTTCCTGCACCGGCCGGTCCAGATCCTCTGGTTCGACAGTCAGGAGTTCATTGTCGTCATGAGCGTGATCTTCGTCGCGGTCATCGTCGGCGGGTTCATCGGCTGGTCGCTCATCGGCGCTCTTCTCCTGTTCATCCCCTGGAAGCGGACCAAGCCGCGCGGGTTCATCCCGCATCTGGCCTGGCGCTGGGGCCTTGCCCGCTTCCGCAACTATCCGGGTCCGACCCAGACCCGCTTCTTCGAGTAGGCGAGATGGCTCATTCCTCCAGGCGCAAGCGCCAGCCCGACATGATCGGCGACACGCGGCCGAGCTGGCATCTGCATCGCTATCTGCAGGGCTCGGCCAATCTCTTCGAGGAGAACCGGCTGCTCAAGGTCGCGATCGCCGGACTGTTCGGCATCACCGCGGTACTCGGTACGGTCATCTATACTTCGAACCAGAACACCCGCACGGTGGTGGTTCCATTCGGCGCGGACGGCGATCTGTATGTGACCGGCAACAAGCCCTCCGAGAGCTACCTTCGCGCGATCACGTTCAACATCGTCGCGCTCGCCGGCACCTATTCTTCCTATTCAGCGGACCGGCAGTTCCAAGAGCTGCTGCGCATCGCACATCCGAGCGCCTATAACGGCCTGCGGGATAGCCTGAACCGGCTGCTGGACGAGCTCGGCAACAATCCGACACTCTCGATCGCGACCTATATCCGCGGCGATCAGCCCGTCACCTGGACCGGCAGCGAGGTTCTTATACCGGTCGAGAAGGTTCGCGTCATCGGCGGCGTGATCCGCAAATTCCGAGGCAATCTGCGCATTCGCTACGCGCTCGAGAATGGCCGTTTCTGGCTGACCGCCCTCCAGGAGGAGAATTTCAGTGCCGATGTCCGGTAACCGAGCGAGGCTCGCCAGCCTCGCAGGGATGCTTGTCGCATCCCTCCCCGCCGCCGCTCCAGCGCTCGCCCAGTCGGTCGCGGCGCTTCCCGATCAGACCAGCCGAATCCGGCTTTCAAACCGCGACGTCAATCACATCGTGTGTGTCGGAGGCGACATCGAGGACGTCAAATTCTCGGCCGAGAAGGGATTGGCCGTCGAGCGGGGCGGATCTGACGCCTGGGTCAAGTTTCTCGTGCTCGAGACTGACGATATGGGGGCCAAGACACGCACCTATGTGACGACGCCGTCGGAATTCTTCGTCTCGTGCAACGGGGCGATCTATCCGCTCTACGCCGAACCCACCGACATCCCGGCTCAGACCGTGACGCTGGTGCCCGGACACGTCCAGCGCGCGCGCGCAAACGATGCGCTGCTCGGGCCTCTCGTGGAGGAGGAACGCGCGGTCGGGATCATATTGGCGATCCTTCAGGAGCGGGTGCCGGCGTCCTTCTCCGAGGTGGCGCCTTCACGCGACCGGCTCGTTCTGGCTGACCTGCCCAGCGCCTCGCTGACCGAGCGGAGACGGCTCGAAGTGGAGGGGGCCGGGCTCTCCGTCAGCGAGTATCTGGTCCGCACCAATTCCGCAGTCACGTTCGATGAGCGGGACTTTCTCGATACCGCGCTCGGCGCGGAGATCTTCGCCATCACGATCGATCGGCTGACGCTGGGTCCGAATGAGACAGCCAGGCTGATCGTCGTGCGCCGGAGCGTTCAGTCATGATCTCGCCAGACGAAACTCCGCGGGCCGCGCCAGCATCGGCCCCGCATACAATCGCTGATGATGACGCAACGAATGGCGCGCCGTCGCGGCCCGCTTTACTCGATCTGCCGGCGCAGTGGGCGAAGCTTACTTCCGACCAAAAGCTGCGCGCCAAGCAGTTGGGCGTGGTGTCGACGATCGCGATGGTGGGGATTGGCCTTTATACGGCCAGCACCAGCGGTCAAAAGGAGGCGCCCAAGGCACCTCAGGTGTCGAACCTCGACATGGGCGCCGGTCTGCGCGGCGACAGCCTCGAGGTGAAGCTGCGCGGGGACTTGCAGAAGATTCTCGACGGGCAGTCTCTGCTTGGTGACCGCGTCACCGCGATTGAGGAAGGCAAGATTGTACCCGGTGCGGGAGGCAGCTTCCGCGCGCCCACGACAGGCGATGGCGGTGATTTGCCGCCTGCCATCCCCGGCGACGCGCCTGCCTATCCGCCTGCTCCGGCAGACGCGAAGGGCGCTGCCGATGAGATTCCCCCACCGCCCAGCCCGCCGGCAGCGCCGTCCGCACCACCTGCGCCGCCGACAGAACGTCAGGTGGGCGCGATCGGCGCGGCCACTTCCAGCCAGACAGCAGAGGGAGGTGCAGGCAGCTCGCCTTCGTCAAAAAAAGGGAAACGGACGATCTATTTGCCACCTGGTTTCATGAAGGCGCGTCTCCTGACGGGCATCGACGCGCTGGCGAGCCGAGACGCGACCAGTAACCCCGAGCCGATCATCGCGAGGGTCCAGGCGCCTGCCGTCCTCCCCAATGAGGTCAAGGCCAATCTCGCCGGCTGCTTCGTCGTCGGCAACGCGACCGGCAGCCTCGCCAAGGAAAGGGTCGAGATCCAGCTCGTCTCGATCTCCTGCGTGGACTTCGAAAGCCACGCAGTGGTCGACCAGGCGATCAAAGGCTTCTTCGTCGATGCCGATGGCAAGAAGGGCCTTTCTGGTAAGGTGGTGACCCGCGCCGGGGCAACGCTCGCGCGCTCCTTCATCGCTGGTACGATAGCGGGCATCTCGCAATCGGTCGAAAGCTCGTTCGGCAGTCTTTCGACCTCGGCGCTGGGCAGCGTGCGTAGTCTGGATGCCGGTGATGCGATCAAGTCCGGTGTCGCGGGCGGCCTTTCCAAATCGTCCGACAAACTCACTGACTTCTACCTCGACCTTGCCCGACAGGCGGGTCCCGTCGTCGAGGTCGGCGCGGCGAAGGATGTCGTGGTCGTCATCCAGGAGGGCCTCGCTCTCGAGATCAAGCCGACCGTCGGGAGCAAGTTCTGATGCGCCCGCCGCTTCCCTCAGGAGGTTCCGTCATGCCCAAACCGGCTTTCCCCCCGTCGCTGCATCGTTCGCTGCTCTCGTTGAGCCTGCTCGTTGCCTTGGGCGGCTGCGCAACAGTCGGGTCGATGATGTCGCCCTATTCCGAAAAGTTCGACTGCAAGAACAGCGATCACGGTCAGTGCATCCATCCTACCCAAGCCTATGAGGACGCGGTCGCCGGCGTGGTGTCGAAGGCCGACCCCAAGGTCACCAATGACCGCGCGATGCTGCGGGGACAGGATGTGGCCAAAGGCAGTCCGCGCTCGCGGGTGGAAGCGGCCGGGAGTGCCTATGGCAGCTATCGGGACAGCGTCTATCGCGAGCTCAAGGGGCTGATCGAGGCTCCGGTCACGCCGATGCTGAAGCCCGCACGGACGGTGCGGACGCTGATCCTGCCTTATGCCGACCGCCAGCGCCCCGATCGGCTCTACATGCCCCGCTATGTCTATTCGGTGATCGACAAGCCTGTGTGGGTCGTCGGCGGCGCGCTTGTCACCTCGCCCGATCGCGCGTCCCAGGCGCCGATCCTGGGGCAGGTGCGCGACGCCGTCACCTCCGATGGTGAACCCGCCCCCGAGCCGCAGACAGCCCCTTCGGTTCCCGTGATCGTACCGCCTGCATCGGAGCCGAAGCCATGAGCGCGCTCAGCTATGCCCGTTTGCGCAGCGCCGTGCGCCGCGACAGCTTCTCCGACTACCTGCCGCTGGTCGCATGGGACGAGGACAGCGAAGCCTTTCTGTGCGTCGACGACACCTGGGGCCATGCCTGGGAACTGGTGCCCACCGCCTACATGTTCGCCCATGTCCAGGGCGCGCTGCAGGGCCTGCTCAACATCCAGTTTCCGGACGGCACTGTCCTACAGGTCCACACCTTCGCGGACCCGCTGATAGACGACGCCCTCGATGCCTTTCTCGATCTGAAGACTCGGGACGATCCGCTGATCCAGGCCTCGGCACGCCAGACCCGGGCCTATCTCTCCGAGGGGCGTCACGGTCTCAAGGCGTTGCACGGAATCCCCGTTCGCAACTTCCGCACCCTGCTCTCGATCAAGACGCGACGGCCGCTTGGCGAGGATTTGCGCCGACAGGTCGAGGAGCAACTCTCCAAGCTCGGTATTCGCCGCCTTCCGCCGCAAGAGATGGTCGCCTTCTACCGGCGGATCTTCAATGGCGTCGCGCAGAACGCACCAGGTGTCTTCGCGGACGGTACGACCGTCGGCGCGCCTCCGATCGGCAAACAGATCATCGATGCGGGCCCCGATCTCGTCTTCGAGGGCGCGGAGGTATTTCTCGGAAACCAGGTGGCGCGCTGCCTCACCCCCAAGGCGCCGGCGCGGCGGATCACCGCCGAGCGCGCGAATCGGTTGATGGGCGGCATGCGCGGGGCGTCGGAGGATAGCGACCAGATTGGCGGACCCTTCCTCTACACGCTCAACATCCTGTTCGATCACTCGCAGTTCGAGATCCACAAGCGCGCGCAAATCCTCTCGGCGCAGAAGGCTGCGGGCAGCTTCGCGGTCGAGGTCGGCAAGCAGATCGAGGAAATCGGCTGGATTCTCGACGAAGCGGGCAACAGCAAGTTCGTGCGGGTTATCCCGACGGTCTGGGTGTTCGGCCGCGACCGCGCCCATGCCCGCGACCTGGCCGCCCGCGCCAAACGGCTTTGGGAAGGCGAACCCCTTCCCTTTTCGATGCAGGAGGAAAGTTATCTCAATCCGACTTTGCTTGTGATGAGTCTGCCCTTTGGCCTCTATCCCGACCGGACGACGCTGAGGCTTCTCGAACGCGATTTCCGCATGCCGGTGAAGGCGGCCGTGTTGATGGCGCCGATCCAGACCGATTTTCGCGGCGGCGGGCGCCCGGCGCTGCTCTA